>NZ_JBUZNO010000005.1:0-358007 GCF_055326245.1 Tessaracoccus luoxuelianae
CACCGAGCTCTGCGACCACCTCACCAACACCGCAACCCGCTACCCCGGCACCAACCAGACACTGAAATACGAAACGAAAACGCGGTCCTGACACCACAACAACCATGGCGCCATGTCAGGAGTCCTGAGACCCCGGCCGGTACGCCACGACAACGGGGATCCGCGGGCGGGGCAATCATCATCCCGGCCATCGCACCAGCCACGACGCCATCGTCAAACAACGTGACACTGGACCCATCCGCACATCGGCATGAGCGTGAACCGCACGGCCATCGTTGACATCCCTCCAGGACCCAACGTTGACGAACGGGGCGCCGCCACCGCAGCAGGAAGACCCACTCCCTACTTTTGACGACCCTCCCCCGGGCGTCCCGATCTACAAACTACCGAGCGCAGAAGTGCACAGAGTGAAGCGCAGCTCGACACCCCAGTCCGCCACCTCCGGAACTTGTGAACGTCCGAGCGGTCCGCGGCAATACAGGATGTTCAACGGGAGGATCGAGACGCCGGCCGTGTGTCGCTTCCGACCCAACCGGTTCTCTCCTGTGGTTGGGCTGCCTGGGTCCGAACTTCTCCGCGACCACCCAGGCCTCCTCTAGGTCAGAGGATCGAGCCGACATCTGATCCTACGGTGGGGTAGGCGGCGGTCATCGATTTCAGTTGATGGGTTGTCAGTTCGAGCTTCATGGCGAGGCCGAAGAAGTTGACCAGTTCGCCGTACTCCGGGCCGAGCAGGTGTGCGCCGACGATCCGATCCGTGGATCGGTCGATAAGGATCTTGGTGGCCGCGGTGGTCTCACCGATGCGGTAGTTGGAGTACCAGCCGCGGGTGTCGCGGTAGCGGACGTCGACGTCGATGCCCTGGTCTCGGGCTTGTTGTTCGAGCATTCCAACTCGAGTGAGTTCGGGGATCGTGAACACCGCTGTTGGGATACCCGTGTAGTCGGGGACGGTCTTGGTGGCCTTGAGCATGTTGGAGGCCGCGACCTTGGCTTCGATCACTGCGACTGGGGTCAGTGGCATGCCGGGGGTGTTGGCGGCGTCGCCGGCGGCGTAGACCGCGGGGTTGCTGGTGCTTTGCAGGTGAGCGGCTACCCGCACTCCTCGTTCGTCCCACTCGACTCCGGCGGCGTCGAGGTCGAGGCCGGACAGTTCGGGGATCCGGCCCGCACCGTGCACGATGAGGTCGAACTCCACGTCCTCGGGTCGGCCGGATCGTGCCAAGCTGACCTGGTAACCGCCACCGGACTTCTCGATTGAGGTGATCGTGGTGGAGCGCCACAGCTCGATCCCGGCCTCGGCGCCGCGGTTGCTGAGGAGCTCGACGAGGTCGGGGTCGAACGCCTTGAGCGGCCGCGGCCCGCGGTCGAGGATGACCGGGGTGCTGCCCGCCCGCGCCGCGATGTGAGCGAACTCGAACGAGATGAAGCCACCACCGACGAACAAGATCCTCCGTGGCAGCGCTGGAAGGTCCATGAAGGCGGTGCTGTCGACCAGATGCTCGTGACCGGGAAAGTCCAGCGGCCGTGGACGGGCGCCCGCGGCGATCAGGAAGTGAGCTGCGTCGTAGGACCTGCCGTCAATCGCGATGGTGTGCGCGTTCGTGAACCGCGCCTGCCCGTGGAGCGTGTCCACACCGTTGCCCGAAAGGCTGTCCTCCATGTTTCGCGGGACCGGGTCGGTGAAGCCGTGCTTGTGCTTGATCAGATCGGCCCAGTTCATCGACAAGCCGGCGTCGTCGATTCCCTTGCCCCGCATCAGTCGGGCGCTGTCGATGATCTCGGCCCCGCGACGCAGGATCTTCTTCGGGTCGCACCCTCGAAGCGCACAGGTGCCGCCGTAGGGAAGCGCGTCGACGATCGCGACCCTCCAGCCCGCGGAAGCGCACTTGTTCGCCGCCGCGACGCCGGCCATGCCGGCACCGATCACGATCAAGTCATAGCTGCGCGTCATCAGGACAGCACCTCGGCCACGCCGAGCGCAGCCCGGAGTTCCTGCATCGTGGGCGCCCCCGCCAGCCCATCGGGCGTGCGGTAGAGCCGACAGGACAACCCGACCCCGTCGCCGGGTTTGGCGAAGATGTCGACGCCCTCGACCAGGATGCTCGGCGAGCCGTGGAACCCCAGCCGCTCCGCCTCCTCGAGCGTTTCGACGCGGAGTCGCGTCACCACGACATCGGGGCGTTCGTTGGCGATCGCTGCAAGTCGCTGGTCGGCGACCTTCCAGTTGGGGCAGTCATCGAAGTACAACAGAGAGACGTTCATGGTGCGACGCTAGACCTTGTACCGTGGTAGAAGGTCAAGGGTTAAGGGGGGCGAGATGTTGATCGGTGAGCTTGCCGACATTGCCGGGGTGACGAGCCAGACCGTGCGGTTCTATGAGCGCAGGGGCCTGTTGCCGGACGCCGAACGAGGCGCCAACGGGTACCGCGTCTACGACGAGGCCATGCTCGCCCGGTTGCGCTTCATCAACGTGGCCCAGGCCGCCGGGCTGACACTGTCCGAGATTCGCAGCATCATCGCCCTTCGCGACGACGGGCACATGCCCTGCGCGCACGTGGTTACGCTCATCGACACCAAGCTCGCTGACGTCCGTGCACGGATCAAACAACTTGCCGCGCTGCAAACCGAGCTCGAAGCACTCCGCGACCACAGTGAGCTGCTCGATCCCGCCGACTGCGAAGACGACGACATCTGCCACATACTCTCCTCAGCGAAGTAAGCCCTCGACGGGGACAAAGCACAGACGAGGCTCTCCAGCGAAGCCCAACGCTCGCTACGGCCGGTCCAGACATCCGCCATTCGGCATCAAGCACGTGCGTGCGGTCACGACCGTTGACCTCGACGTCCCCACATGGGCATGTCCGTGATGCCACGCACGCCATTCGGCATGAGCGTGAACCGCACGGCCATCGTTGACATCCCTCAAGGACCCAACGCGGACGAACCGGGCGCCGCCACCGCAGCAGGGAGACCCACTCCCTATTTCTTGACGAGCCTCCCCCGGGCGTCCCGATCTACAACTACCGAGCGCAGAAGTGCACAGAGTGAAGCGCAGCTCGACATCAGCCCAGCGGGACAGCACACGTCTCACCGGCCAAGGGACTAGCCTGCAGTTCTGGTGCCGACTACGACACCAGACCTACCCATGAGGCGCCTGCGATTCCGCAAGCCAGCGACTCACCGGATTGATCGGCCCGATCCTGAGGGGCGCCCGTTCGGTGAATAATGGAGCAAGGCGTGCTCGTGTCGCCTCTTCCTCGCGGGTCGGCCGCGGGTCGAAGTGCCGCCGGGCCCAAGGACAGCGTCCGCCGTCCGCACGTGGTGGGGAGCGAGATGCCTGCTGAAGACCGGATCCAACATCGTCGCCGCTATCTGATGTGCCGGCCGGACTACTTCACGGTCAGCTACGAGATCAATCCCTGGATGAACCGCACGCGGGCCACCGACACGGCCAAGGCGGTGCGGCAGTGGCAGGAACTCCACGACACCTACCTCCGGCTGGGGCACGAGGTCGACCTCATCGTCCCCATCCCCGGCCTGGACGATATGGTCTACACGGCCAACGGCGGGCTCGTCATCGACGGCGTGGCCCTGGGGGCCAGGTTCGCCGTCGGCGAGCGTCGAGGTGAGGAGCGCCCCTTCCGGGAGTGGTTCGCGGCCCACGGATTCGACGTCGTCGAACCCGTCGCGACGCAGGAGGGCGAGGGGGATCTCCTGTTGGTGGGCGAGACGATCCTCGCCGGCTACGGCTTCCGCTCCGAATTGGACAGCCACGCCGAGGTCGCCGACCTGTTCGGCCGCGAGGTCGTCTCGCTGCGGCTGGTCAACCCGACCTACTACCACCTCGACACCGCCATCTGCGTCCTCGACCCCGTGCAGGGCCCCGGCGGCGTCGAGCGGGCCAACATCGCCTACCTGCCGTCGGCCTTCGACGAGCGCGGCCAGGGCGAACTCCTCGAGCGGTTCCCCGACGCGATCCGCGTGCCCGCCGCCGATCCGGCGAGCCTCGAGCTGAACGCGGTCAGCGACGGCCTCAACGTCGTCCTCTCGCCCCCCGTCACCAGCCTCGACGCCCAGCTGCGCGAGCGCGGTTACCACCCGATCCACGTCGACGTGTCCGAACTGCACCTCGGCGGGGGCGGGATCAAGTGCTGCACCCTGGAGCTGCGAGGAGGCAGACCATGAGCACCAAGACCAATCCCGACACCGCGACTGCCGGCTTCATCCAGGCAGAGGGCGAGCATCTGGCGCGCAACTACGACCCGCTTCCGGTGGTCGTGGCGACCGCGGAGGACGTGTGGGTGACCGACGTCGAAGGCAGGCGCTACCTCGACCTTCTCTCTGCCTACTCGGCGCTGAACTTCGGGCACCGGCACCCCGAGCTGGTCGAGGCGGCCGTCGATCAGATCGGCAGGCTCACCCTGACCGGCCGGGCGTTCCACAACGACCGGCTCGGGGCCTTCGCCACCGCCCTCGCCGAGCTGTGCGGCAAGGACCTCGTCCTGCCGATGAACACCGGCGCGGAGGCCGTCGAGACCGGCATCAAGACCGCCCGCGCCTGGGCGTACCGGGTCAAGGGGGTGCCCGCCGACGCCGCGCGGATCGTCGTGGCGGCCGGCAACTTCCACGGCCGCACCACCACCATCGTCGGGTTCAGCGACGACCCGGTCGCCAGGGACGGGTTCGGGCCGCCCACCCCCGGTTTCGACATCGTGCCGTACGGGGACGCCGCGGCGATCGAGGCGGCCATCAACGACAACACCGCGGCCGTGCTCATCGAGCCCATCCAGGGCGAGGCCGGCGTCATCATCCCGCCCGAGGGCTACCTGCGGGCCGTCCGCGAGCTGTGCACGCGGCACAACGTGCTGTTCATCGCAGACGAGATCCAGTCCGGCCTGGGCCGGGTGGGGACTACGTTCGCTTCCGACCGCGAGGGTGTCGTCCCAGACCTCTACCTTCTGGGCAAGGCTCTGGGCGGGGGCATCCTGCCCGTGTCGGCGGTGGTCGGCGACCGCGACGTCCTCGGCGTGTTCCGTCCCGGCGAGCACGGCTCGACGTTCGGCGGAAACCCGCTCGCCGCGGCGGTAGGGCTGCGCGTGGTCGAAATGCTCCGCACCGGCGAGTTCCAGGAACGCGCGACGACTCTGGGGCATCACCTCAAGGGTCTGCTCGACGAGCTGCTGGGCCACGGCCTGACCGAGGTCCGCGTGGCCGGTCTCTGGGCAGGCGTCGACGTCGAATCCTCGCGCGGCACCGGCCGCGAGATCGCGCAGAGGCTGCTGGCTCGCGGCGTGCTGGTCAAGGACACCCACGGCCAGACCATCCGCATCGCACCGCCACTGACTATTCAGGCGTCCGACCTGGACTGGGCCGTCGAACAGCTGAGGCTCGTCCTGCAGGAGAATCCCCCTCCGAAGCCGTGACCAGCCCGGGACGGGCTGCAACTTGCTATCCAGAGGGCGGCTTGTGTGGATATGCACACAAACCGCCGCATAGATAGCAAGTTGCAGCACCATCGCCAGCAGGAGTCCGCGGAACAGAGACTCGGGGCTCGCTTGGGAGGCCCGCGTCCGGCAGGATCGGTGTCATGACCGGCGCTACGCGTGAGCTTTCGATGTTTCCGCTGGGCTCTGTGCTGTTCCCGGGCATGCCGTTGCAGCTGCGGGTCTTCGAGCCGCGCTACGTGGCCATGCTGGCAACGGTGCTCCGGGAGACTGAGCATGAGTTCGGGGTGGTGCTGATCGAGCGAGGCTCAGAGGTGGGGGGTGGCGACGCGCGCTTCGGGGTGGGCACGGTGGCGCGCGTCGTCTCGGTGGAGCCCAGCGAGGGCTCGATCCTGCTGTTGGCCACCGGTGCCGCCCGGTTCGAGGTGGTGTGCTGGCTTCAGGACGATCCGTACCCGCGGGCCCTGGTGCGCGAGCTCACCGCTGTGGAGTTCGACGAATCCACCCCCGCTGCGCTCGGTGCAGCCGAGGCCCTGGTGCGCGCCACCCTCTCCAGGGCGAGCGAGTTCGTCGAGCTCCCCTGGCCGGCTGATGTCGAACTGTCGCACAAGCCGTCGGAGCGCATCTGGCAGGTTGCGGGCATCGCACCCCTGAACCAGATGGACCAGTACGCGCTGCTTCGCTCGAGAACCGCCTCCGAGCTGTTGGCCCGACTGGTTGAGGACACGCAGGGGGCCGACGCCCTCTTCAGCGCCGGGTGGGGCTCCGGCCTGCCCGATGCCGGCGGCCTCTCCGAGTGAGCGCTACCCCGCCGCGTCGCTTCCACGATGGCGACCGGACCGACGACGGCACAGCGATTCCTCATCTGATCCGGTCGAGGATCTCCGCTCCCACCACCTCTGGCCTCTTCTCAGGGAGCCAGTGACCTGCGTCCAACTCGACGAACCGGTAGTCACCGGTGCAGTACCTGACCGTGCCCTCGGCGGCCACGCGGCCGAGGTAGGGGTCGCGGTTGCCCCACAGGTACGTGGTCGGCACCGTCACCGGGGTGTCCAGCTTCACACCGTCGGCGCCGGCCGGCGCGAACAGCCCTCGGTACGGGCCGAGCATCCCGCGCACCGCCTCGGTGTCGACCATCTGGGCGGCATAGGAGGCCGACAGGTCCGCAGGGACGCCGAGGCGCCGGAGGCCCTCCTTCCGCGCCAGCCGCGACAACTGCATCTCCGGCAGCACGGGCATCTGCATCGCCAGCATGTACCAGCTCTTCAACCCCTGGGATGAGCGCAACACGGCCTGGCGGATCGCCGCCGGATGAGGCGTGGACAGCACGGTCAGGCTCCTCACGCGCTCCGGCGTCGTCATGGCGGCGGCCCAGGCCACGCCACCACCCCAGTCGTGACCCACCAGGTGCGCCGAGTCGAGGCCCGCCTGGTCCAGCATCGCGAACACGTCTCCGACGAGGCGCTCGATCCGGTAGGCGCTACGCCCGGTGGGCCTGGCTTTCGAGGTGTAGCCGCGCAGTGACGGGGCCAAGGTGTGGATCCCTGCCCCGTGCAGCAGCGGCGCCACCGCGTCCCAAGCCGCGGGCGTCTGTGGGAATCCGTGCAGCAGGACGACGGTGTGGTCGGCGTCGGCCCGTCGCGGCCCGGAGTCGCGGACCTCGAACGTCAGGCGGTCGTTGGTGAAGCTCTCCATGGGCCCAAGTCTCCCTCCGCGCGGACACGCTGGGGTCGTTCAGTGCCTGAAATGCGGATGTGGCGTAGTCACAAAATTGTTATCAAACTGCAACTAAAGGTTGTTGCTCTTACCTTGACAGCCACGAGACCGGGCAGCAGTATTTAGTACTGGAGAGAGACAAAGTTGTCGGTCACGGACTCACGACCATCGGGCTGCTCATGCGCATCTCCCGCTTCACAGAAACACGGGTCTGGCACTACCAGGAATCCGTCGACGTTCTCAGGAGGAACGAATGAAGATGACCACACTCATGACCGCAGCCGCGGGCATGGTGCTAGCCCTCGCCCTCACCGCGTGCGGTGGCGGCGGCGCAGGAACAGCAACCACCCCCGCCCCCTCGGGCGACGCCAGCGCGTCCACCAGCGCACCTGCGGGCGAGGCCGGCGGTTCCGTCGGCGTGTCGATGCCCACCCAGACCACCGAGCGTTGGATCGCCGACGGCGAAGCCGTCAAGTCCCAGCTCGAAGAGGCCGGCTTCGAGGTGGACCTCCAGTTCGCCAACGACGACATCCCCACCCAGTCCCAGCAGATCGACCAGATGATCACCCAGGGCGTCAAGGTCCTCATCATCGCCGCCATCGACGGCACCGCACTCGCGCCGCAGCTCGAGACCGCGGCAGCGGCGGGCATCAAGATCATCTCCTACGACCGCCTGATCCGCGACAGCGAGAACGTGGACTTCTACGTCTCCTTCGACAACTTCAAGGTCGGCGTCGCGCAGGGCCAGTCCCTCATCGACGGCCTCGCAGCCCGCGGCGAGGGCCCCTTCAACATCGAGCTGTTCGCCGGCTCGCTGGACGACAACAACGCCCACTTCTTCTTCAACGGCGCCATGAGCGTCATCCAGCCCAAGATCGACGACGGCACCTTCACCGTCGTGTCCGGCCAGACCGCCATCGAGCAGGCCGCGACCCTCGGTTGGCAGCAGGAGACCGCGCAGAAGCGCATGGAGGACCTCCTCACCGCCAACTACCAGGACAAGAAGGTCGACGGCGTGCTGTCCGCCAACGACGGCCTTGCCCGCGGCATCATCACCGCCCTGCAGAACAACGGCTACTCGGGCACCGTCGCCGACACCTTCCCCATCATCACCGGCCAGGACGCCGAGATCGCCTCCACGAAACTGATCCAGGACGGCATCCAGTACTCGACCATCTTCAAGGACACCCGGCTGCTCGCCGAGCAGGCCGTGACCGCCGCGCAGGACCTCCTGGCCGGCGAAGAGCCTGAGGCGAACAACACGACCGACTACGACAACGGCGTGAAGGTCGTCCCGTCCTACCTCCTCGATGTGGTCACGGTCACGCAAGAGAACCTCACCGAGGCTCTCGTCGACACCGGTTACTGGACCCAAGAGGAGATCGACGCGGGCGTCATCTCCTGATCCATGCCCCCAACGGTGGCCCGGCTCCCCACGGAGCCGGGCCACTTTCACGCTTCGCCTCTGCCTGGAGAAGCAGACCCTCAGGACGGCGACTGTCAGGTTCGCTCACCAGCGACGTCGACCATGACCAGGCTCATCCGACACGGCTCGAGCGCCACCAGGGCGTGCCGCTCGTTGGGCGCCAGGTACACCACGTCCGCAGGCGCGAGGGTGACCTCGTCGTCGCCGACCGTGAAACTCATCCGCCCCTCGAGCAACTGCACCACGACCGCACGCGGGGACGTGTGCTCGGTCAGCATCTCCCCCTCGTCGAAGGTGAACTCCACCACGCGCAGCAGCGGGTTGTTGTGGATCACCCGCGAGGTGGTGGACTCCTTGACGACGGGCACCTCAGCCGCCACCCCTGTGTAGTGGGCGGACTGGGACACCGGCTTGGGCTCCTTCATGGCTCCTCCTTCTCCGGCCGACGGCCGGTGAGCCCAGCTCAGCACACGGGCGAGGCCATGGCGCGCAAACCGCCGAGCGCCCCCGAGTGGATTCTCACGCGGGGTGCGCGGGACCATACGATGGCCGGGTGACCACTCGCCCGACGACGCGCCCAGCCGCCGCATGGCTCGGAGCCCTGATGATCGTCGCGGCGGTGGCGATCTCCGCCTACGCAGTCGTCTACGGCAGGGCGGGCGAGGTGCCCTTCCTCCCGGAGACCTTCAAGCTCACGCCGCCGTACCGGATCGATCTCGACGTCTACCGCCTCGGCGCCGAGACCCTGCTGCGCGGCGGGGACCTGTACGGCACCCTCCCCGACACCGAGATCGGCGCGAACCTGCCGTTCACCTACCCCCCGATCGCCGCCCTGCTGTTCGTCCCGCTCGCGCTGCTCACGGTGCGCGACGCCAACCTGCTCTTCTCGTTCGGCACCCTCGGGTTGCTCGTCCTGGTGCTGACCCTCGTGCTGCGTAAGTTCACCGGGCTGCGCGGTCGTCAGCTGGTCCTGGGGGGTCTGGCCGCGGGAGCCATCGGCTTCTGGCTCGGCCCGGTGCGCGAGTCCGTGGAGTTCGGCCAGGTCAACGTCGCACTCATGGCGCTGATCGTGGTCGACGTGGTCGTCGGGCGCGGTAAGCGGTGGCAGGGCGTGCTGACCGGCCTCGCGATGGCCATCAAGCTGACCCCGGCGGTGTTCCTGGCCTACTTCCTCGTCAAACGGGAGTGGCGCGCGCTCATCACGGCCGCCCTCTCCGCCCTGCTGTTCACCGGGCTGGGGTTCCTCGTGGCGTGGGAGCATTCCATCACCTACTGGACGGGCACCATCACCGATCCCGACCGGATCGGTGGCCTGGCCTACGTCTCGAACCAGTCGATCAACGGCGTACTGCTCCGGCTGGGGCTCACGGGCGGCGCGGCCACACTCACCTGGTTCCTGCTGTCGGCGGTGCTGGGACTGTCACTTCTGGCCTTGATGGCCCAGCTCTTCCGCCGCGGACACGGGTTCGCCGCGGCCCTGACCATGGGCTTCTACGCACTCCTGGCGTCGCCGGTGTCGTGGTCGCACCACTGGGTGTGGGCCGGACCAGCGATCGTGATGCTGCTGCTCTGGGCGCGGCGGTCCGGGAGCCCGGGCGCCCTGGCCCTGGCCGGGAGCGGGCTGCTGATCTTCATCACCCGCCTGATCTGGGACCTTCCCGACGAGGACGCTCTCCAGGGGCTGAACTGGACCTGGCAACAGCATCTCCAGGGCAACGCGCAGGCCCTCTGGGGGCTGGCGCTCCTCGCCTTCCTCGCGTTCGGCGCCCCCGCCCGGGCCGAGGCCCTGAGCGTGGAGACCGAACCCGAGCAACCGTCCACACCCGGGAGCGTCACGGAGAGTCGATGAGGCCCACCCGTTCCATCGCCTCGATCGTCCTGCCCACCCCGTCCTCCTCCCGCACCGTGGCCCCCACCTCGCGGGCGCGGTCGCGGTAGCGCGGCGCCTCTGGACCGTCGACCAGGTCGCTGATCAGCCGCGCGAGCCGCTGCGGACCCAGGCTGCGGAACGGGACGGGCGCGGGACCCACGCCCAGCGAGGCGAGGCGCGCGCCGTGGTAGGGCTGGTCCACGCCGAAGGGGACCGCCACCGACGGGCGGCACGAACGCAGACCCGTGTGAGCGCTGCCCGCGCCGCCGTGGTGGATCACCCCCGCCGTCCGCGGGAACAACTGCTCGAACGACACGTCGGAGACGGTGAACACCTCGCCCGGACCCGCGCCGACGTGGCCGGGGTCGGGCGCGATCGTCACGATCCGGCGCCCCGCACGACGCCCTGCCTCGGCCAGGAACGCCAACCCTCCCTCACCCGTCGACGGCGCCAGGCTGCCGGCGCCCACGTACACCGGCGGCTCGCCTGAGGCCAGGAAGGACATGAGGCCTTCCGGGAGGGAGGCCTCGCCGTCGGGCGGGGCGAGGTAGCCGGTGTGATGCACCGTCGGGGGCCGGTCCGGTGCCGGCGGGACGAGGGTGGGACTGGCCGCCACCAGGATGGGGTGCCGGTCCAGCGCCTCCGACGTGGGCCCCTGCCTCGGCGGCAGACCCACCCTGGAGCGCATCTCAGCCACCAGCGGGTCCCCGAGCGCCGCCGCGACCCTCCAGCTCAACGCGGTCCCCCACCGGTTGTAGGCGTCCCACCGCCGGAACCAGCGGCTGAAGCAGTGGCTCTCCGCATAGGACGTGGGCAACTGTCCGGTGAAGAGCACCGTCGCCGACCGGCCACCCAGCGCCTCCGCCGCGACCACCGCTCCCCCGGCCCCCAACACCCCTCCGAGCAGCGCGTCTCCCGGTCGGGCGGCCTCCAGCGTCGCGTCCACGAACGGCCGCGACACCTCCCGCACCCAGCGCCGCAGCAGCCAGCCCTGTCCCAGCGGTGTAGCGGCCACGCGCCGGTGTCGTACCGCCCCCTCCAACGCGGACCGCAGGGTGGCCCGCACCGGAACCACCTCGGCGCCGTACCGCCCCGCCAGGCCTGCGTACTCCTCCAACGCCACCACGCGCGCCTGGACTCCGCGCCGCACCAGCTCACCGCCCAGCACCGCCATCGGCTGCACGTCCCCGCGCGAGCCGAGACCGATCAACACCACCGCCATCGCAGCCTCCTGCCCCCACCGTATGCGTGCGCGTAGCGTGGGCACCATGCCCGCAGACGAAGCGATCCGCCATCTGGCGCAGACCACGCTGCTCACGCAGCGGCTGCGCCTCGATCCGCTGACGGTCGACGACGCCGCCGCCATGGCACAGGTCCTCTCGGACCCGGCGCTCCACCGCTACACGGGCGACCGACCGCCGTCGGTCCAGGAGTTGGAGGGGCGCTATCGGGCCCAGGAGGCCGGCCCGCCACCACCTTCGACCGACGTGTGGGGCAACTGGGCAGTGCGGCTGCCTGACGGCACCGTCGCCGGGTTCGTGCAGGCCACCATCACCCCACCCGCCGCGACACTCGCCTGGGTGATCGGCATCCCCCACCAGGGCTGCGGATACGCCACTGAGGCGATGCGCGTGCTGGTGCGCGAGTTGCGCACCTCAGGCATCCTTCGCCTCTCGGCGTTCATCCACCCCCGCAACGCCTCCTCTCGGCGTCTCGCACAGAAGCTGGGTCTGGCCATGCCCGGCCCGCACCGCCCGTTCGACGGTGAGGACGAGTGGGTCTGGGACGCGCAGGCCCCCGTCCCCATGGCGGACCGACTGGTCTTCCGGCGGATGGACCACGGCGACCTCGACGACATGGCCGCCCTTCTCGGGGACCCCGAGGTGATGGCCTACTACCCGCGCCCCCGCACCCGGGACGAGGCGGCCGAGTGGATCGGCTGGAACCGGCGCAACTACGCCCGCGACGGCCTCGGACTGTGGATCATCACCACCCCCGACGGCGAATTCGTCGGCGACTGCGGCCTCACCTGGCAGCTCATCGACGGAGCCGAGGAGCTCGAGGTGGGCTACCACGTCGTCCCGCGGTTGCAGGGCCGCGGGCTGGCGACGGAGGCGGCGGCCGCCAGCCGCGACCTCGCCCGCTCGCTGGGACACCGTCGGCTGATCGCGATCATCCACCCGGCCAACGTCGCCTCGCAGAGGGTCGCGGAGAAGGCGGGCCTGGCTCTCGACCGTGAGACGGTCAGCCGGAACGGCCGCCCAGTCCGGGTCTACGCCACGGAGCTGTGACCCTCTCGTTCGCTGCCCACCGGCCCTCTTCGCACAGGGCGCAACGTGTGCGAAGAGCACCTCGCACACCCAAGGTGTCCTCGCACACCGCATTCCCTGTGCAAAGACCCCGACGGTATGCGAAGAGCACTTCGCACACCCAAGGTGTCCTCGCACACCGCATTCCCTGTGCAAAGACCCCGACGGTATGCGAAGAACCCCCGCCCCAACCCGGCCAAGAGCAACCACTTGACAACCTATAACCAATCGGTTGAACATAGAGTCATGCCAGTGATCGACGAGGAACGAGCCGACGCTCTGTTCCATGCGCTGGCGGACCGGACGCGCCGCGACATCCTCCGTCGCGTCCTTGCCGGAGAGCAGTCGATCACCTCTTTGGCGGCGCACTACGACATGAGCTTCGCCGCCGTCCACAAGCACATCACGGTGCTCGAGAGGTCCGCGCTGGTCTCGAGGCGGCGGCAGGGGCGCGAGTCCCTGGCCACCGGCAACGTCGAGGCGGTGCGGTCGGTGGGCAGCATGCTCACCGAACTCGAGGGCATCTGGCGCGGCCGCGTGGCCCGCATCGACGATCTCATCGCCGCCACCCCACCCACCCCCACACACCCCGAGGAGTGACCATGCCCGTCATCGACGTCCAGAAGGACCTGGACAACCGACGCCTCATCATGACCGCGCAGTTCGCGGCCCCCGTGGAACGCATCTGGCAGCTCTACGCCGATCCCCGCCAGCTCGAGAAGGTCTGGGGCCCGCCCACGCACCCGGCCACGTTCGTGGATCACGACCTGACGCCCGGCGGGCGGATGACCTACTTCATGACCGCCCCCGACGGCCAGAAGTACTGCGGGTTCTGGGACGTCAAGGAGGTCGACGAGCCGCGCAGCTTCACCTTCGAGGACGGCTTCGCCAACGAGGACTTCACGCCCGACACCTCTCTCCCGGTGGGGATCAACACCTACTCCTTCAGCAGCCACGACGACGGGACCCGCGCGGTGTACGAGGCCGTCTACCCCTCCGTCGAGGCGCTGCAGCAGGTGCTGGACATGGGCATGGTCGAGGGCGCCACCGGTGCCATCAACCAGATCGACGCCTGGCTGGCCGAAGATTGAGCCACAGGCCCTGGTAAATGTCGCGGCGGGGTGGCACGGTAGCGCGGTGAGCACACCATCGCACCCGGCAGACCGTCACGACATGATCCGCGTCCAGGGCGCCCGCGAAAACAACCTCAAGGACATCGACGTCGAGCTCCCGAAGCGCCGGTTGACGGTGTTCACCGGCGTCTCCGGCTCGGGCAAGAGCTCGCTGGTGTTCAGCACCATCGCGGCCGAGTCCCAGCGGATGATCAACGAGACCTACAGCGCGTTCGTGCAGGGGTTCATGCCCTCGCTGTCGCGCCCGGACGTGGACCACCTCGACGGCCTCACCACGGCGATCATCGTGGACCAGGAGCGGATGGGCGCCAACGTGCGCTCCACCGTCGGCACGGTGACCGACGCCAACGCCCTGCTGCGCATCCTGTTCAGCAAGCTGGGCCAGCCCCACATCGGCTCACCGCAGGCCTACTCGTTCAACGTGCCTTCGGTGACGGGCTCGGGGATGATCAAGACGGAGAAGGCGGGGCGCGTACAGAAGGAGGCGAAGACCTACACCCTTGTCGGCGGCATGTGCCCGCGCTGCGAGGGCAAGGGCAACGTCTCCGACATCGACCTCACCCAGCTCTACGACGAGTCCAGGTCCCTCAACGACGGCGCGCTCACCATCCCCGGGTACACCGGCGACGGGTGGTACGTGCGCATCTTCACCGCCTCTGGCTTCCTGGACCCGGACAAGCCCATCAAGGACTACTCCAAGCGCGAGCTCGACGACCTGCTCTACAAGGCGCCCACCAAGATCAAGGTGGACAACATCAACCTCACCTACGAGGGCCTCGTGCCGAAGATCCAGAAGTCGTTCCTGGCCAAGGACCCGGACGCGATGCAGCCGCACATCCGCGCCTTCGTCGAACGCGCCGTGAAGTTCGACACCTGCCCCGAGTGCAACGGCACCCGCCTCTCCGAGGGCGCCCGTTCCTCGAAGATCGACGGCGTGAGCATCGCCGACGCGTGCGCCATGCAGCTGACGGATCTCGCCGCCTGGATCCGCGGGCTCGACAAACCGTCGGCCGCACCGCTGATGAGGAACCTGCAGCACCTGCTGGACTCGTTCGTCGAGATCGGGCTGGGCTACCTGTCGCTCGAGCGCCCGTCGGGCACCCTGTCCGGGGGCGAGGCGCAGCGGGTGAAGATGATCCGGCACCTCGGCTCGTCGCTCACGGACGTCACCTACGTGTTCGACGAGCCCACCATCGGCCTGCACCCCCACGACATCGAACGCATGAACACGCTGCTGAAGTCCCTGCGGGACAAGGGCAACACGGTGCTCGTGGTGGAGCACAAGCCGGAGACCATCGCCATCGCTGACCACGTCGTCGACCTCGGCCCCGGGGCGGGTACGAAGGGCGGCGAGATCTGCTTCGAGGGCACAGTGGCTGACCTGCGCGCCAGCGACACGCTCACCGGCCGCCACCTCGATGACCGTGCCCGCCTCAAGGACACCACCCGCACCCCCACGGGCGCCCTGGAGATCCGGGGCGCGTCGACGAACAACCTCAAGGAGGTGGACGTCGACATCCCGCTCGGCGTGCTCACCGTGCTGACGGGGGTGGCCGGCTCCGGAAAGAGCTCGCTCATCCACGGCTCGATGCCTGCCGACGCCGGCGCCATCACCATCGACCAGACCGCCATCAAGGGCTCGCGGCGGAGCAACCCTGCCACCTACACCGGCCTGCTCGAGCCCATCCGCAAGGCGTTCGCGAAGGCGACCGGCACCAAGCCCGCGCTGTTCAGCGCCAACTCGGAGGGCGCCTGCCCCGCCTGCAACGGGGCTGGGGTCATCTACACCGAGCTCGGCTTCATGGACACCGTCGCCACCCCCTGCGAGGAGTGCGAGGGCAAGCGTTTCCAGCAGGCCGTGCTCGAGTACCGCTGGGGCGGGAAGAACATTGCCGACGTGCTCGCGATGCCTGTGACCGAGGCGCTGGACTTCTTCGGCTCGGGCGAGACGAGGACCCCGGCGGCGCACGCCATCCTCGTGAGGCTGAACGACGTGGGCCTGGGCTACATCTCCCTCGGTCAGCCGCTCACCACCCTCTCCGGTGGCGAACGGCAGCGGCTCAAGTTGGCAGTCGCGATGGCGGACAAGGGCGAGATCTACGTGCTCGACGAGCCCACCACCGGCCTGCACCTGGCGGACGTGGCGCACCTGCTCGCGCTGCTGGACCGCCTGGTGGACTCCGGCAAGTCAGTGATCGTGATCGAGCACCACCAGGCGGTGATGGAGCACGCTGACTGGATCATCGACCTCGGTCCAGGCGCGGGCCACGACGGAGGGCGGATCGTGTTCGAGGGAACCCCTGGTCAGCTCATCGCCGACGGGTCCACCCTGACCGGGCGGCACCTGTCCGCCTACGTGAGCGCCTAGCGATACCGCGCTCCCTGAGGAGGGCCGCCCGCGAAGCGGCGTGGGCCCCTCCCCATCGCTCCCTGAGGAGGGCCGCCCGCGGAGCGGCGTGGCCCGTCCCCATCGCTCCCTGAGGAGGGCCGCCCGCGGAGCGGCGGCGGCCGTCTCGAAGGGTTGTGACTGTCACCTTCACGCATTCTTAGTGTCGGGTGCGGTGAGCCGTGAGTCGAGGCCCGGGCGGCCGTTGTTCATGTTCTTGAGGTCGTCGCGGCCGGGGCTCGTGGTCGGGTTGTGGAGGCCGCCCGGGCCTCGTCTCCCGTCTCCCCGCACTCGTCCTGCTCGTGGCGTAGTCCTGTCCGGGTGCGTGCCGGCAGGGCGGCGTTGGGGTTGGGCCCGCTTGGGCGGGATGCCGGTTGGGTGATCGTCGGGTTGGGCACCGCTGCGCAGTGCCGCCCTGCCGTCCCCCACCCTTGCTCTCGGATGAGGGTTTTCGACCTTTCGAGGCTTCCTTCGCGACGCGGGACCCCCAGGAACCGAACCTCGCCGCCCTGCCGTCCCCCACCCTCGCTGTCAGCCGTGGGTTCTCGACCTTTCGAGGCTTCCTTCGCGACGCGGGACCCCCAGGGGCCGAGCTTGGCCGCCCCTGTTTCGCTCCCTGAGGAGGGCCGCCCGCGGAGCGGCGGCGGCCGTCTCGAAGGGTCGTAACTCCAGCTGACAAGCAATCTCTGGATCGCTGGGGCCGCTCCGCCCCTGTTTCGCTCCCTGAGGAGGGCTGCCCGCAGAGCGGCGGCGGCCGTCTCGAAGGGTCGTAACTCCAGCTGACAAGCAATCTCTGGATCGCTGGGGCCGCTCCGCCCCTGTTTCGCTCCCTGAGGAGGGCCGCCCGCAGAGCGGCGGCGGCCGTCTCGAAGGGTCGTAACTCCAGCTGACAAGCAATCTCTGGATCGCTGGGGCCGCTCCGCCCCTGCATCCGAGGGCTGGTCAGCCAAGCTCGATCGACCGGCCCTCAAGGGCGCTCTGCCGCGCGGCGTCGAGCACCTCAAGGGCCCGGATCGCGTCGGCCCCGGTCACCGGCATCGGCCCTTCGCCGGCCACGGCACGCGCGAACTGGGAGTAGAAGTCCTGGTAGGCACCGCGCTCCGACGGCACCCGCCTCTCCCCCGCCGCGGTGTGCAGCACGCCCCATCGTTCCTCGGCCTCGTAGCCCCACGCCTGTCCCTCGTCGACGGGGCGGCGGCCGGAGAACACCGCCTGGGCCTGCACGTCGCTCATCTGCGATTCATAGCTTCCCGCGCTGCCGTAAGCGCGCAGCTCGCGGGCGACGAGGTGGTTAGCCTTGCTGGCACGCATCGTCGAGCTCACCCCCAAGGTGTGGCGCAGGACCACGGAGAACCCCGCGTCTGTGAGCCCCTCCGGCATGTTCATCCAGTCCAGCTTGGCGTAGACCTGGTCCACGGGGCCGAACAGCCACAGCAGCTGATCCGCCAGATGCGTGCCGAGGTCGCGCAGGAGTCCGCCCGTCGGGCCGGGGTCGAGCGTGGAGGGCTCGTCGAGGTCGAAGCGGGACTCGACCCGCCACGGCGTGCCCAACTCGCCGGCGTCGAGGACCGCCTTGAGGGTCCGTACGTCGGTGTCCCACCGCCGGTTGTGGAACACGGCCAGCGGGGCTCCGAGGCGTTCGACGTCGGCAACCAGCTCGCGCGCATCCTGGGCGCTGGGGGCGAAGGGCTTGTCCGCGACGATCGCGACGCCCCGCTCGGCCGCCTCGAGGACGAGGTCCCGCCTCGTCTCAGGCGGAGTGGTGATGGTGACGGCGTCGACGCCGGAGTCCAGCAGGGCGCTCATGGAGTCGAACACCGGGACCCCCGGAAGGTCCGCTGCGACCTCGGCCCGCCGGGCCGGGTTGCGTGTCACCACGCCCGCGAGCTCAAGTCCTTCTGCCGCCTGGATGAAGGGGGCATGGAAGATCCTGCCACCCATGCCGTATCCCACCACGCCGATCCTCATGGCGGCAGTATGCCCGGTCAATCCCCGCGACGGTGGGCGGGATCAGGTGGACGCGGCGCCGGTGCGCGCCCAGCGCCCCGACCGGCTCTCGGGCGTCAGCGACCATCGCACGACGGCGGTGGCGAACCGCCCGCAGGGCAAGCCCACCAACCTGTCGAACCAGCGGCTCGTCGGGAGCCCCAATTCCCGGCGCGCCCACACGGGTAGCGTCGAGATGGCGCCTGCCGCCAGCATCCAGTACCCGGGACGGGCGGGCCATGGGATGGGTGGGTGGCGAAGGAGGAACGTGACGGTGTCGACGGCGGCTGCCGAGGCGCGCAACTCGGGTCGGTACCGCTCCAGAGCCGCGAGCAGGTCCGCCTCGGTCCGGGGAAGGTCGACGGCGCCGAGGAGCTCACCGACGGGCGCGGCCTGGGCCACATACTCGTCGGCCTCCGCCCGGCTCAGCCTCCGGTCCCCGAAGTGCTGGAAGCTGGCCAGGAAGCTCTGCGTCTCGGTGAGGTGCACCCACTCGAGGAGGTGCGGGTCCGACGCCCGGTATGGAGTGCCGTCGTCGGCCTTCCCCCGAACGCGCTCGTGGACGGCCTTGACCCGCTCGATGAGCGCACGCGCCGACGGGATGGGGCCGTAGGTGGTCATCGCGATGAACTCCGAGGTGCGCTGCAGGCGTCCCCACGGGTCCGACTTGTAGCCGGAGTGCCCCGCGACACCCGCCATCGCGGCGGGGTGCAGAGTCTGCAGGAGAAGGGAACGGATCCCGCCCGCGTACATGGCCGCGTCCCCGTTGACGTGCCAGATCACGTCCTCTGGTGTGTGCCACCGCTCGCCGTCGACCTGCCAGATGAAGTGGGCCTTCTCGTCGGCGTCCTCACCTGCCACGCGGCTGCGCAGGGTACGGCCGAGCAGGAGGCGGGTGCGCTCAAGCGGGCTGTGCATGGCTCCGAGAATACGTCGGGCGGCCGGTTCTCCGGAGTCCAGTCGCTGGGGGTGGCGACTGGGAGCGCCTGGGTGGGCCTCAGCCGTCGACGGCGCGCTGCAACTCCGCCTTCGTCATGGCTGAGCGGCCCCTGACCCCCATTGCCTTGGCCTCGTTGTAGAGCTGGGCCTTGGTGCGGCCACCCGGACCCTTGTGGGAGCGGAGGCCGCCTCGTCTTCCTGAGGAGATGTCCTCCCGCGAGAGCCGGCTGGACTCCTTGGCCTCACCTGCGCGGGCCCGCTCCTTGTTGACGGTCCGGGCCGCGATTTCCTCGGCCGTGTCCTCAGCCTCGCCTCGCTCGAGGAGGCCGTCCTTGATGTGCTCGTACTGGCGTTCGCGCTTGTCGCTCCATGCCTCCTGGGGCATGACGGGCTCCTTCCTTCGAGCCATCCACGCTACGCGGCGGAGGGCTCAAGCACCACCCCCTAGGCCCTGTTGTTCTGGTGATGCTGCTGCTTCACGCGGGAGGACGTATCGTCGGCGGGCTCGGTGCGCTCATTGAGCTCGATCCAGGAGGTGTCACAGCCGGGGCATCGGTACACGGGCGCGCCCTCGACCCGCTCGTCGGTCTCAACGGTGCCGCAGGCGTCCTGGCACGGCCACGTGGTGAGGAATCGGGCGCTCATCCCCCAACCCTAGAGCCTGCCCCCATGCCCCGAAAAGCGAGAGAGCCCCGGCCGAAACCGGGGCTCTCTGCTGTGGGTTGCCTCAGATCACTGGGCGACGACCTCGAAGGGGACGTACGCGGTGACAGCCTGGTGCAGCTTGACAGCGGCGGTGTGCGTGCCGACGGACTTGACCGGCTTCGCGAACGAAACCGTGCGCTTGTCGATCGTGGGGCCGCCGGCCTTCTTGACGGCGACCGCGAGGTCGCTGGAGGTGACGGAACCGAACAGGTGACCCTGATCGGAGACCCGTGCCCCCACCGAGACGGTGAGGCCCTCGAGCTGGACGCGCAGTTCCTGCGCGTGCTCGACGCCACGCACCTCACGGGCGTCACGCGCCCGCTTGATGCCGTCGATCTGCTTCTCGGTGCCACGGGTCCAGCGGATCGCCTTCGACTGTGGCAGCAGGAAGTTGCGGCCGTAGCCGTCCTTGACTTCAACGACGTCCCCGGCGATGCCGAGCTTGTCGACGGTGCTGGTCAGAATGAGCTTCATTGTTTCTCCTCCTGCGCTCAGCGAGCGGTCGACGCGTAGGGCAGCAGGGCCACCTCACGCGCGTTCTTGACGGCGATGGCAACCTTGCGCTGATCCTGAACCGACAGCCCGGTGACGCGGCGGGCGCGGATCTTCCCACGCTCAGAAATGAACTTCTTGAGCAGGTTGACGTCCTTGTAATCGACGTTTGCGACTCGCGTCTTCTTTACCGGAAGGATCTTCTTCTTGTTCACAGGCTTGCGCTGTGGACCGGCCATTGTGGTGCTCTCCTTTACTCCCGGGCTTGCCGCCCGTGAAAGCCCGTCTTGCGACGGAATGTGCCAGCTAGCCCAGGCGGGCTAGTTAAGCGGATGGATCAGAACGGGGGCTCTTCCGGCTGGGACTGTGCCCAGGGATCGTTCCCGCCGCGGTTGCCGCCGGGTGCACCGGCTGCTCCGGAGCCGGACCACGGATCGGACTGCTGTCCGCCACCGCCGCCAGCCTGGGCGTTACCGCCGCCCTGATTGCCCTGCCAGCTACCGCCACCGCCGCCGCCCTGAGTACGGGTGATCTTGGCCGTGGCATAGCGAAGGGCCGGACCGACCTCGTCGACATCTACCTCAAACACGGTGCGCTTCTCACCCTCGCGGGTTTCGTAGCTGCGCGACTTCAGCCGACCGGAAACGATGACGCGGGTGCCCTTCTGCAGGGACTCGGCCACGTTCTCGGCGTACTGACGCCACACGGAGCAGTTGAGGAACATGGCGTCGCCGTCCTTCCACTCGTTCGTCTGACGATCGAACGTGCGGGGGGTGGACGCGACCGTGAAGTTCGCGACGGCCGCCCCATTGGGCGTGAAACGAAGCTCGGGATCGGCGGTGAGGTTGCCGATGAGCGTGATGGGGGTTTCGCCTGCCATGTCTGTGTGTGCCTTCCGATATCGGACTTGGGTTGCCTCTGCTACCTTACGGCGCCCCTCCGACGCTCAGTGCCGGATCTGCGCCTGGTGCGACTGCCTTCACTCTTGGCTGATCGCCCCGAGTTTTCTCAGTCTGCACAGAGGCTGTGGATAACTTTCAGTCCTCGCGACGCAGCACCTTGGTGCGCACGATCCGCTCGTCGATGGACATGAGTCGATCCATCTCGGACACGATCGCGGGCTCCGCGGTGATCTGCAGCACGGCGTAGATCGCTTCGGACTTCTTGTTGATGTCGTAAGCGAGACGACGACGACCCCAGTGGTCGGTGTTGTCGACGGTGCCACCACCCTTGGTGATGACTTCGAGATGCTTATCGACGAGCGCGGGAACAAGGCGTTCATCAACTTCAGAATCGATGAGAACCATGACTTCATACTTGCGCATGCTCAGCCCCACCTCCTTCGGACTAACGGCCACGGGTCTGTCCCGCGGCAGGAGGGCATGACTGACTTCGGATGTCAGCCGGCCGCCTAGGTTACCCGTCGGCACTGCGCCGGGGAAATCGCCGGTCCCCGCCGGAGGGGTGCGTTGAGCAAATGGCAGGGCTCAACGATGCGCCCACGCTCACGCTCCCCCGGCCCGGCTCCACGACCCGTGCCATTTGCTCAACGCCCGCCCCCCGGAGGACCAGGATCCGAGACCGGACCGGATCAATCAGCGACGCGCAACTGCTCCAAGCGCCCGCTGGCCACGATCGTCCCCCAGAACGCCTCCGCCCACCCCTCGTAACCGCGGTCGTTGGGATGGAAGAAGTCGCCGGCGGTGTGCCGGTGATAGCCGAGCATGCCGGTCTGCCGCGACACCCGATGCAGCGGCACCAGGTGATGCCCGTGCCGCTCCACCAGCGCCGCGGCCAGGACCGACATCCGCTGGGACTGCCCCCCGAGCACCGGCACCATGAACCACGGAACGTCGGCGACGAAGCTCCCCGCGGGCAGCGCCGCGAGGATCTGTTCCAGGCTGCGTTCGAACGTGGCGGCGTTGTGCCCGGGGTAGATGACGTCGTTGCCGCCGATGTCCAGGGTCACCAGGTCCGGCACGAAACCCAGCTGGGCGAACTGCGGAAGCTGGTCGCGCACCACGTCGTCGCTGGTGGCGCCCGAGACCGACAGGTTGGTGACCAGAACGTCGCGGCCGCTGGCGGTGCGCAGCCGCTCGGCGATCCTCGGCACGTACCCGCGGGTCACGGCCGTGGCGCCCACGCCCTGGGCGGCCGAGTCCCCCAGCGCCACGTAGCGCAACCCCTCGGCCCCCTCGGGACGCTGCCCCCAGTGGGCGCGGTAGTCCTCGACATGGCGGTCGATGGTGCGGCGCCCCTCGAGCCAACGGGTGGCCAGCGCGGACGCCGTCGCTCCGGCCAGCACGCCGCCGACGAAGGGCGCCGCCCAGACGGGACGCACCTCAGCGCCGTCGGCGGTAGGGGCCGGGCAGCACCGGGTTGCCGTCCTTCGCCCAGGCGCGGAGCCCGCCCGCGACCGACTCCGCCAGCAGCCCCTTGGACCGCAGCTCGGCCGCCGCGATCGAGGACCGCAGGCCGTTGTCGCAGATGACGATCACCGCACCGTCGCGCTCCGCGAGCGGGTCGTCGCCGTGGATGGCGTCCAGGGGGTTCTCGTGCAGGGCCTTCGGGTCCACCGGACGCGCGCCCGGCGCGTGGCCTGCCTCGTACTCCACCTGGGTGCGCACGTCGATGAGCACCGCGCCCTTACTGAGCGCCATCAGCGTCTCCTCGACGGAGAGGCCGGGCGAACGCTTCCCGAGGAAGTCAAGCAATCCCATGGGCATATGGTGCTCCCTCGGCGTCGGGCAGCCAAGTCAGCCGCCTCACAGGATGCCGAACATCACCAGCCCGACCGCGCCCACGAGGGCGCTGAGCCCCAGCCCGAGCAGCAGGTAGCCGGCCCACCGCTTCCGGGCCCAGCGGCCGGTCAGCACCGGCAGCGCCAGCGCCGCGACACCCACAGTCAGCGCCACCCCACGGGTGAACATCCCCGGCCCCGCGACCTCGAAGTCCACGCCCACGCCCCCGTCGTCAGGGAGCAGCGCCGTGCCGAGCAGCGCGACGATGCCCCAGGCCGCCATCGCCAGCGAAGCGGCCGCCATGGTCAACGCCCCCGGCCAGGTGGCCCACCAGGGGCGACGGTGCGTCCTCGTCACGGCTGCGCGCGCCGGGCCTCCATCCGGGCGTACATCTCGTCGACGAGCGCCTTGAACCGGGCCTCGACCGCGCGGCGGCGCACCTTCAGGGTGGGCGTGAGGAGGCCGTTGTCCATGGTGAACTCCTCGTTGAGTACCTGCGTGTCCTTCGGCCGCTCCTGGCTGGGCAGCTTCGCCGTCATCTCGTCGACCCGCTTCTTGAGCTCCTCGAGCAGTTCGTTGCTGGCGAGCCAGTCGTGCACCTCGCCGGGCCACGCGCGCGTCTTGGCCAGGGCTTCCACGTGCGGCAGCGACGGCTTCACCAACAGCGTGACGAAGGGGCGGTTGTCGCCGAGGAGCACGGCGTGCTCGAAGAGGGGGTCCGACAGGATGAGGCCCTCGATGGGCTGGGGGGCCACATTCTTCCCGCCGAGGGTGACGATGATGTCCTTCAGCCGATCCGTGATGGTGAGGAACCCCTCGGTGTCCACATAGCCGACGTCGCCGGTGTGCAGCCACCCGTCGATGAGCACCTCGGCCGTGGCCTCAGGGGCGTTCCAGTAGCCGAGCATCACGTTGGGGCCCTTGTAGAGGATCTCGCCGAGGTCCCCGATCCGCAGCTCGCCGCCAGGGAGCACCTTGCCGACGGTGCCGGCCTTGAAGTCGTCCGGCGCGTTGAACGAGATCAGCGGCGAGGTCTCCGTCAGCCCGTAGCCCTGCTGGATGGGGAGTCCCACCGAGGAGAAGAACTCCTCGATCTCCGGGCGCAACGGCGCCCCGCCGCAGGCCAGGACGGTCTTGGGCCCGCCGAGAGCCGCGCGGACGTTGCCCAGCACCAGCTTGTCCGCCAGCGCCAGCTGGGTGCGCAGCAGGGCGCTGGGGCGCCTGCCGGAGCGGTAGGCGTACTGGTTGTGGCGGCCCACCTTGAGCGCCCAGGCGAAGATCTGCCGCTTGGCCGCGGACGACTCGACCTTCGCGTGGGCAGTGGCGTACACCGTCTCGAACAGCTTCGGCACGCTGACCATCATCGTGGGCTGCGCCAGCACCATCTGCTCGGCCACGGTGCGCGCGTTCTCCACGTAGGTGTTCATGGACCCGTGCAGCAGCACCACGTAGGTCCACGCCCGCTCCAGCGCGTGCGAGAGCGGGAGGAAGCTCAAGGAGTGGTCCTCGGGCTGGATGTTGAAGAAGCTGTCCAACGCGTCGCTCTGCGTCACGAAGGCGCTGTGCTGCAGCATCACGCCCTTGGGGTTGCCGGTGGTCCCCGAGGTGTAGATGATCGAGGCGAGGTCGTCGCCGCTGGCTTCGGCGAAGCGGGCCTCGACGGCGCCGTGGTCTGGCTCGGCCAGGAAGTCCGCGTAGCTCGTCACGTTCTCCGGCATTCCCGGATAGGGCTTGAGGATGACGATGTGCGCCAGGTCCGGCAGCTCGTCGGCCGCGGACAGGACGCGCTCGCACTCGCTCTGATTGCCGACGAACATGACCGTCAGGCCGGAATCGGCGGCGATGTGGCTGATCTGTTCAGGGGTGGAGGTGGCGTACAGGGGCACCGGGACCGCCCGGGCGGTGGCGGCTCCGAAGTCGATCTCCGACCATTCCGGCCGGTTGGCGAGGAAGATTCCGACCCGTCCGCCGGGCTCGACGCCGAGGTTGATCAGGCCCTGCGCAACGCGGTTGACCTTGTCCTGGAACTGCGTGTACGTCTGGGTGACCCAGCGGTCGCCCTCGCGGATGCGGGTGGCGGTGCGCGACCCGTGCTGCGCGACGACGGCGCGAAGACGCGTGACGACGTGGTTGATCTGCGGCATGGTGACTCCCTCGACGGCCTGTGTGCCCAGGCTACTCAGGCCATTAGCCTGGGCGCATGAAACTTGGCGCACACGTCGACTCCACCGATCCGCTCCCCGAGGCCGCCGCGCTCGGCCTGGACGTGGTCCAGATCTTCCTGGGCGACCCGCAGAGCTGGAAGAAGCCGGCCACCCTGGTCGACGGCGGGGCCGCTGCTCTGAAGTCCGCCGCGGAGGCCGCCGGCGTCGGCATTGTCGTGCACGCCCCCTACGCCCTCAATGTGGCCTCCACCAACAACCGGATCCGCATCCCCTCGCGCAAGCTGCTGCAGCAGACGGTCACGGAGGCCGCCGCCGTCGGCGCCCTCGGCGTGGTGGTCCACGGCGGCCACGTCACCGCCGACGAGGACCCCTCGGTCGGATTCGTTAACTGGCGCAAGTGCGTGGACGCGCTGGAGCTGGAGGTGCCGATCTTCATCGAGAACACCGCCGGCGGCGGCAACGCGATGGCCAGGCACCTGGAGGCCATCGATCGGTTGTGGGACGCTCTCTCGGGCTCGCCGAACGCGGACCGGGTGGGCTTCTGCCTCGACACCTGCCATGCGCACGCCGCGGGTCTGGAGCTCGACGGGCTCCTCGGGAGGATCACCGCGATCACCGGCCGGGTGGACGTGTTGCACTGCAACGACTCGCGCGACGAGGCCGGCAGCGGCGCGGACCGGCACGCCAACCTGGGCCAGGGCCTGATCGACGGCGACGCCTTGGCCGCCCTCGTGCGGGAGGCGGACACCGTCACCCTCCTTGAGACCCCGGGCGGGGTCCCCGAACGAGCTCTGGACCTCGCCTGGCTGCGCGGACGCCTCTGAGATCAGGG
Organism: Tessaracoccus luoxuelianae; assembly: GCF_055326245.1. Classification (NCBI taxonomy): domain Bacteria; kingdom Bacillati; phylum Actinomycetota; class Actinomycetes; order Propionibacteriales; family Propionibacteriaceae; genus Tessaracoccus; species Tessaracoccus luoxuelianae. Next base: position 26,147 of record NZ_JBUZNO010000005.1, read on the forward strand.
CGGCTCCCGCTACGGCGTCCGGCCGCAGGGTTGGGCTACCGGGCCTGCCGTTTCACGAACTCGGCCATGGCGGGGACCGTGTAAGCCACCACCCCGTGATCCGGCGAATAGATCAGACCCTTGTTGATGAGGTTGGCCCGCACGGGGCCGAGGGCGGTGGTCTTCTTCCGCAGGCGAGCGGCAACCTCACCGGAGCTGCTCCCACCATCACCATCCACCGCCATGGCCTTCAGATACTCCTTCTCTGCACTGGTGGCCCGATCCCAGCGGATCCGAAAGAAGCCCGTGTCGAGCGCGAGTTGGCCGATCGCCACCCCTAACTTCGCGTCTGGCAGGGTGATCGGAGGCAGCTCCGTCGCGTTCCACGTGTCCTGACCGAACTGCTGAAGGAAGTACGGGTAGCCGCTCGCCGCCATCACAATGTGGTTCATGGCTGCCTCCTCCCACCCCACACCCTCTGCTTCGGCGGGAGTCACCAGTGCGGCAGCGGCGTCGTCATCGGCGAGCGCATCGACTGTTCGGTAGTTGAAGAGTCGCTCGGCGTAGGATTTCGCCTCCGCGAGCTTGCGTGGGAGACTCGGCAACCCGGCGAGTGCGAGAACGAGGCGGTCCTGCCGCTGGTTGGCTGCGTGGACGATGGAACACAACGCGATCAGTTCCTCGTCGGGTAGGTCCTGGGCCTCATCGACGAGAACCGCCACACCAACCCCCTGTTCCTCCGCAGCGCCACCGAGGTCCCGAAGTAGCTTCCCCAGATCGGACTCGAACGTCCCGGTGTCCGCGCCTCCGCCTGGGCTGTCGTTGAGGTTGACCCCGAAGTTCCACTTGCCCGTGAGGTCGTACGAGGCTTTGAAACTCAGGGCGGTCTTCAATGCCTTCAACACCCTGGCGCCCACACCGGGCTTCGCCAGGTCCACGAGATTGTCATGGAGGGCCTCGCCCACCATGTCACGCACAGACCTCCCGGATTTCGCCTCGATCTGGGCCACGATCCAGCCCCGTTCGGCGGCCATTCGAGCGAACTGGGTGAGCAGCACCGTCTTGCCCACCCCGCGGAGGCCATAGAGGACAACCGACTGGGCGTCCCTCCCGATAGTGATTCTTCTGAGCGCGACGTCCCAGGCCTCCAGCTGCGTCCCGCGTCCGACCAGCGCCGCTGGAAGGCGTCCCGCCCCGGGCGAGTACGGATTCGACACTGGATCCACGACGACCTCCCTGTGTATCGATTGATGTCCCAATGTATCAAGAACTTATACAGGCCCACAGATGGCTATAAACCTCGCCGATGTCGATGTTCCGGCATCACCGGAGGCCTTGTGCGCCCGATAGACTGACCCCGCCACCACGAACCCAAGGAGACGGGAGTTCTGGCGTGCTTCTCGCACTGATCGCCGCCCACGCGGTGCTCGGCGCGCTCGCACCACTCTTCGTCCGCTGGTTCGGGGCCCGCTCCTTCTTCGTGCTGATGCTGGGCCCCCTTGCCGCGGCCGTGTGGCTCACCAGCCTCGCCCCCACCGTCGTCGCCGGCGGGGAATACCTCGAGAGCTATCAGTGGATCCCGCTGCTGGGCGTGGACCTCACGCTCCGGATCGGGCTGCTCCAGTGGGTGCTCGCCATGATCGTGACCTGGATCGGCGCCCTGGTCCTTCTCTACAGCCGGTGGTACTTCGACGGCATGACGGTGGCCCGGTCCGCGGCCATCCTGACGATCTTCGCCGGCACGATGCTGGGGCTGGTCACCGCGGACAACCTGGTGGTGCTCTACATCTTCTGGGAGTTGACCACGATCTTCTCCTACCTGCTCATCGCGCACGACCCCACCCGTCGGGCCAACCGCGGCGCCGCGCAGACCGCGCTGATCGTCACCACCACCGGCGGACTGGCCATGCTCGTGGGCATCGTCGCGCTGTGGCAGACCTCCGGCACGCTGTCCATGCAGGAGATCCTGGCGGAGCCGCCGACGGGCACGCTGGCCACCGTCGGCGCGCTGCTGATGCTGGTGGGCGCGCTCAGCAAGTCCGCCCTCGTCCCGTTCCACTTCTGGCTGCCCGGCGCTATGGCCGCGCCGACGCCCATCTCGGCCTACCTGCACGCCGCCGCCATGGTGAAGGCCGGCGTCTACCTGGTGGCCGCCCTCGCCCCCGCCTTCGCGTCGGTCCCGTGGTGGCGGCCTACCATCATGCTGCTGGGCATCATCACCATGATCCTGGGCGGCTGGCGCGCCCTCCGCCAGACGGACCTCAAGCTCCTCCTCGCCTACGGCACGGTGAGCCAACTCGGATTCCTGGTCCTGCTGGTGGGGCTCGGCACCGAGGCGGCCGCCCTCGCCGGGCTCGGGATGGTCATCGCGCACGCCCTGTTCAAGTCCACCCTCTTCATGTGCGTGGGCATCATCGATCACTCCGCCGGGACCCGCGACCTCCGCGAGCTCAGCGGCGTGGGGTACCGGGTGCCGTGGCTGGCCGCCCTCGGCGGGCTGGCCGTGCTGTCCATGGCGGGGGTGCCACCGCTGGTGGGGTTCGTCGCCAAGGAGGCCGCCTTCGAGTCCATCCAATATCTCGTCTCCGGGGACGTGGAGGCTGTGACCCCGCTGGCCGCGGCCGCCCTGGCCGGCGCGCTGGTCTTCGGCTCAGCGCTCACCGCGGCGTACTCGCTGCGCTGGTGGTGGGGGGCGTTCGCGTCCAAGGACGGCGCCCCGGAGCTGTCCTGGCACCGGCCCGCCGTCGGGATCGCCGCCGTGCCGATGTTCCTGGGCCTGCTGTCCCTGATCGGCGGGTTCCTCGGCCCCCAGCTGACTGATCTGCTTGACCCCTACGCCCGCACCGTCGCCACCGGCAAGGCCAGCCACGGCTTCGCGCTGTGGCACGGCTTCACCCCGCCCCTGATCATGTCGATCGTCGCGTTGGTGGCCGGTGTTGCCCTCTTCGTGTTCCGTGAGCGCATCGCCCGCATCCAGGCCACGTTCCCGCAGGTCACCACGGCCGAGGAGTTCTACCACCGCTCCATGCACAACCTGGACCGGGTGTCGGTCGAGGTCACGGCCCGCTCCCAGCGCGGATCGCTGTCGATCTACCTGGGCACCATCCTCGTCACCCTGGTGACCCTGGCCAGCTACGCGCTGCTCCGGGTCCGCCTCTGGCCCGAGATCCGGGTCTTCGACCACTGGGCACAACTGCTGGTGGCGGCCGTCATGATCACCGCCGCCGTCCTGGCCGCAGGATCGCGGGGCCGGATCCGCGGCGTCCTCCTGGTCGGCGTCACGGGCTACGGGTTGGCGCTGATGTTCGCCATGGCAGGCGCCCCCGATCTGGCCCTCACGCAGGTCCTCGTCGAAACCGTCACGCTGGTGGTGTTCGTGCTGGTGGTGCGCAAACTGCCCCGCTACTTCACCAACCGGCCCCTCAGCTCCACCCGGTGGTGGCGGGTGCTGGTCGCCGCCGCGGTGGGGACCACGGTGACCCTGGTGGCGATCGTGGCAGCCGGCGCCCGGGTGGCCGATCCGGTGTCCGACGCCTGGTACGAGGCCGCCTACCAGATCGGCTACGGCAAGAACATCGTCAACGTCGCCCTGGTCGACACGCGCGCCTGGGACACCCTCGGGGAGATCGCGGTGCTGGTCATCGCGGCCACCGGCGTCGCCTCGCTGATCTTCCTCCGCTCCCGCGTGGGGTCGGTCACGCGCACCGACGAGGTCTTCGAGGACCGCGAGGACGCCCCCATGTCGGACACCGCTCCGGGGGTGTGGCTGCGGGCGGGCCAGACGCTGTCCCCCCTGGTCCGGTCGCTGGTCTTCGAGGTGATCACCCGGCTGTTGTTCGGCGTGATGATCATCCTGTCGGTCTATCTCCTGCTGGCCGGCCACAACTCCCCCGGCGGCGGCTTCGCCGGAGGGATGGTGGCGGGCATGGCCCTGATCATCCGCTACCTGGCGGCGGGGCGTCACGAGCTCGACGAGGCCGCCCCGTTCGACGCCGGCCGCCTACTGGGCGGAGGCCTGTTCCTGCTGCTGGGAACCGCCGTCGTCCCGGTGCTCTTCGGCGGCAAGGTGCTGGAGAGCTACGAGTACTACTGGGACGTGCCGGGCCCGGACGCGCTCTCCACGCCGTGGGGCGCGCTCCCCCTCTTCGGTGAGGTGCACCTCGTGTCGTCGACGATCTTCGACCTGGGCGTCTACCTCGTGGTGGTGGGCATGCTGCTCGACGTGGTCCGCAGCCTCGGCTCGGGAATCGACCAGCACGCCAGCGACCAGCTGGCCCCCATGCCGCTCCCGGACTCCACCATCGCGCTTCCGGCGCGGCACGGCGGAACCGCCGAGGACCGCGGCCGGCCGGACGCGCACGACGACTCCCCCCGCCACACCCGGCACACCCGACGCGGGGAGGAGCTGCGATGACAGCCAACCTCGTCCTGGCCGTCACCGCGGGCATCCTGGTGGCCTCCGGCGTCTACCTGTTGCTCGAGCGCTCCCTGACCAGGATCCTGCTCGGCGTCCTGCTGGCCAGCAACGGCGTGAACCTCCTGTTCATCGTCGCCGCCGGAGAACCGGGCGCCGCGCCCATCGTCGGACTGGCGGATCCTGATCAGACCTCGGACCCGCTGCCGCAGGCGATGGTCCTCACGGCCATCGTCATCACCATGGCGGTCGCGGCGTTCGTGCTCACCGTCGCCTACCGCAGCTTCCAGCTGCACGGGCACGACGAGGTGGCCGACGATGTCGAGGACGCCCGCATCCGGCGGCTCGCCGAGGCGGATGTGGCCTCCGAGTCCTACGAGGACACCACCTTCTCCGACACCGGCGAGGACGTGGTGAGCGAATGATGGAGAACCTGCTCCCCGTGCCGGTGCTGCTGGCCATCTTCGGCGCCGCCGTCGCCCTGGCGCTACCGCGGCGCCCGGCCACCCAGCGCATCGTCTCGGTGCTCAGCCTCTCCGGCATCGTCGTGGTGGCCGGCATCCTGATCTGGCACACGCATCAGGTGGGGCCGATCGCCTTGTGGCTGGCGAACTGGCCGGAGCCGCTCGGCATCGCGTTGGTGGCGGACCGGCTGAGCTCCCTGATGCTGTTCGTGGCATCGGTGGTGGCCCTGTGCGTCCTCCTCTTCGCCACCGGCCAGGACAGCGACGAGGTGCGCCGCGAGACCCCCGTGTCGATCTTCCACCCCACCTTCCTGCTGCTGATGGCCGGCGTGTCGAACGCGTTCCTGGCCGGGGATCTGTTCAACCTGTTCGTGGGATTCGAGATCCTGCTGTTCGCCTCCTACGTGCTGCTCACGCTGGGCGGCACGGGGGACCGCATCCGCGCCGGCACCACCTATGTGATCGTCTCCCTGCTCAGCTCATCGCTGTTCCTCATCTCCATCTCGGCGGTCTACGCCGCCACGGGCACGGTCAACCTCGCACATCTGGCGGTGCGTCTGCGGGACCTCAGCGAGCCGGTCCAGCTACTGCTCGAGGTGCTTCTGATCGTCACCTTCGCCGTCAAGGCGGCGATGTTCCCGCTCGGGTCCTGGCTGCCGGACTCCTACCCCACAGCGCCCGCGCCCGTCACCGCGGTCTTCGCGGGCCTGCTCACCAAGGTGGGCGTGTACGCCATCATCCGCACCGAGACGCTGCTGTTCCCGTCGTCACCGGTCAACGACGTCCTGATGGTGGCCTCGCTGCTGACGATGGTGGTCGGCATCCTGGGCGCCATCGCGCAGGTGGAGATCAAGCGCATGCTCTCCTTCACCCTCGTCAGCCACATCGGATTCATGATCTTCGGCATCTCGCTCGGCAGCGACGCGGGGATGGCGGCCACCATCTTCTACACCGCTCACCACATCACCATTCAGGCAACCTTGTTCCTGGTCACCGGGCTCATCGAGCGTCGCGGCGGCACCTCGTCGCTGGAGGGCCTCGGTGGGCTCCTGAAAGTGGCTCCCCTGCTGGCCGTCCTGTTCTTCCTCCCTGCCATGAACCTGGCCGGGATCCCGCCCTTCTCCGGGTTCATCGGCAAGCTCGGCCTGCTCCAGGCCGGGGCCGCCCACGGCGGCGCACTGGCCTGGGCCGTGGTGGCCGGCGGCGTAGCGACCAGCCTCCTCACCCTCATCGCCATGGCCAAGGTCTGGAACCGGGCGTTCTGGGGCATCACCCCCGCCGAGCATCGCCGCGCGGAGTCGGAGCGGCTCAACGAGCAGCTCGACGAGCTCATCGACGACGACACCCGCCCCATGCCGCCGCTCCAGGTGGGTGCCACGATGGCGTTGGTGGCGTTCGGCCTGGCGCTGACAGTGTTCGCCGGCCCGCTGTACGAGTACACCCACGCCGCTGCCGCCACGCTGCGCGACGGGTCCTACCTCGTCGCCGTCCTCCCCGAGGGGTTGCGATGATGAAGTCCGCCACCCCGTGGCGCCAACGGGTGAGATTCCGGCCTCTGTCGGTGTTCGGCATGGCAGGCGTCTGGGTCCTCGCATGGGGCAGCGCGTCCCCGCTGGTGCTGCTCCTGGGCATCGCGCTGGGCTGGGTCATCGGCGTGATGTTCCCGCTGCCCCCGATCTTCTGGCAAGGCAGATTCCGCCCCGTCGGGTTCGCTCTGCTGACCTGGCACCTCCTGCGCGACCTGGTGGTCTCGTCGGTGCGCCTGCTCCGCCTCGCCTTCCAGCGGGAGGTCAACCTCCACGCCGGGATCGTGCGCGTGGACCTCCACACCGACGACGACCTGTACCAGGTCCAGGTGGCCGAGATCCTGTCCCTGGTGCCGGGCACGGTGGTGATCGAGGTGGTCCGCGAGCCGCGCCGCCTGTACATGCACGCCCTCGAGCTGGTCGACGACGCGGCCCTCGACAGGGTGCAGCACATGGCCATGGCCGTCGAGTCGCGGGTGGTGCGCGCCTTCGGCTCCGACGAGGAGATCGCCGCCTTCGACGCCGCGTGCCTCACCCACCCCGTCAACGCGTCCCCCCGGATGGAGGAGTGACATGGTTCAAGTGCTCACCGACGTGATCCTGAGTGTCGCGGCCGTGGTGCTCACGGTGTCCGCGATCATCGGGGCAAACCGGATCGCGGAGGGCCCCACCCAGCTGGACCGCTCCGTGGCCGCGGACCTGATCGTGGCCGTCGTCGTGGCATCGCTGGGGTTGTGGACGGTGTGGTCCGACAGCTCCACGGAGGTGCTCATCCTGGTGTTGCTGTCCATGCTGGGCTTCACCAGCGCCGTGTCGGTGGCGCGGATGGTGGCCGACCGGATGGCCACCCGGCGCCACTACAGCGCCAACCGAGACCGGAAGGGGGCCCAATGACAGACGAGATCTTCGACCTCATCGCGTCGCTGTTCGTGCTGGCGGGCGCGCTGCTGTGCTTCGGCGCCGCCGTCTCGCTGGTGCGCTTCCCCGACGTGCTGGGAAAGATGCACGCCATCACCAAACCCCAGGTGCTGGGGTTGATCTCGGTCACGGTGGGTATCACGCTCAGCCTGCGCACCTGGTGGGCAGTGGGTCTGTGCCTGCTCGTCATCGTGCTGCAGCTGCTGACCGCGCCTGTGTCCGCGAGCCTGGTGGCGCGCGGCGCCTACCGCGCCGGGCTGATCAAGGACGAACTGCTACTGGTGGACCATCTCACGGAGGACCTCGAGCAGGCGGGATACACCCGCCCCCCGGAGAGCAGCCGCTGAGCGGGTCAGCTCACAGCAGCGCCTCGGCCAGGAGCTCCAGGCCGCGGAGCTTGGCCGGCCAGGCGTCGGCCGGGTCGCCGTCGCGGGCGCCCGCCACTGGATGGACCATGATCTCGTCCACCCCGAACTCGTCGGCGGTGGCAAGCAGCTGGTCGCGGACCTGCGCCACGTCGCCCACCGCCCAGCTGGCGACGGCGGGCGTGACGGCGGCGCGGAGGTCGTCGGTGAACAACGCTCGCACCTCGTCGCCGACGTGCGGCTGCGGGTCCATGCCTCCGCGGGTGGTCAGTGAGGCCATGAGGTACTGATGGGGCTCGGAGAGGTCCCATGCCTCGTCGGCGGTTTCGGCCACGCACACGTTGACGCTGACGAAGGTGCGCGGGCGGGGCTCTTGCCCGCCGGGCTGGAAGCCGCCGCGGTAGAGGTCGAGGGCGCGTTGGGTGCCGCGGCCGGAGAAATGGTGCGCGAACACGTAGGGAAGCCCGAGGGAGGCCGCGAGCTCAGCGGAGTAGTCGCTGGAACCGAGCAGCCACACCTGGGGCGCCGCCTCCAAGGTGGGCGCGGCACGCAGGGTGTAGGTCTGGCCGTGGCGGAGGCGGATCTCGGCGCCCCCGGGGCTGAGCAGGGCGAGGATGTCGGTGACGTTGCGCGGGAACTCCTGCACAGGATCCATCGGGCGGCCCGAGGCGTCGACGAACTGCCCACCGCCGAGGTGGCCGCGGATGGCGGCCGAGGTGACGGGGTCCGTGCCGGGCGCGCGGCCGATGCCGAGATCGATCCGGTCGCCGTAGACGGCAGAAAGCAGCGCGAACTGCTCGGCGATCGCAAGCGGGGCGTGGTTGGGCAGCATCACGCCTCCGGACCCGAGCCGGATCTGGGAGGTGTCCTGACCGAGGTACATGAGCTCGACGGCGGGGGACGTCGACGCCACGGAGGTCGCGTTGTGGTGCTCCGCAACCCAGTAGCGGGTGTAGCCGAGGCGGTCCGCGGCGTCGACCAGGGCCTTGCCCGCGCGGAGGGCCTGACCGGTGCTCTGGCCGCGGCGGACGGGGAGAAGATCGAGGACGGAGAGGCGCATGAGTCCCGAGCCTATGCGCCCCCCCGAGTCCGCGCCCGTCCTGGACTGTCCCGCCCGGGATGCTCCTCCGCTTCACCCACCGCGCGACTTTCGTTCATTGACCGTGCCGACGGCGCTCAATAGTCTGACGGCCAGCACTATCTCCCCTAGTGATTTGGCGGAACGCATGAAGAAGGTCGGCGCCGTAACCCTCACCGCACTGCTCGCCCTGGCAGTCCCCGCGACAGCACAGGCAGCCCCGGAAGACCCACTGGACCGGTTCGAGCGCGTGGACGGCGGCCAGATCTCCTCAGACTTCGTGCCCGTCTCCGCCGACGGCGAGGCCAAGGTGACCGTCATGGTCGAGCTGGCGTCGGACCCCGTCGCCGTCGTGGACGCCGCCTCCACCCGGCCCCTCACCAAGGCGGAGCGGGACTCCCTCAAGGCCCAGCGCAAGGCTGAGCAGGATCAGCTGAAGCCCGCCCTCAGCAAGCTTGGGGCCCAGGTCCGCTCCCAGGTGCAGTCCGCCTACAACGGCATCAAGGTGTCGGTGGCGCGCAAGGACCTCCCTGCATTGGAGGCGCTGCCCGGGGTCAAGGCGGTGCAGCGGGTGCAGACGCACGAGCCCACCACCCTCACCTCCGTCCCCTACCTGGGCGTCGATCAGGTGTGGCAGGACAACGGGTACACCGGCGCGGGCGTCAAGGTGGCGATCATCGACACCGGGATCGACTACACCCACGCCACCTTCGGCGGCCCGGGGACCCCGGAGGCCTTTGCGGCCGCGTCCGCCACCAACACGACGAACCGAGCCTGGATCGGCGACGCCGCTCCGCGGGTCAAGGGCGGCTGGGACTTCGTCGGCGACTCCTACAACGCCAGCGACCCAGCCAACTCGACACCGAAGCCCGACGCCAACCCCATCGACTGCAGCGGCCACGGCACCCACGTGGCCGGTACCACCGGTGGCGGCGGCGTGACCGAAGACGGCATGCCCTACACCGGGCCCTATGACGCCACAACGTTCGGGAACACCTTCCGGGTCGGGCCGGGCGTGGCGCCAGAGGTGGACCTCTACGCGCTGAAAGTGTTCGGCTGCCAGGGCTCAACGGACCTCACGGTCGAGGCCATCGACTGGGCGGTCGAGGCGGGTATGGACGTCATCAACATGTCGCTGGGATCCGATTACGGCACCGTCGACGACCCGGCCTCAGTGGCAGCCAGCAACGCTGCCGCCAAGGGGATCGTCGTGGTGGCCTCCGCGGGCAACGCCGGCCCCAACCCGTATCTGGCCGGTTCCCCGGGCGCAGGCAACGGGGTGATCAGTGTCGCGGCCAACGACTCGACGGCGACGTTCCCTGGGGCGAACCTCACGCTGGGCGGCGAAACCATCAATGCGATCAACGCCAACGACGCCGACCTCGCGGTGGGTCCCTATGACGTGGTGGTCCTGACGGACGATCCAGACACTGAGGCGGCGAACGAGGCCCTCGGCTGCGCAGTGAGCGACTACACGGACGCAGGCATCAGCGCGGCGGCGTCCACGCCCCAGATCGCGGTGACCACCCGCGGAGACTGCGCCCGCGTGGCGCGCGCCGCGTACGGCCAACAGGCAGGCGCCGACGCCGTCGTCATGATCAACGACAGCGACACCCTTCCCCCGTTCGAGGGGACGATCACCGAGGTCCCCGACGTCAACGGTGGCCCCTCGGAGGAGTTCCTCGTCACCATCCCGTTCCTCGGCGTGACGAGCAGCGACGGCCCTCTGCTGGTTGGAGCCGACGGCCAGTCCCTGTCCATGACCGCGAAGGACCTCGCCAATCCGGGATTCGAGCGCTACGCCTCATTCAGCTCAGGTGGGCCGCGGATGGGCGACTCCGCGCTCCGGCCGAGCGTCACCGCCCCTGGCGTGTCCATCTCCTCGGCCGCCGTGGGCACCGGGTCCGGCGCGCTCATCCTCTCGGGGACCTCGATGGCGGCCCCGCACGTCGCGGGGGTCGCGGCGCTGGGTGTGCAGGCCCACCCGGACTGGTCCGGTCAGGATGTCTCGGCCGCACTCGTCTCGACGGCGGATCCCGCCGAGGTGGCGGGCTACCGCCTGACCCTCGGCGGAGGCCTCGTCGACCCGGCCGGCCTGGTGAACGCCGAGATCTTCGCCTACGGCGACTCGGCGAAGGGCAGGGGCGCCTTCCGGGAGTCCACGCTCAGCTTCGGCTTCGCCGAGGTGGCGAGGGACTTCACCGCGACCAGGACGGTCACGCTCGTCAACCGGAGTGCCTCCGCCCGCACGTACACCGTCGGCTACGAGAAGACGGCCGAGTCGTTGCCCGCCAAGGTCACGTTCAACCGGACGAGTGTCGCGGTGCCGGCAGGCGGCACCGCAACGGTGAGGGTGACCCTCGCGGTGAAGGCCACAGATGTACCCGCCTCAGTCGGCGCCACCCAGGCCAACCTCGCCGAGGTCTCCGGCACCGTGGTGCTCACCAGCAGCGCCGACACCCTGCGGGTGGGCGCCCTCCTGGTGCCGCGGCCCTCGACCAAGGTTTCGGCGACTGTGAGCGGCTCGCTCAACGGCCCCCAGACGCAGGCCACCTTGGCGGTGTCCAACATGGGTGCCGTCACCGGCGGCGTCGCCGACGTGTACACGTGGGGGCTCGAGGACCGCAAGGACCAGCGTCTCAGCGGCGGTTTCGACCTCCAGGCGGCAGGAGTCCAGTCGTTCCGGGTCCCACGGGTCGACCTGGATGGTGCCCCTGAGGACGACCTCCTGGTGTTCGCCGTCTCGACCCACGACCGCTACAGCAACGCCGCCAGCATCGAGTTCGACATCCCGATCGACACCGACGGGGACGGCGCCGACGACGTGGTGCTGTTCAGCTACGACGCCGGGGCGATTCTCACCGGCGACCACAACGGGGACAACTGGGTGTTCATCTACAACCTCGAAACTGAGGCGATCTCCTTTTCGGGCTTCGCTGCGGGATCGCCCACCAACTCCAGCACGGTGCTCCTGCCAGTTTTCGCCGGCGACCTGGGGATCGAGGGCGCCTTCAGCTACACCGTCGTGTCCTTCAACGGCGACGCGTTCGACCAGTTTCCGGGCAGGGCGACGTACAACGCGACCGCGAAACCCTTCAACGACGGCGGATACGTCGAGGTCGCGGCGGGGGGCAAGGCGAGCGTCCCTGTGACGAAGGATCCGGCGGCATTCTCGGCACTCAAGCCGTTGGGCCTGATGGCGGTGTCGTACGACAACCCGGCCGGCAAGGAGGCCTCGCTTATCCGGGTCAAGTAGGTCCTTCGCCCAGGGCATCGCTGGTCGAGCGGGCCTCGCGCGGGTCCTCGAACCGGGTGCGGGGGGCTTCGACGCGGGAGCGGCGCCCCCCACCACCACCGTTGGCTGAGGTGCCGCGCAGCGGCCTCGAAGCCTCACAAAGGGGAGCTGACAAGGAACGTTGCACAGGCTTCGAGGCTCGTCGCTGCGCTCCTCACTCCTCAGCCAGCGGATGAATTGACCCTCAGAGGATCGTGCCGTTCGACGCGCGCGGCGCTCACTCAAGACCTTCTCGCAAGGGTGGGGAACGGCAGGGCGGCACTGCGCAGCGGTGCCAACCCGACGATCACCCGTCGGGACACGCCCGCAGGGACCCACCCCGACGCCGCCCTGCCGGTCGGCACCCGGGTCCGGAAGGGCAACAGCGGGACGTATGCGGGGAGACGGGAGACGAGGCACGGGCGGATGCTCAACTCCTTCCCCGATGGAATCACGGGCCGGGGTCTCCCGGAAAGGACGATAAGGTGTCCCCGTGACGAAAAGCGTTTACATTGCCTCATCGGAGCGGCAGGTCAGCAAGTCGTCGATCGCCCTCGGCCTCATCGACCTGTTCGCCCGCCAAGTGCGTTCCATCGGCGTCTTCCGCCCGCTCGTGCACTCCACCGAGTCGGACCCGGTCACCGAAGCGCTCCTCTCACAGAAGGGCGTCAAGGAGAAGTTCGACGACGCCGTCGGCGTCACCTACGAGGACTACGCGGCCAACACCGGCGACGCAATCGACACCATCGTCGCCAAGTACAGCACCCTCGCCGCGGCGCACGACGCGGTGGTGGTGCTCGGCTCCGACTACGAGGACATCGAGACCCCGTCCGAGTTGGGGCACAACGCCGTGATCGCCGCCAACCTCAACGCCCCGGTGCTGTACGTGTGCAAGGCCCTGGGCCGCACCGTCGAGCAGGTGGCGCGCCTGGCCGAGTCGGCCATCGAGGCGTACGAGGCCAAGCACAACACCGTGATCGGCATCATCGTCACCCACGTCGACGAGGCGGACGCGGAGTCGCTGCGAGCGGCCCTCCGCGCCGTGCGGGACGTGGCGATCTCCGTGCTGCCCGAGGATCCGGTCCTCACCGCGCCGCTGGTGGGCGCCCAGTTCGACGCCGTGGACGCCGTCCAATGGTTGGGCAAGCCGGAGTTCCGCTCCCACGAGTCGCTGCACAACATCGTGGCCGGCATGACGCTGCCCAACCTGCTCCCCCGCCTCAAGCGCGAGGCCACCGTCATCATGCCCGCGGACCGCCTGGATCTGCTTCCTGGGCTGGTGATGGCGCACCGCTCCCCGGACTACGGTCCGCTGGCGGCGCTGATCCTGACCGGCGGCTTCGAGGTGCCGGAGTCGGTCTCCAAGCTCTTCGCAGACTCTGAGATCGATCTGCCCATCGCGGTGACCCAGCGCGACACGTTCTCCACCGCCGTGCGGCTGCAGAGCGTCCAGGGCACCTCGACGAGTTCCCCGCGCAAGATCGAGGTGTCGCGCGCGCTGTTCTCCCAGCATGTCGACGAGGCCGCGCTCCTGGCTGCCATCGACCTGCCGCGAACCGAGATCCGCACGCCCACCATGTTCGAGCACCAGATCATGCAGATGGCGCGCACCCGCAAGCAGCGCATCGTGCTGCCCGAGTCCGCCGACGACCGGGTGCTGACGGCCGCGGCCGTCGTGCTGCAGCGGGCTGTGGCGGACATCATCCTCCTGGGAGATTCGGCGAAGATCAGCCGTCGCGCCTCCGAGCTGGGCCTGAACCTCGCCGACGCCACCGTGGTCAACCCCGAGGATCCCGAGCTGGCGGAGAAGTTCTCCGACGAGTACGCCAGACTCCGCTCCCACAAGGGCGTGAGCATCGAGAAGGCCCGTCAGACGTTGAAGGATCTGTCCTACTTCGCCACCATGATGGTGCACTTCGGCATGGCCGACGGCATGGTCTCCGGAGCCATCAACACCACGGCCAACACGATCCGCCCGTCGCTGGAGTTCATCAAGACCACCCCTGGGGTCTCGGTGGTCTCCGGGTCGTTCCTCATGTGCATGAGTGATCGCGTCCTGGTCTACGCGGACTGCGCCGTCAACCCGGACCCCACCGCTGAGCAGCTGGCGGACATCGCCATCTCGTCGGCCAAGACGGCGGAGAGCTTCGGCATCGAGCCCCGGGTGGCCATGCTGTCGTACTCGACGGGCGACTCGGGCTCCGGCGCGGAGGTCGACAAGGTCCGCGAGGCCACCCGCCTGGTGCGGGAGCGGGCACCCGAGCTGAAGGTGGAGGGCCCCATCCAGTTCGACGCCGCCGTCGACGAGGTGGTGGCGAAGAAGAAGATGCCCGGCTCCGAGGTCGCGGGCCGCGCCACCGTGTTCATCTTCCCGGACCTCAACACCGGCAACAACACCTACAAGGCCGTCCAGCGCACCTCCGGTGCCGTGGCCATCGGCCCCATGCTCCAGGGTCTGCGCAAGCCCGTCAACGACCTGTCGCGCGGCGCCCTCGTCGACGACATCGTGTCCACCATCACCATCACAGCCATCCAGGCCCAGGCGGTCTGAACCCGAAGAAAGGGCGTCATGTCCCAGCCGATCCTCCTGCTCAACTGCGGGTCGTCGTCGATCAAGTACCAGTACCTCGACCCCGCGATCGGTGTGCCTCAGGCCGTCGGCATCGTGCAGCGGATCGGGCAGGACGTCTCCACCATCACCCACGAGGTGGGTGAGGCGGAATATCACGACGAGCGCCCGTTCGCCAACCACACGGAGGCAGTGGCAGCCGTGGTGGCGATGTTCCGGGACCACGGACCCAGCCTGGACCACGTGACGGCCGTCGGTCATCGCGTGGTGCACGGCGGGGCGAAGCTGGTGCACTCCACCCTCATCGACGACGACGTGGTGGCCCAGCTGGAGGAGCTCTCCGGCCTCGCCCCCCTGCACAACCCGCCTGCTGTGGCCGGCATCCGCGGCGCGCAGGAGGTCCTGCCTGGTGTGCCGCACGTGGCGATCTTCGACACCGCCTTCTTCTCCACCATCCCGCCGGCGGCCTACACCTACGCCGTCGACTACGACACCGCCCAGCGCCTGGGGGTGCGGAAGTACGGCTTCCACGGCACCTCGCACAGCTTCGTGTCCAAGGAGGCGGCGAAGTTCCTCGGACGCCCGCTGGAGGAGACGAAGATCATCGTGTGCCATCTCGGCAACGGGGCGTCGATCTCGGCGGTCGACGGCGGTGTCGCGGTGGACACGTCCATGGGTCTCACCCCTCTGCAAGGCCTGGTGATGGGCACCCGCTCCGGAGATGTTGATCCTGGCCTCCACGCCTACCTCGTGCGCAACGGGATGACCATCGACGAGGTCGACGACCTGCTCAACAAGCAGTCCGGCATGGGCGGCATGTGCGGCTACACCGACATGCGCGATGTCGCGGCCCAGATCGAGGCCGGCGACGAGCGCGCCAGGCTCGCTCTGGACGTCTACGTCCACCGGCTGGTCAGCTACATCGGCTCCTACATCGCCATCCTCGGCGGATGTGACGCGCTGGTGTTCACCGCCGGCGTGGGCGAGAACGCCGCGCACGTGCGGCGGCCCGTCATCGACCGGCTGAAGGGTCTGGGCTTCGAGTTGGACGTGCACGCCAACCTGGTGCGCTCCAGGGAGCCCCGCGAGATCTCCACCCCGGCGTCCAAGGTGCGCGTCCTCGTGGTACCCACCAATGAGGAGCTGGCCATGGCCCGCGAGACGGTCGCGGTCACCGCGGCCGCCGAGTAGTCAGGGACGTCGTCGACAGACTGCGCGGGCCGGCTGGTTGTGGCACCCCCACAACCAGCCGGCTCTTTGATTGTCGGACTACAACGAACGGGCGCGTCAGGGCGCCGTACGCATCGCGGCGACCCTCCCGGGTGGCGTACCTTAATCCCATGGCTTCAGCACTGATCACGGGCGGGACTTCAGGCATCGGACACGCGTTCGCGCGCGAACTTGCCGGCCGCGGGACGCACCTGATTCTCGTTGCCCGCGACACCGACAGGCTTGAGTCCGTGGCCGCGGAGTTGCAGGCGGAGCACGGGGTCGACGTGGAGGTGATCAGCGCGGACCTGGCCGTCCGGGCCGATGTGTTGCGCGTGGCTGAGCGTCTCGAGGATCCCGCCCGCCCCGTCGACCTGCTCGTCAACAACGCGGGGTTCGGCCTGCACACCACGCTGCTGGACAAGAACGACATCGACATGCACGCCAAGGCCCTCGACGTGATGTGCCTGGCCGTCCTGATCCTCGGCGGCGCCGCCGCGAGGTCGATGCGCGCGCGCGGCCACGGCCGGATCATCAACGTCTCATCGACGGCGGGCACCATCTTCACCGGCAACTACTCGGCGGTGAAGGCCTGGTGCACCACCTACTCGCAGGCCCTGGCGCTGGAGCTCAGCGGCACCGGCGTCACGTCCACCGCGCTCTGCCCGGGGTGGGTGCGCACCGAGTTCCATCAGCGCGCCGGCATCCGGGCCACGTCCCTGCCCAGCATCGTGTGGATCGACGCCGAGACCCTGGTGCGAGGGGCGCTCGCGGACGCCGAGAAGGGGCGCTTCGTCTCCGTTCCCACCCTGAAGTGGAAGGTGGCCAACTTCATCGCCGTCCACGGCCCGCGGTCGTTCACCCGCTGGTTCTCCCACAAGCTGAGCGCGTCGCGGAAGAAGCACTGACGTGGCCAAGGACGTCGATCCGGCCAATACCAGGTACACCTCGAAGGTTCAGGCCACCACGCGCCAGACGGCCCAGATGCTGCTCCTCAAACCGGCGCTGCTGCGGATCCTGAAGATCCACGTGCACGGGTTGTCCAACCTGGACGGGTTGGAGGGCGCGTTCGTGGTGTTCGGCAACCACTCCTCGCACCTGGACGCCCCGCTCATCCTGTGCTCGCTGCCCACCCGGCTGTCGAAGTTCGTCGCCACTGGCGCGGCCGGCGACTTCTTCTTCGACAACTGGATGAAGTCGATGTCGATGTCGCTGTTCATGAACGCCTTCGCGATCGACCGCGGCAAGGGCGGCAAGGGCAAGCGCGGCATGTCGGCGCAGCTTCTCGACGACGGGGTGCCGATCCTGCTGTTCCCGGAGGGCACCCGCTCCCGCACCGGGGCGATGGCGCCCTTCGTCCCGGGCGTTGCGTCGCTGTGCATCTCCAGGGGGGTGCCCGCACTGCCCGTGGCCCTCGTCGGAGCGTTCGACGCGTGGCCTTCGCGGCAGAAACACCTCCCGAAGGGCCGGCCTGAGGTGCACGTGGTGTTCGGCCGCCCCATGACCCCGTACCCGGGCGAGATCGCCCACGAGTTCAACGAACGGATGCGCCGCCAGGTGCTCCAGCTCCACGACACCACGGCCCGCGCCTACGGCAAGAAGACCCTCGCCGAGTATGCCCGCACCGAGGCCATCGAGCTGGCCCAGAAGTCCCACATCGCCGCCTTGGTTGAGGATGCCAAGGAACAGGCACATAAGCAGGAGGATCGATGATCGACGGCGTCAAGCAGCAGAAGTGGTGGGGTTGGGGTGAGGAAGGCAAGGCCTACCGCTACGAGGACAAGCCGAAGTTCCCGCCCTTCGTGATGAAGATGGTGGGCGTGGACATCACGGCCCCCGTCGAGCCCATCCCTCCGTTCTCCTCCCTGGAGGTGCCCGCCAGCCGTCTCTCGGACACGCTGAAGGCCGAGCTCGCCGGGATCATCGGCGAGGGCTTTGTGCAGACCGACGACGAGACCCGCGTCGTGCACGCCTTCGGCAAGGGCGTCCGTGACCTCCTGCGCGTCCGCAGCGGCCTGCTGGGACGCATCCCGGACGCGGTGCTCTACCCCGGAACGCAGCGCGAGGTGGAGCTGCTCGTCGACGCGGCTGTCGCGGCCGACGCGGTGCTCATCCCGTTCGGCGGTGGGTCCAACATCGTCGCCGCCCTGGAGGCGCAACCCGGTGAGACGCGTCAGGTGCTGTCGGTGAACCTCGGCCGGATGAGCAGGGTGCTGGAGATCGACGAGGTCTCCGGGCTCGCTCACATCGAGGCGGGCGTCTTCGGGCCGGACATGGAGGATCAGCTGAAGGCACGGGGCTGGACGATGGGGCACCACCCGGACTCGTTCGTGTGGTCCACGCTGGGCGGCTGGATCGCCACCCGGTCCTCGGGCATGCAGTCGGACAAGTACGGTGACATCGCTGACATCTGCCGCGGTCTCACCATGGTCATGCCCGGCCAGGTGCTGACGCTCCGGCCGCTTCCGTCGTCGTCGTCGGGTCCGAGCGTGCGGGAGATGGTGCTGGGGTCTGAGGGC
This sequence comes from Tessaracoccus luoxuelianae, assembly GCF_055326245.1. Lineage (NCBI taxonomy): Bacteria > Bacillati > Actinomycetota > Actinomycetes > Propionibacteriales > Propionibacteriaceae > Tessaracoccus > Tessaracoccus luoxuelianae. The sequence continues at coordinate 44,462 of NZ_JBUZNO010000005.1, forward strand.
CGCCTGGGGATCATCACGTCGGCGTGGGTCAACGTGCACCGCATCCCGGAGGTGCGGGAGCTGCAGGCCTACTTCTTCGCCACGTACGAGGACGGCCTGCGGGCCTGCCAGGAGATCGTCGAGTCTGACGCCTCGGTGATGATGGCCCGCGTCTCTGACGCCGTTGAGACGCAATACATCATGGCCAACGGGAAGAAGTCCAACCGGCTGGGCTCGCTCAGCAGCAAGGCCATCCAGCGGATCATGCTCCAGAAGGGCTGGGATCTGGAGAAGATCGCCATGAGCTTCGTGGGCTACGAGGGATCCCCCACGCACGTGCGCTACGAGAAGGGCCTCGTGGCCAAGATCGTGCGCAATCACGGCGGGATCGGCGTCGGCAAGGGCCCCGGCTCGCTGTACGACCAGAAGAAGTACGACACCCCCTACATCCGGGATTTCATGCTGGACCGCGGCCTGGTGGCCGACGTGTCCGAGACCACCACGCCGTGGGCCTATGTGGAGCAGATCCACACCAACACTGTCGCGGCGTTCCACAAGGCGATGGCGGAGATCGGGGTGCGCGGCGTGGTGTTCTGCCACCTCAGCCACTCCTACCATTCGGGGGCGTGCCAGTACTTCACGTTCGCCATCGCCGACAAGTCGGACAACGCCATGGTCACCTACGACGTGGCCAAGCGCGTGCTGCAGCAGTCGTTCATGGACAATCACGGCACGGTGTCGCACCACCACGGCGTGGGCGAGGAGCACAGTCCCTGGATGGATCAGGACATCTCTCCGGCCGGCGTATCCATCCAGCGTGCACTGTTCGACGGCGTGGACCCGGGGCACAACCTGAACCCTGGCAAGATCATCCACGAGGGCCGGCCGGGCATCTCGACCAACTCGCTGGACGCCTGACCCCCACGACTGACGAGACCCTCGGATCCGGCACCTGTGTGCTGGATCCGAGGGTCTCGGTTCGTCTGCGGCCTCGTTGGTGCCCTCCCCCCGGGGGACACCCTCCCCGATGCGAGGCCACAGCCTCGCATCCCCCCGGGGCGGGGATCGCCGACATCTCCGAGACTAGGCACCAACCCCCCGCGTGGACGAACCACCAGCTGTACGAGAGTGCACCGGTTACACAAACCCGTTGTCAGGCCCACGTGTCGCGGGGCCCGTCCATGCGGGACGACCCGCCGAATCCGCGGGGGGACGGGGCAAGTATCGTGCCGCCATGCAGCCACCACTGAGCCGCGAGGCCCTCGCCGAGCACATCGGCGCGGCGCGACACGCCACCAACCTCTCGATCCGCCGAGCGGCGTCGCTGGCGAAGGTGCCGCCGTCGACTGCCCAGGGCTGGTTCGAGGGAAGGCTGCCAACACCGGCGCTCACCTCCAACTTCCTCGACCTGCTCGAGGCACTGGGGCTGGTGACCTCGCCGGAGGAGCGCGAGGCCTGGCAGCGGGCGGTGGCATCCGCCAGGTCCGCCCCCGTCGTCGAGGCGTCCCCCTTCGTGGGCCTGCGCAGCTACACGGCGCAGGAGAGCGCCGTCTATGTGGGCAGGGAGCGCGCCTACCAGGCTCTGGTCGAGGCCTGCCTGCGTGACGACGCGCCCCGCCCCGTCGTCGTGCTGGGAGACTCCGGCGCCGGAAAATCATCGCTGCTCGCCGCGGGCCTCATCGGCACCGCCTGCGCCCCGGATGGGCCGCTGGCTGCGTTCACGCCCGTTGCCGTGCGGGTGGCCGACCTTCACACGCTGACGCTCCCGCCGGGCCGGGTGCTGCTCGTGGTGGATCAGGTGGAGGAGGCCGCTGCACTCCCCGCCGCCGAGCGCGCCGCGTTCTTCGACGCCCTGACCGGGCTGCCGCCTCGCGTGACGTCGGTGGTGGCGATCACCGCCGACGCGTTCGGGTTCGCCATGCGCGACGAGCGGCTCGCGGCCTCGCTCGCGGCGCCGATCCTCGTCGGGCCGCTCAGCACGGCCGAGTACACCCGCATCATCGAGGAGCCCGCCCGCCGGCACGGCCGGACCGTCGCGCCTGACCTGGTCCGGCTCATCCTGCGTGACCTGCGGCTCTACGGGGAACCCGCACCCGGCACCGCGCTGCCGCTCCTGTCCAGCGCAATGCGGCGCTGCTGGGCCGCGGCGCACGGCGCCACCCTCACCCCCACGCACTACCTCGCCATGGGCGGGCTGTGGTCGGCGCTCGACGAGGAGGCCGAGGCGGTCCACGCCGGCCTCACCGAGCAGCAGAAGCCGCTGGCCCGGAGGCTCCTGCTCGCCCTGATCCAGCTCGACGGTGACCGTGTGCTCCGCGGCAGGCTGCCGCTGGAGGACCTCTCCGAGGAGATGTCGCCGATCGTCGACGCCTTCCTCGGGTCGCGCCTGTTCACCCTGTACGGCGGCAGTGTCGCGGTGTCCCACGACGCCCTGCTGACCCGCTGGCAGCGTCTGCGCGGCTGGATCGACGAGGAGCGGGCGTCCCTGCTCATCGCGCGCCGCATCCAGATGGCGGCCCAGGTGTGGGAGGAGGGCGGCAGGCAGGACGACGCCCTGATGCCGGTGGAGGCCGAGCTGTGGAGCACGTGGGCCAGGCAGGCCAGCGCCCCGCTCCTGTCGGCCCGGGAGAACAGCTTCATCGCCTCCAGCCTCGACCTGGCAGACGCCCAGCAGCGCGCGCAGGCCGACATGATCCGTACACTGCGCCGACGGCAGCAACTGGCCGTCGCCGCCGCCGCGATCGCCATCGCGATGCTCGTCGTGGCGGTGGGGGCCGGTCTGCAGTCCTCCAGCCTGCGCCAGGCGGCGCAAGCCTCCGAGCGATCCGCGCAGGCGCGGCAGCTGGCGCTCATCGCCGACGAGATCCGCCCCTCCGCCCCCAATCGGGCGGGGCAACTGAGCGTGGCGTCCCTGGCGCTCGACGAGAGCGTGGAGAGTCGCTCGGCGGTGCTCAAGTCAGCGGGCACCCCACTGTCGACGCGGTCCGTCGGGCCGAGCGGCACCACCATGGTCTCCCACGTCGACGGGGCGGATGTGACGCTACGCGCTGACAGCTCCGGGAGCGTGACGCTGTGGCGCGGCGGCTCGATCACGGGCGAGGCCGAGACGTTCGACAGCGGCGGCGGCCAGCTGTTCGTCCTCGAGGGCGCGACCGTGGCGGGGCGCGCCCTGGTCCTGGTCGGGGGCCAGCAGACCGCTGCAGTGTGGGACGTCACCGGTGAACCCACCAGGCTCCTGGAGTTGGGAGACGACACCGTCGCGTACAGCGCTGCGTGGTCCGGTCCAACGGTCGCCGTCGGCACCCTCGAGGGTGACGTGCGCCGTGTGGACCTCACGGACCCGGATGCCCCGGTGCCGTTGCCCGATCTCAGCCTCGACGAGCCGATGGCGGTGACGGGGTTGGCGATGACGCCCGAGACCGTCTTCGTCGGTGGCGTGAGCGACACCGTGACGGTGTTCGGCGTCGACGGCACGCGGCAGGCCGATCTGGCCGTCGCCGGCACCGTGATCTCCATGAACACCTCTCCGGACGGCAGCGAGGTGCTTGCTGGGACCACGCAGGGGTTCGGCTACCGCTTCGCCACGCCGCCCGCCGGCCCCTCCCTGATCGACTCGGTCGAGTTCGAGGCCTCAGCCAACGCAGTCCGGCACCTCGGGGACCGGCTCCTGGTCGGAGGGGCCTTCGGGGAGCTGCGTGAGTACCTCCCCGGGTGGGAGTTGGTGCGCAGTTTCCCCGAGCCGACGGTCGTGACCAGCCTGGGTGCGCGCGGCGATGTCCTGCTCGCGGGCGCGACGGGCGGCGCGGTGACCGCCTGGCCCACGGCTGAGGACCCGAGGGTCCTGCAGCTGGCGGAGGGCCGCTTCTTCGGTGTGTATGGCGGCGCCGACGCCGTGATGCTGGGCTCCTCCTCCGGCGGGCTGGTGCTGGGACGCGACGACGACGCCTGGGTGGAGCTCCCCGTCGAGGCTCCGGCCGACGGCGACACCTACAACGGCTTCGCCATCCTGAGCGAGGATGCCTCCGTGCTGGTCAATCTCACCGAGGGCGGCACGCTGGTCACCCTCGAACGGACCGAGGACGGGTTCGAGGCGGTGGACCGTATGCCCGGTCAGGGCGGTCTGGCGGATGTCGAGGTGTCCGCGTCGGGGCGTTATCTGTCGCTCGGCTACCGCGGCGAGCCCGGCTACCGCCTCTTCGAACGCGACGGGGACGGCTGGGCGCTCGTCAGCGTGCTGGAAGACACCTGGCCCGGCGGGTCGGGGTTCACCCCCGACGAGAGCACGTTCGTGGCCATGCACGTCGACGGCAAGTCGGCCGTCCTGTGGCGGCTCACCGACAACGGCCCGGAGGAGGCCGCCACCCTGACGTTGGCGGACGACGCCATTCCCATCGACTACGCATTCTCGGCTCGAGGCACCCTCGCCGTCGGCGACACCGCGGGGCGGATCACCGTCTTCGATGTCTCCACGCCTGAGGCTCCGCAGGTCCTGCACGAGCTGAACCAGGCGCAGTCCGAGTTGACGCAGGTGGGCTTCGGACGCGGCGGCGACCTGCTGTACGCCGCCACCCGGGCGGGGCGGCTCTGGGTGTGGCGCATCGATGACGGCTCGGCGCGCCTCGAGCTGTCGCTGAGGCCGGAGGCCACCAACCTCACCGGGGCGGCGTGGGTCGACGGCCACTTCGTGATGGCGCTCAACGGGGGCCGCGCCGTCGCCTGGCCCGACGACCCGAAGGCCGCCGTCGAGGACCTGTGCGGCCGGTTCGGGTCCCGCGTGTCACAGGAGGAGTGGGATGCGCTGGTGCCCGGGGTCGAGCTGACCGACGGCTGCTGAGGGGGCGTTAGACTCGCTGCCATGCTCACCGTGCTGTCGCCGGCCAAGTCGCTGGACTTCGAGTCTCCGCTGCCCACGAGGAAGCGGTCCGAGCCCAGGCTGCTCGGCGAAGCCAGCGAGCTCATCGAGATCATGCGCGAGAAGTCCCCGTCGGACATTGCGGCGCTCATGCACATCTCCGACGACCTGGCCCACCTCAACGCCACCCGATACGCGGAGTTCACAGCCGACCACACACCCCGTAGCGCCCGGCCGGCGGTGCTGGCCTTCAACGGTGACGTGTACCAGGGCCTGGCTGCGCGGACCCTGGACGAGCGGGACTTCACCGAGGCCCAGAAGACGCTGCGCGTCCTGTCCGGCCTATACGGTCTCCTGCGCCCGCTGGACCTGATCCAGCCGCACCGGCTCGAGATGGGGACCCGCCTGGAAACGGGGCGGGGCCTTTCTCTGTATGACTGGTGGGGCGATCAGGTCACCGACCTGCTGCGTCGCGACCTCGACGAGTCGCCCGGCGCCGACGTCCTGATCAACCTGGCCTCGCAGGAGTACTTCGCATCGGTGCGGCCCGAGCGCCTCGGTGCCCGCATCATCAGCCCGCGCTTCGAGGACCGGGACCCGCACGGGAAGCCTCGGGTGGTCAGCTTCCACGCCAAGCGGGCCCGCGGCACCATGGCCGGCTGGATGATCCGTGGCCGGGTGCGCACGCCCGGGAAGCTCGCGGACTTCGACGGCGACGGCTACGCCTACGATGAGGCCCGCTCCACGAAGGACCAGCCGGTCTTCGTCCGATGAGCCCCTCCGAGTGGGGTGGAGCCGGCCCCGATGGGCGAGGTGCAGCCTGGCCCCGACGACTGAGAGGCGGATCTGGTGGCGTAGTCGACACCAGATCCGCCGCCTGAGACTCCTGCTCCAGCAGACGGGGGGCTCGCGCGACACGACGGACCAAATCCCCACCCGCCCGCATGCGGCGGGTTGCGTGGAATACGCTACGCGGGTCAGCACACCCCCACTCCCTGAAGGGAGGGCACATGTCCGAACCCAAGACCGCGAACCGTGAGGTCTTCCACTCACGAAACGTGTTCATCCTCGCCGCCATCGGCTCCGCCGTCGGCCTGGGCAACATCTGGCGTTTCCCGTATGTCGCCTACACCAACGGCGGCGGCGCGTTCGTCATCCCCTACCTGGTCGCTCTGTTGACCGCAGGCATTCCGCTGCTCTTCTTCGACTACGCGCTGGGGCATCGCTACCGCTCCGCTCCCCCGCTTGCTCTCCGTCGCGCCGGGAAGAAGTGGACCGAGGTGTTCGGCTGGTGGCAGGTGCTGGTGTGCTTCGTCATCGCCGTCTACTACGCCGCCATCCTGGCCTGGGCCGCGATGTACTTCTTCTTCAGCTTCACCGAGGCCTGGGGCGACGATCCGGGCGGCTTCCTGATGGGCGAGTTCCTGCAGGTGGCGGAGACGCCGAGCGTCGGCTTCGACTTCGTGCCTCAGGTCGCTATCCCGATGGCTGCGGTGTGGATCCTGGTCATCGCGGTCATCGCGCTCGGGGTCAAGCGGGGCATCGCCCGCGCCAACGTGATCATGATTCCGCTGCTTGTGGTCATGTTCCTCGTCCTGGTCATCCAGGCTGTCACCCTGCCGGGCGCGATGGATGGCCTCAACGCCTTCTTCACCCCGAACTGGGCCGCCTTGGGAGACCCAGGGGTGTGGGCCGCCGCCTACGGCCAGATCTTCTTCTCGCTGTCTGTCGGCTTCGGCATCATGATCACCTACTCGTCCTACCTGAGGCGCCGCACCAACCTCAGCGGGTCCGGGCTCGTGGTGGCGTTCGCCAACTCGGGCTTCGAGCTGCTCGCCGGCATCGGCGTGTTCGCGGCGCTCGGCTTCCTCATGCAGGCCACGGGCCAGCCGATGGAAGAGGTCGCGGCCGGCGGCATCGGGCTCGCGTTCATCGCCTTCCCCAGCATCGTGTCTTCGACGTCCTTCGGACCTCTACTCGGCGTACTGTTCTTCGCCTCGCTGGTGTTCGCCGGGTTCACCTCGATGATCTCCATCGTGGAGGTCGTGGTCGCGGCTATCCAGGACAAGCTCGGCCTGGGCCGACTCAAGGCCACGCTGGCCGTCAGCGTGCCGATGGCACTGGTCTCGATGCTGCTCCTCCCCACGACGACGGGGCTCTACTTCCTGGACATCACGGACGAGTTCATCAACAAGTTCGGCATCCTCGCCGGAGCCTTCTCGATGGTGGTCGTGGTGGCCTGGGTGCTACGCAAGCTGCCGCTGCTGCAGCGCCACGTGGACCGCGTCTCGAGCATCCGCTTCGGCCGGCTCTGGCTGGTCCTGGTGGGCGTTGTGGTGCCCATTGTCCTGGGATACATCCTGGTCAATGAGGTAATCACCAAGGTCACCGCGCCCTACGGTGACTACCCGCTGGGCATGCTGGGCTTCTTCGGCTGGGGCATGTCTGCGTTGCTGATCGTCGTGGCCGCGGCGCTGGCGTTCACGCCGTGGAAGCGTTCCACCATCACTCACGTCGACGAGGATGCTCTCGACGCCAGGTACGAGGAGATCATGGCAAAATGACCACCACCGCACTGATCATGATGATCATCGCAATGCTCACCCTGTGGGGCGGGCTCGCCGCCTCGATCGTGCACCTCGTGCGCACGCCGGAGGTCGTCGTCGACGAGGGCGACGACTGACCTTCAGAAACCGACGAAGGGGGCGGGTCGACCATCAGGTCGGCCCGCCCCCTTCGTCTCCCGACCCCGTGGGGGTCTCAGGCGTGTAGGGGCGCCTGGGCGATGCTAGAAGCCGGTGGTGGCGAAGAGCCCGAACATGAAGACCAACCAGACGATGGTGAGGACCACCGAGGCGATCTGGATGATGCCCAGGATCTTGCCGATCAGATAGCCGATCTTCAGGGTTCCGTCCCACTGATACGGCGCGCCGGACTCGATCTGCCTCTTGATCTGGCCGCCCATGTACCAGGCGACGAACGGCACGATGGGCACGAAGAAGCCCAGGATGCCGAGCACCAGGATGGTGGTGGCCTGAGGGTGTTCCGGGTAGCCGTAGCCGTAGCCGGGCTGCTGGCCGTAGGCCTGCTGGCCGTAGGGCGCCACGCCGTAAGACGGCGGGATTCCCTGGCCGTACGGCGCCTGGCCGTAGGGGGTCTGGCCGTAGTCGGCGCCGTAGGAGGGCTGGGCCGGATCGCCGTAGGCCGGCTGCGCGTAGCCCGTCGCGGACCCGCCGTCGCGCGGCAGCTCGCCATAGGTGGGCTGCGCGTAGGGATCCGGGGAGCTCGGCGGGTAGATGGGCATCCGCTCGGTCTGGCCGCTCTGCTCCAGGGGCTGCGCGTACGGGTCTGCCGACCCGGGGTAGGTGGGCGACTCCTGCGGATCGGGCTGGCGGAATCCGGGCTGGTCGGACATGGCGCTCCTTCAAAGGCGTTGCTACCTCATGATTGTCCTGGATCGGAGGTCCACACGCCACCCGGTGACACCCCTGGCCTCGCCCTGGTTCAGCGCGAGCGTGGATCAGGGCAGGGCCCACTCCGCTGGCTGACTTGAAGGCAAGTCCGGATGGGCGTGTCATGGACCGCAGGGCGTTACTGGCCCAGACCGCGGCGCTGCGGCGGATGAGGTCGTCGTTGTCAGGCGGGTCGGGGTCGATCACCTCGACCAGGATCCCAAGTCCGCGGAGGCGGGGCGCCAGTGCGGGGCTCCACGCTCGGGGGGCCCACCAGAGGGTGCCATTACGGGCACGATTCCGCGCCCCACTCTCCTGAGGTCCGAGGCAGCCGCGAGTTCGCCGAGGCGAGCTGTAGGCCATGGCTCCCTGATCCGCTGATGGTGGGGTGCTCCTCTGCGCGGAAACGTGCCCGTAGTGCCGGTCACCCTGCCCTCGGTTGAGCGTGAAGGGCGGCACTGGCGTCCCGCCTCCGCGGCGGAACGTCGGTCGAGACACCGGACCAGGTGCCAGAGGCTTCGACGCGGCTGCGCCGCTGCGCGGCTCGGCCCGGCTCACCCAGCTGTCGGCGGGCAGCCACGTTCGATCACAGAGGGTCCCGCACCTGAGAGCAAGGGTGGGGGACGGCAGGGCGGCACTGCGCAGCGGTGCCCAACCCGACGATCACCCAGCTGGCATCCCGCTCAAGCAGACCCGACCCCAACGCCGCCCTGCCGGCCCACACCCGGAACAAGGCAACGCCACAGGCATGACCAGTGCGGGGAGACGCGAGACGATGCCCGGGCGGCCACAACAACCCAGCCACGGACCCGGCCGCGACAACCTCAAGAACATGGACAACGGCCGCCCGGGCATCGACTCACGCCTCACCGCACCCGACCACAAGAACTGCGTGAAGGTGGTAGTCACGACCCTTCGAGACGGCACCCGCGCCTTCGGCGGCGCGCCTCCTCAGGGAGCGATGGGGACGGGCCCCGCCGCTCCGCGGGCGACCCTCCTCATGGAGCGCTGGGGAGGTGCCACGCCGCCGTCAGGAGTTGTCGCCCCAGTAGTCGATGCGATCGACCGCGACCTTGCCCTCCGTCGCGTAGACGCCGAACACGCGGCCCGTGAAGGAGGCGGCGACCTCATTGGACAGGTAGCGGGCGTCGACCTCCTCGAGCACGCGGACGCTGCCGGACCCGTCGACGACACCCAGGGAGACGATGTCGGAGGACGGGTGCCCGAGCCCCTTCGCGGCGGGAACCGCGGAGGTCACGACGAGCGTCACGGGGCCGTCGCCCACCTCCAAGGAGGACTCGCGGACGAAGCCGGGGATGACGGCGCGAGCCGTGACCCTGCCGCCGGCCGCCTCGACCTCGTAGTGGAACTCCTCGTCGTAGCGGACCGCGAGTCCGCCGATGCCCTGGGAGGCATCCACGACGGCGCGGATCTCGCACGTCTGGTGCTCCTGGCGGTGGCCGACGAACACGGGCCGGAAGGCGCCCATGCCCTCGCCCTCACCGGTGAGCGTCAGCCAACCGGGGCGGATCTGGAGGTCGGCGACCCGTGCCGGCAGACGACGCACACCCATCCACTCCGGCCCGAGCGGGCCGTCGAAGTCCTCGGACCAGCCGAAACCGTCGCGCGGGTTGAGCTCGACAGGGTCGATCTCCAGCCACTCGTCGCGCGTCCAGCGCGCCGGCGAGATGAAGGTCTCGCGACCCAACGCGGAGAATGAGCGCACCATGCCGCGGGGACGGGTGCCGAGCATCACGACGTACCACTGGCCGTCGGGGCCCTCGACGAGGTCGCCGTGGCCCGTGCACTGGACGGGCCGCGCGGTGCCGCGTGCGGTGACCAGCGGGTTGTCGGGGCACGAGACGAACGGGCCTCGCGGCGAGTGCGAGCGTGCGATCGAGATGGAGTGGCCGCGCTCGGTGCCGCCCTCCGCGACCATCAGGTACCAGTGGTTGCCGATCGCGTAGAGGTGCGGCGCCTCCGGGAACATGCCGCCGTCGCCGGACCACAGCGACCGCTTCGGCTCCAGCACCTCCCCGGTGGCAACGTCGACGACGATCTGCTCGATGCCGCGATGCGCGCCGATGTCGGGGCCCGAGAGCACCAGGCCGGAGTACGTGATGTAGGCGGTGCCGTCCTCGTCCCAGGCCAGATCGGGGTCGATGCCCTCAAGGTCCACCACCACGCCGTCGCTCCACTCTCCGGCCGGGTCGGTGGCGGTGAAGATGCACGTGCCGCGGCCGGCGGTGTCGGTGACGATGAGGTAGAAGAGCCCGTCGTGGAACCGGATGGTCGGTGCCCAGACGCCCAGGTTGGTGGGCGCGTTGACCACGCCCAACTGCTCGTCACGCACCGCCACGTTGGAGACGTGGGTCCACGTGACCAGGTCCGTGGAGTGGTAGATCGGCAGGCCAGGGAGGTACTCGAAGGTGGAGGTGGCGAGGTAGTAGTCCTTCCCCACCCGCACGATGCTGGGGTCGGGGTTGAAGCCGGGGATGAGGGGGTTGGGGAGGTTCACGACAGCTCAACATCCAGGGTCAGGGGGGTGTCAGTCACGCTGGAGCCGACGTGGAGCGAGAACGTGCCGGGCTCCAGTTGCCACCCGCCGTCGAAGTGCTGGAATCGACGACGCGCGATGGTGATCTCGACGGTGGACGTCTGGCCGGCCTCGAGCCGGACGGGGGCGAACCCGGCGAGCCACCTGACCGGGCGGTCCACCGCGCTGACCTCGCGAGAGACGTACACCTGCACCACGTGCTTGCCCGCGCGGTCTCCAGTGTTGGTCACGCGGACCCCGACGGCCACGCCGTCGGCACCCGTCTCGACGGTGGCGTCGGCGAGCTCCCACGACGAGTACCCGAGGCCGTGTCCGAACTCGAAGGCCGGGCTGATGCCCGCCTTCAGCCAGGCGCGGTGGCCGATGTGGATGCCCTCGTCGTAGCGCAGGGTGCCGTCCTCGGGGGTGCAGTTGAGGACGGGCACGTCCTCGAGGGCGGCGGGCCACGTGGTGGGCAGGCGGCCACCCGGCTCCGCCTCCCCCATCAGCACGTCGGCGATGGCGTTGCCGAACTCCTGGCCTCCGAAGTAGCCCACCAGGACGGCGGCCACGTCGCCCCGCCACGGCATGAGGACCGGGGACCCGGAGTTGACGATGACGATGGTCTTCGGGTTGGCCGCGGCGACGGCGCGGACGAGGTCGTCCTGGCGGCCGGGGAGGTCCAGGTTCTCGCGGTCGTAGCCCTCGGACTCGACCTTGGAGTTGGTGCCCACCACGACGACGGCCACGTCCGCGGCGGCGGCGGCGTTCGCCGCGGCGCTGATCAGGTCGTCGGGATCGTGGTTGGCGGGCGCGGTGCCGAAGGTGACCCCGATGGCGCCGATGAGGGCGAACTGGGTGGAACCGAGGTCGAACTCGACGCGCAGGTCCAGCGGCTGCCCGGCGGTGAACTGCACGGGGCGGGTCTCCGACGGGGGCGCAAGCAGGGCGGCCCCGAGGTCGGTGCCGGTCACGATGGGCTGATCCTCGAACAGGAGCTCGCCGTCGACGAACACGCGGCCGCGCATGGAGGTGGCGAAGCCGAGCTCGCGCTCTTCCGTGACCGCGGGCGTGAAGCGGGTGTCCAGCGCGAGCACGGCGGCCTTCAGGATGACGTCCTCTCCACCCCCGAACCAGGTCAGGGAGGTGGCGAAGCGGTCCTCGGTCATCAACTCGTTGCCGTCGGCGTCGAGGAAGGTGGCCACCAGTCCGCGACCGCCGGTGCGGGGGTTGGCCAGCTGCTCCGGGTTGATGGCCGCGACACCCTCCTGCACCACCGCCCCGAGGCTGTAGGTCACGTCGACGCCGGGCAGCGCGGCCCGGAGCCCGTCGAGGGGGTTCACCACTCTCTCCGGCACGACGGTGGCGCTGCCGCCGCCCTGGGTGCGGGCCTCGTCGGCGTTGTGGCCGATCAGTGCCACGCTCGTCAGCCCCGACGCGTCGAGCGGGAGGCTGCCGTCATTGGAGAGCAACACCATCCCCTCGGCTGCGGCGCGACGGACGAACGCGATGCCGTCCACAGCGGCAGGCGTGGCGGGGGTGGCGTCGCCGAGCGCTCCAACGCGCTCCGCGAGCAGCAGAATCCGCGCGACATGCCTGTCTATGGCCTCCTCAGACACTTCGCCGGACTCGATCGCCTTCAGCAGCGCGTCGCCCCAGACGCCGGGGGCGGGCATCTCGAGGTCCTGCTCGGCGTTGGCCGCGGCGGTGCTGCGGACTGCGGTCCAGTCGCTGACTACCACGCCGTCCCAGCCCCACTCGCTGCGCAAGGGGTCGCGCAGCAGGTCGTTCTCGGTCATGGTGGCCCCGTTGACCGAGTTGTAGGCGCTCATGATGGACCAGGTGCCCGCCTCGACGGCCCGCTCGAACGGCGCGAGGTAGAGCTCGCGCAGCGTGCGCTCGCCGGCGACGACGTCGACGGTGAAGCGGTCGGTCTCGAAGTCGTTGGCCACGTAGTGCTTGGGTGTCGCGGCCACGCCGTTGTCCTGCAGCCCCGCGACGTAGGAGGCGGCCAGCTCGCCGGTGAGCACCGGGTCCTCGCTGAAGCACTCGAAGTGGCGGCCGCCGAGCGGCGAGCGGTGGAGGTTGATGGTGGGGCCGAGCACCCAGTCCACACCCTTGCGGCGGGCCTCGGACGCCGCTGCGGCACCGTACTCGCCGGCCAGCTCGACGTCCCAGGACGAGGCCAGGGCGGTGGCCGACGGCATGTTCAGCGACGGAGACCGCTCGTCCCAGACCGGGCCGCGCACCCCGGAAGGGCCGTCGGAGAGGGTCATCTTGCGCAGCCCGATCTCGGGGATCTCGATGGTGGTCCAGAAGTCCTCGCCGGTGAGGAGTCGGACCTTGGTGGGTAGGTCGAGCTGCGCCACGAGGGCGTCGATGTGGGTCATTGTTGGTCTCTCCCGTGCTTCAGTCAGGGGTGGTGTGGGTCGGGGAGGCGGGTCGGCCGCCTCCCCGAGGGGGTGCTCAGAGAGCGTCGAGCTCAAGGCCCGCGCCGGCCTGTTCCTTCATCTCCGCCTGCTGTGCGAGCATCCGCAGCCGCTGCGCGCGGCGCGCCTCCTGGCGGTCCGGGTCAGGAACCGGGGCCGCCATGAACAGACGTTGGGTGTAGGGGTGTTCGGGGTGCTTGGTGACCGCGTCGACCAGCCCGGACTCCACGATCTCGCCGCGGTACAGCACAGCCACCCGGTGGCTGACGTGCCGCACGACGGCGAGGTCGTGGGTGACGAAGAGCAGGGCCACGCCGGTGGCCTCCTGGATTTCGACGAACAGGTCCAGCACGCGGGCCTGCGTCGACAGGTCCAGCGCCGAGACCGCCTCGTCGGCGACAATCAGCTTCGGGTCGAGGGCCAGCGCCCTGGCGATGGCGATCCGCTGACGCTGGCCGCCGGAGAACTCCTTGGGGAGCCGGCTGCCTGAGTCGGTGGGCATGTGGACCTTGTCCAGCAGGTCCTTCACCCGCGCCCGCGCCGCCTTACCCTCGACGCCGTTGGCGGTGAGCGGCTCGGCGAGGATCTGCTCGATCGTCATCGACGGGTTCAGCGAGGAATACGGGTCCTGGAACACCACCTGGATGTCCTTGGCCAGCTTTCGGCGCTCCCTGCGGTGCAGCTGCGAGATGTCCTGACCGTTGAACGTGATGGACCCGCCGCTGACCGGGGCCAGCCCGAGGACCGCGCGGCCCAGGGTGGTCTTGCCGGAGCCCGATTCCCCCACCAGGCCCACCGTCTCGCCCGGAAGGATGTCGAGGGAGACGGACTTCAGGGCATGGAAGGGCTTGCGGCCACCGCCACCCGGGTAGATGACGTCGAGGTCCTTGACCTCAAGGAGCGTGGTGGTCATGCGACGCCTCCAACGGTGAGCGGCGGGCGGACGGGACCGTCCTCGTCGAGCATGGCGTCGAGGAGCGAGCGGGTGTAGTCGTGCTGGGGAGCTTTGAAGATGGACCTGACAGGCCCAGTTTCGACGATGAGGCCCTCCTTCATCACCGAGACGCGGTCGCAGAGGTCCGCGACAACGCCGAAGTTGTGCGTGACCAGCAGCACAGCCATGTGGAACTCGCTCTGCAGGTCCCGGATCAGGTCCAGAACCTCAGCCTGGATGGTGACATCCAGCGCCGTGGTGGGCTCGTCGGCGATGAGCAGGTCCGGGTCCGAGGACACCGCACCGGCGATCAGCACGCGTTGGGCCATGCCGCCGGAGACCTGATGGGGATAGGAGTTGAAGGTGCGCTCCGGCTCGGGAATGCCGACCCGCGCCAACAGCGCGAGCGCCCGCTCCTTGGCAGCCACCTTGTCCAGCCCCATGGTTGCTCGGAGTGGCTCGACGAGCTGGCTGCCGATGGTGAACATTGGATCCAGATTGCTCATCGGCTCCTGCGGGATGTAGGCGATCTTCTTGCCCCGCACCGCGGCATGCCCGCGGGCGCTCCCGGAGACCAGATCGGTTCCCTCGAACACGATCGAGCCGCCGAGCACCCGCCCACCAGTCGGGAGGAGGCCCAGGACCGCGAAGGAGGTCTGGGTCTTGCCCGAGCCGGACTCGCCGATCAGCCCGTGCACCTCGCCGCGCCTGATCGTCAGGTCCACGCCGTGGACCACCTCGATCACGGCACCGTCGGGCTGGTCGTAGCCGACCCGCAGGTCTGTGACCTCGAGCAGCACCTCGCCGGTGCGCTCCGCGATGCGGGCGTCGTCCTCGTGCTTGAGGGACGCGGGGGCCGCCTTCTTCTCGGGATCGGACCGCTTCTTCTTCCGGCCCGCGGTCGCGGTCCGTTCGAGGGCGTCGCGCATGGCGTTGGCCAGGAGAGTGAGCGAGATGGTGGTCAGGCCGATGGCCAGTGACGGCCACAGCATGTTGATCGGCATGCGGTACATGACGTCGAACCCATCCGCGAGCATCGAGCCCCAGGTGGGGGTCTGCGGGTCGCCGATGCCCAGGAATTCGAGGCCGGACTGGATCGCGATCGCGATCGCCATGATCATCGAGGCCTGAATGATGATCGGCGCCCGGACGACGCCGAGGATGTGCCGGCTCATGATGCGTGCGTCGGACAGGCCGGCCACGCGCGCCGCATCGACGTAGAGCTCCTCACGCACCGCACTGACCGAGGCGTAGACGAGCCGGTAGAACGACGGGCTCATCAGGAAACCGAAGATCACCATCGACCAGTACACCGACGGCCCGACGACAGCGCGGGCGGCCAGCAGGACGATGATGCCCGGCAGGGCCATGGTCAGCGACGTGACCCACGTGAACGTGGTGTCGAGCCACCCCTTGTAGTACCCGGCGAGGAGGCCGGCCGTGACGCCGATGAGGAGAGCCACCACGAGGGCGACGAGCGCTGCCGAGATGGAGATCTGGGTGGCGGACAGGAGACGGGAGAAGATGTCGCGGCCAGCGCCGTCGTACCCGAGGAGGGACCCGTCGCCGGCGGGGGCGAGGATCTTGTAGGCGTCGGCCTTGTTGCCGTCGAGCGGCGCCAACATGGGACCGAAGAGCGCGGCGAGGCCGACCAACCCAAGGAATGTCATGGCGAAGACGGCCACCGGGTTGCGGAACACGCGGCGCAGCACCCCGGACCGCTTGGCCGCCTGGGGGGCCACCGGAATCTGGAGAGTGACTTGTTGGCTCATCCGAGTCTCACCTTCGGGTTCAGCAGACCTTGCGCGATGTCGATCAGGAGGTTGACGATGATGACGATGACCGCTGTGGCCACCACCAGACCCATCACCATTGGAATGTCACCCTGTGTGGTGGCACCCACGGAGAGCTGGCCGAGGCCGGGCATCTGGAAGACCTGTTCCACGATGACGGCGCCGCCCAGCATGCCGATGAACTGGACGTTCAGCACCGCCAGGGCTGGGCTCAGGGAGTTTCGGAGGACGTGCTTGAAGACGACGCTCCGGGTGCCCAGGCCGCGGGAGCGCAGCGTACGGACGTAGTCCTTCTGAAGCGCGTCGACGACGGATCCTCGGATCTGCTGGGCCACCGCGGACGATCCGCCGATGGCCAGCGCCGTGATGGGGAGGGCCACAGACCGCGCCCACCCGCCGAAGCCGTCTCTCAGCGGGGTGAACCCGGTGGCGTTGAACCACCCGAGCTCGATGGCGAAGACGAAGACCAGGCCCACGGCGATGAGGAAGCCGGGGATGGCCATGCCGAGCACGGTCAGGAACTGGATGCCGCGATCAACCCAGCCTCCGGAGAGAGCCGCCAGGACCCCGAGAATCACGGCAAACACTGCGGTGATCAGAGTGGCGCCGATGACCAGCGAGAGTGTGACCATCAGCCGGCTGGTGACGCCGTCGATGACGAGCTGCCCGGAGAACCAGGACCGGCCGAAATCACCGGTGAGCGCGTTGCCCAGCCAGCTCATGTACTGCTCCCAGAGGGGGCGGTCCAGGCCCAGCTCGGCCGCCTTGGCCGCCACCTGTTCCTGCGTGGCGGTCTGTCCGACAAGTCGACGGGCGATGTCGCCGCCGCCGAGATACAGCAGGACGAAGGCCAGGGTGGTGATGGCGAAGACCAGCACCACCCCGGCGATCAGCCTGCGTCCGATGAAACGCAGCATCTACTCAGTTCCGATCAGGCGGGCTTGGTGTCGTAGAGGTTAGGGATGGTGTTGGTCGGAAGCATCGTCACCGTGGTCTGAGCATCGGTGGCGATCACGCCGTTGACGCGGTAGAACGGCGCGAACCACGCCTCTTCGACGATGTGGGCGTTGAGCTCCTTGATCAGTTCGTCGCGGCGGGCGTCGTCGGCCGTGCGGTACTCGTCCAGGATCTCCGCGACCTTGGGGTCGGCGTACTTGAACGGGTTGAACACGGCGCTCTCGGCGATCATGAACTGCGTGAGCTGCCAGTCCGGGTTCTGCTCGAGCGCCATGAAGGCGGCGGAGAACTTCGGCGCCAGGAGGTCGGCGATGAAGTTCTGGCCGGGCTGGACGTCGTTGACGGTGATGTTGATCTCGGACAGGGCCTGCGCGACGAGGGCGTAGACGGTGCTGCCGAGGACGGGCGAGCTGGGCATGTCCATCGAGAACCCGGCCTCGTAGCCGGCCTCCGCCATCAGAGACTTGGCCTTCTCGATGTCGTAGGGGTAGCGCTCATCGAGTGCCTCGTCGTAGGCGGCCGACGTGGGTGGGAACACCTGGCCGGTGACGGTGCCGTAGCCCAGTGCGACTGCCTGCAGCATGGCTGGGCGGTCGAAGACGTGGTTGATGGCCTGGCGAACGCGGACGTCGCCCAGCTCAGGGGTCTGCACACCCGCGCGGTCCAGCAGCAGCAGGCCCTGGAAGTCCAATTCGTTCTTGTTGAGCGTCCAACCTGCGCCCTCGGCTTCCGCGAAGGTCTCGGCCGAGGAGAGCTTGGCGTAGTTGATCTCGCCGGCGCGCAGCGCGTTGAGCATGGCGGTGGTGTCCTCGAAGACGCGCATGACGATGGCGTCGTAGTGCTGCACGTCGGGGTTCCAGTAGCCCTCGCGCTTGAGGAAGGTGTAGCTGGTGTTGGTGACAGTGTTGGCCACATCGAGCGTGTAGGGGCCGGAGCCGACGGGCTCGGTGGCCAGGTTGGGGTCCTCGACCGCAGCCGGGCTGGCGACGAGGCCGGCAGTGCGGGTCAGGTAGTTGAGGAACGCCGGATCCGGTGCGGTGAACGTCACGATGACCGTGCTCTCACCCTGGGCGGTGATGGCGTCGACGTTGGCCATGTAGCCGGCGTCAGGGCCGGTGCCGGACTTGAAGCGGTTCATGCTGAGAGCGGCGGCCTCGGCGGTGAGCTTCTCGCCGTCGGAGAAGGTGACGTCGTCGCGCAGGGTCAGGGTGAGGGTCGTCTGCGCCTCGTCGTACTCGAAGGCGGTGGCGAGCCAGGGCTCGATGGTGGCGTCCGGTGTGGCTACCAACATAGTGTCGTAGGCAGCCTGGTAATACGGGAGGCGGTTGCCCCACTCGGCTACGGACGGGTCGAACGACATGGGTGCCGAGATCAGGCCCATCACGAGCTCGCCGCCGCTTGCGCCGCCGCTCGGCGAGGCGCCACCGGTCTCGGTACCGGTCCCGCCGTCATCGGAACAGGCGGTTGAGAGTCCCAATGCGGCCACTGCGACAGATGCGGCGCCGATCTTGAGGAAGTCCCTACGGATCATCTTTGGTCCCTTCACACTGTGGCCGCGCATCCTTGCTTCGGCCTTCTGACGGAAACCATAGCAACAAAACCGAGCAGGCGGTAGGTTTTGAGACACACTCGTGATGCCCGATACTTGACAGCAACCAAAGGAGGTTGTCGTGACGATTTCGCCCATCGTTCCCGATGAGACGACGGCGGGCCCGCGGGGCACCTACCGCAAGACCGCAGGCACCCGGGCGAGGATCCTCGACGCAGCGCTCCAGGTCTTCGGCGTGCAGGGCTACGAGGCAGGGTCCTTACGGGAGGTGGCTGCTCTGGCGGGCATCAGCCAGGCGGGCTTGCTGCACCACTTCCCCAACAAGGTGGCCCTCCTGTCAGCTGTCCTGGAGCGGCGCGACGAGGGCGCCAGCGCGCTGACCATGGGGAAGCCGCCAGGCATCGAGGTGCTGGGCTGGCTCGTCGAGTATGCCCGGGAGAGCGCCTTCAAGCCCGGCGAGATCGAGCTCTTCGCGGTCCTGTCGGCCGAGGCGACCCGACCCGAACACCCGGCCAACGCCTACATGAGGCGCAGATACGAGTGGGTGACTGACATCGCGGGGGAATCGCTGGCCGCCGCACGCGACCAGGGCCACCTGAAGCCCGGCCTGGACCCGCTGAGAGTGGCGTCGCAGATGTTCGCCCTCTGGGATGGGCTCCAGATCCAGTGGCTGCTGAAGGTCAACGACGTCAACGTCGCGGAGGGCATCGAGCACTTCCTCGACCTGCACCTCGTCAGGCCCCTCCGCGAACTGCTGCGCGAGGTCCAAGCCCAACGCTGATGTTGGGCAGGCCGCTGGTCGCCGCTGACCCAACCGCTGACTGAAACGGAGGCTGACAAGGTCACGTTCTTCAGGCTTCGAGGCCGCTCCGCGGCACCTCAGCCAGCGGAATGGGACGAGACGCGAGGAGGGGCGGTCGGCAGCACACTGCTGCCGACCGCCCCATCATCCAGTTGCGCTCAGCGCTGCTTCAGCACCGCCTTCGCCGCCGCGAACCGCGCGATCGGCACCCGGAACGGCGAGCAGCTCACGTAGTCCAGGCCGACGGAGTTGAAGAACTCGATCGAGTCCGGATCCCCCCCGTGCTCACCGCAGACGCCGGTCTTCAGCTTCGGCTTCACCGAGCGGCCCTTCTCCACGCCCATCTGCACCAGCTGTCCGACGCCCTCGACGTCGATCGTCTCGAACGGGTTGCGCTCCAGCACGCGCTCCATCACGTAGGTGGTGAGGAACCCGTTCTCGGCGTCGTCGCGGGAGATGCCGATGGCGGTCTGGGTGAGGTCGTTGGTGCCGAAGGAGAAGAAGTCCGCGAACTCGGCGATCTTGTCCGCCACCAGCGCGGCGCGCGGAAGCTCGATCATGGTGCCCACCGTGTAGTCGAGCTCACGACCTGCCTTGGCCAGCTCGTCCTCCACAGCCGCGACGACGATGGCCCGCTGGGTCTCCAGCTCCTGGGTCAACGCCACGAGCGGGATCATGATCTCCACGCCCACCGTCTCCCCCTCACGGTCCAGCACCGCGAGCGCGGCGCGGACGATGGCGCGGGCCTGCATGTCCGGAATCTCCGGGTACAGCATGGCGAGGCGGCAGCCGCGGGTGCCGAGCATCGGGTTGATCTCGTGCAGCCTCTTGACCTGGGCGAGCGTCGCCTTGGCGTCTGCCAACTCCTGCGCGTCCCCACCCTGCAGCTCCAGCCGCTGCACCAGCAGCGACTGCTCCACGAGGTTGGGCAGGAACTCGTGCAGCGGCGGGTCCAGCAGGCGAACCGTGACCGGCAGCCCCTTCATGGCGGTGAAGATGCCCTCGAAGTCCACCTGCTGCATGGGCAGGATCTCGGCGAGCGCGGCGGAGCGCTGCTCCGGGCTCTCCGCGAGGATCATCTTGCGCACCGCGGGAAGGCGGTCCTGCGCCATGAACATGTGCTCGGTGCGGCAGAGCCCAATCCCCTCGGCCCCCAGCTCGCGGGCCTTCGTCGCGTCCTCGAAGTTGTCCGCGTTGGCGCGCACACCGAGGCGGCGCACCTCGTCGGCCCACTCGACCACACGGGAGAAGTCCTCATTGATCTGCGGAGGAATGAGCTCGAGCTCCTCGCCGTAGACGAGGCCCTCGGTGCCGTCGAGGGTGATGATCTCGCCCTCGGCGATGACCCGATCACCGATGGTGAGGGTCTTGCCCACAGTGTCGATCCGGATGCCCTGAGCGCCGGCCACGCACGGCTTGCCCATGCCGCGTGCCACGACGGCCGCGTGCGAGGTCATGCCACCGTGGGCTGTGAGGATGCCCTGGCAGACGATGACGCCGTGAATGTCGTCAGGGGTGGTCTCGAAGCGGACGAGGACCACGGGCTCGCCGCGACCCCCGCGCTCCGCGGCGGTGTCCGCGTCGAAGACCACCTCGCCGACGGCGGCGCCGGGTGAGGCCGGCAGGCCCTGGGCGATGGGCGTCTTGCCGTGATGCGGGTCGATGGCCGGGTGCAGCAGCTGATCCAGCTGTCCGGGCTCGATGCGCATCAGGGCCTCCTCCTGCGTGAGCAGGCCCTCGTCGACGAGGTCCGAGGCCACCTTGAGGGCGGCCGCGGCGGTGCGCTTGCCGTTGCGGGTCTGCAGCAGGTAGAGCTTGCCGTTCTCGACGGTGAACTCCATGTCCTGCATGTCGCGGTAGTGCTGCTCCATCTTGTGCATGGTGGCGATCAGCTCGTCGTAGGCCTCGGGCAGCACCTCCCTCATCTCACCGAGCGGGCGGGGGGTGCGGATGCCGGCGACGACGTCCTCGCCCTGGGCGTTGACCAGGAACTCGCCGTAGAGGGCCTTCTCGCCGGTGGAGGGGTCGCGGGTGAAGCAGACGCCGGTGGCCGAGGTGTCGCCGCGGTTGCCGAAGACCATCTGCATGATGTTGACCGCGGTGCCCAGGTCCGCAGGGATGTTGTGGGCGCGGCGGTAGACGTCCGCGCGGGGGTTGAGCCAGGACTTGAACACGGCGTCGATGGCCCGGTTGAGCTGCTCAACGGGGTCCGAGGTCCACTCGCCGCCCAGGTGGTCGTTGGAGATGTCCTTGAAGGACTGGACGAGGCCCTTGAGGTCCTCGGCGGACAGGTCAGTGTCCAGCTCGACGCCGCGCTGGTGCTTGAGTGCGGTCAGGGCATCCTCGTAGGCATGCCCGGGCACGCCCTCCACCACTTCGCCGTACATCTGGATGAAGCGGCGGTAGCAGTCCCACGCGAAGCGCTCATTGCCGGACTCCGCGGCCACCGCGGCCACCGACTCGTCGGAGATGCCCAGGTTGAGGATGGTGTCCATCATTCCTGGCATCGAGTGGACGGCGCCGGAGCGGACGGAGACGAGCAGCGGCTTCTCGCTGCCGCCGAGCGTGCGCCCGGTGCGCTCCTCCAGGCGGGCCAGACCGGCCGCGATCTGATCCGAGAGGCCCTCCGGCCATTCGCCCTTGCGCTTCATGGTCTGGACGCAGGCCGTGGTGGTGACGGTGAACGCGTCGGGCACGGGAACGCCCACGCGCTTCATCTCCGCGACGCCGGCGCCCTTACCTCCGAGGAGGTTACGCATCGTGGCGTCACCCTCGGACAGGTCATAGATGTAACGATCCTCGCTCATGCTGGGGAAATCTCCTTTGACAACCCTGGGGACCTCGATGTCCCCATCCGTCGCCCAGCCTAGACCCGACGCCTCGGCACCGCGCCCCAGGGGCGAACTTCTCCCACCCCTTGCGGGATCACGGAGACCAGGGCGTGCCCGGCCGGACGATGCCCGGTGGGCGACGGAGTCGTGCGCCCACCTGCTTGGCCCGATCGTCGACCATTTCGATGATCCGCGACGCCGCCTCCTCGATGGCCACCCCAGTGGTGTCGACGATGGGGCACCCCAGGCGCTTCTGGACCTTGCCGATCTCGTCGAGTTCGTCATAGATCTTGACCAGGTCCGCGTAGCCGTCCTTGGTGCCGAAGCCGCCCATGCCCCGCACGCGCTGCCCGCGGATCTTCAGCAGCCGCTCGGCGTCCATCGTCAATCCGACGATGCGCCACCGGTCCAGCTCGAAGAGTTCCTTGGGTGGCGTGATGCCGGGCACCAGCGGCACGTTGACGGCCTTGTAGCCCATGTAGCCCAGGTAGATCGACAGGGGCGTCTTCCCGGATCGCGACGGCCCCACCAGGCAGATGTCGGCCTCCCGCAGCGCTGCAGGGAGGGAGCCGTCGTCCATCCGGACGGCGAAGTCGATGGCCGCCATCCGCACGAAGTACTCGGCCTCCACCCCGGGGGGACGCATCGCCACCTGGTCCGCCTCGATGCCCGAGATGCGCTCCAGGGCGTGCATCGCGTCGGTCATCAGGTCCGCGTACGGGAGGTCGGCGTCGCGGCAGAAGTTGCGCACCAGGTCCGCCAGCTCCTCGTTGACGAGGGTGAAGAACACGGCTGCGGCAGGCGCGCTGTCGCGGACGGCCTCCAACGCGCGCAGCAGGGCCGCGGTGGTGTTGATCTTGCGATGGCGGACGATGGTGAAGTCGCGGCTCGGGAACTGGGTGATCGCCGCCCGCGCGATCCGGGCGGCCGTCTCCCCCGTCGAGTCGGCGATGATGTGGATTTCCAGCGGCTCTGCTGACATGGTCCACACTCTATGACCCCGGGCTCGGAGCGAGAGGCCGCCCCAGCGCTCGGGCCAGGATCGGGTTTGAGCAAATGGCATGGGTCAACGCGGACTCGGGCCTATTTGATCGATCCAGAGAACCGTGAGCCCTGCCATTTGCTCAAACCCCTCCCAACCCGCCAGCCCGGGAGGCGGCGGGTGATGGGGCTAGGAGTCAGACGGAGGCGAGGCGCCGTCGCATCCCCTCGGCGTACTGTTCCGCCTCCAGACCGGCGACGAGGTGCCACGTGTTGGGCGCCACCTTGACCGCGCCTGCCAGGCCGGCCCGCTGCAGCGCCTCGACATCCACGAGGGAGTCGTCCTTGACACCGACGCGCACGCGGGTCTCAGCGATCCACTCCACGCCGTCGACGTTCTCCTCGCCGCCGAGGGCCGTCACCCACTGGCGGGCCTGGTTGACCTGGACATCGTCGACGACGATGATGCGGGGCTCCGCCGTTGCGGCGACGTCGGCGTCCACGTTGCCGCGGCGTGCGGCCGCCTTCTGCTCCGGCGTGCGGTAGTCGGTGAAGACGACCAGCAGCATCGAGGTGAAGAACGCAGCCGCGATGGCCAGGGCGTAGAGGGCGATGTTGTCGAACGCCGGGATGGTCAGCAGGGAGGTGAACACGAACGCGCTCGTCTTCAGG
This sequence comes from Tessaracoccus luoxuelianae, assembly GCF_055326245.1. Classification (NCBI taxonomy): domain Bacteria; kingdom Bacillati; phylum Actinomycetota; class Actinomycetes; order Propionibacteriales; family Propionibacteriaceae; genus Tessaracoccus; species Tessaracoccus luoxuelianae. The sequence continues at coordinate 68,229 of NZ_JBUZNO010000005.1, forward strand.
CCACCGCCGAAGCCGATGATGACGCCGCCGACGAGGCAGCCGGCCAGCAGGCGCGGATAGATCTTCTTGAATCGCAGATGGATGCCGTAAAGGCTGGGCTCGGAGATGCCGCCGAGCAGGCCCGCGGCCAACGCACCGGAGGCCGTCTGCCGCATCTGGACATCGCGTTCCTTCCACGCGAGGTACAGCACTCCGGCGGTGGCCCCGAAGCAGGCGAAGTTCCAGGCGCCCATGGGCCCCTGGATGTAGTCGAACCCGTTCTGCGAGATGTTGAGCAGCATGATGGCGTTGATCGGCCAGTGCAGACCCAGCGGCACCATGAAGGGGTATGCCAGGGGGACCACGATCGCGAAGATGAACGGCGAGAAGGCGTTGATGGACTCCAGCACCGAGGCCAGGCCGGCGCCGGCGTAGACGCCGATCGGGCCGATGAGGAAGGCCGTCAGCGGCAGCATGACCAGCATGGCGAGGAACGGCACGAAAATGAGGTGCAGGTTCTCAGGGATGACCTTCTTCAACAGCTTGTAGAGCGGGCCCAGCACCCCTGCCATGAGCAGCGGCGGGAACACCTGCGAGGAGTAGTTGAAGATGGTCAGCGGGACGCCGAAGATGTCGACCAGCGTCACCTCGCTCCCCGCGATCATCGCCGTGTAGGCCTCGTCGATGCCGCCCAGAGCGCTGAAGCCCGGCAACATGACCAGGCCCATGATCGCGAACCCCACCCATGGGTCAGCGCCGAGCTTCTTCGAGGCGTTGTAGGCCACCATGAGCGGCAGGAACACGAACACCGACTGCCACAGCAGGTTCATGAACTGCCACGACGGCGGGAGCGTCACGCGCGGATCCGCCCAGTTCCCGATCACGCCGAGGGTGCTCATCAGCGACATGAAGGTGATGAACAGGGAGGCGCCGAGCAGGGCGCCGAGGATGGGACGGAAGCTGTCCGAGAGGAACTCGAAGAACGAGTCGATCCAGGCGAACCTGCCCCGTACTCCGCCGGCCCGGGCTGCGGCCTTGAGCTCCTCGTCGCTCAATGGCGTCTGGTTCTTGAGCTCCGGCAGCTCGTTGATCTCGTTGTAGACGTTCTGCACGGCGCCGCCGATGATCACCTGGAAGCGTTCGCCCGACTGGGGCACCGCGCCCATCACACCCTTGATGGATTCGACGGCGGCCACGTCGATGCCCGAGGCGTCGCGCAGCTGGAACCGGAGGCGGGTGGCGCAGTGGCTCAGCCCGACGATGTTTCCGCCCCCACCGACGGCGGTGACGATGTCCTGTGCGGTGCTCATCTTGGATCGCCTCTCAGTTCTCAGCCATGGGCACGAGCGCCCGGACTTCTTGCGGGGTGGAGCAGGCCACCGCACGGGCGGCCAACTCCTGACAGGTGACCAGGTCGTAGGCGCGGACCATGGCCTTGACCGCCGGGATGGCGGGGATCGAGCAGCTGAGCTCGTCCACCCCGAGCCCGACGAGGAGTGGCACGGCCTGCGGATCCGAGGCCACACCTCCGCACACGCCCAGCCACTTCCCGTGCGCGTGCAGCGCCTCCGCGGCGCCACCGATCAGGGTGAGGACCGCCGGGTTGCACGGATCCACCTGGGCTGCGAGCTTCGGGTGGCCACGGTCCATGGCGAGGGTGTAGCTAGTCAGGTCGTTGGTGCCCACGCTGAAGAAGTCGCAACCCTCCTCAGCAGCGAACTGCTTGGCCATGACGGCCACCGACGGGACCTCCATCATGATCCCCACCACCACGTCCGCGTCCGGCGCGTGGGCGGCGCGTTCCTCGTCGAAGATGGCCTTGGTCCGCCGCCAGTCCTCGATGGTGGCGATCATCGGGAACATCACGTGCAGCTTCGCGCCGGCGCCCGCCGCGTCGAGGATGGCCCGGATCTGGGTCCTGAGCACCTCCGGCTGCTCCAGCCCGACGCGCACGCCGCGGATGCCGAGGAACGGGTTCTCCTCGGCCGGGATCGGAAGGTAGGCCAGCGGCTTGTCGCCGCCCACGTCCAGCGTCCGGATGACCAGGGGCTGGCCCGGGCTGAGCGCCCGCGAGCACTGGGCGTAGATCTCGGCCTGCTCGTCCTCCGTGGGCGCGGTGGCGCGTCCCATGAACACGAACTCGCTGCGCAGCAGGCCGACGCCCTCGGCGCCCTTGGTCATGGCGCGCTCGGCGTCCTCCACGCCGCCGATGTTGGCCACCACCGCGACGCGATGACCGTCGGTGGTCACGGCAGGCTCATCCTTGGCCGCCTCCTCCTCAGCCTTGCGGACGGCGAGCCGCTCCTGCCTCCCACGGATCTCCTCCACCTGGTCCTCGGTGACGTTCATCCGCAGCGAGCCCGCGGTGCCGTCGAGGACCACCAGGGTGCCGTCGGCGATCTCGAGAGCTCTGCCCTCGATTCCGGCGACGGCCGGGATGTCGAGGGAGCGGGCGATGATGGCCACATGGCTGGAGGCGCCGCCGGCTGAGGTGGCGAAGCCTACGACGCGGCTGCGGTCCAGCTGGGCGGTGTCCGACGGGGTGAGGTCCTCGGCGATGAGGATGGTGTTCTCCGGCAACTCGGCGCGCTCGGAGCGCTGGCCGGTGAGCTCCTCCAGGACCCGCTGGCCCACGTCGCGCACGTCGTTGGCGCGCCCGGCGAGCACCTCGTTACTCAGGCCGGCCAGCTGATCGGCGAACGTGGCAAACGCGGCCCGCCACGCGAACGGTGCAGACTTGCCCTTGTCGATTGCGCTTGCCGCCAGGTCCAGCAGGTCGGGATCCGCCAGGATCTCCTGGTGCGCGGCGAAGATGGCCGCCTTGTCCTCCGACGCCTCGTCGGCGAGCCGCTTCTCGAGGGCGGACAGGTCCAGCAGGGCCCGGTCGATGGCTGAGTTGAGCTTGCGCCGCTCCAGGTGGTGATCCTCGGCCACCTCGTCGACGTCGATGTCCTTGCGCCGCATCTGCAGCACGCGGCCGATCCCGAGGCCCGGCGAGGCCGCGACACCCAGCATCAGGTCCCAGTCCCCGGACTTCGGGCCGACGGCCTGCGGCTCCGGCTCTGGCTCGACCTCGGGCTCCGGCTCCGCGACGGCCCGCCTCGCGGGAACCTCTTCCTCGGCGGTGGTCAGCGGTGGGCAGTCCTCCCCCAGGCCATCACGAACGGCCTGCGCCAACGCCGCGACGGCGTCCTCGGCGTCCGGCCCGTGGGCGGTGAACGTCACCTTCTCGGCGCGCGCCACGGCCAGGCCCATCACGGAGACGATGGACTTGGCGTTGGCCGATTCGTCGCCACGGCGTAGCCGGATATCGGAGCGGTACTGCTTCGCAAGGGCGGACAGGGTCGCGGCCGGGCGGGCGTGGATGCCGGTCGGGTTGGGCACGAGGATGCCGTCGGAGGCCGCGGTCCGCGCCGGGCCGGCGGCGGCAGGGTCATCGTCGGAGGCAACCGCCAGGACGACGGTGGCGGCCACGTCGACGCCAGCCGTGACCAGCCCGGTGGCAGCTTCGATGCTCGCCACGGCGTCCGAGTTGGTGATCACCATCTGGGTGAGGAGGCTCTTGGCCTTGCGGCCCACCTCGTCGAGGTCGAACTCGATCAGCGGATCCCCGACCGCGACGCGCTGGCCGGCCTTGACCTTGGGTGTAAACCCCTCGCCCACGAGGCGCACCGTGTCCAGCCCGATGTGCATGAGGATCTCGAGCCCCTCGTCGCTACGCACGGTCACGGCGTGCGCGGAGGGCTGGACGTCCATCACCTCACCCGCCACCGGGGAGATCAGGATGTGACCGAACGGGTCGATGGAGATCCCGTCGCCCACCATCTTGCGCGCGAACACCGGGTCCGGCACCTGGTCCAGCGGCACAAGCACTCCGGTCAGCGGCGCCAGCAGCGTCACGACTGTCGGGTTCTGAATGCTCACGGGGACCCCCTTCAGCGGCGCCGCCGACCCGGGGATCGGGCCTCGTCAGCGGGACCGTTCGATTGCTTGGGAGCGTATCCGTTTCAGGGCTCAGATGGAGGGAGAATTCTCTGACCTGCGGGGTCCGGGCGGGTTTCTGCCCATCCCCCTGCCCGACGTCAGACCGGCGGTACTACGCTGGATGGACAAGGGCACCACAGTCGTTGCCCGGCTTACCAGGAGGTGCAGTCATGGAGACCATGGAGGAGACCACCGAACCGAGAAGCGTGCGGGTGACACGCGTGGTCGCCCACCCGTTGGACAGCGTGTGGAATGTCCTCATGAAACCCCACGGAGCCGAAGCACTGCTCGGCGAAGGGGGACAGCTGGGTAGTAAGGGCGAGGATTGGCGCGCCTCAGACGGCACGTACGGCGTGACGCGCAGCTTCCATCCCAGAGAACAGATCAGATTCTCCTGGCACGCGAGCGACGGCGCCCCGCGCACGCTCGTGGACCTGCACATGCGTCAAGCCGGAGACCGGACCGAGCTCGAACTCGTCCATGAGCACCTGCCCAAGGACGTCGACGCGGATGAGTTGGAGCGGCGCTGGCAAGCGGCCCTCGAGAGGATCGACAGCGCGGCCTCGTGAGACGGCAGCTGGCCCGGGAGCGATCCCGGGCCAGCGTCATTTCTGCCTGGAGGAGGGTGCGCGCCCCCGCATCAGGGAACTCGGAAATGTACTAACTAACCCCGCCCGAGTGTCATTACTACCGGGCGTAGGATGTTCGCGACGGCATGGGCGCCGTGACCTGTTTCAAGGACATGAGCACCCACATGGAAGCTCAAACAACCTCAAGGAAGACATCGTGACGAATCCCTCGCTCGTTACCCAACCCGCCACAGGGAGGCCGCGCGGTTTCATGCGCGCGGCCCTCTACGGCGCGCTCGGGCTCCTTACTCTGACCCTGGCCGCGTGCTCGGGCGGCCCGGCTGAGCCCGCCGAAACCGGCTCCCACACCTCCGAGTTCGACCTGCCACTGCCCGACCTGCACGCGGTCACGTTCTTCGGCGGGACCATCAGCGGCTGGTGGCTCCTCATGGTCGGCATGCTGATCTGTGTGGCCGGATTCGTGTTCGGGATCCTCAGCTACATCAAGCTGAAGAACCTCCCCGTCCACTCGTCCATGCGGGACGTGTCCGAGCTGATCTACGCCACCTGCAAGGCCTACCTCCTGCAGCAGGGCAAGTTCCTGATGTTGCTGTTCGCGTTCATCGGTGCCGTGATCTTCGTCTACTTCGGGTTCCTCAACACCACCGGCGGCTGGGCCCGGGTGTTCATCGTGCTGGGGTTCGCGATCATCGGCATGCTGGGCTCCTACGCCATCGCCTGGTACGGCATCCGGCTGAACACGTTCGCCAACTCGCGGACCTCGTTCGCCGCCTTGGAGGGCAAGCCGTTCAAGGTCTACGACATCCCGATGCGTTCCGGTATGAGCGTGGGCATGGTGCTGATCTCCACCGAACTCATCATGATGCTGGCCATCCTGATGTTCGTGCCGGCCGACATCGCCACCGCCTGCTTCCTCGGCTTCGCGATCGGTGAGTCGCTGGGCGCCTCGGCGCTGCGTATCGCCGGCGGCATCTTCACCAAGATCGCCGACATCGGTTCAGACCTGATGAAGATCGTGTTCAAGATCGGCGAGGACGACCCGCGCAACCCCGGCACCATCGCCGACTGCGTGGGCGACAACGCCGGAGACTCCGTCGGCCCCTCCGCGGACGGCTTCGAGACCTACGGCGTCACCGGCGTCGCGCTGATCACCTTCATCCTTCTCGGCGTCCAGGCGGACCTGCAGGCCCACTTCCTGATCTGGATCTTCTTCATCCGCGCGATCATGCTGGTGGCCTCGGCGCTGTCCTACTTCGGCAACGCGATGTGGGCCAAGTCGAAGTTCGGCGACGCCGACGAGATGGAATTCGAGACCCCGCTGACATCGCTGGTGTGGCTCACCTCGATCGTGTCCATCGTCCTGACCTTCATCATGTCCGCCATCCTCATCCCCGACGTCGGCGGCGACACCACCCTGTGGTGGAAGCTGTCCCTCATCATCTCCTTCGGCACACTCGCCGGCGCGGTCATCCCCGAGCTGGTCAAGGTCTTCACCGGCGTCCGCGCCAAGCACGTCCAGGAGGTCGTGAAGTCGGCCAAGGAAGGCGGCGCCTCCCTCGACATCCTCTCCGGCCTGGTCGCCGGCAACTTCTCCGCCTACTGGCTGGGAATCGCGATCGTGTCCCTGATGGCAGGCGCCTACGGCGTCTCCACGTTGATCGAACCCGGCGCGATGGTCGACGGCGTGGTCACCGGCGGCGTCATGCTCGTCCCGGGCGTGTTCGCGCTGGGCCTGGTGGCCTTCGGTTTCCTGGGCATGGGCCCGGTCACCATCGCTGTGGACTCCTACGGCCCGGTCACCGACAACGCGCAGAGCGTCTACGAGCTGTCTCAGATCGAATCGCTCCCCGGCATCCGCGAGGAGCTCGAGCGCGACTACGGCATCACCCCCAACTTCGAACGGGCCAAGTACCTGCTCGAAGCCAACGACGGCGCCGGCAACACGTTCAAGGCCACGGCCAAGCCTGTGCTGATCGGCACCGCAGCGGTGGGCGCCACCACGATGATCTTCTCCATCATCATGGGGCTGACCTCTGGCCTGACCACCAACGTCGAGAACCTGTCGCTGCTGCACGTCCCGTTCCTGCTGGGCCTGATCACCGGCGGCGCGATCATCTACTGGTTCACCGGCGCCTCCATGCAGGCCGTCACCACCGGGGCGTTCCGCGCAGTGGAGTTCATCAAGGCCAACATCGACCTTGAGGGCACCACCAAGGCCTCCGTCGAGACCTCCCGCAAGGTGGTGGAGATCTGCACCCAGTACGCCCAGAAGGGCATGTTCAACATCTTCCTGGGGATCTTCTTCGCCACCCTCGCGTTCGCGTTCGTCGAGCCGTACTTCTTCATCGGCTACCTGATCTCGATCGCCATCTTCGGGCTCTACCAGGCCATCTTCATGGCCAACGCCGGTGGCGCCTGGGACAACGCGAAGAAGATCGTCGAGGTGGACCTGCAGGCCAAGGGCACCGAACTCCACGACGCCAGCATCGTCGGCGACACCGTCGGCGACCCGTTCAAGGACACCTCCTCGGTGGCCCTCAACCCGGTCATCAAGTTCACCACCCTGTTCGGCATGCTGGCGATCGAGCTCTCGATCATCATCGGCAACCCCGCCATCAACGCCGTCCTCGCCGTCACCTTCGGCGTGGCGAGCATCTACATGGTGTACCGCTCCTTCTACAACATGCGGATCGACGCACCCATGCTCACCTCCGCGGACTTCGCCTACCTCAAGGAAGACGCGAAGACGGATCAGATCACCGTCGCCTGAACACAGCACTGACCGCGCGAGGGCCGGAGGCATTCTGCCTCTGGCCCTCGTGCTGTGCCGGTGGAAGACTGAAGCTGGAGTCAAGCGAAAGGGCAGTTGATGAACAGCCCACGTTTCATAGGCTTCGAGGCCGCTGCGCGGCACCTCAGCCAGGGGAAGCGGACCTGCGCGGCACCTCAGCCAGCGAGATGGACACTCCGCGGCACCTCAGATGGCGGGTGGGACCCCACCCTCTGCAACTTGCTATCCAGAGCGCGGTATCTGTGTATATACGCAGATACCGCGCTCTGGATAGCAAGTTGCAGACCCGTCCTCCCTCGGCGGTGCAGGTGAGGGCTACTTCCCCGTCATGTCCGCCGGAATCACCCACGCGTCGAAGTCCTGACCGCTCACCCCGTTGGCCAGCGCCGACTCCCGCAGCGACGTCCCCTCCTTGTGCGCCTGCTTGGCGATCTTCGCCGCCTTGTCGTAGCCGATGTGCCGGTTCAGGGCGGTCACCAGCATGAGGTTGGTCGACAGGTTGTGCTCGATGCGCGGCAGGTTCGGCTCGATGCCGACGGCGCAATGCATCGTCCACTTCGAGATCCACGCGGGGGACGTCCCGCAGGCGTCGACTTCTATGTGGCCGGCCTTCGCTGGAAGGCGGAGGACTGGACCGCCTTCACCACTTCGCCCTACATCGGGTCACGACGCACGAGGAGGGTGAGCCCGGCATCCGCTCCCCGCGGTCAGTTGACTGGTGCGGGAACCGGGTTCCGCTGCCCCGATCACCGTCCCTTGCGAACCCTAGGACCCCGCGTCCCGACGACCAGCCCTAGGGCAGCGATCCGCTGAGGAGGCGATCCCGTGTAGGAGTGATCGACGGGGCTGGCCGCGGTCGGGCCTCGGAATCCGGAACGTCAGGGTCAGTTGAGCGCGACCAGGTCGCACACAAAGACCAGCGTCTCCCCGGGCGCGATGACGCCGCCGGCGCCGCGCTCACCGTAGGCCAGGTGCGACGGGATGACGAGCTGGCGACGACCGCCCACCTTCATGCCCTGGATGCCCTGATCCCAGCCCTGGATGACACGGCCGGCACCGAGCGGGAACGACAGCGGCGCGCCGCGGCCCCAGGAGGAGTCGAACTCCTCGCCGGAGCTGAACGCCACGCCGACGTAGTGCACGTGGGCTGTATCTCCGGCCTTCGCCTCGACGCCGTCGCCCTCCACGATCTCCGTGATCTGCAGGTCCGCGGGGGCCTCGCCACCGGGGAAGTCGACTTCTGGCTTCTCATTCATGTTCGTCATGCTGCGAGCCTAACGCCCGACCCGGACAAGCCCAACCCTCCCGCCCGGGCCACCCTCGGGCACGACACGCCGCCCCAGACCGCACCCAAGCCCACCAGCGGACCCGGAGGGCAACTCCGACGGCGTTTCGTGCCCGCCGGACCCGTGACGGCGACCCGACGATGTGCGACAGTGACCGCGTACCACCCACGAAAGGACTGACGATGAGCGATCAGTACCCGCAATACCAACCCCCTTCCGACGGAGGCCCCGGTCAGCCCCAGGGCCAGCCGGACGACGCCAGACGGTTCGACGCACCCTACGGTCAGCCCGGCCCCTCCGGTTACGGCGCCCAGCCAAGCGATCCGTCGCACTACGGCGCCCAGCCTCCCGGCCCCTCCGGTTACGGACCGCAGGCACCCGCGCCCGGGTCATGGACACCCGACCCGGGCTACCAGTACCAGACCCCTCAGCCCGGGCCGCCCCACGCCGGGCCGCCACCGGGACCGCAGCCCTGGCTGGCCCCAGGCACCGCGACAAACGTCGGCAACTCTGCAAAGGGCTTCCTGGCTGCCCTCTTCGACTTCAACTTCGACACCTTCATCACGCCGAAGATCATCAAGGCCGTCTACATCGTCGTGACCGTGATCATCGGGTTGACCGCGGTGGGCTTCCTCCTCTCCGCAGTCGTCAGCGGTGAACCCGGCTTCATCGTGCTCGCACTCATCGGCGTGCCCCTGGCCGCCATCGTGTACCTCGCCATGGCCCGGATGACGCTCGAGCTGTACTTCGCCGTCGTCCGGCTCTCCGAGGACGTCCACGAGCGTCTGCCGCGACAGTGAAGCCTTGAAGCAGCCGCCGTCGCGGTAAGTTGGCGGGGTGAGTATCACCTGTGGACCCATCACCGCCGAGCAGCATCTCGCGTTCATCGAGCAGCGCGGTGCCGCGTCGTTCCTGCAGACGCCCGCCTGGGCGAAGGTGAAGCCGGAGTGGCGCGGGGAGTCGGTGGGGTTCTTCGCTGACGGCGAACTCACGGGGGTGGCGCTGGTGCTCTACCGGCAGCTCCCCAAGCTCCCCCGCTACCTGGCCTACCTGCCCGAGGGACCGGTCCTTGATTGGGGCCGCCGCGACATTGCCGCCCACCTGGAGGCGCTCGTCGCCCACGCGAAGCGCAGCAAGGCGTTCGCGGTACGGATCGGCCCGGCGCTGGTGCACCGCCGCTGGAGGGCGGACACCATCAAGGCCGCCATCGCCGACGAGGCCGTCACCCGCCTCTCGGACGTGGCGCCGGACGAAACCACCCTCGTCGGCACCCGCGTGATCAACCAGCTCATCCACGGCGGCTGGCACACCGACGAGAGCGGCCACGGCTTCGCCGCCGGGCAACCCATGTTTAATTTCCAGCTGCCGCTGCGCCACGACGACGGCACCCAGAAGTCCGAGGACGAGCTCCTCAAGGGCATGAATCAGCTGTGGCGGCGCAACATCAAGAAGGCGGCCAAGGAGGGCGTCGAGGTGCGCCGCGGCACCCGCGAGGACCTGGCCTCCTTCCACCAGGCCTACCTGGAGACCGCCGCCCGCGACGGTTTCACGGGACGCTCGCTGGCCTACTTCCAGACCATGTGGGACGCGCTCAACGCCGAGGATGAAGACCGGATGCGCGTCTACCTCGCCGAGCACGACGGCGACCTGGTGGCCGCCACCACCTTCGTCCGCGTCGGCGAGCACTCGTGGTACTCCTACGGCGCCTCCACCAACGCCAAGCGGGAGGTCCGGGGCTCCAACGCGGTGCAGTGGCAGATGATCCGCGACGCCAACGCTGCCGGGTGCGCCGTCTACGACCTGCGGGGCATCGTCGAGGGGGTCGGCGCCGATGACCCGGAGATCGGGCTGATCCAGTTCAAGGTGGGCACCGGCGGCGAGGCAGTGGCCTACCTCGGCGAATGGGACTACCCGATCAACAAGGCGCTGTACCGGGCGTTCGACCTCTACCTGAAGAAGCGCTGACGATGACGCTCACCCTCACCATCGACCGCTCCCGATGGCATGCGCACCAGCGCGCCGTCCTGGAGGACGCGCCGGGCCTGGTTCCCGTCGCGAAGGGCAACGGCTACGGCTTCGGGCTGAGGCTGCTGGCGTCCGAGTCGGCGCGTCTGGGCGTGAAGACCATCGCGCTGGGCATCGCCCAGGAGGTGCCGGCCGTGCGCGCGGGCGGGTTCGACGGCGACATCGTCGTCCTCAACCCCTGGCGCCCGTTCGACGACGCGGCCACCGCACTGCTGCACGACCCGAAGGTGATCACGACGGTGTCGCGGGCCGAGGATCTCCGCGCGCTGGCCTCGGCGCACCCGGGCGTGCGGGTCATCGTCGAGATCGAGACCTCGATGCACCGGCACGGATTGGATCCCCGCACCCTGACGGAGCAGGACTTCGGCCCGCTGACCTTCGAGGGCTGGACCATTCACCTTCCGGCCAATGGCTCGCTCGACGAGGCGAAGAGGCTGGCGGGCGCGGGCCTCGGGGTGCGCCGCGGCCCGGTGTGGGTCTCGCATCTGAGCGTCACCGACTATCGCGTGCTGCGCACCGCGCTGGGCGTCCGGACGCATCTGCGGGTGGGGACGCGGCTGTGGCTGGGGGACAAGCGCGCCTACGCCACCACCGCCACTGTGCTTGACGTGCACCGGATCACCTCGGGCTCTCCTTTGGGCTATCACGGAGTCAAGGCGCCGGGCAACGGATGGCTCGTCATCGTGTCGGGCGGCACCGCCCATGGGGTGGCGATGAGCGCACCCACACCGCAGCGGTCGCTGCGCCAGCGTGGCGTGACCGTCGCTCAGGGCGTGCTCGACGCGTTGGGGCGCTCACTCTCGCCGTTCACGATCGGCGGCCGGAAGCGCGCCTTCGCCGAGCCGCCGCACATGCACTCCTCCATGGTGTTCGTCCCGGGATCCGATGCCCCCGCCCAGGTGGGCGACGAGGTGCCGGTGACCACCCGGATGACGACGGTCACCGTCGACGAGATCCGCCAGGTCTGAGCCGGCCTCAGTCTGGGATGGGAGCCAGTTCGCCGGTGTTGAGCTCGCCCCCCAAGGGGTCCGGCCGGTCAGGCCTGCGCAACGGATCCCGCCCGGGGTCCACGATGTCGGTCAGCGACGACGCCAACACCCACGCCTCCACTGCGGCCCGGGCGATGATGGCGCCCCAGTACACGCCGTAGGGGCCCAGCTGACTGAGGGTGAGGCTGCCCGCCAGCCAGCCCCAGACGGCCAGGTAGTGGGCCACATGGGCCACCGTCACCGCCGCCCATTCCTGCCGAAGCGGCCGCGACACCAGTACCGCGAACATCACCCACAGCGAGGTCTGCGGTGGGAAGGACGGCCCGAGGAGGGTGGCGGCGAGGATCATCACGGCCACCAGCGATCCGACGCGTGGCCGCCGCCGCGACACGTACAGGTACGCCACCAGGACCGCGAGGAACAGGGCCAGGAACAGGAATCCGAGTGAACCGGCGTGCCTGAGCGGACGGCCCAGCAGCGACATCAGGTACCACAGTGAGCCGTAGCCGGCCTCCTTGTGGATCTCCTGGTGGTAGAAGCCGAACACCTTCCCGGCGTCGGCGAGCAGCAGGGGCAGGTGCACCGCGGCGACGGTGATCGCCGCTGGGCCAGCGAAGGTGAGGGCCTGCCGCAGCCCGCCGCGCAGCCCCGCCGCGACCGTCACTGCCAGGATGACGGCGAACGGCATGGTGCCGGCGCACGCGGCCAACCCCAGCACGATGCCCGACTCCAGAGCACGCCCGCGGGCGTACTGGGCCAGCCCGAGCGCCGTGATGGCCAGCGGAAGCAGGTCCCAGCTGATCAGGCCCACCGCGAACACGATCGGCGATCCGGCCACGAGGATGGCGTCCCACGACGGTGCCTGTCCTCGGCGGCCGAGCCGGGAGGTCGCGGCGATCAGGAGGAGGAAGCAGAAGAAGAGGCCGACGACGGTGATGCCGAAGAACGCGACGCTGGAGTCGACCTGGTCCTGCAGGGGCGCCCCGGGTCCGACGGGCGCGCCCAGGAGCGCCGCCGCCCGGACGGCCAGCAGGATGGCGACGCCGACCAGCGGAGAGAAGGCGAGCTTCTCCCCGCTGAACGGGGTGGCGCCGAGGCCGAACCCCTGGCCGAGGAACGTGCCCTGAATGTCGGAGTAACACAGCAGTGCGTAGCTGTTGATCTGGACCTCGGCGTCGGTCTGGACGCACTGGGTGTGCCGCAGGAACAGGACGAGGAACAGCACGGTGCCGACGGCGATCGCCCAGGGGAGCGCCGCGAACCAGAGCCCGCGCCCGGCGGCGTGGCGACCCATCGGTCCGCCTAGGCCGGGCAGCAGCGCGTTGTCCACGCCGGACACTCTAGTCCGGGGTCACCAGGCCGGAGGCCGGCCGCTGCGGGGCGTCAGGTGGTGGGGTTGGGCGTGGGACGTACCCCGGCCCCCACCCCTGCACCGGCCCCGGGTGCGTCCTCGGTGACGGTCTCCTCTACGGTCTCGCTGGGAGTGGGCGTCGGCTCCGGGCTCTGACCGGGTGGCGTCGGTTTTCCGCTCTGGCCAGGGGGCGTGGGCTCCTCCGTGGGTTCCTCGGTCGGCTCCTGCTCGGTCGGCTCCGGGGTGGGAGTCTCCGTGGTGGGCTCCTCAGACGGGGTGGGCGAGGGCGTTTCGGAGGGGGTCTCCGACGGCGACGGCGTGGGCGTGGGTGATGGCGACGCGCTCTCTGAGCCCTTCGTCGCCCGGATTTCGCGCGGCACGTCGAACTGCTCGACGGGCATGCCGTCGGTGGCCCGGGTCATGAACTCCACCCAGGTCATGAGGGGATAGCTGGAGCCGAAGAAGGTGGGATCCTGGGGGCGCTTGTAGTCGTCGAGATCCTCGTTGCCGGAGTCGCCTGCCACATACATGACGGCGGTGGAGATCTGCCTGGTGTATCCGACGAACCATGCCGAGGTGATGTCGTCCTCGACGCCGTTGGTGCCGGTCTTGCCCGCGACGGGGCGTCCCAGCTCGGAGGCGCGCCTGCCGGTGCCCTCCTGCACCACGGAGGTGAGGGAGTCTGTCACGTTGGCGGCCACATTCTGGTCGATGCTCTGCACGCCCTCGGGGTTGGCCTCGAGGAGCACCTCGCCGTTGCGTCCCTCAACCTTCGCCACGACGTGCGCGGGGTTGCGCCGGCCGCTGTTGGCCAGCGTGGCGTAGGCGGTTGCCATGTTGACCGGGCTCACCTCGGCGGCGCCGAGCGCGATGCGATTGTTGGCGTCCCAGCCGCGGCTGGTGGGCGCGCCGGCGTCGTTGGCGGCCGTGATCACCTGGTTGGCGCCGTCGGGGATCTGCTGAGTCATGTCGACGAAGGCGGTGTTGATGGACTCCGCCGTCGCCTCTCGGAGCGTGACCGGGCCGTACTGGTTGCTGAACTCGTTGCGGATGGTCTGGGTGTCGCCGTCGGGGGTGAACGTGTTGCCGTTGAAGATCGACTTGAGCGAGAATCCGTTGCGGAGTCCGGCGATGGTGGCGAACGTCTTGAACGTCGACGCGGCGGGGCGGTCGGTCATGGCCCAGTTCCGGGAGCTCGCCACGTAGTCCGGCCCGCCGTACATCGCGAGCACACCACCGGTGGCGGTGTCGACGGAGGCGATGGCGGCGTGCAGCTGCGCCGGGTCCTGGTCGCCTTCCGCGTCCTCCGCGGCCTGCGCTGTGTACTTCTGGGCGGTCTCCACGGCCGCGGCCTGCATGGACTCGTCGAAGGTGGTGGTGACCTTCAGCCCGCCGCCCTGAATCTCGCCCTCGGTGAAGCCGCTGGCGAGAAGCTCATCCTCCACCGCCTTGATGAGGAAGCCCTTCGGGCCGCCGTAGCGGTCGTTGACGGGTACGTCCGGGAAGGCGGGCAGCTGCGGGCGGGCGGCGACGTGCTCCGCGTCGGTGATGGCGCCCATCTCGAGCATGCCGTCGAGCACGTACTGGTAGCGACCGAGCAGTCGCTCCACCTTCTCAGGGCCACCGGACGGGTTGAAGCCGGCCGGGTTGTTGAGGATCGCGGCCAGCGCCGCCGTCTCCTCGATGGTGAGGGCGCTGGCGTCCTTGAGGAAGTAGGACTTGGCTGCCGCCTGGATGCCGTAGGCGCCGCGGCCGAAGTAGATGGTGTTCAGGTATCCCTCGAGGATCTCCTCTTTGGAGAGTTCCCGCCCCATCTTGATCGCCAGGAACAACTCCTTAACTTTGCGAGACAGGCGCTGACCGGAGTCCAGGTAGAGGATCTTGATGTACTGCTGGGTGATGGTGGAGCCACCCTGCAACTCGCCGCCGGTGGCGATGGACACCATGCTGCGCGCGATGCCTGAAGCCGAGAAGCCCGGATCCTCCCAGAAGCTGCGGTTCTCAGCCGCGACGACGGCGTCCTTCATCAGCTGCGGCATCTCCGCGTATTCCAGCGTGACCCGGTTCTGGACCGCGAGGGAGCCCAGCTGGGTGGTCCCGTCGTTGTAGTAGAGGAAGGTGGTGTTGGTCTGGAAGTCCGCGTTGGGATCCGGGAGATCCGTGGTGGCGTAGAGGTACGCGAAGGCGCCCAGTCCGGTCAGCCCCGTGATGATGAACAGCACAAGCGCCGTGAGTCCGATCCGCTTCCAGATCGTCCCCGCCGTCGTCTTCTTGGCAGCCCGCTTCGCTTTAGCCATAGAGGTTCTCTACTCGTCTCTTCTTGACACCACTTCCGTTCAAGGGTAGGTGTCGCGGCGCGGAGCGCCAAAGACGGGCGGTTGGTGAGTTGTCAGTACGGGTTGAACATGACGTAGATGATGACGTACACCCACGCACCGATGACTGCCGCCCCGATCAGGAGACCTGTCCACGTCGGCCAGCCCCGATCGCCCCGTTTGAGGGCGAGACCGGCGGTGGCCGCAGCAGCGATCCCGGTGACCGTGCCCACCATGTAGAGGCTCTGCGAGTCGAACTCTCCTGAGGCCGCCGCAGCCTCGGCCTCCGACGCGAAGTCAGGCGCGAAGGCGTAGCCGACGGCGGCGAGGATGAGGGTCAGGACGCCGAGGCCCAGCGCGGCCCACCCGAATCCGGTGGAACCGCCTTGGGAGTCGCCACCTTTGGCTGCTCGGACGATGAGGACGACGACGAGCGCCGCCACTGCCAGTCCGCCAAGAACGGCCAGCACCATCTGAGTCATGATGAATCCCTTCCATCCTCAACGGGCGCCGGGCGCCTCGTGCCGATCAGTCCGGCGAGCGCCGGTCCGAGAAGGATGCAAAGCAGGTAGACCCACGCGCCGAGCAGCACAAACACCTGTACAACCCCGGGCTGGAGTCCCAGGAGGAACTGGCTCAGCCCCACGACGGCGACCCAGACGGCGCCGCGCTTGAGGCCGTCGGCCACCCCGTCGGTCTTCAGCAGCCAGCCGAGCAGGAAGCTGAGGATCAGCATCCCGACGGAGGCGAGAAGGTACATCGCGTTGATCTGGTCGAGCAGCGCGGGCGGGGTGCTGCCGTCCTCCGGAGCCATCTCGTAGGGCATCGGGATGCCGAGCATCGGGCCGGTGAAACTCGCCGCCAACAAGACGAACTGGCCGGCAATCGCCAGGCCGAGGCCGGCCGCGACGTCGACGAAAACTCGCTTGATCATGAGGTCCTCCGACCACGAGTAGTACCTCCAACGCTACTCCTGAACACACCTCGGGCGCGGAAAGCGCAGCCAGCGGCTGGGCCCGACCGCCTAAATGTCAGAGCTGGTGTCGACTACGGCACCAGCTCTGACATTTAGCGAACCGGAAGGCAACGCGAGGGCGGGAGACGGCAGGGCGGCACTGCGACGCGAGGCGGGAACGCGAGGGCGGGAAACGGCAGGGCGGCACTGCGACGCGAGGCGGGAACGCGAGGGCGGGAACGCGAGGGCGGCACTGCGACGCGAGGTGGGAACGCGAGGTGGGAACGCGAGGCGGGAACGCGAGGGCGGGAAACGGCAGGGCGGCACTGCGCAGCGGTGCCCAACCCGACGATCACCCAACTGGCATCCCGCCCAGACAGGCTCGACCCAGGGCCGCCCTGCCGGGTCGCGCCCGAACGCGACGACGCCACGGGCAATCCAGTGCGGGGAGACGGGACACGAGGCACGGGCGGCCTCGACACCCGACCCGAGTCCAGCTGGCGTGTGCGTGCTGAGGTGGGAAGTGCGGCCGCCCGGGCCTCGTGTCCCGGCTCCGTGCACCGGTCCGGGGGGTTTCGACGCAGCAGCGGGGGGTTCGACGCAGCAGCGGGGGGTTCGACGCAGCAGCGGGGGGTTCGACGCAGCAGCGGGCGCTTCGCGCCGCGGCTGGCTCAACCAGCGACATACGGGATCAGGGGGCGGCGGGGCGGGCGCCAGGGAGGATCGGCCCGCGGATCCCCTCGGCGGCCAGCGCACGCTGCGCGCGGGCCCGCGCCTCCCGCATCGGCCCCCACTGCTTGTCGGGCCCCGTCTTGAGCAGGATCCGCAGCACCATCGTGCCCTCGCTCATCGACTCGACCCCCAGCACCGTCGGGTTCTCAAGCAGCACCTCGGACCACTCGGGCTCCTCCCCCATGGTCCCGACGGCGCCGCGCAACACGTCCTGCACCCGGTCCGGGTCCTCGTCGATCGCCACCGGGACCTCGACCAACGCCGTCGAGAACCCCTGCGACACGTTGCCCAGCGTCAGCACTTCACCGTTGCGCACGTACCAGACCGTGCCCGACGGGTCGCGCAGCTTCGTCACCCGCAAGGTCACCTCCTGGACGGTGCCGCGGAGCTCCCCCACCTGGATCAGGTCTCCCACCCCGAACTGGTCCTCGGCGAGCATGAAGATGCCGGACAGGTAGTCCTTCACCAGGGACTGCGCGCCGAAGCCGAGCGCCACGCCACCGACGCCTGCCGAGGCCAGCAGCGGCGCCATCGGCACCCCGAACGTGGCCAGGACGGTCAGCACCACCACCACGATCAGCACCACGTCTACGACGCTGCGCAGCAACGACCCAAGCGTGGTCACCCGCTGCCTCTGGCGCTCGTCGCCCAGACCGCCCGCCCTCGCGAGGATGGAGCGGGCCTTCGCCCCCAGGTCGTCGTTGCGGTCCTTCGGCTTGCTCGCCAGGGCCTTCACGGATCGTCTGATCACGTGGACCAGGACGGCCCGCAGTATCAGCGCGACCACGAGCACGACCGCGCTCAGCAGTACCTTCTCCCACACATCAGCCATGCCCCCATCATGACGCACCGCGATACCCCGCCCGCGGCGGAGACCTCCCCGCACCGCCGTCGGAGCGCGCACGACGTAGACTCAACCCTCGTGCCGGACCTGACTCAAGCGCAGACCAACGCGATGCATGAACTGCTGCGCATCGCGCCCGTGATCGACGACCTGGGCCGCCTGTACCGCGAGGAGGGGCACCAGCTGTACCTCGTCGGCGGCTCCGTCCGCGACGCGCTCCTCGGCTCCCTCGGCCACGACCTGGACTTCACCACCTCCGCCACGCCGGAGCAGACGCACGAGATTCTCAAGCGCTTCACGCCCACCACCTGGGACATCGGCAAGGAGTGGGGCACCATCGGCGCCTTGAAGCGGGCCGCGGATCAGGACTGGCAGATCGAGGTGACCACCTTCCGCGCTGATGTGTACCGCAGCGAGTCCCGCAAGCCCGAGGTGACCTTCGGGGACACCATCGACGGCGACCTCCACCGCCGCGACTTCACCGTCAACGCCATGGCCGTGGACGTGTCCACCCGCGCCTTCGTCGACCCGTACGGCGGGCTCGCGGACCTGGCGGACCAGGTGCTGCGCACGCCGTCGACGCCCGAGTCGTCGTTCTCGGACGACCCGCTGCGCATGATGCGTGCGGCCAGGTTCGCGTCCCGGCTCGGGTTCCAGGTGGCGCCCGAGGTGGTCGCTGCCATGACGGACATGGCAGAGCGCATCACGATCGTCTCGTCGGAACGCATCCAGGGCGAGCTGACCGGCCTCCTGCTGACGGACAATCCGCGGGTGGGCCTGGATCTCCTGGTGAGCACCGGCATCGCGGACCACATCCTTCCTGAGCTGCCGGCGCTGCGGCTGGAAGTCGACGAACACGCCCGCCACAAGGACGTCTACCAGCACACCCTGACCGTGCTGGACCAGGCGATCGAGCTGGAGAAGGCCCGCGGCCACGAGCCTGACATCGTCAATCGGCTCGCCGCCCTCCTCCACGACATCGGCAAGCCCGCGACCCGCCGGTTCGAGGGATCGAAGGTGACGTTCTACCACCACGACATCGTGGGGGCGAAGCAGGCGACGAAGCGGCTCAGGACGCTCAACTACCCCACGCAGGTGGTGAAGTCGGTGGCCAAGCTGATCGAGCTTCATCTCCGGTTCCACGGCTACTCCGACGGCGAGTGGACCGACGCGGCGGTGCGCCGCTACGTCCGCGACGCCGGCGACGAACTCGAGCACCTGCACATGCTGACCCGCGCGGACTGCACCACCCGCAACCGTCAGCGCGCCACGAAGCTGCGCCGCGCCTACGAGGAACTGGAGTGGCGGATCGACGAGCTGGCAGGGCAGGAGGAGCTGGCCGCGCTGCGCCCGCACCTCGACGGGACCCAGATCATGGAGATCCTGGGCATCTCACCCGGGCGCGCCGTCGGGGAGGCCTACTCGTTCCTGCTGGAGCACCGCACCGAGCACGGCCCCATCCCCCACGACGACGCCGTGGCGCTGCTCCAGCAGTGGTGGGCCGATCGCGGCGGCCAGTGACGCGAGCTTCCGCGGGGGCCCCGGCAACTACCATGGGACGGTGATGGTCGGTCGGTTCGCGCGCGCGCTGCTGGTGGCGGCGCTGCTCGCCCTGGCGGTGGTGATCGTCGACCCCCGGCCCGCCGCGGCCGCCACGGACTACCTCGAGGTGGAGCTGACCAGCGTCTCCACGCCCACCCTGGATCTGGCAGACCCGGCGCAGGTGGTGGAGCTGAGCGGGACTCTCACCAACGTCTCCACGGTGCCCATCCGCTACGTCAACGTCCACTTCTGGCGGCTGAGCACGCCGCAGACCACCACCACCCAGCTGGCCCAGACCCTGGCTGACGTGCCGATCGGCGCCAGGCTGTTCGACGAGCAGGCCGGCAACCTCGACATTCTCACCCGGGACGAGGACTTCGCGCCCGGGCAGCGCGCCGACTTCACCGTACGGGCCACCGTCGCTCAACTGACCGCCGGGCAATACGCCTTGACCAGGACCGATGCCGGGTATCTGCTCGGCGTACAGGTGCGCGGCATCCCGGCCGATGGCCCCAACCAGGTGGTGGGCGAGGACCAGGTGGTGGTGGCGGCCACCACGGAACCCGTGGAGTCCAGCGCCCTCGTGCTGCTCACCGCCCCACCCACCTGGCTGCCCGACGGGGACTTCATCGACGACTCCCTCGCCCGCGACCTCGCCGGCCGACTCGACACCCTCCTGGCCAGCGCCGAGCGCGACGGGGTGGTCGCGGCCGTGGATCCGGCTCTGCTGGAGGCCGTCGAGCTGATGACCGGGGACCACGTCGTGGGCGGGGTGAGCACCCCCGGAAGCGGGGTGGCGCTCGCCTGGCTGCGGCGCGTCCAGGCCCTCGCCGAGCAGGACCGGCTCTGGCGGCTCCCCTACGCCAACCCCCATCTGACCAGGGCCGACGCCGCCGGCGAGCTGGACCGGGTGCTGGAATGGAGCGCCACCGCCACCCCGCCGTCGATGCTGGCGCTGCCGGGTGTCGCGGTGATGGAGGACGGCGCCGGCGAGCAACTGGCCGAGCAGCTGACCGACGTCGACACCGTCGTGGTGCGCAACGCCAGCGGCAGCCGCGGCGGCGCGCCCGCGCTGCTGGGGGCCTCCCCCCTGGCCAGCTTCGCGGCGCTACCGCCCGGGGTTCGGCTGGGCAGGCTGATCACCGAGGAGTTGCTCGCTGACGCGACGCCGCTCTACGTCATCTCGACGGTGGAGGCGGCGGAGGCGGACGCCACCCCCGGCGCTCAGCGGCGCCACATCGCCCCCGGCTCCAGCCCCGCCGGCCGGCTTGTCTGGCCGGATGCCACCGAGCCTGCCCAGTGGCCCGCCCTGGCAGACCGCCTGCACGCCATTGAGGCCGACGCGGAGTTCCTGCGCCAACTCATGGGCTCCGACGAGCCGACGGACCTGTCCAGGATCGGGTCCACGGCCTTCTCGAAGGACTTCGCCGACGAGGCCGCCGCGCTGGCCTATCTCGACGCCGTCGCCCCCTCCCGCATCGACGCCTCGCTGGTGACACTGCGGGCGGCCGAATCGTTCGTCATGGGGTCGCGCACCAACACGTTCCCGGTCACCGTCACCAACGGCCTGGGGGTTCCCATCCAGGTGAGGCTGGAGTTCGCGTCGGACTCCCCGCAGCGCATCCGGGTCCCCGCGGTGGGTCCCGTGACGGTGGGGCCGGGCCAGGCGGCCACCGTCGACATCACGCCGGAGGCCACCGCCAACGGGGTCGCGATCGTGCGCGCCCAACTGACCACGGTGGCGGGCGACCCCTTGGGGAGGCCGCTGCCCATCGAAATCAGCGCTACCGACTTCGGGCGCGTCGGCTGGATCATCATCGTCGTCTCGGGTGCTGTAGTGGTGGGGGGCACCGCCCTCCGGATCCGCGCCGTGCAACGCGAACGTTCGGGCAAGGAGAACAGTGAGCCAAGTCAGTAGCACCAGGAAACTCATCGGCGCCGGCGCCATCATGGCGTCCGGGACGATGATCTCGCGCATCCTCGGAGTCATCCGGGTCATGCTCGTGGCCTTCATCCTCGGCAACGGCACCCGGCAGGCGGACATGCTCGCCCTGGCCACCATGGTGCCCAACTCGCTCTACATCCTGTTCGCCGGCGGTGCGCTCAACACCGTGCTGGTGCCGCAGATCGTGCGCGCCATCAAGAACGATGACGACGGCGGCGAGGCCTACACCAGCCGCATCATGACCGCGTTCATGCTGATCATCACGGTGGTGGCGGTGGTGGTCACCATCGGCGCGCCACTCGTGACGGCCATCTACACCTCCCCCGCCTGGCGCGGGACGGACCTGGAGGCCCAGTACGCGTCGCTGGTGGCGCTGACCTACCTGACGCTGCCGCAGATCTTCTTCTACGGAGCCTTCTTCCTCCTCGGACAGGTGCTCAACGCGCGGGACAAGTTCGGCCCCATGATGTGGGCACCCATCGCCAACAACATCATCTCCATCGCCGTGATGGCCCTCTACTTCGTCGTGTGGGGCAACGACGACGACCACTCGAGTGCCTTCACCACGCCGCAGATCCTCCTGCTGGGTATCGGCACCACGCTCGGCATCGTCGCGCAGACCGCCGTCATGATCCCCTACATCCGGAAGCTCGGCTTCAAGCTGCGTCCCCGGTTCGACCTCAAGGGCACCGGGCTGGGCCACACCTTCTCCCTGACCAAGTGGACGATGGGTTTCGTGGCCGTCAACCAGGTGGGGCTCATGGTGGTCAACAGGCTTGCCACCTCCGCGACCGCGGGCGGTAGCGGCGCGGGCGTCACGGTCTACGCCAACGCGCACCTGCTGTGGATCCTGCCGCACTCCCTGATCACCGTTTCCCTGGCCACCGCCATGCTGCCCAATGCGTCGCGGCTGGCCGCGGGTGGCGACTTCAGTGGTGTCGCGGGCGAGTTCACCAAGACCGTGCGGCTGGCCATGGTGGCCATCGTGCCCGCCACCGTCGCGTTCCTGGCACTGTCGGGCCCAATGGCCGGGCTTCTCTTCGGGCAGGGCACGGGCGCCACGGACGCCGTCTGGATCGCGTGGGCGCTGATGGCGTTCGCGCTGGGGCTGATCCCGTTCACCGTCCAGTTCGTCTGCCTGCGCACCTTCTACGCGCTGGAGAACACGCGCACCCCGTTCTTCCTGCAGACCCTGATCGCGGGCCTGAACATCGCGGGCGCCATCGCGCTCGTGTGGTGGGTGAATTCCGACGCCTGGGTGGCGGGGGCGCTGGCCCTGGCGTACTCGCTGGCCTACTCCATCGGCGTGCTCGTCACCTGGCAGGCGTTGCGGCGCAGGGTGCCGGACCTCGACGGCCGGGCCCTGGTCATGCACCTGGTTCGGCTGCTGCTGGGCGCCGGAATCGGCGGCGTGGCCGCCTACTACCTGTCGGGATGGCTGATCGGGGTTGTGCCGGGCCGCACCGTCGGCCAGATCGTCGCGCTGGCCGCGGGCGGACTGGTGATCCTCGTCTCCTTCCTGCTGATGGGCAAGGCGCTCAAGGTGAAGGAGCTCGGCAGCCTGTCGGAGCTGGTGGGGAGCCGGTTCGGGCGCCGCGGAGGGTCGCGGGCCGGCGCCGTCGAGTCCTCCCGGGATGACCGGTCGCAGGGCGACGACCAGATGCCGACCGCCGTCGTGCCGGCGCTTCGCGACGACATGATCGACTCCTTCGACACGGGTCCCGCGACGGTGGTGCGCAACAAGCCGGCCACCACCCAGCACACGTTCCCCCCCGTCGCGGGCACGCCGTCGGCCCCCTCCTCCGTCGACGAGGAAACCGGCCGGATGGCGCCGTTGGCACCGGCCGGGCCGCGATCCGCCGCGGTGGACTGGTCCGACGGTGGGGAGCTGGCCGCGGGTGGCGAAGCCTCCGACCAGGACGAGACCACCGGGGCGCTCGACATTCCGGGCCTGTTCCGCGACGCCACTCCCGCCCGGATCGCCGCCGCCGGGGCCCTGCTCAGCACCCGCTACGAGCTGGTTGAGCGACTGGCCTCCCTGTTCGGCACCGAGACGTGGCGGGCCCACGACCAGGTGCTCTCTCGCGACGTCGTGGTGCACGTCATCGCACCGGGAGACCCGCGCATCTCCGACGTCATGCTGGCGGCCCGCAAGGGCGCCGTGGCCACCGACTCGAGGTTCCTGCGCGTGCTCGACGCCGACGAGGTGCTGGACCCCACGCAGGGCATCGGGGCGTTCGTCGTGCGCGAGTACGCGCCCGGCCGCTCCCTGACCGACATCCTGGCTGCTGGACCGCTGAGCGCGATCGAATCCGCCCACATCGTGCGTGACCTCGCCGACGCGCTCGTCGCCGTCCACGCCCAGGGGCTGTTCCACGAGCAGCTGAGCCCGGACAACGTCATCATCACCACCTCGGGGGCGGTCCGGCTCGGCGGGTTCGGCGTCGAGGCGGCGCTGGCTGACCGCGCCGACCACCAGCACGCCTGGTCCGCGCGCGAGAGCTCTGACGTCGTCGGCCTGGGAAAGATCCTGTACGCCACCCTGGTGCGGCACTGGCCAGGGGAGGCCGCCTTCGGGATGCCCGCCGCGCCCATCGTCGCTGGGGAGACCGCGCCGGCACACACGGTCAAGGCGGGGGTCTCGCCTGCCCTGGACCGGATCTGCACCGTCACGCTCACCCAGCGAGGCGCGATGAGCGAGCCCCGGATCTCATCCGCGGGGCAGCTGGTGGAAGCACTGTCCATGGTGCTGGGCACCGCGAACGCCGCGGCTGACCTCGAGGAGCGCGTCCGCGGCCTGGATCGCGCGGTGCCGTCCCCCTCGGGCGCCCCGCACGACCCGTTCCGGCGCCCGGGCGAGACCCGCGTCGGGATCTGGGCCCCGGTCTCCGGGACCGCACCGGAGGAGGGCACGGACGTCGAGGCGGCCACCCTGGCGCGCTCGGCCGGATTGTCGCGGGAGGGTGACGGCGCGGGCAGGCCAGTGCTCAGCGACGACCTGTTCACGGGCCCGCGCCGCACTCCCGGGGATGTGGTTCCCCCGCCGGTGGCGTCCACGAGGGTCGCGGGCGAGGACCCCGACCGTCCCCGAACGCGCCGCGGGGTGGTGGCGCTGCTGGCGCTGCTGGTCCTCATCGCGGTGGCGTCGATCATCGCGCTGTGGACGGCGGACCCGGATCAGGCGACCACCTCGCCGTCCGGCCCCGGCGCGTCGAGCCCGGCAGCGCAGTCGCAGTCGCCGTCGGTGTCGCAGGGCGCTGCGGGGTCTCCGGCGATCGTCGGCGTGCGGGACTTCGACCCCGAGGAGGACGGCGGAAACGGCGAGGAGAACGGGGACCGGGCCGCGACCGTGATCGACGGGGACGCGGGCACCACGTGGGTGACGATGCGCTACCTCCGCAGGCCGGACATGGGCGGGCAGAAGCCCGGCGTCGGGCTGATCCTGGACCTCGGTGCACCCACCACGGTGACGAGCGCGACGGTGACGTTGGTGGGCGGGGAGACCGCCGTCGAGCTGAGAGTGCCGTCGGGGTCTGAGCCGTCGATGCGCACCGAGGCTGACTGGACGATCGTCGGCTCGAACCCTGCCGCGACGGGCACGGCCACCATCGCGCTGGATGAGCCGACGGAGACGCAGTACCTGATGGTCTACGTCACGAGCCTGCCGCCGGTGGAGGGCGGGTTCCGCGCCGAGATCGCGGAGGTCACCCTGCAGTAGGGGTGTGGTTCCCGAGGACCCGGGCCAGGTCGTAGCTGACCGGCTCGTCGAGCTGGTCATAGGTGCACGACGCGGGGTCCCGATCGTCCCTCCACCGCACGAACTGGGCTGTGTGACGGAATCGCTTGTCTTGTCCTGAGCCCTGCGAGGAACGAGCAGGTGTCGAAGGGCCCTCCATGTGGTCGTAGCGCACCTCCACCACCCGCTCCGGGCGCAGCGGAGTGAAGGACAGGTCCTTGGTGGCGTTCCAGCGCGAGTGCGCGGCCGCCGTCGGGGTGCGGGGGAAGGACTGGTCGCGGTTGTCGGCCTCCGTGTCCTCCGGCTCCGCCCACGCCCAGGGATGGCCCTCGAACGACGTGACCAGGGGCTGGAGCTCCTCGAACAGCTCGCGGCGCCGCGCCATCGGGAGGGCCCCGATCACCCCGACGGAGTTGAGCGTGCCGTCGTCGGTGTACAGCCCCAGCAGCAGCGAGCCGATGGCGTCGCGCTCGCCCTTGTACAGCCGGTACCCTGCGACAACGCAGTCCGCGGTGCGCTCGTGCTTGTACTTGAACATCACGCGCTTGTCCTCGGCATACGGCTCGCCGAGTGGCTTGGCGATCACCCCGTCGAGCCCTGCCCCCTCGAACTGCTCGAACCACTGCCCCGCGACGCTCACCTCCCGCGTGGCCTGCGTCAGGAAGATGGGGGGCCGCGCCCCGGCCAGTGCCGTCTCCAGCGCGGCTCGCCGATCCCGGAACGGCTTCTCGGCGAAGTTCTCCATGCCGAGCGCAAGCAGGTCGAACGCCACGAAACTGGCGGGCGTGACCTCGCTCAGCTTCCTGATCCGCGACGCGGCGGGGTGGATCCGTTGCTGCAACGCGTCAAAGTTGAGCCGGTCGCCTGTCTCGGGGTCGATCATGACGATCTCGCCGTCGATGACCGAGTGGTCCGGGAAGTTCTCGACGACGGCGCGCACCAGCTCAGGGAAGTAGCGGGTCATGGGGCGCGAGTTGCGCGAGCCGATCTCAACCTGGTCGCCGGAGCGCCAGATGAGGGAGCGGAAGCCGTCCCACTTGGGCTCGTAGAGGAAGTCGCCCTCGGGCAGCTTCTTCACCGGCTTGGCGAGCATCGGCCCGTACGGCGGGGCGATGGCGGTGCCCCATTCGGCGTCGCGTTCGGCCTTCGGCGCCATGTACTCGTCGTCGGCCCGGTCCGCCTTCCGCTTGCTCGGCGGCACTCTGGGCGGTTCGCCCGGCATCTTGGGATAGTCGGGCGGAAAGTTCAGCTCGCCCAGACCGCGCTCGAGGTCCGCTGCCCACAGCGACAGCGCCCCGGACACCTCGCCCGGCTCATCGTCGATGTCCGCCCAGGCGCAGCCGCGACGCTCCAGCAGCGCCGGGACCGTGCGGAGGGTGAGCTCGCGCGGGTCGGCATCGGGGAGCTCGTCCCAGGTGAGCGGGGTGGAGACCGGTGCACCGGGGAGGGGTCGCGGGGAGTAGGCGGCGGCGATGGTGCGGTCGCGGTTGGCCTGGTTGAAGTCCACGAAGATGCGCTCCCCGCGCTCCTCCTTCCACCACGACGTGGTGACGAGGTCCGGAAGGCGACGTTCCAGCTCGCGCGCGATCCCGATCACCCCGTGCCGCACGTCCTGGAACTCGTGGGTGGGGAGGATCCGGGCGTAGACGTGGATGCCGCGGTTTCCGGAGGTCTTGGCGTACGCCTTCAGCCCCGCCTCGGCCATCACCTCGCGCAGGGCGAGGGCGGCCTCGACGGCGTCGCGGAAGTCGCGGCCGGGCTGGGGGTCGAGGTCGATGCGGAACTCGTCGGGGTTGTCGAGGTTCGCGGTGCGCACCGGCCAGGGGTGGAAGGTGATGGTGCCCATCTGTGCGGCCCAGGCGAGTGCCGCGGGCTCGTCGAAGGTGAGTTGGTCGTGCTTCCGGCGCGACGGGTAGGTGCAGGTCACGCGCCGCAGGAACGACGGCGCGCCCTGCGGTGGCCGCTTGGAGAAGAACTCCTCGCCGTCGATCCCCTCCGGGAAGCGCTGCAGGGTCATGGGCCTGTCGCCGTTGAGGTGGAGGAACGGACCGGCGACGGCGATGAGGTAATCGGCAAGGTCGCGCTTGGTGACCGCCACGCCGTCGGACATGCCGTCGCCTGGCCACAGCACCTTGTCTGGACTCGTCAGCTTGACCTCGCGTGCACCCTCGGGACCGTCCACCTGCAGGATCACTGAGTCAGCCATGTCGGCAAGGCTAGTCGGCGGAGGCCCCCTCATCGCCCAGTGGCGCATACCGGTCGCGGTTACCGCTCGCCGTGCCTCCAGGGCGCTGGAGGGTCCTGCCTGCGAGGCGCGTCGCTTTCGCGGTCGCGGTGGGTCCCATCGCGCCTGCGATAAATCTCCCCGCCCGCGCCAGAGCGCAGGCGTCGACAACGAGGGCAGGCGGCCCGGACGCGCCTGCGTTCTAGTGCAGGCGTCGACAACGAGGGCAGGCGTCGGGACGCAAGGCAGGCGGCTCGGACGCGCCTGCGATAAGTCTCGCCGCCCGCGCTAGAGCGCGGGCCCACCAACATAGGGCAGGCGGCTCTGACGCGCCCGCGCTGTAGCGCAGGCGCTCATAACGAAGGCAGGCGCCGAGACCCAAGGCAGGCGCGGGGTGGCGGAGGCGGGAGGGGAGGCACCGCAGAGCGGTGGATGAGGGGACCGGTCGCGGTGGGTCGGGTGTTGGGCAAGGCACGCCGCGTTTGGGCGTGCCGAGGGCGCCCATGGGCGAGGCCGGTCCCCCTCAGCCACCGCGCAACCAGACCTACCCCTCAGAATCATTCCTTGTCAGCTTGCGTTTCATAGGCTTCGAGGCCGCTTCGCGGCACCTCAGCCAGCGGTGGGGCGAGGCCGGTCCCCCTCAGCCACCGCGGAACCGGGGACGCGAAAGGGGCGCCGGTTGCCCGGCGCCCCTCGCGTGATTCAGCCTTGGAGGATCACTCCTTGACGTCCTCGTCGACCCAGTCGAAGGTCCGCGTGACGGCCTTCTTCCACAGGCGGAACTTGCGCTCCCGCTCGGCCTCGTCGACCACTGGCTTCCAGCGCTTGGCCTCTGCCCAGTTGTCGATGACGTCCTGCTCACCCTCCCAGTAGCCCACGGCGATGCCGGCTGCGTAGGCGGCGCCCAGGGCCGTGGTCTCCGCGACGACGGGGCGAACCACGTCGACGCCGAGCTGATCAGCCTGGAACTGCATGAGCGTCTCGTTCATCGTCATGCCGCCGTCAACCTTGAGCTCGGCGAGCTTGACGCCCGAGTCCGCCTCCATGGCTTCCAGCACCTCGCGCGTCTGGTAGGCGGTGGCCTCCAGGGCTGCGCGGGCGATGTGACCACGATTGACGTAACGGGTGAGGCCGACCAACGCGCCGCGCGCACTGGACTTCCAGTAGGGCGCGAAGAGGCCCGAGAACGCCGGCACGAAGTACGCGCCGCCGTTGTCCTCGACCGTGCTGGCCAGCTCTTCGACCTCGGGGGCCGAGCTGAACATCTTCAGGTTGTCGCGCAGCCACTGCACCAGCGAGCCGGTGACCGCGATCGAGCCCTCGAGGGCGTAGATGGCGGGCTTGTCGCCGATCTTGTAGCACACGGTGGTCAGCAGGCCGTTCGTCGACGGGACGATCGCTTCGCCCGTGTTGAGCAGCATGAAGTTGCCGGTGCCGTAGGTGTTCTTCGCCATGCCGGGCTCGAAGCAGGCCTGGCCGAAGGTGGCCGCCTGCTGGTCGCCCAGGATGCCTGCGATGGGGACTTCGGGCAGGAGACCTGCCGCGCGACCCACGCCGTACACCTCGGCCGAGCTCTTGATCTCGGGCAGCATCGACATGGGGATGGTCATGTCTGCCGCGATCTCCGCGTCCCAGCTGAGGGTGTTGAGGTCCATCAGCATGGTGCGCGAGGCGTTGGTCACGTCGGTGACGTGCACTCCACCGTCGACGCCGCCGGTCATGTTCCACAGCACCCAGGTGTCCATGGTGCCCATGACGAGGTCGCCGGCTTCGGCGCGCTCGCGTGCGCCCTCGACGTTGTCGAGGATCCACTTGACCTTGGGGCCACAGAAGTAGGTGGCCAGGGGGAGGCCCACGCGGGCCTTGTACTTGTCCTGGTCCCCGCCGCCGAGCTCTTCGACGATCTTCGCGGTGCGCGTGTCCTGCCAGACGATGGCGTTGTAGACGGGCTCACCGGTGTTCTTGTCCCACACGACGGTGGTCTCGCGCTGGTTGGTGATGCCAACAGCCGCGATCTCCTGGTGGTTCACGGAGGCGGTGCTCAGTGCCTCGGCGACGACGGCGCGGACGTTGTTCCACACCTCGACGGGGTTGTGCTCAACCCAGCCGGCGCGCGGGAAGATCTGCTCGTGTTCCTTCTGGCCGGTGGCGACGATCTGGCCGCTGTGGTCGAAGACGATTGCCCGGGAGCTCGTGGTTCCCTGGTCGATTGCGAGTACGTACTTGTCAGCCATTACTTAACCCATTTCCTTTCGATCAGACGGCCGGCAGGAGAACGCCGGAGAGGAGGCCGGCCAGGACGCCACCGATGATGGGGCCGACGATCGGCACCCAGGAGTAGCCCCAGTCGGAGCCACCCTTGCCCTTGATGGGGAGGATGGCGTGGATGATGCGCGGGCCGAGGTCACGCGTCGGGTTGATGGCGTAGCCGGTGGGGCCACCGAGGCTGGCGCCGATGCCGACGATCAGGATGGCCACGCCGAATGCGCCGAGCCAACCGAGGTTGGCAGGTGCTGTGCCGCCGGCTGCGGTGAAGCTGCCTGCACCGAGGATGACGAACACGAGGACGAAGGTGGCGATGGCCTCAGTGACCACGTTCATGGCGTAGTTGCGGATGCCAGGGCCGGTGGAGAACACGGCGAGCTTGAGGGCCGGATCCGGCTCCTCGTCGAAGTGGTCCTTGTAGGCCAGCCAGCAGAGGACCGCGCCGATCATGGCGCCGACGAGTTCAGCGGCGAGGTAGACGACGGTGGACGCTGCAGTGATCGGTACGTTGGCAGCGTAGTTCTCCGAACCCGAGGCCAGGATGCCCAGGGTGACGGCGGGGTTCAGGTGACCGCCCGACTTGTATGAGACGAGGACGCCGGAAAAAACCGCGATACCCCAGCCCCAGTTGATGAAAAGGAAGCCCTGCCCGTTGCCCTTGGTCTTGGTGAGGATCGCGTTAGCGACGACACCACCACCAAGCAGCAGCAGCATGGCTGATCCCACGACTTCCGAGAGGAAGACAACACCCAAAGAGGTTTCCATCCCTCACTCCGTTCCTGACAGCTCTGTCAGTCCGGCGTCACCAGTGACGCATGCTTCATGACGACCCCAACGGCCGCCAACGACAAGCCAACTCTGGTCTGCACGTCCTTGCAAGGCGGGTGCACGTTCGTGCACCAAGAGGTTCTGACAATGCACCTTTCGGGACGACCTGCGCGTCGCCTTGCAGAATCCGGCAGACTACCGGGCCGGGCACTCAGGCCGCGCGCAGGTACTGCTCCACGGTGATCCGACGGCGGCTCGAAACTGCCAACACCGACAGCAGCAGCCCGACCGCCGCCATCAGCACCGCCATCGTCGCGAGGCCGATCTCGCCGCTGCCTCCAGACAGCCAGGCGCGGACCAGCAGCAGGCCGTTGTGCAGCGGGGAGACTGCCGCGATCGGGTTCAGCCAGGACGCGGCCGACGACAGGCCCAGGGCCACCGTCATGACGAGCAGGAGCAGCGACACCGCCCGCCCAGCGTTGCCCAGCCATCCGGCCAGCGCATGGTTGGCGAACACGAACGACGCGCCCATCACGATCAGCAGCGCCGCGAGCGCCACCGTCGACCCGAACCCGACGTCGAGGACCACCCCGCCGACGAGGCCGAGCAGCAGGCCCTGGGCCGCCACGACCGCCAGCGGCAACCACATGGTCTGCGCCCACAGGGCCAGGCTGGACGCACGCGAGGTCACCACATCGCGCGGGATGGGACGGGCGACGACGAAGCTTGCCAGCGCGCCCAGCCACAGCCCGGCGACGAGCAGCAGCGAGACAAGAGGCACGCGTCCGCTCTCCAGTAGGTCGTCGGGGG
Organism: Tessaracoccus luoxuelianae; assembly: GCF_055326245.1. Lineage (NCBI taxonomy): Bacteria > Bacillati > Actinomycetota > Actinomycetes > Propionibacteriales > Propionibacteriaceae > Tessaracoccus > Tessaracoccus luoxuelianae. The sequence goes on from NZ_JBUZNO010000005.1 coordinate 99,360, forward strand.
TGTCCACCGGCGCCGCGACGACGGTGGCGAGCCGCTCACGATCGCGCGGGGAGTAGGTGGGCACCTGGTCAGCGCCCTTGGCCAGCTCGGTGGCGAACGTGGTCACGCCGTCGTCCAGCTGCCGGGCACCGTCGGAGAGCTGCGCGAGCCCATCGGCGAGGAGTGCGGTGCCGTCGGCCGCCGACGTCACGCCCTCGGTGTACTGGGTGAGGCCGTCGACGAAGGTGGCGGCGCCCGTCTCGAGCTGGCCGACGCCGTCGTCGAGCTGGGCGACACCGCCGGCGAACTGTCCGGCGCCGTCTGCGAGTTCGCCGGCGCCGTCGTTGAGCTGGGTGGCTCCGGCGGAGATGGCGGGGGCGTTGTCGACGATGGGCTGGGCCTCGGTGGCCAGGGTGTCGGCGCCGTCGCGGATCTGGGTCAGGCCCGCCTTGAGTTCGCCCAGTTGGGCCTCGGTCTGGGCGGGCAGTTCGGCGACGAGCTGGTCCACGCCGTCGGCCAGCTGGTCCGCTCCCCCGGCCAGTGCCTCCGCGCCGGCCACGAGCGAGAGGCCGGTGGCGGCATCGGGGGTGGTGAGGGCGGCGGACGCGGTGCCGGTGCCGGCCTGGAAACCTGCGCTGACTCCGGCGGACGCTCCCGCGGCGAAGGTCTGCTGAAGCATCTCGCACGTGGCCGGGTCGGCCACCGGGCACTCGAAGCCCGCGGCGATCTGGCCGCCGATGGCGGTCACCTCATCAGGCGCCGGGATCGCGCCGGAGCTGAAGCCCTGCATGGCCTGGTTGACCTGCGCGATGCCGCCGGACAGCCCCGCGGCGCCGTCGGCGGTCTGCCTGGCCCCTGCGGCGAGTTGTTCGAGCTGAGAGAAGTCCTGCGGCTGGTCCAGCCCGGCGATGACCTGGTCCAGCCCGTCGCGCAGCTGCCCCACCCCGCCGATCGCCTGCGCGGCACCGTCGGCGAATGCGGGGATGCCCGTGAGGAGCTGATCCGCCCCGTCGGCGAACTGCTGCGTGCCGTCGGCCAGCTCGGCGGCGCCGGCGGCGAGCTGGGAGCTCCCGGAGCTGAGCTCGCGGATGCCGATGACCAGCTGGTCGCCGCCGTCGGCGAGCTTCGGCCCGTTCTCGCCGAGCAGCGCCATGCCGTCGCTCAGCTGGTTGGCACCCTGGGACGACTGGAGCGTCCCGTCGGCCAGCTGGGCGGACCCGTCGCTCAGCTGCTGCGCGCCGTCGACGATCGTGGAGAACTGCTCACCCACGGTGTTGAAGCCCACGTAGATGCCGTCGAGGTAGCCCTCGGTGAGGGTGGCGTTGATGGTGTCGGTGGCAAGGCGGGCGATCTGCTGGGCGAGCTGCGCGTCGGTGACGGGCGCGTTCTCGCTGACCTGCACCTCGATGGTGGCCTGCTGGGCGGTGTCGGCGTCGTTCTCCGAGAACGAGGTTGCCGCTGCGGAGAAACCCTGCGGGATGGTCACCACGGCGGCGAACTCCCCCGAGGCGAGCCCGTCCGCCGCGCTCGGCTCGTCCGCCAGCGTCCAGCTGACGTTCTCGCCGTCACGCTCGATCATGGCGGCGGCCAGCTGGCGGCCCATGGGGACGAGCTGCCCGTTGACCGTGACGGCCTCGTCGAGGTTGACGACGGCGGCGGAGATCTGTTCGTCACCGCCCGGCCTGGTCAGGGCGAGCAGGGCCGCCACCGCCAGCAGCGGGACAAGGACCAGCGCGACGATGGCCGGCCAGGTGACGCGGCGTCCGGACTGGGTCTCGGGTGTCATGCCCGGCTCCCCTCGTGAGCGATCGACGGGGCGGCGTAGACGCCGTCCAGGGTGTGGTCTGCGAGGTGGTCCTCGACCGCCGCGCACAGCACGACGGCGCCGTCCGCGCGGACGCGGTCCACGAGTGCGTTGAGGGCGGCCCGGGCCTCAGGGGTGGTGACGAGGTCCACCGAATCGATGAACGCCACCCTCCCCGGTTTGGTCTGGGCGAGCGCCAGCGCGGGATCGTCGACGTGGGCGAGGTCCAGGTAGGTGACCCGACGCCTCGCGTTGCCGGCGGCCTGCGGCAGGAGCGCCCCGGCCACGCGGGCGCGGCCGCCGGTGGTCTCCAGGCGCCCGCTCAGTGCGAGCGCCGCGCCGGTGCGCGCGCCGACGGGGCCGACGAGCCCGATCACGTTGCCGGGCACGAGCTTGAGGTCAATGGGCCCCACCACGCCGTCGACCGTGAGGCCCTCGGCGTAGAGCAGGGAACCATCGCCGGGCCAGCCCTTCAGTGCCATCTCGGTGGAGAGCACCTCGCCCTCCACGTCGAAGGTGGGCAGGAGCCGGTCCAGCCACTTCGGGAGCCACCAGGCGCGCTCACCGAGCAGCGCGAGGACGGCGGGCACCAGGGTCATCCTGACGAGGAACGCGTCCACCGCGACACCCACCGCCAACGCGAAGGCGATCGGCTTGATGGCGCTCATGCCCTGCGGCACGAAGAACGCGAACACGGCCACCATGATGACGGCCGCCGCCATGACCACCGGCCCGGAGGCGACGAAGCCGCCGCGGATGGCCTCCAGGGGCGACTTGCCGTGGACGTACTCCTCCCGCATGCGGCTGACGAGGAACACCTCGTAGTCCATGGCCAGGCCGAACAGGATGCCCATCAGCAGGATGGGCAGGAAGGAGATGATCGGCATGCCGCGCTCGAGGTTGACGACCTCCTTGAGGAAGCCGTAGTTGAACACCAGCGCGGTGGCACCGAAGGCGGCGCTGACGCTGAGGAGGTACCCCACCGTCGCCTTGATGGGCACCCAGACCGAGCGGAAGACCGCAGCCAACAGGACCAGGGAGAGCCCCACCACGAGGAGCCCGAACGGCAGCAGGGCTGCCGTGAGCTTCTCGCTGATGTCGATCTGGACTGCCGTGAGGCCGGTCACGTTGGTGGAGACGCCGTAGCTCTCCTCCCAGTCGTCGGCCCGGCCCTGGAGGGCGCGGACGAGATCCGCGGTGGCGGGGTCGTCGGGGCCGGTCTCGGGCACGATCTGGATGAGGCCGGTGTCGGCGTTGGGGTTGGGGGTGGCGAGCGGGACGCTGGCCACCCCGTCCATCTGCTCGATATCCGCCTTGAGACTGGCCATGAGGCCGAGGGGGTCGGTGGAGCCGATGATGTCCGCGGTGACGATGAGGGGCCCGTTGACACCGGGGCCGAAGTGCTCGGCGATCAGGTCGAAGGCGATCCGTGCGGGTTGGTCCGGGCGCTGCTGGCCCGCGTTCGGCAGCGACACCTGCAGCCCCAGCGCCGGAAGCGCCAGAGCCACCAGGCTGCTCACCACCAGCACGATGGTGAGGACGGGGCGGGAGGTGGTGAGGTTGACCCACCACGCGAACGCGCCGCCGTGCTTCCTGGGCTTGGCGGCCGCCTTGCGCGGCTTGGGGCGCATCCGCTCCCCCATCACGCCCATCAGCGCGGGGAGGAAGGTGAGCGCGATGGCCACCGCGACGGCGACGGTGATGGCCGCGAAGATGCCCATGACGGTGAGGAAGGGGATGTTGGCCACCCCAAGTCCGAGCAGCGCGATGAACACGGTGAGGCCGGCGAAGACGACGGCCGAGCCTGAGGTGCCGACGGCGCGGCCCGCGGATTCCTCGGGGTCCAGCCCTTCGCGGAGCTGGTCGCGGTGCCGGGAGAGGATGAAGAGGGCGTAGTCGATGCCGACCGCCAGCCCCAACATCACCGAGAGCAGCGGAGTGGTGGAGTTGATGTCGAAGATGCTGGTCAGCAGGAACATCAGCGCCATCGCGATGCCCACGCCGGTGATGGCGGTGAGCAGCGGAAGGCCGGCCGCCACGATGGAGCCGAGCACCACCGTCAGCACCACCAGCGCCACCACCAGCCCGATGGCCTCGATGACGGAGAGGTGAGGCAGTTCGATGTTGTAGGCCTCGCCGCCCATGCTGACCTGGGTGCCCTCCGGCATGGCCTCCTGGAGGGCATCGGCCACCTCGCTGATGGGTTCGAGCTGCTCCTCGGTGGGCGACTGGCCGTCGAAGTCCAGGCTGAGCTGGATGATGGCGGCGCGCCCGGAGTCCGAGACCAGCCCGTCGACGTACTCGTTCCACGGGGACGTGACGGCCTCCACCATGGACAACTCGCCGAACTCCTCGAGGGAGGCCTCGATCTCGGTCCGGGAATCAGTCACCTGCTCACCCTCGGGGGCCACGACGATGGCCAGGGCGGAGAGCGCCGCCCCTTGCGGGAACGTCATGCGCAGCTTGTCCAACGCCTCCTGGGACTTCGAGGACGGGATCTCGAACGCGTTGTTGAACGACCCCCCGAAGGTCACCGCGGCGAGGCCCAGCACAAGGAGGGCCGAGAGCCAGAGACCGATGACGGTGAGGCGGCGCCGGTAGCACCAACGACCAACGGCATAGAGCCAAGCAGACATACTTCGGGGCCTCTTCTTCAGATCGATCCCAAGCCGGATAGGCTCACAGGATACAACTATGCACCGAAATGCCTACATTTCTGCATCCATCCTTCTGGAGGTCCGCGACCATGACTATCGAACTCACGCGACGCCGGTCTGAGACGCGGCGCAGGCTCGTCCTGGCGGCGATCGAGGAGTTCAGCCGGCGCGGCATCGACGCCACCAGCGTCGAGCACCTGTGCGCCGCCGCCGGCTTCACCCGTGGCGCGTTCTACTCCAACTTCGCCACCAAGGACGACGTGTGCGTCGAGGTGATGCGGCACGTGGCCGAGGATCAGGTGGCCCTGTATCGCTCATCGCTGGCGGCGCTGCCCGACGAGATGACCACCGAGCAGATCATCGCCGGCATCCTCGACGTCAACCAGGCGGGGCCCGAGGTGATGCGGACGTTGATGGAGATCGACCTGCGCGCCTACCGGGACCCGGAATTCGGCGAGCGGGTCGACGAGATGCGCAAGGACGTCTGGCCCCTGTACGTGGACCTGGTGACCTCGGCGGCCGAGCGGGCCGGGCTCGAGTTCGAGGTGGACGTGGAGGATCTGCTGCTGATCTTCGAGGCCATCTGGCATCACCCGCGCACCGCGGCCAGCGATCAGCCCGGGCTCCGCAACCGGCTGATCACCGCCGTCGCCCGCCACCTCACCCGGGAGAAGGCGTGACCGCGCGGGTGCAGCGACTCCTCACCGCGGGAAACCACGACCCCGCCGGTCCGCCGGTGCACGAGAACAACGTGTGGATCGTCGGAGAGGGCGCAGACGTAGTCGTGATCGATCCGGCCCACGATGCTGACGCGGTGGCCCGGGCTGTCGCGGGGCGGAGGGTCACCGCGATCCTGCTCACCCACGGGCACTGGGATCACGTGCGGGCGGCGGTGGAGTTCGCCGCGCTGGTGGGGGCGCCGGTGCACCTGAACGAGGCGGACCGGTTCCTGTGGGCGGCCGAGCACGGCGAGGCGACGTTCGAGCCGCTGCGGGACGGCGACGTCTTCCACGCGGGCGGGGTAAAGCTCGTCGCGCGGCATACCCCTGGCCACACCCCCGGCTCGACGTCGCTCGTCGCGGCGAGCCTCGGCTGCGTGTTCAGCGGCGACACCCTCTTCGAGGGCGGCCCGGGCGCCACGCGATGGGACTACTCGAGCTTCGAGCAGATCATCGAGTCCATCGAATCGCAGTTGTTCACACTCCCCGACGAGACGGCGGTGCATACCGGCCACGGCCCGTCGACGACCATCGGCGCCGAACGCCCTGCGCTCGAGGACTGGATTCGCCGCGGCTGGTGACCGCTGCCCGTCCGCGTGGCCCCCTCGGCAATAGGATGAGGGAAGGCACCAGGGAAGGGTACGAATGAAGGTCTTGATCACCGGCGGCGCCGGCTACATCGGCAGCACCGTCGCATCGGCGTGCGAGGACTCCGGACACGAGGTGGTGATCCTCGACGACTTCTCGACCGGCCGTCGCGAGTTCATCGGAGACCGCGACGTCTATGAGGGCGACTTCGCTGACGAGGCCCTCCTGGAGCGGGTCTTCTCCGAGCACTCGATCGACGCCGTGGTGCACTGTGCCGCCAAGATCGTGGTGCCGGAGTCAGTCGAGCAGCCGCTGGACTACTACGAGAACAACGTCTCCAAGACCATCACGCTGCTGCGGGCGATGGAGCGGGCCGGGGTCCTGCGGTTCCTGTTCTCCTCGTCCGCCTCCATCTACGCGCCGGACGAGAACTTCATCGTCACGGAGGACTCGCCGCTCTCCCCCGGCTCGCCGTATGCGCGCACCAAGTACATCGTCGAGATGATCCTCGAGGACTTCACCAGGGCCTCGGCCATGAAGGTGCTCTCGCTGCGCTACTTCAATCCCATCGGCACGGACCCGAAGCTGCGCTCCGGCCAGCAGCTCGAGAAGCCCAGCCACGTGCTGGCCAAGCTGCTCGAGGCGTGGAGCAAGGGCGAGACGTTCACCGTCACCGGCGTCGAGTGGCCCACCCGCGACGGCTCCGGCATCCGGGACTTCATCCATGTCTGGGACCTCGCCCAGGCCCACGTCGCGGCTCTGGAGGGCTTCGACAAGGCCACGGCCACCTCGTCCTACGAGGTGTTCAACATCGGCACCGGCAGCGGCGTCACCGTCAAGGAACTGGCCGCCTCGTTCGAGGCGATCTCCGGCGACGCGCTCAAGGTCCAGGAGGGCCCGTCCCGGCCTGGCGACGTGGCCGGCGTGTACACGGTGTCGTCGAAGGCCAAGGACGTGCTGGGCTGGGAGGCGAAGCTCACCGAGCAGGAGGCGGTGCGTGACGCCATCGCGTGGCTGCCCGTGCGCAAGGAGATGCTCGGCTACTGATCGGGCCGGACTGGCTCGTGGCCCGGGCCCCGCTTACAGTGGGGACCATGATGCGCAAGGTGCTGTGGATGGTGGCCATCCTGGTGATCGTCTCCGCGGTGTCGACCTTCGTCGACCAACGCGAGGCAGCCCGCCGTCGCGCGCTCTGGGCCGAGGCCACGGACCCCGTCTGAGCGTCGGGTGTCAGTTCTGGTGTCGTAGTCGCCACCAGAACTGACACTCGCCTGAGCCGCACCCGACTGGTACGGCCGGGGCGCACGCCCGCGGCTCAGATGAACAGCGTGGTGCCCGACTTCTGGGCCTCCCCCAGGAAGGTGGCCACTCCACCCAGCTCAATGCCCTCGATCAGGTCGGATTCGGCCATGCCAAGCAGGTCCATCGTCATGGTGCAGGCGATCAGACGCGCCCCGTCCCTCTGCGCGGCCTCGATGAGCTCGGGCAGCGTCGGCACGGAGTGATCCTGCATCACCTTCTTGATCATCGCCGCCCCCATGCCCGCCATGTTCATGGTGGACAGCGGCAGCTTCCCAGGCCCGGACGGCATCATTGTGCCGAACATCTTGTCCAGCATTCCCCGGTCCCGCTTGGGCGGGTCCTGCCGACGAAGCGCGTTGAGCCCCCAGAAGGTGAAGAAGATCGACACCTTCTGCCCCATCGCGATGGCGCCGTTGGCGATGATGAACGCGGCCAGCACCTTGTCCATGTCACCGGCGAACACGACGAACGACACCTGATCCAACCGCTGGGACATGGCACCCATCGGCTGCTGGCCACCCTTGCGGAAGGTCGCGGCGTAGCCGGGGCCCTCGGGCACCATGGTGAGCAGCTCGTGCCCCTTCGTCGCGGCCCACGCCGGGCCGTCGGCAGCGAAGCCGGGGTCTGAGACGTGGACCACGATGTCGTCGCCGGGGGCCAGCTCGTCCATCTTCTTCGAGAGCTTCATGATGGGCCCCGGGCAGGCCAGGCCGGTGCAGTCGAGATCGACGACCTCGCCCGTGCCGCGCTTGGCAGTCACGAGGTCGATCGCCTCGGCGTAGGAGATCTCCGGGTTCCTGGCCGCATCGCCGACGGGCTCGAGGTCGTGCCAGAACCGGAAGGTGTGCGAGCCGCCCGACAGCGTCTTGACGTCGGCGAACCCGCGCTGGACGAGCAGGCGGCATGCCAGATAGCTGCGGAAGCCGACGGCGCAGTACAGGCGGATCGGGACGGACGTGTCCCACGCTCCGCAGACCTGCCGCATGGTGCCCAGCGGCACGTTCTCGGCGCCGGGGAGGTGCCAGATGTCGTACTCCTCGGGCGTGCGGACGTCGATGATCCGCGCCCCCTCTACTGCGGCGGGGAAGTCCTTGGCGTACCAGAGCTTCAGGTCCCCTCGGAGGACGTTGGTGGCGACGAAACCGGCCATGTTGACCGGGTCCTTCGCGGAGCCGAACGGCGGCGCGTACGCCAGCTCGAGGGTCTCAAGGTCCTGGACTGTCGCGCCGAGCCGGATGGCGGTGGCGAGCACGTCGAGGCGCTTGTCGACGCCGTCGAACCCGGCGATCTGAGCCCCGAGCACCTTGCCGTCGACAGGCGAGAACAGCACCTTCATGTGCATCATCGCGGTGCCCGGGTAGTACCCGGCGTGGCCGGAGGGGTGCACGTGCACCGCCACACCCTCGCGTTCGAGCTGCCGCTCGGTGGCGCCCGTGCCGCCGGCTGTCATCTCGAAGACCTTGACGATCGAGGTGCCCTGGGTGGAGAGGTATTCGGTGCTGCGGCCGCAGATGTTCTCGGCGGCCACGCGCGCCTCACGGTTGGCCGGGCCGGCCAGAGGCGTGATCCACGAGCCGGGGAGCACGGTGTGCGGGGTCTCGACGGCGTCGCCGGCGGCCCAGATGTGCGGGTCCGAGGTGCGCATGTGGGTGTCGACGGCGAGGCCGCCGCGGGGACCCAGCGCCAGCCCGGCCTGCTCGGCGAGGCCCACGTTGGGGCGGACGCCTGCGGAAAGGATGACCAGGTCCGCCTCCAGGGTGCGGCCGTTGTTGAGCTCCACCTTGAGACTGTCGCCTGGCCCCTTCGCGAACGCCGCCGCCGCGGTGCTGAGGATCAACTCCACCCCGCGACCACGGATGTGCTGCTCGACCGGGATCGACACCTCCTTGTCCAGTGGCGGCAGGATCTGGTCACTCAACTCCACGACGGTGACTTCGGCGCCGCGGTGGCGCAGGTTCTCGGCCATCTCGATGCCGATGTAGCCGGCCCCGATGACGACGGTGCGGACCGGGCGGCGGGCGGCCTCGGCCGCCTTGAGGGCGGCGTCGAGGCGGGCCTTGATGTCGTCCATGTCGTGAATGTTGCGCAGGACGTGGACGCCGGGCAGGTCGATGCCGGGAAGCTTCAGCTTCAGCGGGTCCGCCCCTTGGCACAGCGCCAGAGCGTCGTAGGACTCGGTGTACTCCCTGCCGGTCTTCACCTCGCGCACCGTCACCGTCCTGGCCTCGGCGTCGAGCGCCACCACCTCGGTGGCCACGCGCACGTCGATGGCCAGCGATTCGTTCAGGCTCTCGGGCGTCTGGAGGAGCAGTCGGCTGCGATCGGTGATCACCTCGCCGATGTGGTAGGGCAGCCCGCAGTTTGCGAAGGACACGTACTCGCCCCGCTCGAAGACGATGATCTCTGCGGACTCATCCAGGCGGCGGGCGCGCGCCGCGACCGACGCACCTCCCGCGACACCGCCGACGACGACGATCTTCATGACAGGGCTCCTCTGCTCACGGGTGGGACTCACCTCTGTCAGGACAATACCCGTGGGGGTACCCGCGTCCGCGGGCGGGGTGGGCGTTGGCATCTCCTGCCTCGGCCGCCTGGGACCGGACGGTCAGACCCGGGTACACCCCCGACGACGGATCGACGCCGACGGTCTGACCCCCCATCGGCCACCTCCCCCTAGGCTGACCACATCATGATGGACAACCGGTGGTCACGCGACGGGCGCACCGTCCTCCGCGACGCCGCCCTGGCTGCGGTGTTCGCCGTCGGCACCGGGGTCCCCGTCCTGGCTGTGCCGGATGTGGACTTCTCGCGGCGGGCCATCGCCTGGTCGCTGCTCATGTGCGCCTCGTTGGTGGTGCGACGCGTGGCGCCGTTGGCCGCGCTGGGCGTCCTGAGCGCCGCGGGCGTCGGCATGGCCGCGACACTCACCACCCCGGTCCCCGCCCTCCTCGCCGTCCCCGTCGTCATCTACAGCGTCGGCAGGTATCAGCGGATGTCGGCGGTGCTGCTGGTGGTGGCCTTCGGCGTGGCCGGCTCGCTGGCCGGGCCGCTCAGCTGGACGGGCGGCATGCCGCAGCCGTACCGCCTCGTCGGCACCACGCTGCTGGTGCTGCTGTGCCTGGCCATCGTCGCGCTGAGCTTCCTCTGGGGGCGGTTCCTGCGCGAGCGCGCCTTGACGGAGGCGCTGGACCGCGAGATCGTCACCGAGCGGTTCACGGCCGCCCAACGCTCCGAGCGGCAGCGCACGGAGCTCGCCGCGAGGCGGGCGCGCACCGAGGTGGCGCAGGAGCTCCACGACGTCCTCGCCCACTCGTTGTCGATCATCGTCGTGCAGGCCGAGGGGGCCCGCGCAATGGCGGCGAAGCGTCCCGAGGCCGCCGTCGAGGCCCTTGACGTGATCGCTGACACGGGGCGCAAGTCGATCGGGGAAGTGCGCCGGATCGTGGCCCTGATGCGCGGCGACGCCGGCTCCCCCGCCTTCGGGCCGTCGCCGTCGCTCACCCAGATCCCCGAACTGATCGCCGGCGCGGGCGACCGGATCACGTTGGAGGTCGACGGCGAGGTCCCGCTGGTGCCCGAATCGTTGGGCGTGACCGCGTTCCGGGTCCTGCAGGAGGCGGTCACCAACTTCCTCAAGCACGCCGGCCCCACCGCGACCGCGGAGGTACGCGTGGGGTTCACCCCGGAGGCCATCGAGATCCAGGTCCGCGACGACGGGCTGGGCGCGCTCTCGACCTCCGACGGACACGGCTCCGGGATCCCCGGGATGCGGGAGCGGGTGCTGGCGATGGGCGGCGAGTTCACGGCCGGGCCGTGGGCCGGTGGCGGATACGAGGTCCGGGCGCGGCTTCCGATGCCGAGCCAGCTGGGCAAGAGTTGGCTGAGAGGGGCCTGACGTGATCACAGTGCTGTTGGCGGACGATCAGTCGTTGGTGCGCAGTGGCTTCCGGATGCTGATCGACTCGGCCGACGACATGGAAACCGTGGGCGAGGTGGACAACGGCCGCGACGCTGTGGCCGCGGTCCGGACCAGGCAGGTCGACGTGGTGCTCATGGACATCCGGATGCCCGTCATGGACGGCATCGAGGCCACCCGGCAGATCAGCGCCCTGGGCCTGGACACCAAGGTGCTGGTGCTGACCACCTTCGACCTGGACGAGTACGTGTTCGCGGCCATCCGGGGCGGCGCGAGCGGGTTTCTGCTCAAGGACGCCCTCCCCGAGGAGCTGCTGGGCGCCATCCGCGCGGTGGCCAGCGGCGACGCCGTCGTGGCGCCGTCGGCGACCCGCCGGCTGCTCACCCAGTTCGCGCCGCTCCTCCCCAAGGCGGGCCTGGCCCCGGACAGTCGCCTCGACGCGCTCACGGACCGCGAGCGGGAGGTCCTCGAGCAGGTGGCGCACGGGGCGAACAACACGGAGATCTCGCAGCGCCTGTACATGGCCGAAGGCACGGTCAAGACCCACGTCGGGCGGCTGCTGAGCAAGCTGGGCGCCCGCGACCGGGTTGGCCTGGTCCTCATCGCCCACGAGTGCGGCCTGCTCGACACCTGACCCGGATGGAGGGGGCTCAGGAGCGCAGGAGATCCTCGGTGCCGCGCTCCAACGCCTCACGGCCCAGCCGTCGGCTCACGTCCACCAGCACCACGACGCAGGCCGCATAGACGACCGCGATTCCCAGGAAGGCGGGGGTCGAGAGCCCGCCCGGGGGGAGCACCGCCATGGCCACCAGCCCGGCCAGCACGAAGGCGCCGTTGAAGCCCACGTCGTAGAACGTGAACGCCCGGCCCTTGTACTCCTCGTCGACGTGCGCCTGCACGATGGTGTCGACGCAGATCTTGAACGACTGCACGGTCAGGCCGATGAAGAAGCTCGCCACCAGCAGCGGCAGCATGGACGTGGTGAGGGCGGCGCCCACCGACGCGACGGCGGCCGTGGCGAGCAGCGCCGTGGCGGCCCGTCGAAGCCCGAGGAGACGAACCAGGGTGGGGACCACGGGCGCGGCGAGGATGAACCCGGCGCCCGTGACCAGCCCCCACACGGTGAGGTCCGCGAGCGCATCCCCGGGCCTGTCGACCGGGTTCCACAGGTGCCTCGCGGCGAGGATCACCGCGACACTCCACACCCCGAACAACAGGCGCGTCACCGCCATCAGCGCCAGCGCCAGCACCGCGGCGGGACGGGTCCGGAGGTGTCGCCCCGCCTCGGCGAGGCCCGCGAGGACCCGCCGCAGGCTCGTCCGCTCCCCCGCGACATCCGGCCCCAGCGCCCCGCGCGCGAACCCGCGACACACCAGGACCGAGCCCACGAACATGGCCGAGGCAAGCCCGAACACGACGGCGTCCGCCTGGTGCGCCGGCATCACCCCGCCGAGCGCGGCGCGCGTCACGAACCCCAGCACGGCGCCGATGACCACGCCGAGCGGCCCCACCGTCGGCAGGATCGACGACGCGGTCAGGTACTCATCGGCGTCGACGGTGTGCTGCAGCCCCGCCGACAGCCCCGCCAGCATGAACCTGTTGATGCTCATCGCCAGCAATAGGGCGACGTAGAGGACCACCGCCCAGCCCCCCGTCGTGGCGCCCGAGGCGATGACCAGGCCGATGAGGGCCGCGAGACCGGCTCGGGCGACGTCGGAGTAGAGGGCCACGTTGCGGCGCGGCCAGCGGTCCAGCAGCGGGGAGACGAACGGCCCGATCACGGTGAACGGCAGCAGCGTGATGGCCAGCACCCCGGCGATCGCGGCCGCATTCGGCTGCGACTGTGGCGAGAACAGGATGTAGGAGGCCATCCCCACCTGCAGGGTGCCATCTGCCGCCTGGCTGAGCGTGCGCAGCGCCAGGAGACGGCGGAACGAGGCGTGGCGCCAGAGCCGCCGGAGGGCGGCGATCACCTGCATCCGTGACGGCTAGCGCCTGGTGGCGTCCGCGTGCATCCGGTGAGCCTTCTCCACCGCGCGCAGGGCCCCGGTCTCCTCCATCTGCTCCATGAGCTTGTCCTGGTCGAACTGCGTGAGCGCCGACTCGGCGTCCAGCATGCGCTGGTAGTTGGCCTCGCGCTCCACCTCGTCGCCGTGGTACTCGGTGTGGACGTAGCCGTAGGCGAGGCGATCGATCTGACGGACGGCGGTCTGCATCTTGCCGGTGGGGCTGAAGATCGACGCCAGCACCGTGACGACCAGGATGCCGAGGATGACGGTCAGCGACAGCCCGATCTCGATCTCGTAGACCGGCACCGGCTCGCCGTCGTTGATGAACGGCAGGTTGTTCTCGTGCAGCGCGTGCAGGATCAGCTTGACGCCGATGAAACCGAGGATCAGGGACAGCCCGTACTTGAGGTAGATGAGGCGGTCCAGGAGGCCGTCGATGAGGAAGTACAGCTGGCGAAGCCCCATCAGGGAGAACGCGGTGGCCGTGAACACGATGAACACGTTCTGGGTGAGGCCGTAGATGGCGGGGATGGAGTCCAGCGCGAACAGGATGTCCGTGCCGCCGATGGCGATCATCACCAGAAGCATCGGGGTGAGCACGCGGCGCCCATTCTCGATGGTGAAGAGCTTGTCGCCGTCGTAGTGGTCCGTGGTGCGCAGGTACTTCTTGGCCAGGCGGATGATGAAGTTGTTGGCACCCTCCTCCTCGCCGTCCTTCTCCGGCGCCAGCAACTTGCCCGCCGTGAAGATGAGGATGAGCCCGAACAGGTAGAACGTCCAGGAGAACGCCTCGATCATGGCCTTGCCCGCGAAGATGAACCCGGTGCGGGCGATCAGCGCGAACACGATGCCGAACAGCAGCACCTTCTGCTGGTCCTGCCTCGGGACGGCGAAGCTGGACATGATGATGAGGAACACGAAGAGGTTGTCGACGCTGAGCGCCTTCTCCGTGATGTAGCCGCCGAAGTACTCCGCGCCCATCTGGGCGCCGCCGAAGACCCAGACCAGCACGCCGAAGAGCAGCGCCAGCCCCACGTAGATGGCGGACCAGACGGCCGCCTCCCGGAGCGTGGGGATGTGCGCCTTGCGGACGTGGAAGAAGAAGTCGAAGGCCAGCAGGCCGAGAATGACGAGGATGGTGATGGCCCACACCCAGAGGGGTACGTTCAACGGATTCTTCTCCTGTGTTGAGGCGACTGGCTCGGGAAGACCCGGGTAGAAGGTCTGCGAGACGCCATTTCCAGGGTACCGGGGCACGGGCCGACCACCAATCCGCGACGAGGCACGCCTGGATGGCGAGCCTCCGCCGTTTCCCGACGGCGGGGTCACCGAAGGTGTCGGAAGGCCCCGGTAGCCTTGTCACGAACAGGAGGTCCCCCATGAGACGACGTCTGCTGGCCGCCGCGATGACGCTGGCACTGCTCCTGGCAGGGTGCGCCCCCGGGCCGGACCCTGATCCCAACCCCAGTGGTTCGCAGGCGGGGCGCCCGGATCTGCCCCCCATCGACGAGGCCCTCACCGCCGTCGTGGATGCGCTCAACGCGCAGGACGTCTCCGGCCTCCCGATGGTGGGCGTGGCCGCGGAGGCGCAGACAGACTTCGAGGCCATCTTCGCCGGAATGGACGAGATCTACCCCACCGTCAGCGCCGGGCCCGTGGCCTACGAGGCCAACGACGACGTGGCCGTCGCCACCCTCACCATGAGCTACCAGCTGGGTAAGGAGGGGTGGACCTACCCGTCGGAGGCGAGGCTGCGCTATTCCGGGGACAAGTGGCGGTTGAGTTGGGCGCCCTCGATCATCCACCCGGAGCTCACCGAGGCCACCCGGCTGCGGCACACGCTCACGGAGGGCCGCCGGGCACCCATCAACGACAACGCCGGCGTGGCGATCGTCGAGGAGGGGGCCATGTTCGAGGTGGGCCTGGACAAGTCCTCCGTGGAGGCAGCCGAGTGGCCGACGGCCTCGTCGGACCTGGCCGCCATCCTGGAGGTGGACGCCGCGGCGTTCACGAAGAAGGTCCTGGCCAACGGCCCCAGGGCGTTCGTGGTCGCGGCCACCATGGTCCAGGCTGAGATTCCGCCCACCATCAGCCAGGTGCCGGGCGCCTACGTCCGCGAGATCTCGGCCATCGTCGGCCCCGGCGGCTCCTTCGCGGCACCCATCCTGGGCTCGGTCGGCACCCCCACCAAGGAGATGATCGACGAGTCCGGCGGCACGCTGACCATCCAGGACCGGGTCGGGCTGAGCGGCCTGCAGGCCCGCTACGACGAGCAGCTGCGCGGCGTGCCCTCCGTGCGGGTGGACCTGGTGCCGCGTCAGGACGCCACCGCGTCGGAGTCGGCGTCGCCCGCCCCGGAAAAGGCGCTGTTCCAGCAGGATCAGAGCGTGGGCTCCGGCATCGACCTCAGCCTGGACCGGGATCTGCAGACGAAGGCCGAGGAGGTGTTGAGCACGCAGACCGGCATGGCGGCGCTGGTGGTGCTGGACGTGGCCGACGGCGGCGTCCTCGCCGCGGCGCAGTCCCCGGCTGGCGGCACCTACCCGCACGTGACCTACGGCAACTACGCGCCCGGCTCCACCTTCAAGGCGGTCTCCGCCCTGGCCATGCTGCGGTCCGGGCTGACGCCGTCGTCGACGGTGAATTGCCCTGCCTCGCTCACGGTGGGCACCTACACCTTCGGCAACTATTCGGGTTACCCGTCCGGTTCGCTGGGCCGGATCCCGCTCAGCACAGCCTTCGCGCAGTCGTGCAACACGGCCTTCGCGGGCGCGTCGGAGTCCATCACGGGTGAGCAGCTGCACGCGGCAGCGGGGTCGCTCGGGGTGGGCACCGATTACGACGTGGGCTTCACGTCCAACTTCGGCACGGTCCAGCCGGCCAACTCCATCGACCTCGCGGCCTCGATGATCGGGCAGGGTCAGGTCACCATGTCACCGCTGGGGATGGCCACTGTCGCGGCGTCTGTCGCGGCCGGGCGGACGGTGCTGCCCTGGTTGGTCAAGGGCGAGGAGGCCACCCCGACGGCGGCGCCGCTCACCGCGGCAGAGGCGGAGTCGCTCCAGTCCCTGATGGAGACGACGGTGACCTCGGGCACGGGCCGGTCGCTGCAGGGAGTCATGACGGGCGCGAAGACGGGCACGGCCCAGTGGGGCACGGCTGGGGCGCTCCAGACGAGCGCGTGGATGATCGCCTACAACGACAGGTACGCGGTGGCGTCGTTCGTCGAAGTGGGGGATTCGGGTGGCACCACGGCCGCTCCACTGATCATCTCGTTGTTCCGCTGAGCGTCACCCCTCGTTCACCTGGTGTTCTCCGTCGGCCTTTAGCGTCGCGGCATGACTTCTTCAGCATCGTTGCGCCGCGCCGTGCGTCTCTCGCTCGCCGCCGTCGTGGCCGGGGCCTGCGTCCTGGTCCCCTCCGTCGCCCCCGCCGCCCCGCCGTCGGGGATCACCCTCGACGTGCTCGGCACCTACGCCTCCGGCGGAAAGTGGGACGAGTCGGCCGCCGAAATCGTGGCGTTCGACAAGCTGACCGCCCGCCTGTTCGTGGTCAACGCCGAAGCGGGCACCGTCGACGTGCTTGATGCCTCTGATCCGTCGAACCCGGTGAAGGTTGGGGAGCTGGACACCCCGGGGGCGAACAGTGTCGCGGTGAGCCACGGGCTGGTGGCTGTCGCGGAGGCCGCCGACGAGAAGCATCTGCCGGGCTCGGTGGTCTTCTTCGACGCCCGCACCCTGGTGCAGACCGGCGAGGTCGCGGCCGGCTCGCTGCCCGACATGGTGACGTTCACGCCTAACGGCAAGACGGTGCTGGTGGCCAACGAGGGCGAGCCCGAGGGCTATCTCGACGAGCGACTCGACGATGAGAACAATCTGCTGGAAGCCCAGGTTGACCCGGAGGGGTCAGTGACGGTCATCGACGTGACCCGTGGCGCAGCCCGGGCCACTGCTCGCACGGCGGACTTCTCCGCCTTCACCAAGGAGGCCCTCGTCGCCGAGGGCGTGCGGATTACCGGGCCCCGCGCCACCGCCGCACAGGACCTGGAGCCGGAGTACATCGCCGTCGACAAGTCGGGTCACACCGCCTACGTCACGCTGCAGGAGAACAACGCGATGGCGACCGTGGACATCCGGACCGCCACTGTGACGGACATCGTCCCGCTGGGGCTCAAGGACCACTCCGTGGCCGGTTCTGGGCTCGACGCGTCGGACATGGACGACGCCATCAACATCGCGCCGTGGCCGGTCAAGGGCCTCTACATGCCCGACGCCATCGCTGCGTACACCGCGCAGGGCAAGACCTTCACCATCACGGCCAACGAGGGCGACGCTCGCGAGTACGACGGGTGGGAGGACGAGGCTCGGATCAAGAGCCTTGCGCTGGATCCGACCGCCTTCCCCGACGCCGCCACCCTGCAGGAGGACGAGAACCTCGGCCGCCTTGCCGTCGTCACCGATTCGCCCAACATCGACGGCGTCTACTCCGAGCTGTGGAGCTACGGCGCCCGCTCGATCACCATCCGCGACGCCTCCGGCGCCCTGGTGTGGGATTCGGGCGATGCCCTGGAGCAGATGATGGCCGATTTCGACCCGGGCACCTTCAACGGGGACGTGGACGACGACGGGGTCCTGGGCCTCGACAACCGCTCGGACGCCAAGGGTCCCGAGCCGGAGGGCGTCACCACTGGGCGGATCGGTGGCCGCACGTATGCGTTCGTCGGTCTGGAGCGGGCGAGCGCGATCGTGGTGTTCGACGTCACCAACCCGACCGCCCCCGTCGCTCAGGGCGTGTACCGCAACGCGGGTGACTTCGGCCCCGAGGGCCTGTTGTTCATCCCGGCCTCGGACAGCCCGACGCACTCCCCGCTGCTGGTCGTCGGCAACGAGGTGAGCGGCACGACCACCGTGTGGCAGATCTCCTGACGTCGTCGCGCGCTCGGCCCTTCCCGCGGGGTTGAGCCGGGCGCGCGCGCGAAGCGCCGCGACCGCGTCGAAACCACCCTGCGCCCGCTGCGGAGTCACGCACCAGCGTCGGGCGGGTGGTCCAGGCGCTTGAGTCCGACTACGCACCCGATGATCCCGGCCAGGAACAGGGCCTTCAGCCAGGTGATGCCCTCCGCACCGATGGCAACCGAATACGCGACCGTCAGCACCGTTCCGACGCTGGTCCACACCGCGTACGCCGTCCCAGTCGGGATGTGGCGCATGGCGAAGGCCAGCCCGACGACCGAGGCAACCGTGGCCACCAGGAACACGACAACGGGAACCGGGCGGGTGAAGCCCTCGCTGGCGGACAGGGCGTTGGCCCACACCGCCTCGAGGACGGCGCTGGCCAGAAGCATGGGCCAGGCCCATCGCGCGGTCATGCCAGCACCTTCAAGCCGACGACGCACGTGACGATGCCCACCAGCAGCAGGATCTTGGCGAGGCTCACCGGCTCGACGCGGGTGAACATCGCCCACGCAACTGTCAGCGAGGCGCCGGTGGCGGTCCACACTGCGTACGCGGTGCCGGTGGGAAGCGTGTTGAGCGCGAACCCGAGCCCGACGAGGCTGAGGACGGCCGTCACCGCGAAGATCAGGGTGGGGGTGGGACGGCGCAAGCCGTCGGAGCGGCCGAGGGCGGTTGCCCAGACTGCCTCGAGGACGCCGGAGGCCAGCAGAATGACCCAGTCCATGGACGAATCCTTTCAAGGAATGGCCAGTCTTGTCGTCACCGGGTACTGATCCGTCGTCCGGGGCGGGTCGCCGCGGCCCACGCTAGCACCCAGCGCGGAGACGCCGCCCCATGCGGCCCCCCGCGCCTGCGCTCGGTCTCGACGCCTGCCCTAGTTCTCGACGCCTGCGCTAGATCTCGGCGCCGGGACGGCGCCTGCGCTAGATCTGGCCGCCTGCGCTACAGCTCAGGCGGCGGAAACGAAGGCAGGCGCATGACGGGCACCTGCGCTAGAGGGCAGGCGTCCGCACGGAGGGCAGGCGTCCGCACGGAGGGCAGGCGTCCGCACCGAGGGCAGGCGTCCGCACCGAGGGCAGGCGCCTGCATGAGCGGGTAGGCTAGGAATAGTTGATCTCTCAATCTTTGCGAGGAACCCATGGACATCGACCGGCTCGAATTCGGCATCGACACGTTCGGCGACGTCACCGCCGGCCCCGACGGTGCCCTCCTCCCCCACGATCAGGTGATCCGCAACCTCATCGACGAGGCCGTCCTGGCCGACGAGGTGGGCCTCGACGTCATTGGCATCGGCGAGCACCACCGCGACGACTTCGCCGTCTCAGCCCCCGACATGGTGCTGGCGGGCATCGCCACCCGCACGACCCACCTGAAGCTGGCCACCGCCGTCACCGTCCTCTCCTCTGACGACCCCGTCCGCGTCTTCGAGCGCTTCGCCACCCTCGACGCCCTGAGCGGCGGCCGCGCCGAACTCATCGCCGGCCGTGGCTCGTTCATCGAGTCCTTCCCGCTGTTCGGCTACGACCTCGCCGACTACGAGGCCCTCTTCGAGGAGAAGCTGGCCATGCTCGCTCAGCTCATCCATGGCGGGCGGCAGACCTGGTCGGGTCAGCTCACGCAGAGCCTCGACGACGTGGAACTGTTCCCGCGCCTCGCCACCGCACCGCTCACCACCTGGGTGGCCGTCGGCGGCAGCCCGCAGTCCGTGCTGCGTGCGGCCAACTACGGCCTGCCGCTCATGCTGGCCATCATCGGCGGCTCCGTGGACCGGTTCGCGCCGTTCGCCGACCTGCACCGCCGCGCCCTCGACGAGTTGGGCAAGGAGCCGCAGCCTGTGGGCTGGCACTCCTACGGACACCTCGCCGCCACCGACGATCAGGCCCGCGAGCGCATGTTCAAGCCCTGGCTGGAGCAGACCTCGAAGATCGGGCGCGAGCGCGGGTGGGGCCGGATGACCCGCGCCCACTTCGACGACGAGGCGGAGCACGGCGCCATGGCCGTCGGCTCACCCGAGACGGTGGCGGCCAAGGTCGCCCACGGCTTCCGTACGCTCGGCGCGCAGCGGTTCCAGCTCAAGGTGTCCACCGGGCGCCTGTCCCACGAGGCCATCATGGACACCATCGGCCTGTACGGCACCGAGCTGGTGCCACTGGTGAAGGACATGCTCGCCGGAAGCTGACGGAGCCCGCTGGTAGCGTCGGCGCCATGACCAACCGCGTGAGCACCCCGCTGGACATGGTCGCCGACGCCTACGTCGACACCATCGTCACCCTCAGCCCCATCACCGCCACCGGAATCGGCGCGCCCGGCCACGATCACCAGCTCGACGACTTCTCCCCCGCCGGCCTGGCCGCGCGGGCCGAGGCCACCCGGGCGGCGCTGCGCCTCGCGGAGGCCACGGAGGCCGTCGACGACGTGGACGCCGTGACCGCCGCCGCGATGCGCGAACGCCTCGGGCTGGACCTCGAGCTGTTCGAGGCCGGGGAGGACTACGCCCAGCTCAACAACATCGCCTCCCCGCTCCAGCACATCCGTGACGTCTTCGACCTCATGCCCACCGCCACCACCGACGACTGGGAGATCATCGCCGCGCGCATGGGCGCGGTGCCCGCAGCCGTCGACGGGTACATCGAGTCGCTGCGCCTCGCCGTCGACCAGGGCCCCGCGCCGGCGCTCCGGCAGATGGAGATGGGCATCAGACAGGCCGACGAGCTCGCCGGGGACGGCTCCTTCTGGACCTCCCTGGCGGCCTCCCCGGACGCGTCCGGGCCGCTCGCCGACACGCTGAGCCACAACGCGGACCAGGCCCGCGGCGCCTACGCCCGGCTCGCGGAGAGCCTGCGCGAGCTCGCCCCCCGCGCGCCGCGGGCCGACGCCGTCGGCCGGGAACGCTACGGTCGGCTGTCGCGGCAGTTCCTGGGCGCCACCATCGACCTGGACGAGACCTACGAGTGGGGTCGCGAGGAACTGGCCCGCATCGTCGCGGAGCAGGACGAGGTGGCGCATCAGCTCTACGGTGACGGCACCACCGCCGACGAGGCCATGCGTCTCCTCGACGAGGACGTCACCAGACAGCTCCACGGCACCGACGCCCTCCAGCGCTGGATGCAGCAGACGTCCGACGCGGCCGTCGAGGCCCTGGCCGGAACGCACTTCGACATCGCGGACCCGATCCGCAGGCTGGAGTGCTGCATCGCCCCCACGCAGCACGGCGGCATCTACTACACCGGCCCCACGGACGACTTCTCGCGGCCGGGGCGGATGTGGTGGTCGGTTCCCCCGGGCGTCGAGAGCTTCGGCACCTGGCGCGAGAAGACGACGGTTTACCACGAGGGCGTGCCGGGGCATCACCTTCAGATCGCGCAGGCCGTCTACCGCGCCGGCGAGCTCAACAGGTGGCGCAGGATGATCTGCTGGGTGTCCGGCCACGGCGAGGGCTGGGCCCTGTACGCGGAGCGGCTGATGGAACAGCTCGGCTTCCTCGACGACCCGGGAGACCGGATGGGGATGCTCGACGCCCAGCGGATGCGGGCCGCCCGCGTTGTCCTCGACATCGGCGTCCACCTCGGCAAGCCGGCCCCCGAGGAGTGGGGCGGCGGCACCTGGGACGCGGACAAGGCGTGGCCGTTCCTCAAGGCCAACGTGAACATGGCCGAGGAGTTCGTGCGCTTCGAGTTGGAGCGGTACCTGGGCTGGGCAGGGCAGGCCCCGGCGTACAAGGTGGGGCAGCGGCTGTGGGAGCAGGCCCGCGACGAGGCGGCGGCGCGTGACGGGGCGTCGTTCGACCTGCGAAAGTTCCATAGCCGGGCTCTGGACCTCGGGTCCGTCGGCCTGGACGTGCTGCGGGAGGCGCTGAAAGCTCAGCGCTGACCCGCGGCGCCCGTGAGGAACTCGCGCCACCCGTCGGCCGAGGCCAGGGGGACGCTGATGCCCAGCTCCCGCTGGACGGCGCGGACCGCGGACCTGGTCTGCTCGTCGTAGCGGCCCGACGCCTCGACGTCGCGGCCGAACAGATGCCGCAGCACGCCCTGCACCAGCTCCACCTGGGTCCGCGACCCCTCCCGGAACGACGCGGCCTCGTAGCCGTTGATCCCGTTGTCGATGTGGATGTGGTTGTGGTGCTGCGCGTTGTAGCGGTAGGTCAGCGTGTAGGTGAAGCGGGACGCGACGGAGGCGGCGAGCCGCCAGTAGCCGGGGAGCTCGGCGGGGTCCTCGCCCCAGAGGTCGTAGCGGCAGGACACGCGGCCGCCCTCGTGCACCAGCTCGGCGAAGTCGAAGGCGCGGCCGGCGGCGTGCCAGGAGTCGCACCTGTCGACGAAGGCGCCGTACGTGGATACCTCCCGGAGGGGCCCTAGGCCGCTGACCGAGACCCACTCCGCGGCCCATTCCTCGAGACGCTCGATGAACCGGGGGTCGGCGCGGAACGCCTGCGGGGTGCCGGTGATTTCGTAGCTCAGCGGTGCGCCGCCGAGCGAGGAGAAGGACGTCAGTGAGTCGGGTGTGCGGCACCCGCCGAGGCCGCCGACGTCAGGGATGGGCAGCGACACGGGACCTGAGCAGGCCGCCGCCGGGAGTGCGGCGGCTCCGAGGAGGAAGGCACGGCGTCGCATGCCTTCGATGGTATGCGCGCCTGGCTCGGGTCGGCGTCGGGGTGGGGGTCACCACCCGTTCGAACGGGGCCCCGCGCTACCGGCGGGGCCGTCGCTTAGACAGCGGATGAGGGCACGTCGAGGGTCGACGCCCAGGCGCGCACCGCGCCGAGATCCAGGTTGTCCTGCATCGGCTTCTGCATCGTGTGCAGAAACCATCTCCTCCACCAGCTCACACGCTCGGGAACGAACCGCCCGGCGAACGACTCGCTCGCCTCCGCGCCCAGCCGTTGCGCCATCGAAGCGTTGTAGGCCAGCGACTCGACGCGTTTGGCCGGATCCGCGGCGTTGAGGCAGGCGTTGAACACCGCGACACTCACCTCCCGCAGCGCGCCCTCCTCCGCCGCGACCCACGCCGTCGCCTCCTGATACCAGCTGCCCGCATTGATCCCGCTGCCGAGCACCACCAGCGCCGCGCCGTCGACGGAGGGGCGAGACTTCAGGTCCGCGACGAGGACCTGATGCCCGGTGGATCTCAGGACCGAGCCGACGGCCTCGGCGATGTCGCGTGCGGTGCCCCCGCGGGTCGCGTACGCAACCAGAACCTTGCCCATGGCGCACACGCTAGCCAACGGGGTCCGCCCCGTAGCTCCCGGGGTGGACTAATAAGTCCAAATGTCCGGTGCTAATTGCGGCTTCGGCACTCAGTCGAAGATCGGGTCCGTGGTTCGGGTGCGCTTCAGCTCGAAGAAGCCGGGGTAAGCGGTGACCTTCACGAAGCCGTCGAACAGGTTGCCCGCCTCCTCGCCCTTCGGCGCAGGGGAGATCACGGGCCCGAACAGGCTCATCCCGTTGACGCGGAGCACCGGGGTGCCCACCTCGTCGCCCACCGGATCCATGCCCTCGTGGTGCGAACGGCGGAGGTCGTCGTCGACGGCTTCGGTCTGCGCGATGTCCAGGATGTTGGCATCGGCGCCGACGGCGGCCAGCGCGGCCGCGACGGTCTCCGGCCCCTGCTTCTCACCGCCGGGGTGGAAGCGGGTGCCGAGTTCGGTGTAGAACTCGCGCAGCATGTCCGAGCCGTGGCGCTGCTCGACGAGGAGCGCGGCGCGGGCCGGCATCCAGGCGCGGTCCATGTGCCGACGGTACGCCGGGGGCAGGTCGCGGCGGTGATTGAGGACGGCCAGGCTCATGACGTGGAAGGTGACCTTCACGTCGCGGACCTTCTCCACCTCGAGCATCCAACGCGAGGTCATCCAGGCCCAGGGGCAGATGGGATCGAACCAGAAGTCAACGTCAGTGGTCATGGGCCCATCTCATCACAGTCCGACCCAGGGGCGGGATGGAGACGGCTCAGGCGGATTCCGGCGTCGCATCGAGGGACGCGGGCGATCAGGGATCCCGCGCGGGGGCGCTGAGGCAGGACTACAGTCGGATGCAGGAGCGGACACCGATGTCCGCGGGCTCGAGGAGGTAGTCATGGCCGTCATCACCGTGTCGCGTCAGCTCGGCAGCCAGGGAGGCCGCATCGCGCAGGAACTGGCCCATCAGTTGGGCTACGACTTCGTGGACAAATCGACCATCAACAAGGTCATCCGTCAATACGGCGTCACCCGGCTCGATGCGATCTACGACCACAAGCCCAAGATCTGGGAGCTGTTCAAAGAGGACAGCGCCACGACCATCCAGATGATGAACGAGACCATCGCGGCCTTCGCGGCCCGCGGCAACGTGGTGATCCTGGGCCGGGGCGGATTCCGGGTGCTCCAGGGCATGGCGGACGTGGTGAACGTGCTCGTCAAGGCGCCGGACTCGGTGCGCGCGGG
The DNA here is from genome assembly GCF_055326245.1 of Tessaracoccus luoxuelianae. Taxonomy (NCBI): domain Bacteria; kingdom Bacillati; phylum Actinomycetota; class Actinomycetes; order Propionibacteriales; family Propionibacteriaceae; genus Tessaracoccus; species Tessaracoccus luoxuelianae. The sequence continues at coordinate 123,704 of NZ_JBUZNO010000005.1, forward strand.
CCGGGTCGCCAAGCGCACGAGCATCGAGCCCGACGAGGCGGCCCGCCTGATCAAGGCCGACGACGAGATCCGCGCCCGGTTCGTTCGTCTGTTCTACAACGTCGACTGGTCTGACGAGTCCAACTTCGACCTCGTCATCGACAGCGACTCCATGTCCGAGCGGGCCGCCATCGCTCAGATCGCGGCGGCAGCAGCCGCCCTCCCGGCCCTCACCGGAGGAGAACGCGCTGCCGCCACCATTCAGGTGGACCCGGTTCTGGCGACGACCGCGGAGGCGGCGTTGTCGCGCAGACCGTCCGGGTCCGATCAGGCTGCCCCCGAGTCCTGAGGCTGATGGTCGCCGCCCAGGCTCCGCTGGGCGAACGCATCCAGCGTCAGGCGGCGGCCCGGACGGCGGCCTCGTCGGCCAACTCGTCCTTGTGCCTGGAGCGCGACACCCACTTGTCGACGATGGCCGCCAGGGCGCCGTCGCCGGTGACGTTCGTGGCGGTGCCGAAGGAGTCGATGGCGATGTAGGCCGCGATCATGAGGCCCACCTGCGCCTCGGTGAACCCGAGCATCGTCGAGAGCAGGCCCGCCGCGGTCATGATCGCGCCGCCGGGCACCCCTGGCGCCGCCACCATCATGACGCCCAACATCATCACGAACCCGATCATCACGCCCACGTTGATCTCGATCCCTGCGAGCATCATCACGGCCAGCGCAAAGCAGGTGATCTTGATGGTGGATCCCGCGAGATGGATGGTGGCGTTGAGCGGGATGGCGAAGGCCGCCACCGGCTGCGACACGCCCATCTTGATCGCCTGGCGCAGCGTGACGGGGATGGTGGCGGCCGAGGACGAGGTGCCGAGCGCCGTGGCGTAGGCCGGCAGCATGGTGACCAGCATCTTGAGCGGATTCCGCCCGGTGATGATCCCCGCGACGGTGTACAGCGCCAGCAGCATCACCCAGGTCAGGATGAACACGAACACCACCACACCCAGGAAGGTGGCGATGACCGTGTACACCTGGCCGCCCTGCGTCATGTTGAGGAAGATGCCGAAGATGTAGAACGGCAGCAGGGGGATGAGGATCTTCTGGATGACCATGTTGATCACCTCGCGGAACTCCTCGAACCCGCGCTGCAGCGCGCCGCCCTCGATCATCGTCAGCGCGACGCCCACGATGAACGCCAACACCAGCGCCGACATGACGCCGAACAGGGGCGGAATCTCCAGCGCGAAGTAGGGGGCGAGCAGCGCCTCGTCGGGGTTGGTGAGCGACGGCGCCCCGCCTTCGGGCAGCACCCGCGGGAGGACGAGCAGTGACGCGCCCAGCCCGATGAGGCCGGCGCTCAGCGTCGACGCGTAGGCCAGGGCGGCGGTCACCGCCAGCCACCGGCCGGCGCCGCGACCCAGCTGGGCGATGGCCGGGGCGATGAGTCCGAGGATGATCAGGGGGATGGCGAAGCCGAGGAACTGGCCGAAGACGCCGTTGAAGGTGACGAAGACGCGCGTCAGCCAGTCGGGGAAGAAGTTCCCGAACAACACGCCCAACGTGATGGCGACGACGATCCGGGGCAGAAGACCGAACGTGAACTTCTTCTTCTGGGCGACGGCTGCAGTGCTCATGCGCGCAAACCTAACCCAGCATCCCTCCACGGGCTACCCGAGGCCCCGCTAACGCAGGAGCCCGCGCGCCACATTCAGGGCCATCGGCAGGTATCCGCCCCCGAACAGGACCACGTGAACCAGCAGCATGTGCAGTTGGTGCAGGGGAATCCGCTGGCGCATGCCCTCCGCCGGCGGGCTGACCTCGCGGTAGCCGTCAAGGATGTCGGAGATCTGCCCGTTCCCGAACAACGCCAACTCCGCCAGGTCCGTCTCTGCGTGTCCTCCGTTGGCACAGGGGTCGATGAGCGTCCCCACCCCGTCGGCCGTCCACACCACGTTGCCGGCCCACAGGTCGCCATGGATGCGCGCCACCTCCCCACAGAGCGCGGGTTGCGGCGAGTCGAACCGCCCCGTCGCCACGGCGTCGCACGCCCGGTGAAGCAGCCGGTTGTCCTCGGCTTCAAGCCCGGCGGCCATCGCGACGTAGGGCCTGAGCCGCCCCTCGGCGTAGTACTCGCCGAACGACCGCCAGGTGGGCACTGCGTCGGCAGGTTCGCCGTCGCCAGATCCGCCGGCTCCAGACCCGGTGGCGCCTCGCCCCACCACCTGGCGCCGGCGGCGTGGGTCAAGGCAAGCCGGCGGCCGAACTCGGCCGCGTGTGCGCGCGTCGGCGTCCCTTCGTCCAGCAGCACCGTCTCCAGCCAGGTCTCCCCCGAGCCGGCGAGTTCGGCGACGGCGGCGCCCCCTCCGGGGGTCGCCTCGGACAGCCAGCGCAGGCTGGCCACCTCGGTGGCGATCGCCCGCCCGGTGCCCGCCTTCCGGAACGTCTTCATCCGAGGCGTGCAACCCAGGCGGCGAGCACGTCCTCGAGCCTTCCGTGGAGGCGCAGGGTGGCGAGGTCGTCGCCGCGGGTGGCGCCGTCGTTGACGATGACGACGTCGTGGCCCCGCTGGGCGGCACGGCGCACGAACCGGAGGCCGCTCATCACCGACAGGCTGGACCCGAGGACGAGCAGCGTCGCGGCCTCGTCGAGCAGCGCCATCGCCTCCCCCACGACGGTGCGGTCCGCATTCTCCCCGAAGAAGACCACGTCGGGTTTCAGCATGCCGCCGCAGAGTGGGCAGTCCGGGTAGAAGAAGTCGTCCGTTCGATCCACTTCGGCGTCCCCGTCGGGGGCGGTGCGGCTGTCGACGGCGAGCGCGTCGAGGCGCTCGGCGAAGCGCGGGTTGAGCGCGAGGAGTTGCTCCTGCATGCCGTCCCGGTCAATCAGGGTGCGGCAGGCGAGGCAGACCACCCGTTCGAGTGCGCCGTGCAGGTCCAGCACCGGCCGCGACCCCGCCGCCTGGTGCAGCCCGTCGACGTTCTGCGTGACCACGCCGGTGAGCGGGGTCAACTCGCCCAGGTCAGCCAGCGCGTGGTGCGCCGCGTTCGGGCGCGCCTGGGCGAACCATCGCCAGCCCACCGTGCTGCGCGCCCAGTAGCGCCGACGGCTGAGGTCCGAGCCCACGAACTCCTGGTAGGTCATCGGCGAGCGGGGCACCGCGTCGCGGCCGCGGTAGTCGGGCAGGCCGGAGGCGGTCGACATGCCGGCGCCGGTGAGGACCATGGTGGGGCGCCCCCGGAAGAGGTCCGCCGCCGCGGCGAGGTCGTCGTCGTGGGAGCGCAGCCCGAAACCGCCCGTGCCGGGCCCCCACGAGGGGGTCGACGGCAGCGCGACGGCGTCCGCGGCGGTGCGAAACCAGCCGCCGACGTCCGGAATCGGGGCACTGTTCATCGGTCTCCTTCCGGACCAAGCCTAGGCCTCTCCAGAGTGGTGCCTGGGGGTCGGTCTACCATCCCCGAACCCCCAGTGAGCAGACACTCATTCGCGGGCGGGGCTGCGGGCACCCTGCGGGTGCCGCCCACCACCGTAGAATCGCCGACGAAACCTGGTGAGAGGGGAACCCATGGCCGGCGGCCTTGCAGCACTACTCGACGACGTGGCGGCCATCGCCCGCGCGGCGGCGGCCTCCGTCGACGACATCGCGGCCGCGGCCGGCAAGGCGTCCACCAAGGCGGTGGGCGTGGTGGTCGACGATGCGGCGGTCACCCCCCGCTATGTCGACGGCTTCACCCCGGACCGCGAACTGCCGGTGATCTGGAAGATCGCCAAGGGATCGATCCGCAACAAGCTGTTGTTCATCCTGCCCGCAATCCTGCTGCTGAGCCAGTTCCTGCCGTGGGCACTGACCCCGCTACTCATGGTGGGCGGCCTCTACCTCTCCTACGAGGGCGCCGAGAAGATCTGGGAGGCGGTCAGCGGCCACTCCAAGGTGAAGGAGGCACCGGTCGCGATCAAGGGCGAGAACCACGAGGACAAGATGGTGGGTGGCGCCATCCGGACCGACTTCATCCTGTCCGCGGAGATCATGGTCATCTCCCTCAACGAGATCGCCGGCGAGGGCTTCTGGATGCGGGCGATCACGCTCGTGGTGGTGGCCTTCGGCATCACCGCGTTGGTCTACGGCGTCGTGGCGCTGATCGTGAAGATGGACGACGTCGGCCTCAGGCTGGCCGCCAACCCGCCCACCAGCCGGCTGGGCGAGGGCTTGGTCAAGGCGATGCCGATCGTCATGAGGGTGCTGTCCACTGTGGGGATCGCGGCGATGCTGTGGGTGGGTGGACACATCCTTCTGGTCGGCATCAACGACCTGGGCTGGCCCGTCATCTACGACTTCGTGCACCACTGGGAGGTGTTGGCGGCCGAGGCGGCGGGCGGCTTCGTCGGCTGGTTGGTCAACACGCTCGCGTCTGCGATCCTCGGCCTCGTGGCCGGCGGGATCGTCGTGGCGATCATGCACCTGATCCCGCGGAAGAAGAAGGTCGCGGCGCACTGACCCTCGCCTCCTGCAGCCTGCTCTCCGGGCAGCGTGGTCTGGTACAGGATGCCCGGGTGCGCGACGGCAGGGCGGGCCTGGGTCGGGTCAGCCCAGGCGGGACGCCAGCTGGGTGATCCCCGGGTTGGGCATCACAGCGCAAGCCCGCCCTGCCGTCCCGCATCCTCGCTGTCGGGCTCAGGCGCTCCGCGGCAGCGGGCCACGCGCGGCGGCTGGCTCAACCGTTTTTTTGGGGGGGCTCTACCCACGACGTAGCCCAACCAGCGTTCGGCGTGGCGGGTCAGCGGTTGGGGCGACCGCCTCCTCCACCCATCCCGCTTCCGGTCGAGGTGCCGGCGGTCACGACCACCGACTGCCCATCCACCGCGACGGTGTACTCCTGGCCGCTGCTGATGCCCTCACCGGAGTAGACGACGTTGGAGAAGTCCTTCTCAGCGGTGAACTCACCAACCATCTCGGAGCCCGAGAGGATCTGGACGGTGGAGCCCGCGGAGCCGGAAACCGTCGCCTGCACCCACCCCTGCGCCGACTCCGCGTCCGGGGTCTCGGCCATCCCGGAGGAGCCGACCGCCAGCAGCGTGCCGCCGCTGATCGTGAACGTGCCGTTGACGTCCAGCGCGCCGTTGCCGTCGTTCAGCGGCCCGTGCACGATGACCGTACCGCCGGTGATCTCGGCGTCTCCGTTGGAGTCGAACCCGTCCCCACCTGCGTCGATGGTGAGCGTTCCGCCGCTGACCAGCGCCGACCCGTCGATGACCCCCATCCCTCCCCCGCCTGGGCCGCCGCCCATCTGCCGGTCCGTGGAGGCGGTGTCGGTGGACGTGGTGGTGTCGGCGGCGGAGACGTTGAGGCCGTCATCCTCCGCGGTCACGTCGATGGTGCCGCCGGTGATCGCGATGTACTGCGCCTCGAGGCCCTCGTAGGACCTGGCCAACGTGACCTCGCCGTCGCCGATGACGAGGCTGAGCTCGGCGTGGATGCCGTCGTCGCCCGCCTCCACCGTGACGGTGCCCCCGGAGATGATCACGTCCGTGGCGGCGTCGAAGCCGTCGGACCCGGAGGTGAGCGCCAGGGTGCCGCCCGAGATGTCGATGAAGCCGGATTCTACCTCGGTGTCATTGGTGGACTTCAGCGCGTCACCACCCGCCTCGACCGTGACGGCGCCGCCCGTGATGGCGAGGTGGTCCTTGCCGCGGATGCCGTCGTCGGCCGCGGTGACCTGGATGCTGCCGCCGACGATGGCCAGGCCGTCGGCAGTGGCGATCCCGTCGAGGCTCCGCCCGGTGACCGTGAGGGAGCCGTCGCCGCCGATGGTCAGGTCCGCCTTGGAATAGAGGGCCGCGGTGGGCGCCTCGTCGGAGGTGCCGGCGTAGCTGGCCGCGTCGGTGAGCGTGCTGCTCGTGCCGTCGGCGAGCACCACCACCGCCTCGCCGGCATCGGCGATGGTGATCGCCGGCCCCGTGTCCGAGGTGATCTCGGCGTCGGAGAGGACGAGCTTCACCTCGTCGTCGGAGGCCGAGTTGACCACCACCTGGCCGTCGAGCGAGCCGGTGAGCACGTAGGTGCCGCCGGCGGTGATGGTGACGGTGTTGCCGTCGATGGTGACGCCCTCGCCGTCGACGGTCGCGGTGCTGCCGCTCAGCGTGATGGTGGTGGCCGACGATGCGTCCCACGTCACGTCGGCGGCGTCCGGCGTGGCGTTGGCGGCCCGGGTGGCGTCCACAGTGAGGGCCGCGCCGTCGACGGTGGTCGCGGTGGTGGTCGTGGTGGTGGCGGAGGTCGTCCCGGCGGCGGCCGTGCTCCCGACGCCGGTGGCGCCGCAGCCCACGAGCAGGGCGCCGACGGCGAGGGAGGACAGGGAGGCGAGGAGTCGCTTGGGGGTCATGGTCATATCTCCTGTGGTGCTTGGTGGGTGTCGGGTTGGGTCGGGTGACGGGGGTGTGACTGGTTGTCAGGTTGCGTTTCTTAGGCTTCGAGGCTCGTCGCTGCGCTCCTCACACCTCAGCCAGCAGAAGGGTGAGCGACCACTTCCCGGGTCACTCGGCGGCGGCCCCACTCCGCTGGCTGAGGTGCCGCGCAGCGGCCTCGAAGCCTACGAAACGTAGGCTGACAAGGTCACGTGTGTTGGGCTTCGAGGGTCGTCGCTGCGCTCCTCACACCTCAGCCGGCGGTGGAGGGTGGTCAGGCGGCGGCGAGTTCGGTGTGGGTCATGAGGCGGTGCCAACGGTTGTGGGGCAACTCGGGGCGGAGCGTCGCCAACCCCGTGGCGTACTTCGACATGGACACGGGCCGGTGCCCGCGACCCCACAGCACCCGGTCCGCCACCGACGCCCCGGCACTGGACTTCGTCTCGACGATCACCAGGCCGTCGGCCGATCGCTCGTGGCCGGTCTGTCGGTCGGACCACGTCAGGTGCGTGTCGAGCGTGGCGCGGGCGGCGCCGTCGGGCATGAGGAACGTGGACCGGGTGTAGGTGACGTCCAGGACGGGCTCCAGTTCCTCGTCGAGCCGGATCCGGTCCCCCCCGAGGGCCTCGGCGACGAACTCGCGGGCGCCTCCGTCGAGGTGGCGGATCGGCTGCTCCCACGCCACCCGGCGCTTGACCGTGCAGCCGCCGCGGCGGGTCTTGACCTCGAGGAACTGCTGGTCCGTGTCCACATATCGGCGGGTGCGCACCTTGAAGCGGTGACGGCGCCTGTGGGCCGTGCCGAGGAAGCAGTCGAGACCCGCGGTGTCGAAGTAGGTGGAGAGGTAGCCGAATCGACGGCGCCCGTCGATCTCGAGGACCCGGGCCTCACGCGGGAGACCGAGGACGAACGCGTCGGCCTCGGCTGAGGTGAGCACGTACTTGCGGTCCACCCGGGTGAGCAGGGCAGCGGTCCGGTTGAGCTCGTCGAGGGAGACCGGTTCGCGGGCGGCGAGGCCGCGGAGCGGGAGTGTCGCGGCGGTCATCGTGCGTCCGCCCAGGCGACGCGGCGCGTGACGGACGGGGTGGTGGAGCGGTAGCGGACGTCGACGGTGGTGGTGTCGTTGACCAGGTCCAGCCGCTGGACGCTGAGGTGCTTGACGGTGCCGCCGAGGCGGTCCTGCAGGTAGCCGATCAGCGTCGCCTCGTCGGTGATGGCGCGGTCCACCACCACCACCTCACGCTTGTGGCCGCGCAGCAGCATCCCGTGGTCCGCGACGAACATGCCGGCGAGGACCACCGCCATCAGACTGAGCGCCATCACGGGCTCGGCCCCGAGGCCGCTGAGCAGGCCGAGCGCCAGGGCGCTGAAGTAGTAGGCGATCTCGTGCTGGGCCAGCTCGTCGGAGCGGAGCCGGATGATCGACAGCACGCCGAAGAGCCCGAGGCCCAGGCCGGCGCCCACCGCGGTGGAGAGCAGGACGGAGCTGACCGCCATGATGCCGATGTTGACGCCGAGGTAGGCCACGACGAGGTCGCGGCGGCCATGGCGGGGGAAGTACAGGCCGAGCGTCAGGATCAGGATGCCGACGATGTTGGCGAGGTACAGGATGGCGGTGGTGGACACAGGGGTTCTCCTCGGTGGCGGTTTCGGTGATGTACCTATTCCGCCAGCCGAGACTGTGGGGTTACTGTGGGCGCCCTGCGCCGCCGCTATGAGTCCGCTCAGCCGTCAGAGCGGGAGGCCCCGGGAACGGAAAAGGTTCGAGGGGTCGTAGAGGCTCTTGACCGACGCCAGCCGTTCGAAGTTCTCCCCGTGTGCACGCCTGACCGCCGACGGGTCGGTGAGGTCGTCGAAGTTGAGGTAGGAGCCCGCGCTCGAGAAGGGCTGCAGGGCCTTCGTCGCGTCGCGCGCCCAACCGATGTTGGCTCGGTCGTCGGCGGGGTCGTCCCAGTTGGATTCCAGCCCGATCATGTACGGCGAGGTCCGGTTGGCGATCGGCGTGCCGTCCGAGGGCACCACCGCGATCGCGCCACCGTTGATCCAGATGTCCAGTGACGTCAGGGGCGAGGGCCGCCGGGCAGCCAGGTCGAGGATCACCTCAGAGGCGTCAGGGGTGAGATCCACCAGGTGCGACGAGCGCCAGTAGTAGCGCCGGCCGCGCGGATAGTCCTCGTCGAAGAACTTCTGCGCCTCCACCCAGGGCACGACGCCGCTCATGTCGGTGAGGACGGTGCCGAGGTCGCGCAGCGGCGCGCAGACGCGCTCCCCATCGTCGACGTCCCCGATGTAGGGGCCGGCGATCCCGACGAACGGCTGTCCCCACAGCTCGCGGGGGAACGGTTCCGCCTCCGGGAAACTCCAACACACAGCGATGGAGCCGAACTCGTCCGGTGCGGACCCCACGAACTCGCGCAGGTTGGCCAGCACCTTCTTCCCCTCGCTCAGCGGGTAGGTCAGGAACGGCAGGTACACGTCAGGGCCGACGGGGTGCGCCTCGTACTCGAGGGCCGTCACCACGCCGAGGTCCCACCCGCCGCCGCAGAGGGCCCAGTACAACTCCGAGTGCTCCTCGATGGACGCGTGGACCAGGCGACCGTCGGCCGTCACGACGTCGGCGCCGGTCACGTTGTCGCAGCTCAGGCCGTGCTTGCGGCGCATCCAGCCGTAGCCGCCACCCAACGTCAGCCCCGCGACCCCTGTCTCGGACACCACGCCCAGCGGCACCGCCAGCCCGTGCTTCTGGGTGGCCGCGTCGACGTCGCCGATCTGCGCCCCGCCCTCGGCGCGCACCAACCGCTGGACGGGGTCCACCCTCACGGCCCGCATCCGCCCCAGATCGATCACCAGGCCGCCGTCGATGACTGAGGAGCCGGCCACGTGGTGGCCTCCGCTGCGCACGGAGATCCCCAGGTCGTGAGACCTGGCGAACCTGACCGCCTCGACGACGTCGTCCGTCCCTTGGCAGCTCACGATGGCCGCGGGCCTCTTGTCGATGGTGCCGTTCCACACGCGGCGTGCGGTGTCGTACTGGTCGTCCGCGGCTGAGAGCACCGAGCCGTGGACGCCGGCCGCGAGCTGAAGGAGAGCGTCCCTGTCCATCTCCGGAGTGTGCCTGCTCGCCCGCCGAAATCCGACGCTGACGAGGGCGATCACTGGCGGCGCACGCCTCACCAGCGACGACGCTGCGGCGTTCGGCTCGCCGCACCCCTTTATGGGCGGTCCCGGCCGGTCTCGGCCCCTTGGAGTCTGGCCGCGATGACGGCGGCCTCAGTGCGCGAGCCGACGCCGAGCTTGCGCAAGATGGCGGACACATGGACGCTGGCAGTCTTGTCGCTGATGAACAGGCGCCTCCCGATCTCGCGGTTGGTGAGGCCCTCAGCCACCAGGTGGAGGACCTGCCGCTCGCGGTCCGTGAGATGCGCAGGGGCTTGGGTGGAGTGGGGCACCTCCGCCAACAGATGCGCCCGGCTTCTCAGCTCGGTGACCTTCCGCAGGGTCAGCAGGTCATGGATCCGCCCCGACAGGTGCGCCGCCTGGTCCAGCGTCTCCTCGGCCGCCAGCCGGTCGCCCGACATGATCTGTACCTCACCGAGCCGGAAGAGGGCATCCGAGTGGTACTGGATCGGGACCCGTCCCCGCTCCGCGGCGGCCACGGCCTCGCGCCAGGCGACGACGTCGGTGCCCGCGCCGTCGGCGCCCCCCAGCCGGGCCTCCAGGAGGGCGCGCCAGTCGGCCACCACCTCCCACAGGGCGAGGCTGTCGAGGGTGGAGCGGAGCCGCTGCTCGGCGGCGGCGAAGGGATACCCCTCGCCGGAAAGGATGCCGTCGGCATGGGCGCTTCGCAGAGAGGCCATCACCTCCGCGCCGAGCACCGTGAGCCTCAGGGCAGCGCGGCTTGCCACCGACCGATGACCGTCCCACAGGCACTCGACCTGCTCCCAGGCGCCCGGCAGATCATCGACGGCGAGCGCCACCGCGCCCACCGCCCGCGCGACCGTCAGCCTGCCGGTTGCGCTGCGGCGAGCGCCGTCGATCGCCTGGGCGTGCTGCCGCATCAGGTCCCGGGCCTGGCCGGCCCGGTCCCGGAGGCGCAGGATGTCCATCTGGGCCAACCTGCAGTAGCCGCCGGCGAAGGTCCACGGCCCCAACCCGATCAGTTCCTGCCCCATCCGCTCGGCGGCGGGCAGGTCCCCCAGATCGAGGTGGACGTTCATCACGTGCAGCGAGATGGCGCTCCCCCAGCTGCGCTGCCGCCACGTCTCGCGCGCCAACGTCAACGCGGCAAGGCCTTCCTCGAGCGCTTCACGATGCCGTCCGACGAGGCGCAGCAGGTCCAGCCGCAGGCCGGAGGCGCGCAGGAAGGCATCGGGGTCCGCGTTCATGGCCTGTACCTCGGCCAGGCCCTCGAGGGCGCCGTCGACATCGCCGGAGTATCCGCGGATCGAGGAGATCGAGGTGAGTGCGCGTGCGAACTCGGCCCGAGCCTTCCCCTTGACGCGGTCTGATGCGTCACCCTCCATCAGCACTCTCGCACCCTCCAGCGCCTCCTGGAGCCTGCCCCATCCGACCTCCGGGTCGCCGTAGAAGGCCTGGGCGATCCCGAGCCCACAGGTCACCCGGACGCGCGCCAACCGGTCCAGGTCGTCGCCGTCCGGCGGCAGCTCCGCGTACGCGGCCTCGGCCAGCTCGCAGATCCCGGGCTGCCCCAGGCCTTGGGCGAAGATCGTCTGCTCATGCAGGAGCAGCGCGCGACTGCGGTGATCGTCGGCCGCGCACCGCGCCAGCTCACGCTGCAGAAGCGCCAGCGACCGCGGGTCCGCGGTCTCCATGAACAGGGCCGCAACGTCCAGGACGAAGTCGGTGCGGGTGCAACCCGCGACCGTCGGCGCGTCGGGCACCGCGGACCACAGCTCCAGCGCCTGCTCGCCGAACGAGGCTGCGCTCACCAGCGCCCCCGTCGCCCTGGCCTCGCGGGTGGCCCGGTGCAGGGCCTGGAAGGCGCGCGGCCAGTTGCGGACCTTGGTCCAGTGGTGGGCGATCTGGGCGGCGCTCCCGGCCCCGCCGGCCCTCTCCAACTCCTCCGCGTACCGGGCGTGGAAGCGTGCGCTCTCCCCCGGCAACAGTTCGCCCTCGATCGCCTCCTGGCTGAGCGCGTGGCGGAAGGCGTAGCTGGTGTCCCGCGCGGAGAGGATGTGCGCCTCAACCGCCTCCCGCAGCGCGGCCTCCAACTCAGACGGGTCGCCGTCATGGACTGCCTCGACGAGGTCGTGCGGCACGGACACCCCGCCTGCCGCCAGCATCCGCAACACGGCCTGGGTGGGCCGGCCGACCCCGTGGTAGCGGGCGAGCACCACATCGCGCAGGGACTCCGGGAGGGCGTGGCCGTCGAGGGCGACGAGCTCCTCCACCAGGAACGGGACGCCGTCGCTTCTTCGCGACAGGCTGGCAACATCGACGCCGTGGTCCGGGCCGCGGAGGTGGGCCACCTGCGCCTCAATTTCCTCCCGGGAGAGCCGTCGGAGGTCGATGCGGAACACGTGCCGCATCCGCTCCAGCTCGACCAGGAACGGCCGCAGCGGATCGGTCCTGCCCACCTCGTCGGTCCGGTAGCTGAGGGCGAGCATGAGGCGGCCGCCCCGGAATCGCCCCATCACGGCGCGCAGCAGGTCGAGGGTCGCGGCGTCGGCCCACTGCAGGTCCTCAAGCACCACCAGGACCGGGGTGATCCTGGACAGGCCGACGAGGAGGTCGCGGACGGCCTCGTGGAGCTGCTCGCGGTCTGCGCGCTCTGTTTCGCCGCCGTCCAATTCCGGGACGAGGGCGGCCAATGTGGCGAGACGGACGGGTCCCGCCACCGCGCTGACAGTATCGGCGCTGAAGGCCGCGACCAGGTCCCGCAGCGCCTCGCGCACGGGCTCGAACGGGGTGGCGAACCGGCCCATGCCCACGCAGTGCCCCACCGCGACGGCAATGTCGGACCCCAAGCCGGCGGCGAAATCACGCAGCAGCCTGGTCTTCCCGATGCCTGCCTCACCGGCGATGATCACGCCCCTCGGCACGTTGCCGAGTGAGGCGCGGAACAGGTCGCGCAGATGAGCCAGCTCCCAGTCCCTGCCGACGATGACAGGGCTGACCGTGGCGTCAGTCATTCCTCATGGTGACATACGGACCGACCGCCACCAAGGGTCAGGAAAGCGGGGCCGCTGACGGGTCCTCAGGCGCCCAGTGGCGCATGACGCCTGGGGATGTGGAAACCCTTGAGCAGATCGGACAGGCCCTCCCAGAGGGACCAGTGATGGTTCGGGTCGCTGGGCGTCAGTCCGCCGCGTTCGGCGATGATCCGACGACGTTCAGCGTCCAAGGCGACGTCTGCGGCGCGGTCGCGGTAGACCGACGACGCGAGGTTGATCTCGAGCTGTGACATGGCTGCCTTTCCTCTGGCTCTCCCCCCATGGGGCCATGGGTCAACACTCCGCTCTAAGGGGGGTGGCCGGCATCGGGCAGGTGCCTTAGTTCCGCTGCTTGGGCGGCCCGATCCTGCGGCCTGAGGCATCCGGAGTCGACGGGGGCTGGCGCCGTGACCAATGTTTGTATAAGCTTTGTTCAACGTTAGTCTCTGAGGAAGGGCGAACCATGCTCCGCAACGATCGAATCCGGCAAGTCGTCATCACCGCCAGCGCGGTCTTCATGATCATCGGAACCCTCTTCGGCATCGGGGTGATCGGCACCCGCGTCGAGGAGGCCGCCGGCGGCAGCCTGTCCGCCACCGCGACACTCGTCGCCCCCGCGGTCAACGCGTTCTCGATCTGGTCGGTCATCTACGCCGGACTCATCGCCTACGTGGTCTGGCAGTGGCTGCCGGCCAACACCACCAGCGCCCGCGCCCGCTCCATCGGCTGGCTGGCCGCGGCGTCGATGGTGCTCAACGCCTCTTGGCTCCTGGTCACGCAGGTGGGCTGGCTGTGGGCGAGTGTCGCGGTGATCGTCGCCCTCGCGCTGGTGCTCGGCGAGCTGGTCCGACGGCTGACCGCGCTCCCCGCCGACGCCGACCGCCCCGCCACGACGTGGGCCGAGCGCTTCATCGTCGACGGCACCTTCGGGCTGTACCTCGGCTGGGTGTCGGTGGCCACCGTCGCCAACATCACCGCGACCCTCGTAGATTCCGGCGTCAACCCGGCGGCTCCCGTCTCGGAGTACCTGGCTGTCGCGGTGCTGGCGGTGGCCGCTGCGCTGGGCGTCATACTTGCGAAGGCGTTCGGCGGCCGGTTCGGCGTGGCCGCCGCCATGGCCTGGGGCCTGGGCTGGATCGCTGTGGGACGCCTCACCGACGCGCCGGCGTCCACGCTCACCGGGGTGGCGGCTGCGGTCGCGGCGGCTGTGATTGTCGCGGCGGCGGTGGCCGTCCGGCTGCGCACGTCGTCGCCCGTCAGGTCCCGGGCAGCCCAGGCGACCGCCTGACCCGACCACGTCGGCTGTGGCGCGGGAGCGAAGCGACGAGCCCGCACCGCGGGCTGAGGTGCGAGGAGCGCAGCGACGAGCCTCGAAGCCTAAGAAACGTACCTAGTCAGCTCACGTTTCAAAGGCTTCGAGGCCGCTTCGCGGCACCTCAGCCAGCAGGGAAAGCAACACGCAGCACCTCCCGCTGGCTGAGGAGCGAGGAGCGCAGCGACGAGCCTCGAAGCCTAAGAAACGTACCTAGTCAGCTCACGTTTCAAAGGCTTCGAGGCCGCCACGCGGCACCTCAGCCAGCGGGAGTGGCGACCGGGGGTAGGTCCTTCACCGCGGGACCCTCGAGCAAGGCCCCGTCGGCCGCGAACCTGGAGCCGTGCAGCGGACAGTCCCATGACCTCTCCGCATCGTTCCACCGCACCACCCCACCCAGGTGGGTGCACACGCCAGACACCCGGCAGGTCACACCGCCGACCGTCGACACCGCCTCAGGGAGGCCCCGCGAACCCCGGCCGACGACGCCCTCCCCCTCCGAGGGGGGCCCGTCGGGGAGGGCGCGCAGCTCAGCTTGGACCCAGTCCTGCGCGAGGGTCGCGGCCACCTTGAGGTTGGGCGCGACGGCGCTGACCACAGCCTTGGGCTTGGGTCGCCGCGACAGTAGCGTCTCCGCCCACGCCATGGATCCGTCGAGGATCTGCGCGCTGAGGCTGAGCGCCGCCGCGACCCCGTTGGTCATGCCCCACTTGTTGTAGCCCGTGGCGACGAAGATCTTCCCGCCACCTCGGGGCATGGGCCCAACGAACGGCACGCGGTCCACGGCCTGGTAGTCCTGCGCGGACCAGGCGTGCAGGGGTTCTGCGCCGGGGAAGTTCTCCTGCGCCCACCGTCGGAGATCCGCGACGGCCTCCGCCTCGGAGTCGGTGCGGCCCACGACGTGCCCGTTGCCGCCCACCATGAGCAGCTCGCCGTCGTCGACGGGGACCGTGCGGAGTGATCTCGACGGACTGTCCGCGCTCAGATACATGCCCTGCGGGATGGCGCCAGGCACGCGGTAGGTGGTGGCGTAGGAACGCATCGGGGCGAGCTTGGCGAAGTAGCCGCCGCGGTCCAGGATGGGGCTGCCGGTGGCGAGGATGAGCCGGTCGGCGGTGAGGGTGCCGCGCGTGGTGGTGACGGTGACGATGCGGCCCGGGTCCGCGTCGGTGACCCGGGCATCCTCGACGAGCACGCCCCCGTGCGCGGCGAGCTCGGCCAGGAGGACGTCGAGGACCAGCAGCGGGTGGATCTGCACCTGGTCCGCCAGAGAGATGGCTCCGGCCACCTTGAACGGCAGCTCGGTGTCGACGGTCCACTCGGCCTCGAGGCCCGACGCGCGGCAGGCGTCGTGTTCGGCGCGCAGGCCCATCACGGCGTCGTCGCCCGCCACGTAGGTGTAGGCGGTCCTGCGCTGGTACGCCACGCCGCGATCCTCGAGCAGCCGAACCAGCCACGCCTGCCCCTCCCTGTTGCCCTCGACGTAGGCGCGGAGCACGTCGTCGGACTGGTGGGACCGGAGGTCGGAGAGGACGGTGCCCTGAAGCAGCGACACCTTCGCGGTGGTGTTTCCGGTGGCGACGGCGCCCACTGATCGCGCCTCGATGACGACGACGCGCTGGCCGGACCTGGCCAGCAGCGCCGCGACGGTGAGGCCCGTGATCCCGGCACCGGCGATGACGGTGTCCAGGTGTGCGCCCTCCGGGAATGGGCCCGACGGCGCGCTCAGGGTGGGGTGGGTGACGAACCAGACTGACTTCATGGTCTCCATGCCCCATCATCGCCCCGGCCGGGTCGTGGCCCCGGCCGGTTGGCGAAATCAGGTCCGGATTCCGCCCCTTCCCCGCGGCTCCGTCCGGCCGTTAGGGTGAGCCATGAGCGAGCGTGCCCCCGTCGAGCGGGTCGATGCAGTGGTAGTGGGATCAGGCTTCGGGGGGTCCGTGACGGCCTTTCGGCTGGCCGAAGCGGGACACGCGACGGTCCTTTTGGAGCGCGGCCGCCCATATCCACCAGGAAGTTTCGCGCGGAATCCGCACGAGATGAGCCGTGCCTTCTGGGAGCCGAAGGACGAGCTGTTCGGCCTGTTCGACATCAAGTCCTTCCGCAAGCTGGAGGCGGTGGTCTCCAGCGGCCTGGGCGGCGGTTCTCTGATCTACGCCAACGTGCTGCTGCGCAAGGACGAGAAGTGGTTCGTGGCCGACTCGCCGCTCCCCGGCGGCGGCTACGAGCACTGGCCGATCAGCCGCGCGGACCTGGAGCCGCACTACGACGCGGTGGAGGCGATGCTGACCCCCGTCCCGTCGCCCTACCCGGACCTGCCGAAGACGAGGGCTTTGCGCGAGGCCGCGGAGTCGTTGGGGCTGGACGTGATCCACCCTCCCCTGGCCATCTCCTTCTCCGCGACCCCGCACGGGGCGCCCGCGATGAAGCAGATCATCGCGCCCCCGGAGTACGGGAACCTGCACGACACCACCCGCCTCACCTGCCGGCTCTGCGGCGAGTGCGACATCGGCTGCAACGAGGGCGCCAAGAACACCCTGGACCACACGTACCTCTCGGCCGCGGTCCACCACGGCGCCGACATCCGCCCCCACTGCGAGGTCTCGGGCATCGTCCCGCTGAGCGGCGGCGGCTACTCCGTGCGCTACACCGAGTACGGCGACCCGCTGGAGGACAACGGCCACCGCACGCGCACCACCCGCACCCTCCATGGCGACCGGCTGTTTCTGGCCGCCGGTGCGCTGGGCACCACCACCCTCCTGCTGCGCAACCGGGTGAACCTCCCTGGCCTGAGCCGGGCGTTGGGGTCGCGGTTCTCGGGCAACGGCGATCTCCTCACCTTCGCGATGGGCGCCCGGGTGGACACCGAGTCCGGGAACCCTCGGCTCATCGACGGCAGCCACGGTCCAGTGATCACCACGTCGATCCGCGTGCCCGACGCTCTGGACGGAGACCCGCAGCACCACCGCGGGTACTACGTGCAGGAGGCCGGGTTCCCCGAGTTCGCCAACTGGCTGATCGAGACCGCCCAGGTGACGTCGTCGCTCCAGCGGGCGGCGAAGGTGGCGCGCGAGATCCTGCTGCACCGCCTTCGGGGGCAGAACGAATCGACCATCTCGGCGGAGGTCGCTGGGCTGGTCGGTCAGGGCCGCCTGGGCTCGAGCTCGCTGCCGATGCTGGGAATGGGCCGGGACGTCGCGGACGGACGCGTGGTCCTGAGGGACGGCCAGATCGATGTCGACTGGTGCAGCGCGACGTCGATGCGCTACTTCACCGCCATGCGCGAGACCATGCGGGCGATGTCGGACAAGCTGAACGCCGACTTCCACGACAACCCGCTGTGGTGGACGAAGCGCGTCGTGACTGTGCACCCGCTCGGGGGCGCGCCGATGGGCCGCTCGCCCCATGACGGGCTGGTCGACGCGCATGGTGAGGTGTTCGGCTACCCCGGTCTCTTCATCGTCGACGGCGCGGCGATGCCCGGCCCGGTGGGCCCGAATCCGGCGCTCACCATCGCCGCGAACGCGGACCGGATCGTGGAGCGGGTGCTGGAATCGGCGCCTGCAGGACGCCGGTCGGACGAGAACGACGACGACCTGCCGGGATCCGCGCCGGCCGCTCTCCTCGACGGCGACACCGTCGAGTTCACCGAGCAGATGAAAGGCTTCCTGGCGCTCGGCGAGACGGATCCCGTCGTCGGCTGGAAGCGGGCGCGGCTGGTGAATCAGCGGTTCATGTTCGAGCTGACCATCACCGTCCCCGACGTGGAACGGTTCCTCGCCGACGACCTGCACCCCGGGACCGCGTCGGGGTACGTGCGCTGCGAGGAGTTGGGCGGGAAGCTTCCTGTGGAGCGGGGCTTCTTCAACCTGTTCGTCGCCACGGAGTTCGCCGCCACGCGGGAGATGCGCTACCGGCTGTGGTTCCGTGACCTCGCCGGTGCGCCGGTGACGATGTACGGCTTCAAGACCGTGCGCAACGACCCGGGGTTGGACATCTGGAAGGACACCTCCACCCTGTACATCACGCTGCTCAAGGGGCATGTGCCGCCCGGCGGCGACGGGCCGGTCCTCGGCGCCGGGCTCCTCCGCATCCTGCCGCGCGACTTCGCCCGCCAACTCACCACGTTCCGCGCGGACGGCCGGACCCCGCTGCGCTCGTTGGGCAGGTTCGGGACCCACTTCGCGCGCACCTTGACCGATACCTACGGGCCCGTTCGCAAGGAGGACCGATGAGCACCCCGGTACAGATCCGGCCCACCACCCGCGCCGACCATCGGGTCACCCACCACGTGATCGCCGCGCGCGACGGGCACCCGATCACCCTGCTGCGGATCCGCGGCAGGCATGAGCCGACGCGGGAGCCGGTGATTCTGGTGCACGGCGCGGGGGTCCGTGGGGAGATCTTCCGGCCCCCGGTGCCGCGGACGTTCGTCGACGCGCTGATCGACGACGGGTGGGACGTGTGGCTGCTCAACTGGCGGGCGTCGATCGACCTCGATCCGGTTGCCTGGACCCTCGACGATGCCGCCGCGTGGGACCATCCGGCCGCCGTCGAGTACGTGGCCGAGGCGACCGGGTCACCGACCATGAAGGCGGTCATCCACTGCCAGGGGTCCACCTCGTTCGCCATGGCCGCCGCGGCGGGGCTGCTTCCTCAGGTGACCACGATCGTCTCCAACGCGGTGTCGTTCCACCCCGTGATCCCGCCGGTGTCGGTGTTCAAGATCCGTCGGCTTCGGCCTCTCCTCCAGCCGCTCAGCCCGTACCTGAACCCGGCCTGGGGCGACGAGCCGGACTCGCTGTTCGCGCGCGCCACCAGGGCGGCGGTGAACCTGACGCACCGCGAGTGCGACAACTCCGTGTGCCGGCAGGTGAGCTTCACCTACGGCGCGGGCAGGCCTGCGCTGTGGTCGCACGCCAACCTGGATGCTGACACGCACGAGTGGATCCGCGGCGAGTTCGGGAAGGTGCCGATGAGCTTCTTTGCGCAGATGGACGCCTCGGTCCGCGCGGGGCACCTGGTGTCGGTGTCGCGGAGGGAAGGGCTCCCGGACGACTACGGAGTGAGCGCGCCCCAGACCGCCGCCCGGTGGGTGCTCTACGCCGGGCGCAACAACCGCTGCTTCCTGCCCGAGAGCCAGGAGCGCACTCATCGGTGGCTGGAGGGGGTGGAGCCGGGGCGGCATGCGCTGCGCGTGGTGCCCGGGTACGGTCACCTGGACATTTTTCTTGGCCGCGACGCGGCGCGAGACGTGTTCCCGGGGATGCTGGCCGAGTTGGCCCGCTGACCCCCACCGCTGGTTGAGGCGCTGCGCGGCACCTCAGCCAGCGGGCCAGCCGGCTGACACGGACACGCTCAGGCCGCGAGCAACCTGACCAGCACTCGCCGGTAGCCGCCGCGCAGCACCCGCGCCGCCGTCGGCTGGAGGAAGCCCGGCAGCCACGGGAGATGGACGGTCTGCTCCCATCGGACCGCGCTCCCGCCGGCCGACGGCGTGGCGGTGACCTGCACGACACCGCGGATGACGCGACCCCGCTTTACGATGGTCGCCGCCGCGTCGGGCGCGAAGGTGAGTGCCTCGATGCGCATGTGGTCATCGAAGCCGAACCGGCCCACGCCGGTGCGGCCGACGAACCGCGACCCCACCGTCAACTCGTCCGCCGAAACCGCCGGGGTCACCCTGGTCAGCGGGATGAGGCGGTCATGGGCGCGGAGGTCGAGGAGGCGGCGCAGGGCCTGGTCGGACGGGCATGCGGCCGGGAGTTCGACGGTGAAGTGGGCCCGGATCATCGCCCAATCCTAGGCGGCCCCGGGCCGGGCGAGATCCGGTCTGCAACTTGCTATCCATAGAGCGGTTTCTGCGTATATACACACAAGCCGCTCTCTGGATAGCAAGTTGCAGACAGCTTCGGGCCAGCGCCCAGGGGTATCGTGAGGAGATGAGGTTTGCTTGATGTTCTGCCGTGTATCTGCCGTTGTCGGCGCCGTTTGCATCGCGCTCGGCGTCTCAGGCTGCGCCCCCGCGCTGCCCTCACCCTCGCCGACGACGAGCCGGTCGGCGACGTCGACGGCCGCACCCACCCCGGATGCCACCCAGTCGGCAAACCCCGCAGCTTCACCGTCGCTGCTCGACTTCACCACGCAGACCGTTCTCCTCCCCGAATTCCACGAGCTCGCGCCGCCCTGGGAGGAGCTGTTCACGCTCCCCTACGGCGACGGCGAGGACCGGCTCGGCACCTCCCCCGGCGGCGAGGGCCTCGAATGGGGCCCCAGCTACGGCACGCAGCTGCCCGACGGCACCTGGTGGTTCCTCGACACCGCCAACTTCCGCCTGGCCCACTTCGACGAGGGCGGCTCGTACCTCGGCGACGCCCCCCTCCCCGAGGAGCACCTCGCCCAGGGAGAGTTTCTTCAATGGCAGTCCCCGCAGGCGCTGGCCGACGGCACCGTCGTGCTGCAGAGCACCACCCCCGACCGCCCCGGGATGCTGAGGCTGGCCCCGGACGGCACGTTCTCCCGGGTGGAGCTGGACCGGTTCCCGGGGCTCAAAGGCACCGACGGCACCAGCCTCTTCGGCTTCGACGAGGATGGCCGCCCCGTCGTGGTGGACCCGGCAGATGGCTTGCTCGCGCAGGTGGATTCCTTCGTCGGGCAGGGTGGGCTGAGCTATTTCGTCGAGGCGGAGCCAGGGAGCGTCTCGGTCCAGCTCGGTGACCTGGCGCTGCCCATCCCGCTTGAGGCGGCGGACCACCCCGACGCCCTGGTGTATCCCTCGATCGAGGCGGCCACGGGCACCGACGGAGTTCTCACGCTCCTGGTGAGCGGGATCGCGGAGGTGGAGACCGGCGTGGCGGTTGACGCCTCAGCCGTGCTGCGCATCGACGCGGCGGGGGCGGGCACCGTCGAGCCCGTTCCCATGCTCACCAGCGAGGCCGACCCGGGCGACGGCGCCCGTCTGGGCATCCGGCTCGGGGATGATCGCCCGTGGCTGATGGCTGTCGACGCGGACGCCCTCCGGGTCTACCGCCGTGGGTGAGGAGTGGGCCGCGGGTCTGGCCGCGGAGCTCGACGCCGAGCTTCGCGCGCGGGCGGTCCCCGAGCGCGCCGCGGGCGAGAAGGCCTACCTCAAAAGCGAGTTGACGCACTACGGGGCATCGATGCCGGCGATGCGCGCCGCTGTCCGCGCGGCCATGGCGGGGGTCACGCTGGGCCACGACGAGTTGGTCGCGCTCGTCGAGGCGCTGTGGGCCGAGCCGGTGCATGAGCGTCGCGCGGCCTCCGTCGACCTTCTGGAGACACACCGCGGGCTCCTGGGGGTGGCGGATGCCGACCTGCTCGAGCGGCTGCTGCGGGAGTCGCGGACCTGGGCGCTGGTGGACTCGTTAGCCGGCTCCGTCGTCGGCCCGGTCTCCGACGGCGACCCGTTATGGGGTCCCGTCCTGGACGGATGGGCCTCCGACGACGACTTCTGGATCAGGCGTTCGGCGCTCCTCGCCCACCTGATCCCGCTGCGCACCGGGGGCGGGGACTGGGCGCGCTTCGCCCGCTACGCCGACGCCATGCTGGAGGAGAAGGAGTTCTTCATCCGCAAGGCGATCGGGTGGATCCTCCGCGACACCGCCCGACGGCGGCCGGAGTATGTCTTCGACTGGCTGCTGCCGCGCGCGGGCAGAGCGTCGGGAGTGACGATCCGAGAGGCGGTCAAGTACCTCGCGCCGGAGCAGCGGGAAGCCGTTCTGGCCGCCCGCTGATCCGAACGTTCAGGCTGGTGGTGGCGGGGGCGGAGTCGGTGGTGGCGGGGGCGGGGCCTCGTCGGTGGGCCAGCCGTCGTCCCACGTGGGCGGCAACGGCATCAGCCGTGGACCGTCCTGCTCGTACGGGCCCTGGTCCAGGCGGAACGGTGGGTACTCGTCGGTCATGAGGAGGGAGTAGGCCGTGACACGCAGCTGCCATCGGTTGAACCCCATGACCACGCGGTAGACCTGCTGCGGGTAGGTGCCGGAGACCAGCACGATGATGAGCGCGATCAGGACCAGGATCGGCACGAGGCCCGGCCAGTTGGTGTCCGTGGTGACCTGCCCGGCCTCGTCGTTGTGGGGGCGGGTGAAGCCGAAGAGGATGGCCAGGATGATGTAGTGCGGGATGGCCAGCAGCCACCACTTCACCAGGACCAACCCGCGGGAGAGCCGCTCGGGGTAGCGAACGTCCAGCCGGGCGGGGTAGTCGGGCACGTCGGCGAGCGTGAACGGCGGATATCGGTCCGTGGCGCCGACGCTGTAGAGGTAATACGCCAGGCGCCAGCCCCAGCGCATGACGCCGACGAGGTAGTCGAACGCCCCGCGCGGGTACCGGCCGGTGATGAGGATCGCGAGCAGCGCCCAGAACCAGGCGAACACCGCCCCGATCGCGAGGAAGGCGAGCGCGATGTAGTGAGGGAAGGCCAGGAGCCACTTCACCAGCCAGAGCGCTCGCGACACGTCGGGTCGCTCAGCGCCTTCGACGGTGACAGGGGAATCGGGACCGCGGAACGTATCCATGTCCATGGCCGAATCGTCCCAGATGTGGGCGTCCGGCGACGGAACGGTGATGAGACGCACAACAGCGCGGGTGCCCTCGGCAGTGCCACCCATCAGCGGGCTGAGGAGCGAGGAGCGCAGCGACGACCCCACCCCCGCGGGCTGAGGAGCGAGGAGCGCAGCGACGAGCCCACTCCCGCGGGCTGAGGAGCGAGGAACGCAGCGACGAGCCTCGAAGCCTCAGAAACGTGAGCTGACAAGGTCACCTTCTCGAGGCTTCGAGGCCGCTGCGCGGCACCTCAGCCAGCGGGTGGGCGGCCGCTGCGCGGCACCTCAGCCAGCGGGTGGGCGTGGGATCCGACGCCGGACGTCGGCCACCGTGGATGGGCCCGGCTCCCACGCCGCGACCCACGGCAGGTCGTCGGCGATGTGCAGGACCCCGTCCTCCAGCCCCGCGTGGTGCCCGTCGAGCACACGGCGGGCCAGGTGACGGTCGCTGCGGTCCGAGTTGTGCCACAGCGCGCCGAACAGGGCATCCACCCGAATCCTGGCCTGCTCGCAGAACGCCCCGGCCAGCTCCACGCCCTCGGGGTTGCTGTCCCGCTCGGCGGTGGCGCGCACGCAGGAGGCCGACATGGCGAACAGCTCCGCGCCGATGTCGACGATCCGGCCCAGGTAGGCCTGACGATGCTCCAACCTGCCCTGCCAGCGCGCCATCCCGGCGAAGATGGCCCGGGCCAGGCGCCTGGCGGCGCGCTCCACATAGCGAAGATGCTCGGCCAGCGGGCCGTGCTCCCGGTACGCCCCAGGCACGGTGCCAGCACCGACGGCGAGCATCGGCAGCCACCTGGCGTAGAAGCCCGACGCCCGCGCCACAGCCTCCGCCCGCGCACGTGTCGTCGCCTCGGGATCGATGATCTCGCCGGCCACCTCGAGGTGGACGTCAACGGCCTCGCGGGCGATGAGGAGGTGCATGATCTCGGTAGAGCCCTCGAAGATCCGGTTGATCCGCATGTCGCGCAGGAGCTGCTCGACTTCGGCCGGGCGCTCGCCCCGGGCGGCCAGCGACTCTGCCGTTTCGTATCCTCGCCCGCCGCGGATCTGGACCAGGTCGTCGACGATCCGCCACCCCATCTCGGAGGCGTAGAGCTTGACCAGGGCTGCCTCGATGCGGATGTCGTTGGCGTCGTCGTCGGCCAGCATGCCGGCCAGGTCCAGCATCGACTCCATGCCGTAGGTGGTGGCCGCGATGAACGCGATCCGGGTGGCGATGGCCTCATGGTCGCCCACGCGCCGCCCCCATTGGACCCGCTCCCCGGCCCAGCCGCGCGCGACGTGCAGCGACCACTTCGCCGCGCCGACGCACATCGCGGGCAGCGACAACCTGCCGGTGTTGAGGGTGGCCAGGGCGATCTTCAGCCCCTTGCCGACGCTGCCCAGGACGTTGGCGGCAGGCACGCGCACCTGATGGAACCGAATGAGCGCGTTCTCGATCCCGCGGAGGCCGACGAACGCGTTGCGGCGCTCGACGGTGATGCCGGACGAGTCCGCCTCGACGATGAACGCCGTGATGCCGCCCTTACTCCCGGGGGTGGCCGGGACGCGGGCCAGCACGACGAACAGGCTGGCGATGGTGCCGTTGGTGGCCCACAGCTTGAGCCCGTCGAGGACGTAGAAGTCGCCGTCGGGAGTGGCCGTGGTGGCAAGGCGGGCGGGATCCGATCCGACGTCGGGCTCGGTCAGCAGGAACGCGGAGACCTCACCGGCGGCCACCCTCGGAAGATACTGGTCCTTCTGGGCGGTGGTGCCGAACATCTTGACCGGCTGCGGCACGCCGATGGACTGGTGGGCCGAGAGTGTCGCGGAGACCGCGGGGTTGGCCGACCCGATCAGCGTGAGCGCCTTGTTGAAGTAGTACTGGCTGAGGCCCTGGCCGCCGTACGACTCGGGGACCTTCATCCCGAAGGCCCCGATGTCGGCGAGCTCCGCGAAGGTCTCGTCGGGGATGCTGGCCTCGCGTTCGATGCGGGCGCCGTCGATCCGGCGGCACACCTCCTCGACCCGCGTGAGGTAGCTCTCACCCTTGGCCTTGGCCGCCGGGCTGGGCGTAGGCCAGGGCTCGATGAGATCGAGCCGCAGTCTGCCGAGGAAGAGCTCCTTGCCGAAGCTGGGCTTCGTCCACTCGGTCTGTCGTGCCGCCTCCGCAACCGTGCGGGCCTCGCGGGCGCTGGGACCTTGGGTGGGCGTGGATGTGGGGTGAGTTGTGGTGCTCATGATGCCCTCCAGGAACGCATCCCACGATACTCCAGGGCGGTCGTTCCTGCGGTTGGCACTGCTACCCCCAGCGAGATGGCCTCCTCCGCGGCACCTCAGCCAACGGGATGGGCGGGGAGTGGCTCCGGGGGTGCGTCGAAGAAGCGGGTGTCGCGGGCGAAGGCGCGGAAGAACGCGAAGATGAAGCCCATCCGCTCCTCGTAACACTCCCAGGTGGTGGCCGAGCTGCCGGCCACGTCGACCGTCAGCGCATGCTCGAAGCGTTCGGCCAGGTCACACAGGTCCGCGTGCGCGAGGTGATCGAGCACCTCCGGGTAGCGGAGCCCGCCCAGGTACGACGGCGGGGGTACGTCGCGGCACACATCGATCGGCCCGTCAGGGGTGTAGACGTCGACGAAGCGGGTCACGATCCGCCCGAAGAGCCCGCCCAGCGGCATGGCCTCGTCGATCAGCGAGTCAGCGATCCACTGCTCGTGCGCGGCCACCCGCACGTTACCCAGCAGCATCAGCTCCGCGACGGCCCGGTCCGCCTCGTCGTCGAGTCCCTCCTTCGCCGCCAGAGCCCGCAGCTCGAGGGCCGACTGGTACGCGGCCAATGCTGCGGCCAACTCGGGAGCCTCGTCGAAGAGCGGATCCGCGACGGCGACCTCGAGCGCCAGGCGGGTGGGCCCACCCGCCCGCGCCACCTCGTCGAGCCAGCGGACGAAGCGGGGCGCGACGTCGGCGATGATCGTCCGGTTGCCCTCAGCGACCGCGGCCGAGGTGCCGGGGTCGAGGCCGAACGGCAGCGCGTCGCGACGGATCACCCGGCCGGCGGACGCGCTCGCCCAGGCGCCGAACGCGAGCCAGTTAACGTCAGAACGGCCGACGAGCTCGGCGACGGAGAGGGCGAGGTCGCGGTAGCAGGCGGTGATGGCTACGTTGCGCATCACCGGATCTGTGAGCGCGACCACCTCGGCGACCGCCAGCTGCGACGGATAAGGCATGGTTCATGCTAGGCGGGGGGACGTGGCCGCCGCCAGCGCACCTCGACCTGCCGCTCCCTCGCCAACTTCTCGATCAGGTAGCTGACCTCCTGGTTGGCGTAGCGGTCGTGGGAGTCGCGGACGTCCGAGCGGCCGCCAAACAGCGCGTCTGCCTCGTCGAACAGCAGCACCTGGCCGGCGCGCTCCGCCGCGTCGAACACCTCGGCCAGATTCTTCTCCGTCTCGCCGATGTAGCGCGAGACCACGCGCGACAGGTCGACGGTACGCACAGTCTGCGCGTCGATGCGCCTGCGTCCTACGAGACCGAACGGCTGGGTATCGCCGTCCGCGGGCTCTCCTGGCGCCTGGGTCTGCAGCGTGAGGCGGTGGACGTCGAACTCGGCGGGCCTCACCGTCGCGATGAACACCTCGAGGATCAGCCGTCCCGCCTCCACATCCGCCTGGGTCATGGTCTGGCCCAGTCCGCACCGTGCCCCGTAGGCATGCTCCGGCTTGGTGCCCTGCAGCGCGCCCTGGCGCCAGAGGTCGAAGAGGAAGTTCTCCACCGTCGTCCGCACCTGCACCCAGAGGGGCACGTCGTTGGGCTCGAACACCACGAAACCCAACCCCGCGGCGATGGAGGCAAGGACGTGGTCGGTGAGCCGGCGGACCGACAGGTACCGCTTGGGTGGCTCGATGCTCTGGGCGCCGGCAAGGGTGCGCGCCCCCCACACCAGGCGGCCCCGGCCGGGGAACTCACGGAGGGCATTGACGCCCTCCTGGGTCAGCAGCTCGCCCGCCTCCTCGCCTAGCGCCTCGGTGAACCCATCGATGCCGTGCAGCGCGATGTTGGCGGGGGCCTTCCAGACCCCGCGCTCGGCGTCGGATCGGGAGATGGCGCCCGCGACGGCTCCCGAGGGCGGGACCTGCACCCCGCCGACGACGAGCCATGGGTGATAGGCGGCTGCTCGCTCACGGTATGGTCCCGTCTGCTGCACCGTCGCCCTGGCAACGGCGTCGAAAGGGCCTGCGGGGAGGTCGAGCAGCAGCACGGAGCGGTGGGCCGCGCAGAAGGTGAGCGCGGCGGTCACGTGTTGGTGATGGGCGGCCGTGAGCCCGGGGATCGCGAGGACGGTCACGCCGGAGTCTTCGAGGGCGTTGAGGCCCGAGGCGCCGTCGACGGGCACGAGTTGCTCCGGGGCGGGCCCTGCCGCCCGGACGACGATCGCGCTGGTGCCCCCGTTGGCGAAGAACAGGTCGACGGCGTGACCCAGTGGCTGGTCGGCCCCGAGGGTGGGCCCGAAGGTCGCGTGATACTCGCCCGGGGCGGTGACCGTGACCGGCGTGTCCACCGGCCCCTGGGCGCAGGCGCCCACGAAGCCCGTCACCGAGGTGGGCAGCGGCTGAATGGCGGTGCCGGCGGGGATTTCCTCGATGTAGGGCATCTGTCCACTGTGGCTGACGGACCAGCGCCTGGCAAGACCATGTCGACCGCTCACTGAGGGCCTGGCCTCTCGCCGGGTTGGCTCGCACCGCGCCAATCGGTCCACCGCTCGGCGCGACCGCGACAAGCAAGGTGCCGTGACGAGACGCCCGCGCGGCTCACGTTCCTCCAGGACTGCCTCCGAGTCCCCTGAGGGCTCGACATGCGTCCTGGAGGAACAACAGCCGCACAGCCATCACTCGACCAACGCCGCGCCCCCCACAACTCGTCGGAGGGCGCCGTCCTCAGACGGCGCCCTCCGGTCAAGGGCGATGTGTGGATCACCGCGACAGTGGGTACGTCACAGGCATGAGTGATCACGATGACAACCCCCGAGCCGTGAGGGCGCGCTATCCCGACGACGAGGATCCGACCGAGCGCGACGAGACGCCCGGGGAACGCCTCGACAGACAGTGGAACGAACTGCTCCAGGAGCTGAGGGTCACGCAGACGGGCCTCCAACTCCTCTCGGGCTTCCTGTTGACGCTGCCGTTCCAGAACCGCTTCGCCGACCTGTCGCCCACCCTGCTGACGGTGTTCCTGCTAGCAGTCGCGACGGCGACGCTGGCCACGGCGCTCGTGGTCGGTCCGGTCGTGCTGCACCGGCACCTGTTCCAGGAGCATCGCAAGGACACCATCGTGGCCGCGGGGCATGTGATGGCGAAGATCGGCCTGGGACTGCTCGCGGTCACCATCGTGGCGGTGTCGTGGCTGACGTTCGGCTTCGTCCTCGGCGACCAGTGGGGCCTGGTGGGCGCGGGTGCCGCCGTCGTGGTGTTCCTCGGCCTGTGGATCATCCTCCCTCTCATCCTCAGGTCGCGCCGGGACGCATGACGGCAGTCGCTTGAGGGTTCAGCCTCCAGGGGAGGGCGACGGCGAGGGGGAGCCGATGCTTCCCCTCGCGAGCGCGCAGGTGTTGCCGGTGAGGGTGGGTGCGGCGGTGTCGGTGACCACGATCCCGTAGTCAACGTCCTTGCACACCACCGAGGCCAGAGCCCCCGTCGCTGTGCCTCCGACGATCACGGCGGCCCGGCTGGAGCCGGAGATGGTGGCGCCGTCGACGATGGGGGCCGCGGATCCCTCAACCTGAAGGCCCACCTCGCCACCGTCGATGGTGAGATCCATCAGCGTTGGGCGAGCCGCTTCGGCCACCGCGACCCCGACCTTGTTGGCGTCGAAGGCCGCCGTCGTCACCGACCCGTCAGCGTCGCCGAGGAAGCACAGGCCGCATTCGCCGTTGCCGGTGAAGGTGGTCGAGGTGATGCTGACCCGGTGCGTGCCCGCGACGGCGAGGCCGGCCCAGCCGTTGTCGCGGAACACCACGTCTGTGGCCTCCATCGAGGTGCGGCGGTCCGTGGCCAGGTCCTCGCCGACAAGCATCACACCGGCACCGCCGCCCGTGTCGTCTGGCCGGCCGCCGGAGATCTCGAGTTGGTCGAGGACGAGGGTCGCGGTGCCGCCTGCGACGACGCCGGAGCCTGGGACGGTGGTGTCGCGGGCGAGGCTCATCGACTCCAGGGCCACCGGCTCCGCCGTCGCCACCAGCACCGCGGCCTCCGGGGCGCTGGAGTTCAGCGTGGTGACGCCGGCTCCCTTCCCCTCAAGGGTGATGGCGCTGAGCAGCACCAGCGGGCCGGTGAGGTCCCACTCCCCCTCGCTGAGGAGCAGGGTTGAACCTGAGGGCGCCTCGGCGAGGGCCTCGTGAAGGTCGTCGTCGGGGAAGATGGCCCGGCGGACCGGAAGCTCGGGGATCCGCCCGTCGAGTCCCGCGACAAGCCGGGCGCGCACCGCCTCGGCCAGAGGGGTCATCGCACGGACCTCGTCGATGCCCTCGTCGACGTCCTGCCTCATCTGCTGGGCGGCGCAGTTGAGGTCTTCGACGGCGTCGCGCACCTCCTCGAGGGCATCCTGGATCTTGGTGGAGTCACCGTCGACGACAGAAGCGGGAGTGGCGGATTCGCTGGCTGTGGGTGTCGCGGTGGACTGCGGGCCCATGGCCTGCTCGTAGGAGTCGACCACGCCTTGGAGGGCCGCGCCGACGGTCGCGGCCAGGTCGCGGCATTGGGACTCGGGCCAGGCCGACGGCGAGGCCGAGGGACTGGGCGAGGGCGTGGGGGTCGCGGCGGGGTTCGCGGAGCAGCCCATGAGGGCAGTGGACGCGACGATCGACGTCACGAGTCCCACAACGGCCTTCATGCGGCCACGCTACAGCCAGTGATGCGTGATGGCGCCGGTTACGACCCTTCGAGACGGACCACGCCGCTTCGCGGGCGGCCCTCCTCAGGGAGCGAAAAGAGACCGACCACGCCGCTCCGCCGACGCTACTTCTTCTTGGGCGGCTTGGTCGGCTCAGGGACCGGCTCGGGCTCCGGGTCCGCCGGGACGGGATCGGTCGGCTCGGGGTCCGCCGGGACGGGATCGGTCGGCTCGGGGTCCGCCGGGACGGGATCGGTCGGCTCGGGGTCCGCCGGGACGGGATCGGTCGGCTCGGGGTCCGCCGGGACGGGATCGGTCGGCTCCGGGTCCGCCGGGACGGGATCGGTCGGCTCCGGATCCGCCGGGACAGGATCCTCCGGGACAGGGTCGGACGGAGCGGGGACCGGATCTGCGACGAGCATGGCATCCGGCGGACTCCACCCGTCGGTGCGGATCTGCACAGACTGGTAGGAGGCCGAGCCCGCGTTGACGATCAGGCCCACCCGGCCGTCGGCCAATGCCGAGTTGTACGCCCGCGACCTGACGAACGCTCCGTTGAGCACCAGCGACACCGACGCGCCCTTGATGGTGACCAGCATCGTGTACGACGTCCCGGCCACGAGCGTCCAGGCGACGACCTCGTCGACGGCCAGGCGCCCGTGCACCACGTGGCCGAAGACAACCAGCCGCGCCGCGACGTCAAGGACGATGAACTTGAACTCGTCGACGCTGTAGAAGTCGTACACGATCCCCGCGACGGCGCCGGCGCCGAGGGTGAGCCTCGCGGTGATCTCCAGGTACGAGTTGGCCTCGAGGGTGTCGCCGAGATCCAGTAGCGTGACCGCCGGCGCCGTCGGCGTGCCGGAGGCGGTGAGCGCGCCGTCGCTCGCCGTCCAGGTGCCCTGCTCCACGTCGTCGGCCAGGCCTGCGCCGTCGTCAAACTCCTCGGTGACGTCCAGCGTGATCTGCGGCGGCAGCACGGCCACCGAGATGTTGTCGAACTTGCCGCGCGCCTGGTTCGACCCGACTCCCACGAAGCCCTTGTTCAGCCCCACCGCGACGCCGTCGATGATCCGCGGCGCGAACGTGTACGTGAACGCCACCGTGCCGCCCAACAGCACCGTGACCGTGGTTCCGTTGACGGCCACGAGCATCGTGTACCAGGTGTTGTACTTCACGCCGCCCGGGATGAAGCTCTGCACGTCGACGATCCAGCCGGCGGCGGTGCGGCGGCCCATGACCAGCTTGTTGGTGGACTGGTCGACGCCGGCGAACTTGAAGTCATCGGGGGCGAAGTAGTCGAAGATGACGTACGCGTTGGCCTTCCAGCCGCCGGTGGGCTTGGTGAGGTAGACCTGTGCGTGGATCTCGTAGTAGATCGGCAAGTACTGGTCGATGTAGTACACCGCCACCGCGTCGCCGCTGGTCGACGTCGCGGTCACGTTGAGCGTGCCACCGGAGGCCACGAAGACTCCGGAGTCGGCGAAGAAGGCTTGGGCCGTGGCGTCGTTGAAGTCGGCCGCGCGAAGGACGTCGCGCTTGCCGCCGGGCACGTTGCCGGGCTGGGGGTCGCGCGGGCCGCCGGTCTGCTCCTGCCAGAAGTCGTCCTGCTGGACGATGAGGCCGATCTCGCCGAACGGCTCGCCGTTGCGCGCGGCGCTCATCTGCCCGGCCAGCTGGGCGACGGTGAAGTCGGCGCCCTGGGCGGCGGACAGCTGGTAGAGGAAGTCGTACAGCCCCGGAGGCACCTGACGGCTGACCGTGCCGAGGCCGAACGGCGCGAACGGCACCAGGTAGCTGTTGAACTCGCCCACCCAGTCGATCAGGCGGTCGCCGCCGGTGTTGCCGATGAGCACGTCGAGCCCGGCGCCACCGACCGCGCGGTCCTCGTACGTGGTGTGCGTGTCGGGAGCGTCGTTGAGGCCGCCGTTGGTGGTGAGCACGTCGTCGGCGTTGAGGA
The DNA here is from genome assembly GCF_055326245.1 of Tessaracoccus luoxuelianae. NCBI lineage: Bacteria > Bacillati > Actinomycetota > Actinomycetes > Propionibacteriales > Propionibacteriaceae > Tessaracoccus > Tessaracoccus luoxuelianae. The sequence goes on from NZ_JBUZNO010000005.1 coordinate 154,961, forward strand.
GGTCGTTGCCCCAGCCGCCCCACAGGGTGTCGCGACCGGTGCCGCCGACGAGCCAGTCGTTGCCGTGATCGCCGAAGATGACGTCGCTGCCATCAGTGAAGTAGCCGCCACCGACCGCACGCCCGTCGAGGTGGCTGAAGTTGAGGAACCACTCGCCGCTGCCCACGAGGATCTTCCTCATGGGTGCGTACTCGTCGTAGAGCTCGAACATGGCGGTGGTGGTGTCGAAGCCGAGGAGCTGGCCGTCGTTGAACGGACGGTAGAAGTCGCTGCGGACCCCGCCGACACCGTAGCCCTCTACCAGCGCCTCGGCGCCGGAGATGGCGTCGTCGCCGGAGCCGCCGTGGATGAAGTCGTCGTCCCAGCCGCCGAAGATGACGTCGTTGGCGTGGTCGATCTCGTTCAGCGGGTTCGCCCAGTCGCCGTCGGCGGCGAACGGGGTGAGGTCGACTGTCTTGTTGAGCTGGTCGGTCGGGTGCAGGATCGCGGTCTGCACCTTGCCGGGGGTGTAGATGGTGCTCTGCTCGGTGGCGGAGATGCCGTTGAGGGGCTCGGCGGTGCCGTTGCGGGCTGTGAAGATGCGGCCGTCGTCGCCGAGGATGCCGTCGATGCCGGTGCCGCCGGAGATCCAGTCGTGGCCCCAGCCGCCGATCAGGTCGTCGTCGCCGGCGTCGCCGAAGATGAAGTCGTCGCCCGCGCCGGTGTAGACGGTGTCGTCGCTGGACTCGCCGTGGACCTCGTCGTCGCCGAAGATGTCGCTGGTGAGCGCTGCGGGCAGGATGTCCGGGCCGCCAGGGGTGTAGTCCAGCAGGTCGACGGCGCGCGGGATGAGCCGCTCGTTCGCGACGGCGCTGTACCTGTCGTAGGCGAACGTCAGGTATCCGCTGCCGGCGGTGCCGTTGATGCCCACGAGCCGGTGGATGTTGCCGTTGTCGCCGACGATGGTGTCGGAGTCGCGGCCGTGGCCGACGGGACCCTCGACGGTGACCCAGTCTTCGTCGTCGCTGACATCGTCGTTGTTGCGTCCGATGCGGGTGCCCGCGCCACCGACGATGAAGTCGGCAGCGTCCGGTCGACGGTCGGGCGTGGTCAGCGAGAAGAGGCTGGAGCTGCCACCGATGATGTCGTCACGGCCGAGGTTGCCGAAGATGGTGTCGGCGCCGCCGCCGCCCTCGATGTAGTCGTCGCCGTCGGTGCTCGCCTCGAACGACGGGTTGAGAACCAAGAAGCCGTTGGCGTCGCGGGCGGCGGAGACGTCCTCGCCGCCGGTCAGTGCGATGTCGATGGACCCGTCGCCCTGGATGACGTCGTCGCCCAGAGCACCGAAGATGATGTCGTCATGCGCGCCGCCCGCAATGTAGTCGTCGCCGAAGCGGTCTGCAGCAGACCCGGTTGCCGCGCTTTCGGTGTCGGCGTCGTGGTCGAGCAGGGTGATCCGGAAGTCGCTCCAGGCGGTCGGTCCCGCGGGGTCGTTCTGCCAGCTGCCGGTGACCTGGGAGGCGCCGGCCGTGTTGCCACCGACGACGGAGTAGATCGTCGTCCCGATGAGCACCTGGAACCGCGGGTTGGTGTGGTTGCCGAAGCTTCCGGAGCGGTCGAGCGACACGTTGTCGCCGAAGATGAGGTCACGCTGGGTGCCGCCGTCGATGCGGTCGTTTGCCGTGCCGCCGATGAGGATGTCCTCGCCGGCCTCGCCGCGGATGGTGTCGGCACCGCCGAGGTCGTTGGCGTTGACCGTGATGGTCACCACGACGAGGTTGCCCTCGCGCACCGCCAGGTCCATGAACCCGTGGTCGCCGACGGCGACGTCGTGGTTCGCGCCGACGGAGATGTCATCGCCCGTGGCGCCGCCGAGAACGAGGTCGAGGCCGGAGCCGGAGGTGATGGTGTCCACGCCACCGATCGTCGGGTTGGTGGTCTCGAGGGTGCCTGTGGTCAGCGGCAGGGTGCCCCAATTCGGGGTGGCGACAGCCAGCGAAGCGGTGAACCGGCCGTTGTCGCCCAGCACCACGTTGACGCCGTCGGAGACGGTGATCGTGTCGGCCCCGGGGCCGCCGATGACCAGGTCGTCGCCGATTCCGGAGATGATCGTGTCGTCGCCGCCGACGGCAGGGTCGGTCGACCACACGCGGTCGAAGTCTGCGGGATCGATGTCGTCGCCCGCCGAGGAGTCGGTGTAGGTGCGACCGGCGTCGGCGGCGGTCCAGTCGATGAACCCATGATCACCGAAGACGTAATTGATCCCGTCCCCGACCTGCAGGTCGTCGCCCGCAGCGCCGCCCAGGACGAGGTCATTCCCCGCACCCGAGGTCACCGTGTCCACGCCACCAATGTCTGCGTCCAGGGTCTCCACCAGCCCAAGCGTGATCGGCACACCCCACTCGACCCCATCGGTCGCCGCGGCCGTGATCCGACCGTTGTCACCGATCACAATGTTGTTGCCCTCGGACGCGGTGATCCCGTCGGCGCCCAGTCCGCCGACCACCACGTCGTGGCCGAGGCCGCTGATGACGGTGTCGTCGCCGCCGAGGTCCGTGGCCAGGGACCAGATGCGGTCGATGTCGGTGACGTCGGTGTCGAGCGACACCCAGTCGATGAAGCCGTGGTCGCCGAAGACGATGCCGCCGGCGTCGGGGCTGCCCGCCGTCTCGCCGCGGTTGGTCGTGATGTGGTCGCCCGCAGCGCCGCCGAGCACCAGGTCCCACCCGATGCCGGTGGTGATGGTGTCGGTTCCGCCGATGGTCGGGTCGACCGTGGTCACGAGCCCGAGCGGGCGGATGGCGCCGTCGGTGAAGTCGTCCACGCCGCCGTTGCCGGACTGCGCCACGACCACTCCCGCCGCGTCGACCCACTGGACGAGGCCGCGGTCGCCGACGATGATGTCGCCGCCGGTGCCTCCGTGGAGGGCGTCGTTGCCGATGCCGCCGAAGACGACCAGCGGGAGGGTGGATCCCGTGCCGACGACGGTGTCGTCGTCGGTTACGCCGGCGGGCAGGATGGCGCCGGAGGCGGGCATCTCGAAGCTCTGGGTGGAGGTGCGGGTGACCTCGACGACGACGTGTGCGGTCGAGCCGTCGCGCTGGTTCGGCGTGGCGAACGTGAGCCGCGTGTCTGTGGCGGATAGCTCGCTCTCGGCGATTTCGCTGGCGGCCAGGAGCCGGCCGTTGACCCAGACGCGGTAGCCGACGACGTCGGAGTCGTTCATCAGATCGAACGAGCCGGTGCTCTGAACCGTCCACGACGTCAGGTGCAGCGTCACGACGACGGAGCCGCCGGGCACCAGCGAGTCGAACAGTCCGATGAGATCGAGGCGCGAGCTGACGGTGTAGCGGCTCAGCGGGATGGTGGTGGTGCCGTTGACCACGACGGAGACCACGCGGTCGGCCGCGGCCGGCTCGTCGCCGTCGTCGAGGTCTGCGGTCAGGTCGAGCAGGTTGTCGTTCTGACCCTGCGTGTTGAGGACGAAGAACCCGTCCTGGCCCGCGGTCAGGTTGACCGTCACGTGGTCGTTGCCGAGGCCGGTGTTGAGCCAGGTGGTGGTGCGCACGCCCGCGCGCTCGTGGGTGCCGTCGATGACGACGCGGTCGGCGAACCCGGAGGTCCAGATGCGGATGCCGTCGGCGAAGGTGCCGGTGGAGCCGGCGGCTGCGCGCCAGGAGATGCCGGCCGGGGCGAGGCCGACGACGAAGATCTCGCCGAGGGCGGCCAGGGCGGCGTCGCGGGTCTGCGCGGCGGCGACGACGTCGGTGATGAGGACCGGGGTGGCGACGGTGCCGTCGCCGGCGCCCGCGTCCTCGTCGCTCAGCAGCAGGGTGTGGCGGCCGGCGCCGAGGTCGAGGTTGAGGGTGCCGTCGATGTCGTCGAGGTGCCCGGCGAGGAACTGCGGCTTGTCGTTGATGCCGACGTCGGCGCGCGACGAGATGTACACGCGGTCGTCGCCGGTGCCGAACGAGACGTTCGTGACGGGGAGGGTGCCGCGGACGTTCAACACGTCGTCGCCGGCGCCGAGCTGCAGGTTGAGGGTCTCGAGACCGACGTAGCGGATGCCGGCACGGGAGTCGAGGTCGGTGGCCACCGCGCCGTCACCGAGCGCGGACAGCAGGATCGTGATGGGCTCCGGCGTGGTCTCGTCGTCGTCCGCGAGGCCCTCGTTGACCTCGCCGCGGAAGCCGATGACGTAGGTGCCGCCGACCAGCCAGACGTAGACGCTGTCGCTGCACCGCGTGTCGTTCTCCTCGCCGCAGCTCATCGACACGCCGTCGTCGGCGCCGGAGGTGGTCGGGAACAGGAGCTTCTGGAGGGCGAACCGAACATCCTCGGCGGAGGTCCCGACGGCGAACCTCAGCGCGCCGATGCCCGCGGCGTCGTCGCCCTGGAGCTGCGACAACATGATCGTGAAGTGGGTGGCGCCGGCCTGCGGGGTCACCGAGTACAGCCGGTCGAGCGGGCGACCCACCTCGTCGAGGCCGGTGCGCGGGGTCATGTCGAGACCGGTGACGGTGTCCTGGGTGAGCCAGCCGAGGTTGTCCTCGGACTCGCCGTCGTCACGAAGCGTCGCAACGTCCTGCCCTGTGCCGCCGTCGAGGACCAGCAGCGCCGCCAGCAGGTCGAGCAGGCTGGTCTCGCTGCCGATGATGAACTCGTCGTCGTCCGTGCGGCCGAACGCCAGGGCTTCGGGGCCGCCCACGAGCCTGGTGTGGCCGTCGATGGTGCGGACGGTGACGGCGTCGTCCCCGAGGCCGGCGTCGATCGTCGTGGTGCCGGCATGTGTGCTGTGGACGGTGAAGGTGTCGTCGCCATAGCCGAGGAGGATCGTGAGGTCCTCGAACAGTTCGTACCGGATGCCACCGAGCACCGGGCGCCCGGCGAGTGAGTAGTCCTCGGCCATCCCGAGGCCCGTGATGCGGGTCGAGGTGAGCTCGCCGACATCGTTGGCCGGGGAGTCCTCGTTGTGGACGACGAGGGAGTCGATCTGTGCGGACTCGATCGCGTCGGCCGTGCTCGCCGTGACGGGCAGCGGGTTGCCGGAGCTCTCACCGGGCATGGTGATCGGCAGGTAGTCGTCGATGTCGAGGTACTCGTTGTCGTCCTGGTCGCCGGAGACGAACAGCGGACCCTGGACGAGGTGCGTGCGGCGTGCGGAGTCCGCGAACTCCTGGACGAGGTGGCCGTCGGCGATCAGGTCGTCGATCGCGCGGATCTCGACGTGCTGCACCATCCACCAGTTGGTGTCGTCGAAGGTCAGCACGAGGTTGCCGTCGACATCGAGGCTCTGGCCGGCGCCGAGGATGAACTCGAGCTGGATCTCGAGGCAGCCGTCGCTGGTGTCGCAGTCGCTGCCGTAGGTGTACGAGCGGATGGGGCTCACCCGGATGGTGATGGTCTCCCCCGCGGCCGGCGCGGTGGTGAGGCGCACGGTGTAGGTGGCCGACGTGCCGAACTGGCCACCGGCGGCACCCTCGACCAGGCGGATGGGGCCGCCGTCGGGGCTGATGACGACGCCGGGGGTGTCGCCGTCGTGGACGAGCACGCCGACGCGCGGGACCGTGACACCGAGGAGCTCGGCGACGTAGATCTCGGTGACGCCGAGAGTGAAGGTGTCGGAGGTCCAGGGGTCGGTCACCGTGATGGTGGTGGCGGTGTTCCAGGCGATGGTGCGGTACGTGCCCGGGCCGTCGAGGCCGACGAGGCGCAGCAGGGCGCCGGCCAGTCCACCGTCGGCCGTCGGCAGCGCGACTCCGGTCACCGTGATGGTGGTGAGGTCCGCAGAGATGGCCGTGGTCGTGCCGACCAGCGAATCGGTCGTGGCGGGCGCCGAGTAGCCGAGGATCACGAAGGCATCGCCGACGGAGGGGGCGACGTCCCACTCGCCCTCGACCTCGATGAAGGAGCCGGTGTTGTCCCAGATGAGGCGCGTCTGGCCCGCGCCCGCGCCGCTCGTGATCAGGACGGTGAAGCCCTTGAGCGCTCCGGCGGGCAGGCCCGAGGCGAAGCCGAACTCGGTGGGAACGCCGCCGGGCGCGGAGATGGCGCCGTTGATCGCGTCCCTCGAGGTGAGCCGAGTGGTGATCGTCTCGATGTGCTGGCCCTCGACGACGCCGTCGTCCTCGGCGCGCACCTTGAGCACGCGGTCGCTCGCCCAGTCGGGGGGCGTGAAGGTCAGGATGAGGACGCTGACCCACGTCGTGCCGTCGAGGGAGATCTGGAGGCCGTCGGGTGCGGTGACCTCGACGGTGGCGTTCGCCAGGGGCTGTCGGGTGAGCCGCACGGTGTAGTCGACCGTGGTGCCGCCGACGGCCCCGACGGGCTCGACGACGCTGACGCCGCCGTCGGGCTCGATGACCGCAACGTCGGGTGTCTCGTCGTCGAGGACCCGGACGAAGGTGGTCACGACCGGGGCGCCCTCGTAGTTCCCGCCGGCGACGATGGCGTCGATCGGGTGGGAGCGCTCGCCCTCGGCGGCGATGTCGTCGGTGGCGCGGACCCGGACCGTCTGCTGGACGGCGAAGTCGGCAACCGTGAACGTCAGCGTGACGGAGGTGGCCCACTCGGTGCCCGTCCAGAACTCCAGCGCGCGGTCGCGGCTCGGGGACAACGGGTTGACCGGGGGCCCCGACAGCGTGACCGTGACGTCGACGGTGGGCTGGTAGGTCAGGCGGACGGTGAGCTGGCCCTCGGTGCCGTCCTCGGGGATCACCAGCTGGCCGGCCACGGGTGCCACCACGACGATGGGCTCGTCGTTGTCCATGATCTCGGCGGCGATGCCGTCGACGGGGATGCCCTCCAGGGCGCTGCCGGCCACGGTGCTCTCCACCGAGTGCCGGATGAGGCCGGTGTGGCCGAGCAGGTCGTCGGCCTGGACGGCGGGGGCCTGGCTGCCCACCTCGACGCGGTCGGAGCCCTGGCCGCCGAACAGCGACAGCTCCACCTCGGGGTTGGTCGAGAGCACATGGAAGACGTCGTCGCCCTCCGTGCCGTAGACGGACACCCGCTCGACGTTGACGTAGCGCACGACGCGACCGGCCCCGTAGATGCCGTCGGCGGTGATGACGTACACATCCGCGAACTCGGTGCCGATGACGATGAGCGTGTCGAAGCCGGAGCCGCCGTCGATGTTGACCGGCGCGTTGGCGGCGTACTGGATGAAGTTGCGGCCCTCGCCCGCGTCGAGGGCGGTCAGCTCGGACTCGTCGACGAAGGAGCGCACGATGAAGGTGTCGTCGCCGGCCTCGCCGTACAGGTTGAGCGTGGCGACGTTCCGGAAGACCTCGAAGATGTCGTCGCCGGAGCCGCCGTGGACGTGCGCAGTGTAGGACACGCCGTTGGTGAGCCAGCCGCGCGTCGAGTCGAAGAAGTAGTCGCCGAAGTCCGGGTCGCCCTCGGAGGTCGGCATGGCGAAGTCCGCGAAGCCGAGGGCGGCCTGGACGCTGCCGGGTGCCGGGGTGGCGACCATGTAGTCGGTGTACAGCTGGCCGAAGCGGAAGATGTCGCTGCCGGTGCCGCCGAGAACGGTGAGGATCGACGAGGTGTCGTCGAAGGCGAGGGCGTCGTCGCCGCCACGGGCGTCGACCACGACGCCACCGGTCATCGTGGGACCGTAGGTCACGACCTCGGCGTCCCGGAACAGGCCCGAGACCTTGTTCGACATCTGCGCGATCATGCCGCGGCGGAACAGGAAGGTGTCGTCGCCAGCGGAGCCGCCCACGGCGAGGACGTTGGTGCCGCCGATCTGGTCCAGGACGTCGATGCGGCTGTTGCCCACGCCGAACAGCTCGATGACGAAGGTGTCGGAGTCGGCGCCGCCGTCCAGGGTGAGCCGCTGGCCCTCGATGTGGTTGACGCGCTCGCCGAGCGGGCCGAGCGGACCCGGGACGGGGTTGAGGAGCAACCAGTCGTTGCCGGCCTGGCCCTCGACGGTGGTGGCGCCGGCCAGCGACTCGATGGCGATCCGGTCGTCGCCGTCGGCGGCGTGCACCACTGTGGTCGCGGCGTGGGTGGAGTCGATGTTGAGCACGTCGTCTCCCGCCCCGAGGGTGAGGTCCAGCAGTTCGAAGTCGAGGTAGTCCACCGTCCCGTCGGTCATGGCGAGGACGCCGGTGGTGACGCTGCCCGTTCCCGTGAGGTCGTGGCCGGTGACGGGGACGATGCCGAGGGTCGCGAGCCGGCCGTCGGCTCCGGCGAGGTCTCCGGCCCAGGCGACGGTCCAGCGGTCGCCGGCCTTGGTGACGAGCACGTTGCCGACGCCGACGAGCGCCTCGAGGAGCTCCTGCATGCGCGCGGCCGAGGTGTCGAAGAGCAGCTGGCCGGTGGTGCCGTACCCGGTGACGGCGAGCGCGAAGCGTCCATCGTTGGCGCCGGTGACGGTGACGACCTGCACGAGGCTGGGCGTCGGGGCGCCGCCGGTCATGCCGAGGCCGGAGACACTGGTGCCGGTGACGACGCCGATGCGGTCGAGCGCGGTGGCCGCGTCGTCGAGGTAGAGGGTGTCCGAGCCGGTCCCGCCGGTGATGCCGAGCGGGGCGGTGATGCCCGTCAGCTCGCCGCCGATGCCGGTGAGCGTCGACGAGATGCGCACGACGTCGTCCTGGGCGCCGGTGTCGATCGAGGTGGTCCCGGCCACGCTGCGCACGACGACCAGGTCGGCGCCGTCGTTGGTGGTGAGCGCGGTGCTGCCGGTGTGGGTGCTGTGGATGGTGAAGGTGTCGGCCCCGGAACCGAGGTCGATGGTGAGGAACTCGACGCCGGTGTAGTTGATGCCGACGCCCATGCCGAGGCCGGTGATCCAGTCGAAGGTGAGCTCGCCCGTGTTGTCCGCGGTGTCACCCGTGTCGTCGATCGCCAGCAGGTCGTTGCCGGTGATGGCGGCGGGTCCGGTGCCGCCGATGACGGTGAGCTTGGCGTCGACGGCGTCGACGGTGCCGCCGATGTTGGTCCAGAGCGTGGCGGTGGTGCCGGTGCCGGCGGCGTTGGAGCCGACGGCGATGCGGTCGGTGTGCTCGCCGGTGGCGATGCGGGTCTCCACCTGGAGGGCCCGGACCGCGATCCGGTCGCCACCGGTCAGGGTGTTGATCTCGACCAGTTCGACGCCTCCGTGGGTGATCGTCCCCAGCACGGTCATGGCGCCGCCGGCCGTGAACGAGACGCGCTGGATCTGGTTGGCCTGCGTACCGATGGGCGGGGAGGCGACGACGTCGAGGATGAGGTCGTCGGGCGCCGTGGTGCCCTGGACGACGAGGCGGTCGGAGCCGGCGGTGTCGACGACGTGGACGGCGATGCCGGTGGAGCGGGTCAGCTCGACGCGGACGAGGTCGTTGCCGGGGCCGGCGTCGAGGTAGGCGGTGCCGGTCCATGCGTCTGCGGTCAGCACGTAACCGGCGACGGTGACGGTGCCGTCGGCGTCGCCGATGAGCATCGTCGTGGCCCGGTCGCCCGTGGAGGTGAGGCGCGCGATGGCGAAGATGTCGAGCAGGTCCTCGGCCACGGAGCCGACGCCGAAGTTGAGGCCGACGGCCAGGCCGACGACGAACAGGTTGTCGTAGAGGCCGAAGTCCACGCCCTCGAACGACTCGACCAGCGTGTTGGTGCCGCCGTCATCGAAGAAGGTGTCGCGGCCGAGCCCGCCGGTGACGGTGTCGTCGCCGCCACCGAGGTAGAAGGTGTCGTCGAACCTGGAGCCGATGAGCGTGTCGTTGCCGTCGGCGACAACGGCAGTGTCATCGTCGCCGTCGAGGACGAGCGCGAGCTGATCGAGGGACACGAGGGACGCGTCAATGGTGTCGTCGCCACCGCGGCCGCGGACGAAGAGCCGGTCACCCTGGGCACGCACGCCGCCGATGATCGAGACGGTGTAGCCGTTCGGCGCCTCGCGCGTGACGGTGGTCGCGGTCCCGGCGGTGCCGAGTCTGAAGGTGTCGGCGCCGGAGTTGCCGAGGATGGTAACCACGTCGGTGCCGCCGGTGCCGAGCGTGATCCCGATGGTCAGGATGCCGGACGCGTTGCCGGTGATGTCGTCGAGTGTGATCTGGTCGGATCCCGCTCCGGCGTCCACGAGGAGGTTCTCGATGCCCGAGGAGTCCTTCGTGAGACCACCGAGCGTGTGCGTGAGGATGCCCACCGGGCTGGCGGTGGAGGGCTTGCTGACCAGGTAGTTGTCTGCGCTGCCAGTGAGGACGACGCTGAGCGTGTCGGTGCCGGTGCCGCCCACCACCGGGACGGCCTCGGTGCTGGTGAAGATCGAGGAGGTGGCGACGATGGTGTCGTTGCCGGCACCGCCGTTGTAGAGCGCGGCCGAGCCCTCGAGGGTGTCGTCGTCGCCCTCGCCGTACAGCTTCGCGTCGGGGGCGTTGCCGACGAGCAGATCGTTGCCGTCGCCGCCGTAGAAGCGAACGTCGCCGGTGCCCGTGTGCCGAATGGTGTCGGCGCCGCCGCCGCCGTGGACCACCGCGGAGGCCGCGTTGGTGACGGTGATGGTGTCGTCGTTGTCGCCGCCGCAAAGGACGCTACCCGCGAAGGAGGCGGGGGCGGCCGGGGTGTAGACGGCGCACAGCGACGCGTCGCCCGCCAGCGTGCCCGACGGGAGGGCGGGCGAGCCGTGCAGGACGATCGTGTCGTTGGCGGCGCCGCCGTCGAGGATGACGGGGATCTGGACGCTGGGGTCGACCGTGACCGAGTCGACACCGCTGCCGAAATAGCCGTAGACGCGCGCGACATGCTGGTAGGTCTTCTCGTAGCCGAACGCGGAGACCTTGATCGTGGCGCGTCCGCTGCCGTCCAGGGCGCCGAGCTGCTCGATGAGGACGGTCTCGTTCTCCACGGTGCCGGCCACGTTGCGGGCGGTGCGCTGCGGCAGCGCGCCGACGTTGAGGAACAGTTGGGTGTCGGTGGGCGTCCAGGCGCGCAGGTTGCGGTACGTGCCGGACGTGCCCGCGTCGGCGCCGTAGTCCGTGCGGCCGTTGCTGGCCAGGTACGGCACGACCGGGAAGGTCACGGTGCCGATGGTGAACGTGTCGCTGCGGGAGTACCAGGTGCCGAGCACCTTGAACCGCACGGTGATCCGGAACTTCAGCGGCACGTTGCCGTTGATGTCGGCGTCGCGGGAGTCCGCGCTGACCGACAGCTCCAACCCCACCCCGAGGGAGATCTCGAAGATCTTGAAGTCGAAGTACACCTCGACGCTCGCCGAGCCGCCGATGAACATCGTGTAGTAGGTGATGCCCCAGGCGTCCACGTGCTTGAGGAAGGACACCTCGAGCGAGAAGCTTCCCCGGATGCCCATGAAGCTGCCGCCGAGTTGCATGCGGCCGGAGAGCTTCAGGCTGAAGTCGCCCTCGGAGCTGAGGAAGATGTCGCCGCTGAGGTTGAACCCGAAGAAGCTGAGACTCGCGTATGCCTTGAGGTACCAGTCGCCGGCTTGGAAGTCGGCATCGGGGCGCGCCCGCCCGACCTCGATCGTGAAGCCCGCGTTGAAGCTGAACAGCTTGAGCAGGGTCACGGAACCGGTGAGCTCCATCTTGAAGCCACGCTCGACGCCCTCGCGCACGCCGGGGGTGGTGTTGATCGACAGCGTGCCGGAGGCGCTCAGGCTGAAGATGAAGGCGTCGGCGGACACACCGACCGCGACCTTCATGACGATGCCGTCGCTGTACACGCCGGCCACGCCGTCGGCCATGAACTTGAGGCCGGCGAGGTCGAACGCGACGCCGAACTTCATGACGAAGGCGCCGCCGCCGATGCGGATCTCGGCGTAGCCGCTGCCCTTCGCGAAGCCGAGGGTGATGGAGCCGTCGAGGCGCAGCAGGAAGCCCGGCTTGACTGTGGTGCTGCCGAGCACGAAGTCGCCACCGGTCGTGTTGAGCTCCAAGAGTGCGGACACATTGAACCCGAGCCCGACGGAGCCGCCGAACCCCGCCCCGAGGCGGATGTCGATGCGGGCGACAAGGCCCTTGTTCGTGATGGAGAAGCCGGAGTCGGTGATGTAGACCGCGCCGAGGTACTGCAGCGAGGCCGACCCGTTGACGACCAGCGTGATGCCGCTGGTGGCCAGAGAGAACACGACGTGGCCGTCGATGTCGAGGACGTTGCTGACGATGAGGTGGCCGCCGAACTCGAGGCGGAAGCCGGCCACGATGTTGATGGTCTGGTTCGTGACGACGAGGTTGCCGAAGCCGTCGCGCTGGAAGCCGTTGAACACCTGGCGGCTGTTGACCTCGCGCGTGTCGAGCGCGAACGACTGGATGGTCTGCGTCGACGTGAAGGTGTTGATCTCCAGCAGGAACTGCCCGTTGAGGCTGACGCCCGGGATGCTGTTCGCGCCGAGGGTGAGCTGGACGCGCCCGACGACACCGGTCCGAGCACCGACGTACACGGCCAGGTAGATGCTGCCCGTGAGCGCGCCGAGGTACGGGATGGTGGTGCCGACGATGCCGGTCACCTCGAGGCGGGCGGTCGATCCGCTGCCGGCCGCGGTGATGCCCAGCATGCCGGTGAGCGTGAAGGCGCCACCGATGGTCAGCTCGGCCTCGATCACGGCCTTGATGTAGATCTCCGGGGCGGCGTCGGGGATCGGGGCACCGTCGAGTCCGGGTGCCGAAGCGGGGATGACGAACGTGGGCGACTGGCCCGGCAGCAGCAGCGGCAGGAACGCCGTCGGAACCGTGAAGGACTGCTCGACGAGCGTGGTGTTGAAGATCACCGACACCGACCCGGAGGCCGAGAACAGGGAGCCGACGTTCGGCAGGCCGATGCCCACGCCGGTGGACACGCGAATGCTGCCCGCCACGCCGGGGATCTCACCCGTGACGGGGTCGAGCACGGTGGAGATCATCAGCACGCCGGTGACCGAGCCGTACTCCAGCCGCGCGGAGCCCGATCCGAAGGACAGGGTGCCGGTGAGGAACAGGTCCATCGACGGTGTGGGCGGGTTGAGCGAGATGTTGAGATACACGCCGCCCTGGACCCGCATCAGTTCGTTGCCGCCGGGAGCGACGATGAGCTGTCCGACGATCTGGAAGCCGAAGCTGAACGGCTGCAGCACGAAGGTCTCGGTGAGGTCGGTGCCGCCGGGGCCGACGCCCTTGAGGGTCAGCGTCTCGGTCTTGACCTCGTTGGTGAGGTTGATGCGCAGCTGCGCCGAGCCGGAGAGGTAGAGGCCGTACTGCTCGAGAGCCTCGAAGTTGGTCTCGATGGACGCAACGCCCCACAGCTGCGGCACGGGGTACATCGGGTTGGTGCTCTCGTCGCCGATGACCAGCACGAATCGGCCGGCGGTGGCTCCGATGGTGCCGAGGCCGTAGACCTGGATCTGGCCTTGGAAGGTGAGGATGAACGAGGCGCGAGCGAAGTCGATCTCGAGGATGACCTCGGCAGTGATGTGCAGCAGCGGCTCGGGCAGGGCGTCGGCCAGCTGAAGCATGATGCCGCCGGACAGCTCGATGAAGAACGACGTGCCCTGCTCGATGACGCGCACGGACTGCGTGCCGCCGGTCGGCAGGTTGCCCGCCGAATCCGCCCAGGCACCGGCCGCGAACGTGTAGGTGAGGGTGCCGGCGGTGAGCGAGATCGGGCTGGCCGACGTGTACGCGTAGTAGGCGACGCCGCGGCCGTCCGGCGATCCGTCGGGCACGAACCCGACGCCCACGAAGGTGAGGCCGACGAGGCCGGCACCGGTCAGGGTGAAGTCCGTCGCACCGAGCGTGGAGACGTTGACGGTGGTGCCGAAGGTCGGGGTGAGGTTGACCGACAGCCAGATGCGCTTGGCGAGCGCATCGGCGGTGGGCGCCTCGGCCGACGGCGCGGTGTGGTCAACGGCGGAGAAGAGGACGCCGTCGATGTTGGACCACGAGAAGTCGATGTACGCGACGGTCAGCGTGCCCGAGGTGTAGCCGGAGAAGAAGTAGCGGTAGGTCGTCCCGCTGACGAGGACCGGTGCGCCGATGACGGTGAGGTCGCCCGCGGCGTCGCTGAGCCTGATCTCGGGGTCCGCGTCGAGGATCGACGTCGGGTCGATGGCCTTGCCGCCGAAGGGGCCGAACGTGATGTCGATCCACCCGCGACCCTTCAGCTCGGCGGAGTACTCGACCTTGTCGACGACGGACCCGGCGCCGGGGTTGGTGATCGACGTGGTGGGCGAGGCCACATACAGCGTCTCCGTCTCGGCCGCGTTGAGGTTGCCGGTCAGATCGGCGAAGCGGCCGGACAGGAAGGTGATGGTGTACGTGCCGGCGGCAAGGGTCGCGGTGAAGCTGTAGCGGTAGACGTTGGAGGTGCCGACGCGGACCGGGGCACCGAGGGCGATGAGCGCGCCGTCGGGTCCACGGAACTCGATCTCGTCGCCACTGATGGTGGTGTGGTCGAGGTCGGAACCCGAGGTGCCGCGGAAGCGGATCTCGAGGTACTTGAGCTGGTTGAGGAGGTCGCGGCCGATCGTCGCCCCTGCGAGGGGTACGGTGGCGGACTCGTCGACGTCGGTGGTGGCGGGGTTGTCGGGGATGTTGCGGACGACGTCACCCGTTGCCCCGACGACCTGGAAGGCCTTGGCGAAGAGGGTGCCGACAGGCGGCGGGCCGCGGCCCGAGGTGTCGGTGACGTTGTGCAGATCGAACGTGATGACGACCGCCCCGGCGACGAAGGTTCCCGACAGCAGGTACCGCCAGGTGGTTCCCCCCATGAACACCGCCTGGAGGATCTGGATTCCGGTGCCGGTGCCGGCGCCGGTGAGGGTGAACTCGTCGAGGTCGATCGACGAGTGGGTGATGTCGAACGGCACGCCACCCACGACGGGGTTGACGGACGGGATGTAGGTGACGTCGAGGTAGCTCTGAGTGCGGCTGGACACGCGGGCCACCACGGGAGTCGAGTCGGTGCCGAACGTCACGGCAACGGGGACGCCTGCCTGGGTCCCGGTATCGGGGGCCGCGCCTCCGTAGGTGCTGCCGGTGGACGTCAGCAGTGTCCAGGCGCCCGTCGCCGTAACGACGACGGCGTCACCGGCGGCGATCGGCGTGCCGAAGGTGTAGCGCACCCAGAGGATGCCGTCGACCAGCGCGAGGATCTGGAAGCCGGTGATGGCGACCGTGGAGCCGTTGACGGTGAGTGTGATGTCGTTGATGCCGATGCTGGACTGGTCGATGCTCAGGCCGGTGGGAGCCGTGAGCGGCACGTCGACGAAGGTGCGGGCCGGTGCGGTGAACGTGCTGCCGGGCAGATCGGCGGTCGTGGCGGCGAGGAGCGGGAGGCTGAGGGCGTTGAGCTGCACCGTGCTCGATCCTGCGGCCGCCGTGGTGTCGCGGAAGACGTGCACCGGGATCAGGAGGGTGCTGCCGGCGACCGAGATGGAGCTCGAGGTGTCGGCCACGACGGTCCACCCGGCGGTGCCTGCGGTGAATGTGAGGCCGCTGAGGAAGGCGAGGCTTTCGACGGAGGCCTCATCGAGGCTGTATCCGGCCGGGATGGACGGCAGGGTCACGGTGAGGGTGGTGCTGACGGTGCCGGCACCGATCGCCAGATTGATGGTCGGGGTGGCGGACAGCGCCGCGGTGGCAAGCAGGTAGGACCAGCTGCCGGCGATCGCGGTGAGCGTCACCGACAAGCCTGCGTCGTATTGGCCGGTCAGCCAGTAGCGGAACCGCAGCACCGTGCTGGGCACGCCGGAGGTGAGCTGGACGGGAGCGCGGGTGGCGTCGAGTTGGACGCTGCCGAGGCCCTCGCCGTAGAGCTCGAACTCGGCGGCCAGATCGAGGATGGACGCGAGGTCGAGGGTCACGCCGGACGCCGTTGGCTTGGTGAAGTCGACGTCGATGAAGCCACGCGGGGTGATCGCGACGACGCCCGCCTGCGTACCCGCGGTCACCGAACCGACATAGCCGATCGGCGCGGAGGTGAGGGCGGCGGTCAGGGCCGCGCCTCCGACCGCGGTCACCTGGACTGGGATGCGGAACTCGCCCGGCGCGCCGGTGGCGGTGATGGGGGCGGTGAGGTCGCGCTCGATGTCCCACCCGGAGCCGGCGAAGGAGAGTCCGGCGAGCCGGTTGATGACGGAGTCGGGGTCGACGGTGAAGCCGGCCGGGATGCCGTACTGGCCGCCCGCCGGGAACACGACGGCGACGCTGCCGGCGCCGGGTTCCTCGGGCGCGTCGGTGACGATGAGCGGGGCCGTGACGGTGAACAGATACGACCACGAGCCGGCCAGGAAGGTCACTGTGACGCCGCCCGAGGGGGCGAACCGGCCGCTGAGCCAGTAGCGGTAGGTCATCGTCGTCGAGGTGGTCGTCACCAGCGCGGGCGCGAATGCGCCTTCGAGCTTGACGGTGCCCAGGCCGGCCCCGCCGAGCGCGAACTCGGGCGCGAGGTCGGTGATCGACGCGGGGTCGATGGTGAAGAACGTCGGCTTCGTGAAAGTCACGTCGATCCAGCCGCGGCCGTTGAGCACGTTGATGTCGATGGACGCCCCTGGCGTGGGGTTGGACACGGTCGCGGTGGTGCCGACGACCGTGAAGGTCAGGGTGGTTGCCGCGTTGCCGGCGCCAGGGGTCGTGCCGGAGTCGGTCGTGATCGAGGCGTTCTTCACGACGTCGGCGGCGAATGTCAGCGTCCAGGTGCCCATGGCGAAGTCGCCTGAGCCGACCGCGTAGCGGAACCGGGTGATCCCCAGTGCCCGGAGGGCGGCGACCTTGAGCTGCTCGTCCGTCATGCCGTCGGTCTTGGGGAGCACGTCGACTCGGGTGCTGCCATTCATGTAGTACGCGCCCGTGTCGTCGACGAGCATGGTGATCGCGAGGAACTCGATGCCGGTGTCCGTGGTGACCGCAAGAATCGGCACGGGCGCGACGATGGTGCGGGCGGCCCCGGGACCGGTCAGGGTGAAGTCGCCACTCTGGCCGAGGATGGTGCTGAGGTCGAGGCTGGCGCCGGGCGGCGGCGTGAAGACGACGTCGACGTACTTGGTGCCGGCCTGGTTGATGACCGTGTTCTGCACGCTTCCGCCGTTGGCCGACGGGGACCCGAGCGTGACGACGGGCGCGGTCGCGGTCGCCGTCGGGTCGGGCAGGTCGGCCACGTCGAAGGTGACCTCCTGACCGGAGGAGTTCTTGAAGCCCATCTTGAGCTTGCCGTAGAGGGTGAGCAGGCGCACCTGGTCCGGGATGTCGGCGAGGAACAGGATCGTGACGCTACCGGTGGCCACCTTCGACAGGTCGGCGTAGAGCCGGCCGCTGATGGAGATGTTGTCGGCGGCGAAGTTGAGCTTGCCGATGATGAGGATCTTGCCGTCGGTGGAGATCTTGACGATCACCTGGCCGTTGAACACGGCCTGCGAGGTGTAGATCGAGTAGATCTTGGCGGAGCCGGTGATGACCATGGGTGAGGTGAACGCGGCCGCGAACCCGCTCCTGCTCGGATCCGCCGCGATGGCCTTGACCTGGTTCGCGACCTGCGTCTGCAGCTGGGCCAGCCACTGGTCCGCCGTCAGGGACGTCGGCAGCTGGAACCCCGAGGAGCGCAGCGCGAACGGGTCGTCGATGGTCGGGAGCGTGGTAAAGAACTCGACGCCGCCGAAGAAGTCGTTGATCGCCAGGCCGGAGTTGGGTTCGAGCAGGATCCCGCCCGGCACGTTGGCCGACAGGAACACCTGCAGCGGCCCGAGTTCGGACAGACCCAGGCGGATGCCGAAGCCGGCGAGCCCTGCGATGGAGATGGTGCCCTCGAGCCCGAAGTACAGCACGCGACGCGCCACCGGGGTGGTGGTGTCGAACACGCCGATGATGTTGTACAGCGAATCGAGCTTGAGGATGCCGCCCACGAGGCTGGCGGAGACCTCGCCGCCGAACATCTTGCCCTTGACGCTCACGCCGAGCGCGTCGATGCCGATGATCGGGAACTTGCCCTCAGCCAGGAGCGACGGCTGGATCCGGATGCCCTGGATGGCGCCGGTGATCTGCAGGCCGCTGAGACCCTGGATTCCGGTCACGCTGGCCGACAGGATGAGCACGAAGTCTCCGGGGGCGTTCTCGACGTCGTCCCACTGGATGCCGATCGCGTCGATCCGGACGGGCAGGAACGACGGCCACTTGAAGCTGTCGCCAGTCGCGGAGCCGATGGACAGGAACACTCCGAAGCCGGGCAGGGCCTTGAAGGAGCCGTCGCCGGTGATGGCGAAGTTGCGGCCCTCGCCGGCGATCGCCAGCGAGCCGATGGTGACCTTCGCGCCCACCGCGCCGAAGCTGGCCATCAGTGCGGAGCCGGTGGCGCCGGTGTCGAGCCGGAAGTCCCGCGCTGTCAGCGTCACGAACGTGCCGAGGCGGATCTCCAGGGTGTCGACGGTGAGCTGGAACGCCTGCACCCTGCCGTCGGCGAACGTCAGGGCGATCCGGAACGCCTCGTCGTCCATCGTGCCGTCGGGCCGCTTGTCGTCGGCAGTCAGCCGGTCCGACAGCGTGGCCCCGAAGGACTTACCCGGGAACAGCTTGGCGCCGCCGGTGGCGATGTAGATGACGCCGGTGAAGCCCGCCGGCTCGGTGCTGGGCGCGCCGGCGGCCGGGAAGCGGACCTCGAGGCCCGAGATGCCGATGCGGATGTCGTCGAGCTCGAGGATGCTACCGAGGGTGATCTTCTTGTCCGGTTGGGCGGGCGCGATCGGGTCGGGCGTCTGACCGGGCTGGGTCGACGGCAACCCGTAGGCGAGTTCGGCCGTGCCGAGGCGGAAGCCGTTGCCGTAGATGGTGAGGCCCGGGATCTGGCCGGTGCTGAGCGCCTGATCGTTGTTGCGCGTGATGTTGGAGCCGAGTGCCGGGTCGTAGGGGCGCAGGCTGCCGGTGACGCCGAACGACGGGAACGTGATCGTGGCGGTGTTGATCCGCATGATCTCCTGGTCGGCGGCACCCTTCGGGTCGTAGCCGAAGCGGATGCCGGTGGCCTGCAGCCGCGCGACGTTCGGGATCTGCGCGTCGAGGGACGCGATCTGAATGCCCCACTTGCCGGTCGCGCTGATGTCGACGTTGCCGCCGAGCAACCCGAACACGTCGACGGCCAGCTCGAAGGAGCCCATGAGGCCGAGCAGATCGACGGTGACGCCCGAGTTGGTCTGGGCCGTCGACTGGGCGCCTGTGGTCGGGTCGCCGCCGAAGGACAGCGAGGCGCGCTGTACGCCGAGGATGACGGAAACGATGAGCTTGCCGTCGGAGAACCCGAAGCCACCCAGCCCCACGGTGGGGCCTTGCAGCGTGAGCGGGCCGAGGGTCATCGGGCCGCCGGAGGTGGATTCGCCGACGGTGCTCGCCGCGAGCGTGAGAACGAGCGTCTGAGCCTGGCTCGTGAGCGTGCCGCTGCGGGCGGCGTTGGCGGCGAGCTGGATGGTGATCGGGCCGGTCCCGGTGAACAGGCCGAGGGTGTTGGCCGTGTTCTTGTCCTTGAGGAAGTACCGGAAGGTCACCGACGTCGAGCCGGCGGCCTGGCCGGCCACGATGATCGGGGCGCCGAGGAGCTCGGGAGTGGTGCCTGTCACGTACTTGAGGTCGCCGACCTGGCCGGTGATTGTGAACGGGGCGACGGTCGCGTTGGCCGTGAAGTCCTTGTCGATGGGCAGCAGCGCACCGGCGTCGTCCTTCGCCAGCGACGTGTAAGAGATGTCGATGTAGCCCTGCGCGTTGAGTTGGGCCTGGCTGATGCTGGGGACCGCGAGCGACGCCACGGGGCCGGGCTTGGGCTGCAGCGGGGTGGCCTGGAAGGTGTAGAACTGCTCGGTCGAGCCGACCATCGTGCCGACCTGGGTCGACGGCGTGGGGCTGCCCGAGTCCTCCGCGATGACGGTGCCGGCCTTGAAGCGCACACTGACGATCGCCGTCCCGGCCGGAATCGTCACGGCGTAGCTCCAGGTGTTGGCGCTCCCGGACACCGGCGTCGGAGCGCCGAGCGTGAGCGGGGTGCCGCTCCCGCTCAGGGTGACCTCGAGTTCGTCGCCGTTCACCGAGCTGGTGCGGATCCGACCCGATGTGGTGCTGTACCTGACCGTGATCGCCGTCGCGGACGAGACGACAGCGCCGCGCAGCGGGGTGACGAGGTTGCCGGTGACCAGCACCGGGAACGTCTCGGCGGGGGCGGGCACCGGGCTGCTCGGGAACAGCTTGAAGGTGGTGACGCGGAACGTGCCGAGCTGGAATCCCGCCACCGGCGAGATGGTGAAGGTCGCGAAGCCTCCGAGGCTCACCACCGTTGTCGCGTCGAGCGTGATGGTGACCACCGCGTTGAGCAGAGCGAGGTCGAGGGTCCCGTTGGGCTGGCGCGTGACCCGGAGGCTGCCGCTCAGGGTGGCGATGTTGCCCGCCGTGATGACGACGGAGGTGATGCTCAGGCTGAAGCTGCCCGGGTCGACGCCGCCCGACATGCCACCCAGGGACCCGAGCGAGGAGAACATGTTCGACGTCGAGGTGTTGACCTGGAAGGCGACCGTGCCCGTGATGCCCAGCCCGTCGAGGCCGAGCAGGGCGATCGTTCCGGTTGCCCGGAGGGCCCAGCCGGTGCTGTCCGAACGGAAGGAGACTGCGGCGTTCTTGATCAGGACGCCGATGGCCTGGGGGTTGAGGGCGCCGTCGATCATCGACGGGCCGGAGCCGACAAAGATCTCGAGGCCGTCTCCATCGAAGTTGCCGCTGCCGTCGACCGAGAACTCTCCGGCGCGAATCTCCAGGATGGGGGGATCGCCGAAGTTGAAGTCGAGGTTCTGGACCACGAACTCGAACACACCGGTGGGTTCGGTGGCGAGCGGTGCCCTGACGTTGAGGCTGATGGTCTCGCCGTCGACCACGATGGACTGGGTGACGGCGACGTCGGTGGTGTTGAACCGGAAGCCGAGCGAGGCTCCGCCGGTGAAGCCGGGCACGGTGATCTTGGCCTCGCCGGTGATGATGCCCGCGACGCCGCCGGTGGTGGTGACGGTCGGCGCACCGGAGTTGGTGTCGGATCCGGCCGGGAAGATCACGATGAAGCCCGTGCCCGAGACGATGCCGGGGTTGTTCGCCGCGCTGACGGCGCCGATCTGCTGCCCCTCGCCCATGGTGAGGTTGGCCAGCGCGATGCGCGTGATCGCCGTCAGCCCGGTGCCGAGGCGCTCGAACGCGAAGTCCGCGGTGATCAGGAACGTCTCGTCCGGCGTGGGATCGGGGTTGTCCTTGATGACGAAGGTGATCTCGATGTCGTCCGCCGCGACGCGCACGAACGGGCCCTTGGGGAGCGAGAGCAGTCGGATGTTGGGCTGGAAGGCCGCCTTGTTTCCGACGCTTCCCCAGGTCACGGTGTAGCCGACGACGGCAGAGCCGTCGAGGATCCCGGTCACCCCGACGCCGGAGCCGCCGACGAGCGTGTCGAGTGCCGTCTCGACGACGGAGGCTGCCGCGCCGACGGCGATGGCGCCGGTGGTTTCGCCGTCGTCGATGTGGCCGTTGAGGTTGACGTCGAGGGAGAGCGTGAAGCTACCGGCGGGTGCCTGCACGTCGATCCGCTGGACCTCATTGACCGAACCCGTGCCCTGCGTGGTCGTGGCCACCGTCACGCCGGCGAACTGGAAGACCTCGTTGACGACGACGCCTTGGCCACCCACCTGGATGGAGTTGAGCTGCAGGGTCAGCGCCGCGGAGATCCGGATGGGCAACCCGACGAGGGCGACGACGCCAGAGATCTCGCCGGCGGTGCCGGTGGGCGTGATGATGAAGGCGCCTTGGCCGCCCGTGAGTCGCAGTCCGATGTCGTCGGTATCGGCGCTGGTAGGTCCGGGGTCCCCGACGAACAAGGACACCTCGGCGAACGCGATCCGCACGATCTTCGCGCCCGCGGCCGTCTTGCGCTGCTCGAACACGGCGACGCCCGAAAGCTCCTGGCCGAAGATCTTGATCGTGGCCGGCTTCTCGGGCAGGCCCACCTGCACGAGCAGCGTGCCGGGTGCGAGGTCAATGGTTTCGGAGCTGCCGTTGAGCGTCACGGTCCGCGTGACCTGGCTGGTTCCGGTGTTGACGTTGATCACCACGTCGACGTCGATCAGCGCGTCGGGCACCGCGGTGGGGTTGACGGTGACGCCGGCCACCAGCGCACCGGCGACACCGGTGCGCGTGATCACGAAGAGGCCCGAGGCGACGGTGGCGCGGACGAACCACTGGGTGCCGTCGCCCAGTTCCAGCACGACGTCGTTCAGCGCGAGGGTGACTTCCTTGGTCACGGGGTTCTGCGAGAAGACGAAGTCGCCGGTGAGGCTCTGGCCCATGACCTCGAGGGCGATGTCGTTGGCGGCCACCGTGACGCCCGGGGTGATGACGACGCTGTCGACGATGCGGTTGCCGGTCAGGGTGTTGAGGCGGACCTCGAGGTTGCCGGAGAAGGTGACGCCCGGGATGAACAGTTCGACGGTGGCGGACAGCATGCCGGCCACGCCGCCCTTGCCCGCCGGGTCGGCGACCTTGCCCACGATGTCGAACGCGCCGGATCCGTTGCTCACGACGATGAGGTCGCGGTCGGCGGTGCCGATGCGCAGGCCGACGTTGTCGAAGCGGATCTTCGTGCTCTCCACGTCGTCGGGGGTGGCGAGGGTGCCGTCCAGGCCGGGGGTGGTGGACTTCGCGAAGGACACGTCCGCCGTGAGCACCTGGCCGGCGATGGTGAGGTTGATCTGGGTGGCGGTGACCTTGAGGTACGGGCCCGCGGGCAGCGTGAGCCGGAGGGTCTCCCCCGCGACCTCGAACGCCTCGTCGACGGAGACGCCGACGGTCTTGCCGCTGACGACGCGGCGGATGTCGCTGAGCTCCACGCCGACAGTGGCACTGGCGGTGAGCCCGTCGCCCAGGAGTATGGCGGCGGTGGCCGAGATCGTGCCGGCGAAGCCCTCCGGGGTGATCAGCAGGAGGGCGGTGCCGCCGCTCAGCCGCAGGCCGATGTCGTCGGTGAGGTCGGCACCGGTGCCACCGTTGTCGCCGACGAACAGGGCGACGTTGGCCGCGGCGATGCGGAGGATGCGGATGTCGTCGGTGGTGCCGAGCACACGGTCGGCGCCCGCGCCGGTGGCCTGCTCGAACATGAAGGTGCCGGAGATGGTCTGCTCGAAGACGGTGATGCCGCCGGTGATGGAGGCCCTCACGAACCGGCCCGCCGGCAGAGTGATGGTGGTCGCGCCGAGCGTGGTGGACACGGGTGCCGGGCCGGTGTTGACCTGGAGCCTGACGGTGAGCCCGCCGTTCAGCGAGAAGGGCACGTTGCTGAGGCCCACCAGGTTCACGCTGGCCGTGACGTCGAGCGCCAGACCGGCGGAGGTGAGGAGGAATACGCCCGAGCCGCCCGTGAGGCTGAGTCCCTTGTCGTCGACCCATGTCGGGTCGTCCACCATGCCGTTGGCTCCTACGTCGCCGAGGAACAGCTTGACGTTCTGCGCCGTGACCTTCACCACGCGCGCGGCGCCGACGCCGGTCTGGGCGAAGGTGAAGTCGCCGCGCAACTGCTGGCCCGCCAGGTCCAGGACCAGGCCGGTGGCGCTGATCTCGAACTTCGACGTGGCCGGGGCGGTGTCGATGACCAGCTTCATCTGGGCGGTCAGGGACACTCCGGGGACGTTGAGCGAGACGGTGCCGACGATGCCCGCGGCGGTCGTCGCCATCCCGGTGGCGCCGAGGGTCAGCGTGCCGGCGCCGCCCGTGAGGCTGAGCACGCCGTCGCCGATGCTGAGGCTGATGTTCGCGAGCACGATCGTCGTGGTGGCGCCGGAGCGCTCGAACGCGAGGTCGCCCGTCAGCGACTGACCCGCGATGGCCAGCGTGATGCCGGTGCCGCCCACGCGGACGAACGCGCCCTGCTTGAGGTCGAGCGAGACGGTGCGACCGCCCACCGTGACGTTCTCCTTCACGGGCACCGTGGCCTGGTTCATCTGTAGGAAGAAGGAGCCGGAGATGGTGACGCCGTCGGGCAGGAGCGAGCCGAGGTCGAGTGTTCCGCCCAGGCTCATTGCCATGCCTGCGGAGGTCAGGACGATGATTCCGTCGACGCCGGTGAGGATCGCGGGGTCGGTGCCGAGTTGCACGCTGCCCCCGGCCACGACGATGACCGTGCGGGTGACGCCGACCGAGTTGGCTGTCTGCTGGAACGCGAGCGACGCGGTGAGCTTGATGTCGCCGAGTTGCACCACGATGCCCGCGCCCACGATGCGCAGGTAGGGACCCGCCTGGAGGATGCTGCCGTCGGCGAGGGTGACGGCCTGGGTGGCGCGGTTGATCTCGAGGCGCAGGTCCGCCGCGGCCACTGAATAGCCGCCGCCGAGCTGGATGCTGGTGTCCGTCAGCGACAGCTTGCCTGCGAACCCGGCGGGACCGATGAGGAGAGAGCCGTTGAAGGTGAGCGTGTTGATCGGTGCCCCGAAGTTCGCGGTGAGGCCGGTGACGGCCACGTTGACGACCTTGGCTCCACCCACAGGGGTCTGTGCGAAGGTCAGGCTGCCGCCGCTCAGGACGAATCCGCCGACGGTGAGCTGGAGCGAGGTCACGGTCACGCTGAGACTGCTGGTGGCGGCGGTCAGGGTGATGGTGAAGTTCCCGGTCAGCCCGACGTCGGGCAGGGTGAGCGCGGCGGTGCCGGTGACGGAGCCGGTGACGCCGGTGGCGTCGATGGTGAAGGAGCCTGCGGTGATGGTGAACACGGCGAACTCGGTGGTGCCGTCACCGAGCGCGGCGCGGGCGTTCGCGAGCGTGATCTGTGTCGTGAAGTTCGGCGAGGTGCCCTGGCGGGTGAAGGTGAAGTCGCCGGTGATCTTCTGCCCGGCCACCTCGAGCGCGACGCCCGTGCCCTCGACGCGCAGGTACGGGCCGACGGGGAGGTCGAGGACGACGGTGGTGCCGTCGAGCGTGATCGTCTCGTTCACCGCGACACCGGAGTTGACGGCGACGGTGAAGGTGCCGCTGAACTTCACGATGCCCGCCGGGATGAGGAAGGTGACGGTGCCGGTGACCCGCCCGGCAACGCCTGCCTCGGTGATGACGAACATCGCGGAGCCGTCGGAGAGCTTCACGCCTGCCGTCTCGGTGCCGATGGTGAGGCTGAGCGCCGAGGCGACGATGACGGCCTTGCTCGGCGGGGTGGTGCCGGCCGGTGCGCCCGGGGCGACGGGGCCCAGGATCTGGGTGAACAGGAAGACGCCCTTCAACTCCTGCCCGCTGATCGTCAGGACGGCGGGCGCGGCGAGGGTGCCGACCTGGATGCGCATCGAGCTCGGCGGGAGCGCGATGCCCTGCACGGTGCGCGTCGTGGTGGTGGTGTTGAGCTGGAGACCGATGGAGCCGGTGAGCTCGAACGCGTCGCCGGCGTTGAGCGCCAGGGAGGCCTCGAGGACCGTCGCGAGGCCGGCGGGGGTGAGTTCCAGCTCGCCGCTGGCGACTGTGGCCACGACGACGCCGTCGCCGAGGCTGAGGGTGAGCGGGTTGCCGCCGTCGCGGGCGGAAGTGCCGAACTTGAGGCGCAGGCCGCCGCCGGTGAGGGTCTCGATGGCGAAGGTACCGGTGAGGCTCTGTCCGGCCACGCCGAGGTTGAGGTCGCCGACGACGAGGAGGAACGGCGTCGTCGCGGTGCCCTCGGCGAGCGTGACCGCGTCGTCCCCGGTGCCCAGGACCTGTTCGGTCGTCGTCTGGTTGTAGAGGACCTGCAGCGTGCCGCCGAGAGTGAGACCGGTGAAGCCGACGAGCTCGACCGTGCCGCTGATCGCGAAGAAGCGCCCGGTGCCGGAGCCACCGATGTACCCGCTCGCGTTGGAGATGAGGACGCCCTTGGCCAACGGGTTGAGAGACTTGTCCTCCAGGAACCCAGGGCCCTGGCCGACGAAGATCGTCAGGTTCTGCACCGACGTGTCGACGCCGAAGTTCATGGTGCCCGTGATCTCGACGAAGTCGCCGAACTTCAGTCCGCCGGTGATCGATCCCGCGACGAACGGACCTGAGACAGTGGCGATCTCGTCGTTGGTGGCGTCGCCGTCATCGGAGATGACGAACACGATCGGGATGTCGACGCCGGCCACCGTGATCTCCCGGTCGATGGCCTGGGAGGTGCCGTTGTAGCGGACGCTGATCTCGGCGCCGGCCTCGAACCCGCCCCCGGCGACCGCGACGGCGCCGCTGAACAGGCCGGCGATGCCGCCGGCCAGGCCGGTGCCGGCGAGGAGCAGGAACGCGCCCTGGCCGTCGGTGACGCTGAAGCCGCTGCTGCCCGACCCGAGCTCTACCGAGACGCCGGTGAAGGCGATGACGGTGTCGGTGCCGCTGCGGCTGATGAGGAAGCTGCCGGAGAACTCAGGGCCGCTGGTGCCGACCTTGAGGAGTCCGCCGGTGATCTCGACGTGCAGGAAGGTACCGGCCGGGACGTCGATGCCGAGGTCCGGGCGACGGACGGCCGACGGGATGGTGTTGACGGCGAAGCGGACGCTCCCGTCCACCGTGATGCCGGGCAGGTTGAAGACGCCCGTGAGGCTGCCGCTGAAGGTGCCCGCCACGCCCTGGGCGGTGACGAGCAGCGCACCGTCCCAGCCGTTGGCCGCGGTCACGTCGACGAAGGGGTCGGCTTCGGGGCCGAGCTGGAGGGTGAGGTTGTCGACGACGAGCGACACGTCGCCGGCGGCGGTGCGGCGGATGCTGACCGCATCTGCGCCCAGCGACTGCTCGGCGATGGTGAGCTGGACTGTCGTGAGGTCGACGGCGAGCGTTCCCGCGGCGGAGTCGACCGCGACGACGACGGTGCCGGTCAACTCGACGCTCGGGATGGCCACGGCGATGGAGGCGGAGAGGAACCCGGACATCCCGGCGGCCGTCATGGTGAGGGAGCCGTTGACACCGGTCGCGCTGACCAGCGGCGCCCCGGCGGGCCCGAAGGCGAGCTCGCCGTTGCTGACTGCCACGCTGAGCGTGCTGCCGCTCTGGATGATCAGGACGTCTGCGGCGAGGCTCTGCCCGGCGATGACGATGCTCAGCCCGGTGCCCGCGAACCGCAGGTAGCTGCCCGTGGCTGCCGGGAGATCGACGGTGACGCTGCCGGTGCCCACCCGCATGGTCTCGGTGACCTTAAGGCCAGTGGTGTTGATCTCGACCGCGAGTGCGCCGGAGATCGCGAGGCCGGGGACGCCGGTGAGCGCGACCGTACCCGACACCCGGCCGGCCAGTCCGCCGCCCGAGGGCAGGACGAAGAGCGCGGTCCCGGCGGTGAGCGACAGGTCGGCCGTGCCCGCGGTGAACGACAGCGCGGCGTTCGCCACCGCGATGCGGGTGACGGTGGTGTCGTCGGTGGTGCCGAGGATCTTGTCCACACCGGCCGCGGTCGCGCGCTCGAAGGCGACGTCGCCGCTGAGGCTCTGGCCGAGGATGCCGAGCGTGATGCCGGTGGCGGCCAGCCGCACGTACGGCCCGGCCTCGACGTCGATGGAGACCGTCCCTGCGCCGACGGCCAGGGTCTCCGTGACGCGCGCGGTGGTCGTGTTCAGCAGCAGGTCCAGGGTCCCCGAGAAGCTGAAGGGGGAAGTGACCGCCGCGATCGTGACGGTGAGGGTGCCCGCGACGCCCGCGTCGCTGATGATGAACAGGCCGCTGCCGGCGGTGGCCGTGAGCGGGCCGAGGGTGAGTGTGACGTTGTCGATGCCGATGCGGGTGACGACGGTGCCGGTGGACGTGGTGCGGCGTTCGAGGGTGACGTCGGCGATCAGGCTCTGTCCGAGTACGGAGACCGTCAAGTTCTGGCCGCCGAGGCGGAGTAGGCCGGCGGGCAGTGAGGCCCAGCCGTCGACGGCGTGCGCCGACGTGGTCGTGTTGAAGGCGATGGTGACGGTGCCCGTGATCGACACGCCCGGCACCGCGACGGTGACGTCGACGGCGATGGCGCCGTAGGTGCCTCCTGTGGTGAGGACGATGGTGGCCACGTCGCCGGTCTCGCCCGCGGCGGGCTGCTCCAGGGTGACCAGCGGGGTGGCGCCGCCGAGCACGACGCGCGCGTTGCGGACGGTGAGTTCGGTGTCGGTACCGTTCTTCTCCACCACGACGTCGGCGGTGATCGTCTGACCCGCGATGGTGAGCGTGATGGCGGTGCCCGCGACGCGGACGTACCCGGTGGTTCCGCCCTCGGGGAGGACGAGGGAGGTCGTCACTCCACCGAGGACGAAGCTCTCGTTGACGGCCGCGGTGGCGGTGTTGAACTCGACGGCCAGGCCGCCGGACAGGCTCACCTGCGGCACGTTGAGCGTGATGTCGCCGGAGATGCGGCCGGCGAATCCGGCGGAGCTGAGCAGCAGGAGGGCGGTGCCGTCGGTGAGCGAGACGACGCCGGCGATGTCGAGGGTGACGTCGGTCGCGGCGATGCGCAGGACGGAGCGGCTGGGATCGGGCGTGCCCCCGGCGGTCAGGGCGGTGCCCCGCTCGACCGCGACGGACGCGGTGATGCTCTGGCCCAGGACGATGAGGCTGAGCCCGGTGCCCTCGAAGCGGACGTACGGGCCGGCGGCGACGTCGAGGGTGCGGGTCTCCGTGCCGACGACGATGGAGGCCGTGACCCGGGCCGCGGTGGTGTTGATCGCGAAGCTGACCGTGCCGCTCAGGGAGGAGGAGCTGCCGAGCTGCATCGTGGGCTGGCCCTCGATGCGCGCCGCCAGGCCGGTGGCGGTGAGGACGATGAGTCCGGAGCCGCCGGTGAGCCGGAAGCCGAGGTCGTTGGTGCCGGGACCGTCGCCGCGGTCGTCGCCGAGGAACAACGCGACGTTGCCGAGCCCGATGATCGTGGTGGCCACACCGCCGGAGGTGCGGCGCTCGACGGCGACGTCGGCCGTGATGCTCTGGCCGGCGATGCTGAGGCTCGCGGCGGTGGCGCCGACGCGGAGGTAAGGCCCGGCGGGGAGAGGCGTCGAGCCGACGGTGATCGCCGCGGCTGACGTGTTGACCGCGATGGTGGCGCTCGGCACCGTGAGCCCGGCGCTGGGAACGCTGAGGCTCGTGCTGAGGGTGCCGGCGATGCCGTCCGGGCGCACGACGAGGATGCCATCGATGTCGCCGAGGGTGACGGCACCGCCGAGGTCGATGGCGCCGTCGATCACCTCGAGCTTGATGTCCTCGGTGGTGCGGCTGAAGGAGAACGTGCCGGTGAGGGACTGGCCGGCGAACGCGAGGGTCGCGGCGGAGACGACGAACTCCTTGAGCCCGATCTCGGCGGCGGTGAACTCGACCGCGACGCCCGGCTCCGTGCTGCCCGGAATCTCGATGACGGTGTCGACCGCCAGGCCGGTCGTGTTGATCCGGACGCTGGTGGTGCCGGTGACGGTCACGCCGGGCACGCCGATCAGGCTGACGGTGCCGGTGGCGACGAACGCGTGGCCGGTGCCGATCTCGACGACGCCGATGGTGGCGTCCGTCAGCAGCACGCCGACGGCGAGCGGGTTGATGCCGCCGTCGCTGGTGTAGGCGGGGCCGCGGCCGAGGAAGATCGACAGGCCGTTACCGGCGAACACCTGCGCCGGGGAGCCGCCCACGATGGCGTCGCTGTAGGTGACGCTGCCCTCGATGGTGATGAAGTCGCCGATGGTGACGGTGACGTTCGACGCCGACAGGCTGAAGAACGGGTCGTCGGCCGCGGGGGCGGCGGCGATCTTGATGACCACGTCGGTTCCGCCGACGTCGACGACGGTGTCGATGGCGGTGGTCATCGTGTTGATCTGCAGCAGGACGGAGCCCTCGATGCTCACGCCGGAGCCGGAACCCGACGCGGTGCCGGAGATGAAGCCCGCAATGCCTCCGGACCGGAGGATCAGCGCGCCCTGGCCGCCGGTGAGACCGTCGGTGCCGACGGTCGCGGTGACGTTGGTGGCGGCGATGACGGTCTCGGCGGTGGGGCCGGCGCCCGACAGCGTGATCGCGACATCGGCCGTGAAGTTCCCGGCCGGGTCGGCGTCGTCGAGGGTGACGCTGAGGCCCTCCACGACCGCTCGCAGGTACGGACCTGCAGGCAGGTCGGTGGTGCCGACGGTCCGCGGCGACGGAGTGGTGTTGATCTCGACGGTGAAGGTGGGGGTCCCGAACGTGAGGCCGGCGATGGTGGGCAGCGTGACGGTGGCGGCGAGGGTGCCGGCCACGCCGTCGGGGACGACGACGAGCGTGCCGTTGATGGCGGAGATGGTGACAGGGCCGAGGGAGGCGGTGCCGCCGGAGATGTCGACGGTGAGCACGCCCGCGCTGCTCTCGACCCAGATGTCGCCGGTGATGCTGACGCCCGCGAACGCGACGGCGAGCCCGTTGGCGCCGACGCGCACGGTGTCGATCGCGATGCCGCCCTGCGGGGAGGAGCTGGTGTTGAACTCGACGGTGAGCGACGCTGCCGCGATGGAGAGCCCGGCGACGTTCAGCGCGGGCGTGCCGCTGATCGAGCCCCAGACGCCGGTGGCGTCGGCGGTGATCGGGACGGTGGTGGTGAGCCCGGTCAGCGTGACGGCGCCGTCGCCGAAGTCCACCGAACCGTCGGCGATGGCGACGGTGGTGGTTCCGGAGGCATGGGTGACTGTGACGGTACCGGCGATCCGCTGCCCGGCCACCTCGAGCACGACGTTCTCGCCGTGGACCCGCAGGTAGACGCCGGTGGGGAGCACGATCGACTGGTCGGTGCCGCCCACGGAGACGGTGGTGTCGACGGCGGCGGTGAAGCTCTTGACCTGCACGCTGAGCTCGCCGGTGAGCGAGACGCCGGTGAGCCCGACGGAGACGGTGCCGGCGAGGCTGGCGGCGAAGCCGTCGGCGGTGACCAGCAGCGCGCCGCTGGCGTCGTTGACGGCCAGCACGGTGGTGGCGCCGGACTCGAAGGTCAGCGACCCGTTCGCCAGGCCGGCGCGGAGCACCACGTCGCCGTCGGCATCGACGCTGCGTTCGATCGTCACGTCAGCGGTGAGGCTCTGCCCTGCCACGATCAATTCGGCGGCGAGGACCTCGACGCGGAGGTACGGCCCGGCGGGCAGCTCGCCGACGGCGGCCGCGCCGGTGTTGACAGCGAGGCTGAGCGCGCCGGTGAAGGCGAGGCTGGTGACGGCGGAGGTCAGGGTGCCGACCGTCAGGCTCCCCGCCGTGCCGGCCGCGGTGAGGACGAGGTCGCCGCTGATGGCCCCGGCCGACAGCAGCGTCGTCGTGCCGGCCACGATGGTCAGCGTGCCGCCGGTGGCGTGGATGCGGGTGGTGGTGACGCCTCCGTCGGTGACGCGCGCGAATTCGAAGGTGGTGAACGACACCGACTGCCCGGCGAGCGTCAGCGCCACCGGGGACCCGGTGACCTTGACGTACCCGGCGCCGGCCGTGCTGAGGCCGAGGCTCAAGTCGCCGCTGAAGGCCAGGCCGGGGAGCGCGATGGTGAGCGTGCCGGTGAGCGTGGCGGCGAGGGTGTTGGCCGTGTCGTCGAACGTGAGTGTGTTGGTTGTGCCGGTGCCGGTGAAGGTGGCGAGCGTGGCGCCGCCGGCGGTGAACCCCATGCCGAGGTTGGCGACCGCGACGGTGAAGCCGCTGCCGGTCTTGGTGAAGGTGAGGTCTGCGGTGAGCTGCTGGCCGAGTACCGCGATCGTGAGGCCGACGCCGCTGAACTTCAGGTACGAGGTGGTCCCGGTGGCGACCTCATCGGGAGCGGTGAACGTGATGGCCACGGTGCCCGAACCGTCGGCGAAGTCGATCGTCTCGGCGACCGCCACCTGGAAGGTGTTGACCCGCACCACGAACGAGCCACTGACCGCGACCCCCGGGAAGCCCGTCAACGCGACGGCGCCGCGGGCGTCGAGCGCGTAGGTGGTGCCGGTGGCGGTGACCTGGACGACGAGGCCGACGACGGCGTCGCTGACGCTGAGCCCGCCGTCGAGGTCGAGGCTGAGGTCGCGGGCGGCGAGTGCGACGCGCACCGTGCCGCCGCCGAAGGTGACGGTGCCGGCAAGGCTGGCGTCGAGGTAGCCGGCCGCGACGATGGTGGCGGTGAGGGTGCCGCTGACCTCGGTGCCGAGGATCAGGGTGCCGGAGCCGCCGCTGATGCTGACGCTCTGGGCGGAGCCGCCGATGCTGGCGGTGGCCGCCAGTCCGCTGACCGACAGGCGGAACGTGTCGCCCTGGCGGGTGAGGACCGCGGTGCCGGTGAGGACGGCCGAGCCGACGGTGATGCTGGCGGTGGCCTGCACCGACAGCCCGGCGACGCCGTCGTAGCTGACGGTGACGGAGGAGAGGGTGACGCCGGTGGTGCCGCCGACGGTGACGGAGGGGACCGACAGGGACAGGGCGATGTCGCCGTTGTCGTCGAACGAGGTGACGGTGAGGCTGCCTTCGGCGATGGTCAGCACTGCCGGGCCGGTGCCGACGCTGCCGCTGACGCCCGTCGCCGTGATGGTGACGTTGGAGCCGGACTGGCTGATGGTCGCCGTCGCGGCGGTGAAGGTGCCGACGACGGTCGTGCCGGACTCGACGGTGACCGACAGGCCGTTGATGGTCAGGGTGAGGGTGCCTGCGTCGAGGTCGTCGGCGGCGAGCACGTAGGTGCCGGCGAGTGTGGCCCCAGCCTGGATCCGCCAGGACCCGACGGTGAGGTCGAGGGCCAGCGTGCCGGTGAGTGTGACCGAGCCGGTGTACTTCCCGCCGGACTCGATCGGGATCACGAAGGACAGCAGCACGTTGGTCAGCGACACCGCGTCGCCGAGGGTGAGGTCGCCGAGCGGGTGGTTGGTGACGCCGGTGCCGACGTACTGGGTGACGATGGCGACGACGTGGTCGTAGATGGTGGCGAGCGGCGAGCCGGCGACGTAGTCGGAGAAGTGCGGCAGGGCGGCGGTCAGTGTGCCGGTGGCCGGGTCGACGGAGGTGGCGATGGCCTGCAGCGAGCCGTCGGCCCCGACGTACCAGATCCGGGCGGCCGGGTCGGCGACGACGACGGTGAGCACGGGGGCGGTCAGGAAGGTGGTGATCTCCACGCCGGTGCGGGCGTCGAACGCGCGCAGGTCGTAGACCAGGGAGGCGGTGCGGAGGCCGGCGACGGGGTCGTCGCGGGAGGTGATGGTGACCCACGCATCCGTGGGGAGAGAGCCGGCGGCGAAGGTGAGGGTCGCGGCGCCTGCGGTGAGGGTGCCGCCCAGGGCTGCGGTGACGAGGACCGCGCCTGCTGGGGGTTCGAAGCTGGTGACCGCAGCTGCTGTGGGCTGCTCGACGGTGGTGACCGGAGCTGCCGTGGGCTGCTCGACGGTGGCGGTGAAGGTGACCAGGTGTACTGCGGTGCCGGTGAGGCTCGGGGCGAAGGTGGTGGAGACGTGCTGCCCGGCCGGGGGTCCGCGGCCCGCGTAGACCTCGAGGTCGCCGTCGGCGTAGACCGTGTCGAGCACGGTGGCCGAGGCGCGGAGACGGGCGAAGGTGAGTGCGATCGACGGGCCGTCGGTGGCCTTGTCCATGCCGATGACGATGGCCGAGGCGCTGCCGGCGGTGACGGCGGCGATGCCGACCGGGCCCTCCGAGGTCAGGGGCGCGCCGGGCGGGACGAGTGCGGCCACGTCTGTGGTCAGCACGGTGGCGGCGAACGAGGACAGCGGGACCGCTCCGACGGCAACCGCGAGGCCTCCGGCGGCGGCGGCGGGGGCGCCGGCCAGCGCGAGGGCGGCGGCCAGCGCCGGCACCACGGGGGCGGTGCCCGGGCGGGCCGTGGCCAGCGCGACGGATCCGTCGAGGGCCAGGACGTCGATCGAGCCGGCCAGCAGCGCGCGCAGCACGTCGGCGTTGACCCGGTGCGTGCCGAGCACGAGCGCCATGGCGTCGGCGTCGGCGGTGGCGGAGACGAACTGCTGCGCGGTGACCGAGACGTTCCCGGCGGCCGTCAGCGGGGCGCCGGAGCCGAGCAGCGCCGAGGTGTCGGCGTTGGAGACCAGGAGCGCCAGCGACCCGTCGCCGAGCCCGGTGGCGGTGCGCGTCTCGGTGGTGGTGGCCTTGACGGTGACGTCCGAGGCCCCGGTGACGCTCGAGTCGGTGAGGGAGGCGGAGGTGGTGGAGTCGGCGAGCAGCACCGCGATACCGGGGCCGTCGGCGCCGTCTGCGGTGACGGTGCTGCGGTCGGTGGCGGAGGCCGTGATGATCAGTCGACCACCGGCGAGGGTCAGGAACCCGCCGAAGAGGCCGGCGTCGGTCAGGCTGCGGAGCAGGCCGAGGGAGAACGCGCCGGGCCACTGCGCGAGCCGGTTGAGCGCCGCAACCTGGGTGGCGGAGAGACCCGCCTCGCTCAGGGTGGTGGCGTCGGGCGTCGGGCCCGCGATCGCGTCGAGGGTCAGGGTTCCGGTGGCGACGGCGTCCACGTCCACCCCGGCCGCGTCGACGTCGGTGCCGGACAGCCACGCGCTGGTGGTGCGGTCGATGCGTCCCGAGGCGGCGACGGCTGCGCCGGCGAGCTCCGCGTGGTTGCGGGCCAGCACCTGGAGCTGGCCGTCGGTCTGCACCGAGCCGCCATCGATCCCGGCGCGGGCCGAGCTGGTGGCGGAAAGCAACTCTGCGTCGAGGGGTCGGCTGCTGCCGTCGGTGGTCGCGGACACGGCGCGGGCGTCGGACGAGGCCAGGAGAGACACGGGGCCGTCGGCCAGCAGGCGGCTGTCGCGGACGAGCACGGCGGCCGACGAGGAGGCGGCTGATCCGCCCAGTGCGCGGGCATGGGCCTCAAGCGTGATGCCGCCGGCGGCGAGGGTCGCGTCGTTGACCTGCACGAGGGCGGAGGAGCCGGTCTCGCGTTCGTCGGACGCGATCATCGTGATGGCGCCGGAGCCGGTGTCCACGAAGGAGCCCGCGGCGACGGTGATGTGACGGGCGCGGATGATGAGTTCGGGACCGGTCTCCGTCAGCCGAATCTCGCCGGTGATCCAGAGCGAGCCGCCGGCGACGGTCACGATGATGCTCAGCAGCCCGGTGGTGGCCGTCGCATGCTGGGTGCCGTCTTCGGCGGTGAAGACCAGTTGCTCGGTGTCGGAGTCGTAGCTCAGCGTGCCCCCGTTGACGGAGCCGTCGAGGGTGGCGGTGGTGCCGTCCACGTTCCACGCGCTGCCACCCTCTGCCGCGAAGGCTGCGGGGGGCGCGTCGGATGAGGGGGCGATGAGCGCCACGCTCTCGGCCTCGTCGGACTCCAGGGGGGCCGCCGGGGTGTCAGTCTCGGGGCTGTCGGCCTCGGCGTCGGCGCCGGGTTCGGCGGCCGCCGGAAGGCCGGTCCCATCTTCGGTCAAGGCTGTCGGGTCGGACGTCTCGGCGGTCTGCCCGTCGTCGGCTGTCTCAGTGTCGGTGGCCGCGGCGGGATCGCTGGCGGGCTCGGCGCCGGCCGGGGCTTCGTCGGACTCGACGGCGGGCTCGGCGGCAGGCACGGCCTCGGCTGCCGGCGCCGGAGCAGGTTCAGGGGCCGGTTCGAGCTCGGGGGCAGGTTCCGGTGCCGGATCGGGCTCGGGGGCAGGTTCAGGCGCGGGCTCGGGGGCCGGTGCAGGCTCAGGTTCGGGGGCCGGTGCAGGCTCAGGTTCGGGGGCGGGCTCCGGTGCCGGCTCCGGCTCAGGCAGGAACGAGGAGCTCACGCCGTGGCTCTCGCCCGGCTCGAGCGTGTCGTCCATCAGTCCGGAGCTGTGCCCGAGGCCGATAGCATGGCCCACCTCGTGCCGCACGACGGTGATGAGGCTCATCCGCGACCAGCCCCAGCCGGCCGCGTCGGCGTCCACCACGATCGAGGTTCCCGACGCGGACCCGAGCCCCGTCCCGGAGAGGTCGCCCACGGACGCCGAGATGCCGGATATGTCCGCGCCTGCGGACTCCCACTCGGACTTCGCCTGCGAGAGGGCTGCGGCGAGGTCGCCGGAACTCAACGCATCCGTCACAGGGTCATCGGGGAGGCTGGACGCGGACATGCCCTCGGGTTGTTCCTCGGGCTCGGTGGCTTGCTCCTCGGGTTCGGCGGCACTCTGCTCAAGGTCCGGACTCGGCTCAGGATCGGTGGTCTCGGTGACCGCCGGCGACGGACTGGGCACGGTCACCTGGACGTTGTCGTCGCCGGAGATCGAGGCCTCAGAGCCGTCCGCCATGGGACAGGAGATGGATGCCTGCTCCCCGTTGGTTCCGCCCACCGTCGTGCACTGGCTGGTTGACAGCGCCTTGGCAAGGGCCTCGAGCGCTTCCTGGAGCCTGGCGTCGGCCTCGGCCTCGGCCTTCTCGGCCTCCGCGATCGCCTGCTCCTGCGCCAGGACCTCCTGTTGCTGGCGGACCACCTGCTGCTGGACCTGCACCTGCTGCGTCTGGCGCTCCTCCTGCACCCGCCTGGCCTGCTGGACCTGGGCCTCCAACCCCTTGAGAGCCTCGTCGATCCGGGCCCGGGCCTCGTCTGCGGGGAGCACCACAACGGTGGAAGAGTCAGGCAGCCTGAGGATCCGCACCACTGGGCGCGACGTCTCGTCGGAGAGGAGCGACGGTGAAGCGGGATCGACGGCGGGTTCAGTGGCCGGCGGCGGCTCGGCCGGATCGGCGGAGGCCTGCTCCGGCATGAAGACGGTCAGCCCGAACACTAGGGCCAGGGACGTCGCCAGCCCGACGAGACGATGCCCGCGGTGGGGGGCCGCAGCGGAGCCGCCTGGTCCACCCTGGTGGGTGGACGAACCTGGTGATTCCGCGTCCATGGCACCCCCTCGTTGGGTGAGTCGATCGGACGAACGACTTCGACGCTAGGCGCGTTTCTTGAGCGACCACAAGACTTACTTTCGGTACCCCCTCCCGGTCTCATCCACCGCATTGCCCTCCACTCCCGGGCTGATGGCGGTTGACTAGGGGTGACACACCTTCGGAGCCACCAGCCCTCTCGATTGCGCCCCGGCCTCGGCGGCAAGAAATCGCGTCTACTAGTTGCCTGGCGCGACATATCTCGCGCGGCGCAGGTACTACACTTCGTCGTAGTTATGCCCACTTCCGGTCGTGCCCGGCGCCCGCCCCCGGGCACGACGCGAGCTTCTCGGCAACCTCGTCTACAGTTACTGCACCCACCCCCCGTTCCTCAAGGAGCTCCCATGGACGATGTACTGACGCGTCCGCGCGTCGCCGTCGTCGGTGGAGGTCGACTCGGCACGGCGCTGACCGCCTCGCTCCGGAAATCCGGATGGGACGTCCAGGGGCCCCTCGGGCGAGGCGCCGACCCCCGCACAGCCGGCATCGTGCTGCTGTGCGTTCCCGATGGCCAGATCGCCGACGCGGCCGCGGGCCTGACGCCGCGGGCGGACCTCCTTGTCGGGCACTGCTCCGGGGCCACGCCGCTCGACGTCCTCGGCCCCCACGAAGCCCTCGGCCTGCACCCGCTGATGACCGTCCCGGCCTCCGGCGCCACCGTGTTCGCCGGCGCGACGGCGGCGGTCGCGGGGACCACCGGGCGTGCGCTCGAAGCCGCCACTGCGCTGGCCACGTCGCTCGGTATGACTCCTGTGGAGATCGCCGACGACGCACGCCCCGCCTACCACGCCGCGGCCTCGGTGGCCTCCAACTTCCTCCTCACCCTCGAGGACCTGGCCGAGCGACTCGCGGCCTCGGCTGGGGTACCGCGCGAACGGCTGGTGCCGATGGTCCGCGCCACCGTCGACAACTGGGCCAGGGCGGGAGCCGCCCCCGTGCTGACCGGGCCAGTGGCACGCGGCGACCACGCCACCGTCGCCAGACAGCGCGCCGCCGTCGAGCAGCTGAGCCCGGCGGATCTGGACCTGTTCGACGCCATGGTCGCGGCCACCTCACGGCTCGCTGAAAGGGGACGCTGATGAGGATTGTGCGGACTGTCGCGGCGCTGCGCGAGGCCCTCGCCGACGCCGGGCGCTTGGGGTTCGTGCCCACCATGGGCGCGCTGCACGAGGGGCACCTGACGCTGATCTCCGCCGCCCGCGACGAGTGCGACACGGTGGTCACCTCCGTCTTCGTCAACCCCACCCAGTTCAACGACCAGATAGATCTGGCCGCCTACCCGCGCGACGAGGCCCGCGACGCCCACCTCGCCGACAGCGCCGGCACGGACCTGCTGTTCGTCCCCGCCGTCGAGGAGATGTACCCGCAGGGCTACGCCACCACCGTGAGCGTGCGCGGGGTGAGCGAGCCGCTTGAGGGCGCCCACCGCGGCGCCGCGCACTTCGACGGCGTGGCCACCGTGGTGGCGAAGCTGCTCATCGCCGTCGCGCCGGACGTGGCCTACTTCGGGCAGAAGGACGCGCAGCAGGTGGCCGTGGTCCGGCGCCTCGTGACGGACCTCGGGCTGCCGGTCGAGATCGCCGTCTGCGCCACGGTGCGCGAACCAGACGGCCTGGCGATGTCCAGCCGCAACGTCCGGCTCGGCCCCGACGACAGGCTGCGCGCGCTGGCGCTGAAGGCCGGGCTCGAGGCAGCTTCCGCGGCAGTGGCAGGCGGCGCCGACCCGCGCGCCGCCGAGCGCGACGGGGCGGAGGCCATGCTCAGCCGCGGCGTCGAGCCGGAGTACCTCGCCGTCGTGGACCCGGACACCTTCTCCCCCGCCCAGGACCTCACCCGTCCCACCCTCGCCGTCGTCGCCGCCCGCGTGGGCGCCGTCCGGCTCATCGACAACCAACCCATCCCGCCCGTGACCCCCAGCCAGGAGGCCCGCTGATGCACCGCACCATGTTGAAGTCCAAGATCCACCGCGCCACCGTGACCGACGCGGACCTGCATTACGTCGGCTCGATCACCGTGGACCCGGACCTGCTCGAGGCCGCCGACATCCTCGAGCACGAGCAGGTTGCGGTGGTGAATGTGGACAACGGCGCACGCTTCGAGACCTACACGATCGCGGGCGAGCGCGGCTCCGGCCAGATGAAGGTCAACGGCGCCGCGGCGCGCCTCGTCCACCGCGGCGACACCATCATCGTCATCTCCTACGCCCAGTACGACCGCGCCGAGCTGGCCACTTACGAGCCTGTCGTCGTGCACGTGGAGGCGGGGAGCAACGCCATCATCGACATCGACGCCGAGGTCGCCACCCTGCTCACCGGACGCTGAGGCGCCCGCCCATGTCAGCCCGGCCCCGCCACGGAGGCGCCCCCGCCGCCGGATCCCGCGTCACGACGTCGGACCTAGCGGACATGAAGCGCGCCGGGGAGGCGATCGTCATGGTCACCGCCTACGACTACCCGGGCGCGCTCGCGGCGGAGGAGGCCGGCGTCGACGTGGTCCTGGTGGGCGACTCGGCAGCCATGACCGTGCTCGGCTACCCGAGCACTACCGAGGTGACCGTCGACGAGATGCTGATGCTGACCGCGGCGGTGCGGCGGGGCCTGGGCGCTCCGATGTTGGTGGGCGACCTGCCCTTCGGCTCGTACGAGCACAGCGACGAGCAGGCAGTGGCGACGGCGCGCCGCTTCGTCGACGAGGCGGGCTGCGACGCGGTGAAGCTGGAGGGCGGCGGCGAGGCGTCGGTGTCGCGGGTCCGGGCGATTGTCGCGGCTGGGATTCCAGTCATGGGTCACGTCGGGTTGACCCCGCAGACGGCAGCCGAGTTGGGCGGATTCAAGGCACAGGGACAGACCGCGGACGGTGCTCGACGGG
Organism: Tessaracoccus luoxuelianae; assembly: GCF_055326245.1. Classification (NCBI taxonomy): domain Bacteria; kingdom Bacillati; phylum Actinomycetota; class Actinomycetes; order Propionibacteriales; family Propionibacteriaceae; genus Tessaracoccus; species Tessaracoccus luoxuelianae. Next base: position 194,518 of record NZ_JBUZNO010000005.1, read on the forward strand.
TGGCCGCGGAAGCGCTCGCGCTGCAGGAGGCCGGCTGCTTCTCGATCGTGTTCGAGGCCATCCCAGCCGCGGTGGCCGAGGCGATCATGCCCTCGATGGACGCCGTCGTGATCGGCATCGGTGCGGGCCCCTCCACCGACGGGCAGGTGATGGTGTTCCACGACCTGCTGGGCATGTCGTCGGGTGGGTCGGCGCGGTTCGTCAAGCGCTACGCGGACCTGCACGGCCGGGTGGTCGACGGCCTCCGCGGGTTCGCGGCCGAGGTCCGCGACGGCTCCTACCCGGCACCCGAGCACTGTTACGGCATCAACGCCGAGGAGTTGGCGGCCTTCCGCGGGAAGTCCGCCGCACACTCCGCCTCTCCCGCTGGTTGAGCCTGCCCCCCAGCCGCTGGCTGAGGTGCCGCGCAGCGACCTCGACCCCCAACCGCTGGCTGAGGTGCCGCGCAGCGGCCTCGAAGCCTAGGAAACGTGAGCCGACAGCGTCACTTTTCTGAGGCTTCGAGGCTCGTCGCTGCGCTCCTCGCGCCTCAGCCAACGGGAAGCGCCACGCGGCGGCGCTCCCCCTGTCGGGGCGCCCTCAGAACGCCGCGATCTCCAGCTTCTTCATCCCCATCATCGCCTGGAAGGCGCCGGGACGCTCCATGAGTTCCGCCATGTTCGACGGCGTCACCTGCCAGCTGACCCCGAACCGGTCCGCGCACCACCCGCACGCCTCGGCCTCGGGCACCTCGCTGAGCGCGGCCCAGTACCGGTCGATCTCGGCCTGATCGTCGCAGCGGATCTCCAGGGAGACGCCGGGAGTGAACGTGAAGGCGTGGTCAACCTCTGAATCCATCAGCGAGAACCACTGGCCGAGCAGCCGCACGACGGCGAACTCGACCTGGCCCGGGGACGTCGCGTCCGGCGCCTCCTCAGGCACGCGGACAGTCACCTCCGAGTCCGGGAACACGGAGGTGTAGCGCTCCAGCGCCTCGCCGCCCCTGCCCTTGGCCGCCCCCGCAAACAGGAGGCACGGCACTATGAAGGGCCTCGGCTCGGCGTCGGGATCCGACAGGACGAGCTGCCAGGACACGCCGAACTTGTCCTGCAGCCACCCGAATCTGCGGCTGTAGGGGTACTCGCCCAGCGGCATCAGCACCTCGCCGCCGTCAGCGAACGCATCCCAGACACGGTCCAGCTTCTCGCGGGCTTCGTCATCTTGCGACGGGTCGAAGTACAGCAGGAAGGACACCGATGGGTTCGCCCTGAATTCGGGTCCGGCGTTGATCGCCCCGAACGCGTAGCCGCCCACCTCGAACTCGAGGTAGAGCACATCTCCGGCGAAGTCCTGCTGGAAGTCGGTCAGCCCCTCCGTCGGGTAGTGCTGCGTGACGGTTACCCGGGCGTCCGGAAGAACCGAACAGTAGAAGGCGGCGGCGCTCGCGGCGGAGTGGTCGAACCAGAGGTTCGGCACGATCTTCTGCATCGCATATCCCCTTGTCATCGGGACGTCGACGTCGAGCGTCGACGCTCATCCAGTAGAGGCCCTCGACCTTACGCCGCCATCCCCGGCGGAACCAGGGCTGTCAGGGGTACCGTCGGATGGATCGAAAGGAACCGCCATGCGCGAGACCCACCTCCGCCAAGGGCGGCAAACGGTCAAGCTGGGCTTGATCAAGGTGATCCACGACCTGTTCCCCGACGAGCGGCTCAAGACCTCCTACTCGATCCTCGAGGGGGTCTTCTGCAACCTCGTGGGGTCAGCGCTGTCGACCAGGGAGGTGAGCCTGATCGACGCCAGGCTCAAGGAATGGGCCGCCGACCCGGCGAGCAGCATCGTCTCCCTCGGCCGCGACGGCGGCTACCACGTCTATCAGGTGGGCGATCTCGTGGCCAGGGTGGTGTATCCGGTGATCATGGATCCGACGCAGGTTGAACCCTTCCAAGTGATCCCCTTCGCACAGGGCTTCATCGTGGACTTCGGCGATGTGGACAAGGGCAACGGCGTCCCGCTGATTCCGCCCACGCGGTTGTCGGCCGCCTATGCGGAGAGCCAGGAATGGCTGGACCGCATTGACGTCGAGGTGGTGGCCGACGTCAACGCCTACATCCTCTCGGGCCGCTCGACGAAGCTGATCAGCATCGCGGAGGCCCTCCACGAGAAGCGGCTCGCGGACATCGCCGACGTCATCCTGGCCGAGCGACGGGCGCTGCGCATGCTGGCGATCTCCGGGCCGTCGTCGTCCGGGAAGACCACCACCACGCAGCGCCTCGCGACGCAGCTCGAGGTCAACGGCCTGAAACCCGTGTCCTTGTCACTGGACAACTACTTCCTCAATCGCGATCGCACACCTGTGGACCCCGACGGCAGGTACGACTTCGAGAGCCCCGATGCGCTGGACCTCACCCTCCTCACGCACCACATTGCTGAGTTGGTGGATGGCCACCCCATCGAGGTCCCTACGTTCGACTTCATCACCGGCAGCAGGATGCCGGACACCACCTGGCTCCAGGTTGGCCCTGCGGAGATCCTCCTGATCGAGGGCATCCACGCGCTCAACCCCAGATTGATGGAAGGTGTCAAGCGCAACGCGGTATTCAAGGTGTACGTGAGCGCCCTTGGCGGGCTCAACATCGACCTGATGAACCGCGTGCCGACGACGGAGGTCCGGCTGCTGCGCCGGATCGTGCGCGATCACAGGGATCGCGGCATCTCCCCGGAACTCACCATCGGCCAGTGGGACAGCGTGCGTCGCGGGGAGTACGCGCACGTCTTCCTGTTCCAGGAGGACGCGGATGTGATGTTCAACTCCAGCATGCTGTACGAGTTGAACGCGTTGAGGCCGTTCGCGGAGGCGGCGCTGGCGACGATCCCCGACGGTAGCCCAGCCGTGGACACGCGGGACAGGCTGCTGAACCTGCTGACCTTCTTCGAGCCGCTCGACACCGAGAGGGTCCCGTTCAACTCGATCCTGCGGGAGTTCATCGGAGGAAGCCTCTACGCGCCGCCCGCCGGCTGAGGCGCGAGGAGCGCAGCCACGAGCCTCGAAGCCTCAGAAACGTTCCTAGTCAGCTCACGTTTCATAGGCTTCGAGGCCGCTACGCGGCACCTCAGCCCGCTGTAACGCGAGGAGCGCAGCGACGAGCCCACACCCCTCCCCGATCCCTGAGGGTCGCCAACGCCGAAGGCGCGGGCGGCGTCTCGAAGGGTCGTGACCCCCACCCGACAAGCAGTCCCGCTGCCGGGTCGCGCCACGACCCTTCGAGACGCCCGCCAGTCGCTGACGCGACGCGGGGCTCCTCAGGGACCGATGGGCCCCCCGCTGGCAGGGGTGGCACCCCTCAGCCAGCGGGGGCGGCCGTCAGCGGATGCCCTGGAAGGCGAACCTGAACACCAACTCGCCCTGCGGCAGCCGGTACTCGGGGTGGGTCATCGCGCCCCAGCTGTCGTCGCCGCCCACGCCGCGACGCATCAAGGCCGGGCGCAGCACCGTCTTCTGTATCGGCGGCAGGTCCACCGGGTGGGCCGCATTCTCAACCTCGAACGGCGTCCACGGCAACGCCGAGAACTCCATGGGCTCGTCCACGGCCTCGAACCGCAGCCCCGCCCCGCGACCGTCAGTCACCGTCGCCCACCGCACCCCGGTGTGGCTGCCCGACTCCTGCGGCCGAATGTAGGGGGTGAGCTCCTCCGCGACATCCGCCGTCCACACGCCCAGGCGTGCCCCCGCGCGACGATCCACGTAGCTCTCCTCCGGACCCTCCCCGTACCACCTGAGCGTGTCCAGCTCCGGGTCCGTGACCAGCATGAGCCCGAACTCCGGCATGTCGGTGAGACCGTCACCGGGTCGCACCGTCAGCGTCACCTGCACGCGACCCTCGCCGTCGACCAGGTACACGACGTCGCACTCCCCCGCCGGGCTGCTCGGCAGCTCGTAGGTGTAGCGGATCTCGACGGCGTCGCCCACCACCGTGGCGGTGGGACCTGCCTCGCTGGCCTCCGCGTAGCGGCTTGCCAGCGCCCATTGCCCGTCCCTGAACGGCATGTTCCAGCCGCGCTCGTTGGAGGTGGGTGCGTGCCAGAAGTTGGGCTTGGGGATGCCGCGCACCAGTTCGCGGCCGCCGTCGGAGCTCAGCCCGTACCGGTACGAGACGAGCCCTCCGTACAGCTTCGAGAACAGGGCCGTGAAGTGCCGCCCCCGCACGCCGAAGTTGTGGATCCCGTCGATGAGGACCGGCGCCGCCGAGGGCGCGACCGGCGCGGGCTCCCCCGCGACAGTGAACACCGCCTGCTCCCACGACACCTCATGCCCCGCCGGAGCCCAGGACGACGCCTGGGGAACTCGGAACGACACCTCGACGGTGTACTCGCCCCCGGCGTCGGGCAGGTCGATCGGCAGCGGGTAACTGCCTGCCTCCCCCGGCTCCACCGATGTCTCGACGGTGGCCTCCGCCAGCACGCGACCCTCGCGCCCCAGCGTCACCACGCACTCGTAGTTCGACGTCGGCGTGAACAGCAGCCGGTTCTCCACCTCGAACGAATCGCCCGAGATCTGGATGTTGAGGCCCTGGTAGAGCTTCTTGACCTCCTGCAGCTTCGGCGACGGCGAGTGGTCGGCGAACACGATGCCGTTTCCGCTGAACTCGGCGTCGTGGGGCGCCTCACCGCAGTCCCCGCCGTAGCCGAAGTACGCGTTGCCGTGGCGGTCCGTGAGCGCGATGGCCTGGTCCGAGAAGTCCCAGATGAAGCCGCCCTGGTACAGCGGCTCGCGGTAAGCCAGGTCGATGTACTTGTCCACGGCCCCGAACGAGTTGCCCATGGTGTGGGCGTACTCGCACAGGATGTACGGCTTGTCCCGGTTGGCGGCGAGGAACTCCTCGATGGCGGACGCCGGGGTGTACATGGTGCTGACCACGTCTGTGGTCTCCGGGTAGCGCGGGTCCCAGTGGACGCCCTCGTAGTGCACCGGGCGGGTGTCGAGCGCGCGGAAGTGATCCGCCACGTCCCGCAGGTTGGTGCCGCCGAAGGACTCGTTGCCGCAGGACCACATGACGATGCTGGCGTGGTTCTTGTCCCGCTCCAGCATGTTGCTGGCGCGGTCCAGCAGCGCGTCGCGCCACTCGGGCAGGTCGCCCGGCACCGCCTGCTCCAGCGTGACGCGCCCTCGCACAACGGCGTCCCACATGCCGTGGGACTCGAGGTTCATCTCGTCGATGACGTACAGGCCGTACTCATCGGTGAGCTCGTAGAGGAACGAGTTGTTGGGGTAGTGGCTGGTGCGCACCGCGTTGATGTTGTGGGCCTTCATCAGGCGGAGATCCGCCTCGGTCTGCTCGCGGCTCATCACCCGGCCCTCAAGCCCGAACTCGTGCCGGTTGACGCCGTTGAACACCACCCGACGGCCGTTGATCTTCATCACGCCGTCCTCGATGCCGAAGCGGCGGATGCCCACGCGCTGCGGGATCACCTCGACGACGGCGCCGGCCGCGTCGAGCACCTCGACGGTGAGGTCGTAGAGCTGCGGATCCTCGGCGCTCCAGAGGAGCGGAGCCTCGACGGCGACCGCAAGCACCCCGTCGTCACCCGCGGTCAGCTCACCGACGCCCGCGAGCCGGGCCCGCACGGAGCCCTCCCCCTGAAGCGACACTGCCAGCCGAACCTCTGCCGACGCCAGGTCCTCCGCCACCGGAGTGGTGATCCGCAGGTCCTCGGCGTGCACCCGGGGGCGGCGGTAGAGCATCACGTCACGGAACAGGCCGGAGAACCGGTAGAAGTCCTGGTCCTCGATCCATGCCGCGCCGCTCCACTTGTACACCTGCGCCGCGAGCTTGTTCTCACCGTCGACGAGGGCCTCGGTGAGATCGAACTCCGACGGGGTGAACGCGTCACCGCCGTAGCCGATGTAAGTGCCGTTCAGCCACACCGCGACCGTCGACTCCGCGCCCTTGAAGGAGACGCTCAGCCGCTCGCCGTCGGCCAGCGGATGGTCGAGCGTGAAGTGGGTGACGTAGCTGCCCACCGGGTTGAACTTCTGCGGGATCTCGCCCGGCCAGATGTCCTCGAGCCCGTCCCACGGGTGCTGGACGTTGGCGTACTGCGGCCGGTCGTTGCCCTGCAGCTGGATGTGGCCGGGGACGCGGATGTCGTCCCAGGCGTCCACGTCGTAGTCAGCGGCCTCGAAGCCCGACGGCGCGAGCGTGAGGTTCTTGGCGTAGTGGAACTTCCACACCCCGTTGAGGCACTGCTCGAAGCTGCTCGAGCCCAGCGACGCCTCGGCCGGGCCCGCGAACCAGCGATGGTCCGAATGCGCGGCGAGCCGGTTCTCGGCGAAGTAGGTGGGGTCTGAGATTCTGGTTGGATCGAATGTCACTTGATAGCTCCTGTGATGCCCTCGGCGAAGGCGCGCTGCAGTACGAGGAAGACGATCATCGTGGGCAGTGACGCCAACAGAACGGCGAGCATCAGCACTCCGTAGTCGGTTACGTAGCCGGCGCGCAGGTTCGAGATGAGCATCGGCATGGTCTGGAAGTTGTTGTTGATCAGGATCACCTTGGGCCACAGGAAGTTGTTCCATGCGGTCATGAAGGTGATGACGGCCGCGGCCGCCAGGGTGGACTTCATCGTGGGGAGGAAGATGCGGAAGAAGATGCTGATCTCGCTCAGCCCGTCGATCCGTGCCGCCTCGATGATCTCGTGGGGGAAGGACCGGGAGGCCTGCCGGAAGAACAGCACCAGGAACGGGGTGGCGATCGCGGGGAGGATCACCGCTCCCACCGAGTTGATCATCCCGAAGTCGGCGAACATCTGGAACAGCGGGATCATCGTGGCGGCGAAGGGGATCATCATCGCCAGCAGCAGGAACCCCATCAGGCGGTCCTTGCCCTTCGAGTGGAACACCTCGAAGCCGTAGCCGGCGATGGAGCACACGAGCAGCGCCAGCACCGTGGTGCCGACGGCGTTGACGGTGGAGTACCACATGGCCGAGGCCACGTCCTGCTGGGAGACCAGCGAGGCGAAGTTGTCGAACAGGGCCGTGCCGGGGATCATCCTCGAGCTGAGGACGTCCTGGCTGGTGTTGGTGGCGGAGACCACCATGAAGTACAGCGGGAAGATCGACACGATCGCCGAGACGGCGAGGAAGGCGTAGGAGGGCACGCGGCGCCACTGGGTCTTAGTCACGCTTATCACCGATCTTCATCTGGATGAACGCCAGGACCGCCACCATGATCAGGATCACGTAGGACAGCGCGGCGCCGTAGCCGAAGTTGGGGTTCCTCTGGAAGGACACCTCGTACAGGTAGTGCGACATCGTCATCGACGTGTACGCCGGGCCGCCCTGCGTCAGGTTCCAGGACTCGTCGAACAGCTGGATGGTGCCGTTGGTCGAGAGGATCGCGGTGAGCAGGATCATCGGCTTGAGCTGCGGGATGGTGACGTACCAGAAGGTCTTGAGCGAGCTGGCGCCGTCGATCTTGGCGGCCTCGAGCGAGGAGTAGTCGATGTTCTGCAGCGCGGCGAGGTAGAACACCATGTTGTAGCCGGTCCAGCGCCACAGCAGGCCGAGGATGATGACGAATCGTGCGGTGTCCGTCTCGCCCAGCCAGTTGACGGGCGAATCGATGAAGTTGAGCCCCATGAGCATGTCGTTGACAAGGCCGTCGTTGGCGAACATGGTGCGGAACACCAGCGAGTAGGACACCAGCGACACCGCGCAGGGCAGGAAGATCGCGGTGCGCCACAGGCCCTTGTACCGCAGGGTCTTGTCGTTGAGCAGATTGGCCAGCACGAGCGCGACGATCAGCATGATCGGCACCTGGATGATCAGGTAGATGAACGTGTTCTGGACGGTGAGCTTGAAGATCTCGTCGCTGAACAGGCGCTGGTAGTTGTACCAGAGGGGATCGGCGAAGTTGAGCCTGGTGCCTCGCCCTGTCTGCATCGACAGGATGAAGGCCTGCGCCATGGGCCAGAAATTCATCCAGAGGATGAGGATCGCGGCCGGCAGGAGGAAGATCCAGCCCGTGAGGTTGCGCTGCGCCTCGATGCCGAAGCGACGGCGCTTCGCGGGCGAGGAGCCCGCATCGTCGGATGGGACGGCCTTGCGGACGGCCACCCGGGAACGTTCAGTCATGTCTACAGTCCACCTTTCGCGCGGGTGGGGGCCGGTTCAGCCGGCCCCCACCTCACTGGCTAGCGAGGAATCACTCCATTGCGAATTCGACGGCCTGCTGGGCCTCCTCGAGCGCGGTGGTCATGTCCCCGCCGTCGACGATCTTGGTCATCGCGGCGCTGACGGAGTCACGGCCCTCGTAGTAGTAGGCGCCGGTGTTGTTGCTCGGCACCTGGGCGGCGAAGTCCAGCACCTGGGTGAAGATCGGCTCGCCGCCGAAGAACTCCTGGGGCTCGGAGTAGACGTCGCTCTCCGCGGCGGGCAGCCAGTTGGCCAGAGCGCCCGAGGCGGGGAGGATCGTGTCGTAGAACTCGTTGGAGCCGGCGAAGGTGGCGTTCAGGAAGTCAGCGGCCAGCGCCTTGTCAGCGTTCGACGAGATGGCCCAGGACGAGCCGCCGTTGGCGGAGTAGTTGGTGGCGCCGTCGACGCCGTCCAGCTTGGGCAGGTTGGTGATGCCCCACAAGCCGCTCTGGTCGGGCGCGGACTGGATGGAGCCCAGGATCCACACGCCGTTGATGGTGCCGGCCACGTTGGAGTTCACGAAGGTGCCGATGTACTCGTCCCACGAGTTGACCTCCACGAAGACGCCCGAGTCCACGAGCTCCTTGTAGGTCTCGATGGACGCGATCAGCGCCTCGTTGCCCACGATGGTGGGATTGCCCTCGTCGTCGAACAGGCTGGCGCCGGCCGACTGCATGATCATCATGATGAGGTCTGACTGGCCCGCCAGGCCCGAGAGCAGCGGCTGGCCGGTCTTGGCCAGCACGTCCTTGCCCTTGGTGATGAAGTCGGACCATGTGATGTCAGTGAAATCGGCGACCGTGTAGCCGGCCTCCTCGAGCACGTCGGTGCGCAGCGCCGTGATGGCGGTGCCGTTGTCGAAGGGAAGACCGTAGTTGACGCCGTCGAGGGTGGAGTAGGCCACCACGCCCTCGGGGAACTCGCCGAAGTCGACGTCGGTGTCCGTGTAGTCGTTGAAGAGGTCCGGGTAGTTGATGACGTTCTTCTGGAACGCGTTGTTCTGCATGAGGAAGATGTCCGGCAGCTCGCCGGTCTCCTGCGACTGCGCGAGGGTGGTGAGCTTGGTCTGCAGGTCGTCCCAGGGGGTCTCGACCACCTCGAGCTCGAAATCGGGGTTCTCCTGCTTGTAGATCTTTTCCGCTTCTTCGAGGGCGAAGATGTTGAAGGCAGGGTCCCAGGCCCAGACGGTGAGCTTGCCGTCGCCGGCGTCCCCGTCGGAACCGTTGCTGCCGGTGGAGCCGTTGTCTCCACCGCAGGCGGTGAGCGCCAGAGGCACCACGACGGCCATGGCCGCGAGCTTCTTCCACGAATTCATGAAAACTTCCTTGTCTGTTGTGGCTGCACCGAGGCACGGGTCGGTGCGTCCCGGAAGGCGTCCTCGCCTACGTCGGTGACCAATGTTTACGTAAACGTAGCACGTCCCCTAGTGGCCGACATAGGGGGTCAGATAACGGTCTGATAACACTTGCTCGCCTGCATGGCAGGAGCGATTCGCTGGGATGGTGACGTCAACATCGGAACCGGGCTACACTCCCGGCCATGGGGACCGTCTCGGGTCGAGGACGACGCAAGACCGGCCCGTCGATCGAAGACGTGGCCCGGCTGGCCGGCGTCTCCGCACAAACCGTGTCGCGCGTGTCGACGGGCGCGGATCCCGTGCGCCCGGAGACCAAAGCGAAGGTGATGGCCGCCATCGCTCAGCTCGGCTACTCCCCCAACCGGGCCGCCCGGGCGCTGCGCAACGGCTCCTTCGGCACCATCGGCCTCCTGGCCCACCGCTACGAGCGCACCGGCGAGGTGCTCACCACCGGCGCCGTGGTGAAGGCGGCCGACGAGGAGGGCTACACCGTCACGCTCCTCAGCATCGACGACGAGACGGCCGTCGCCGAGGACTGGGAGAGCGCGGCGCACCGCATCTCCAACCAGGCCATCGACGGCCTGGTCATCATCCGCGCAGAGGAAGCCACCCCAGAGACCCTGACTCTGCCCGCCGGAATGCCGGTGGCCGTGTCGGATTCGCGGCTTGTGGGCCACTACCCGGCGGTGATGGCGGACCAGGTGCAGGGGGCCCGCGACGCCACCCGCCACCTGTTGGGTCTCGGGCACCGGATGGTCCACCACCTGTCCGGACCGGCCGAATCGGAGCCGGCCTTGATGCGACGCGGAGCCTGGGAGCGTGCGCTCGAGGCGGCGGGCAGCCACGCGCCCCCGGTGTGGCAGGGGGATTGGACGCCTGCGTCCGGCTACGCGGTGGGGAGGAGGATCGCGCAGGACCCGGACGTGACCGCGGTGTTCGTCGCCAACGACGAAATGGCGTTCGGGTTGATCCGCGCCCTCCACGAGGCGGGGCGGCGGGTGCCTGAGGACGTCTCGGTGGTGGGGTTCGACGCGATCGCGCTGAGCGAGTTCGCGTATCCGCCGCTGACGACGGTGCGGCAGAACTTCGATCAGATCGGCCACGCGCTGGTGAAGTTGGTGCTGTCACAGATCAGGTCGACGGGTGCGATGACGCGCCACGACCGCGTCGTCGTCCCGACCGAGCTGATCGTCCGGGCCACCACCGCCCCGCCGCCCGCGCGCTGACGGAGGACGCGCACGCGGTAGGTTCGTGCACGACGAAGGGGAACCCAGATGAGCAAAGAGACACCGAGGGAAGCACGGTTGGCCGTGCTGATCGACGCCGACAACGCGCGCGCCACCCACATCGACCAGCTACTCGTCGAAGTGGCGAAGTACGGCCGCGCCTCCGTCCGGCGCGCCTACGGCGACTGGACGTCGACGCAGCTCACCTCGTGGAAGACCGAGCTGCTCCAGCACTCGATCCAACCCATCCAGCAGTTCAGCTACACCACCGGCAAGAACGCCACGGACAGTTCGCTCATCATCGACGCCATGGACCTCCTCCACGCCGGCAACCTCGACGGCTTCTGTCTGGTCTCCAGCGACAGCGACTTCACCCGCCTGGCCGCCCGGATCCGTGAGGACGGCAGGTTGGTCTACGGCTTCGGTGAACGCAAGACGCCCAAGCCCTTCGTGGCCGCGTGCGACACGTTCATCTACGTCGAAAACCTGACGACGGCGGCGCCGTCGGTCAACAAGGCTGCGACGGTGACCACCCAGAAGCTCACCACCGACGCTTTCCTGGACAAGCTCCTGGCGGAGGCCGTCAACGCGGCCGCGGGCGACGACAACTGGGCCAACCTCGGCGTGGTGGGCAGCAACCTGTCGCGGTTGGCGTCGGACTTCGACTCCCGCACCTGGGGCTTCGCCAAGCTCAAGGACCTGTTCGCGGCGCACCCCGGGTACGTCATCCAGTCCAAGCCGAACGAGGTGCTGGTCCAGCCCAAGTGACCGCTCCAGAGGCTCGACGGCGGGCTCAGCCCGGCGGGCCCCACGGATTGCGTGGTGGCTCGTTGGGTGGCGGCTCGTGGGCGGGCGGCGACTCCGGCTGCGGCGAGTCCATGTAGGACGTGTCGGCATAGTCGCGCACATCGCGCTGTGGCGGCTGGGCGGCTGACCCACCCGTCGGCGGAGGGGGCGCATAGCCGCCTGCCGGATCAGCTGGGGGTGGATACGCGGGAGCAGCCGGATAGCCCCCGGGCGGTGGCGGGTAGCCCCCGGGCGGTGGCGGATAGCCCCCGGGCGGTGGCGGATAGCCCGGACCGGGCTGCGCCGGGCCAGACCACGGCGCGGGCCCAGGCGGAGGCGGCGCGCCGGCAGTCGTGCGCTTCCACAGAAGAAGCCCCACGACGATCCCGGCCGCCACCAGGAGCCCTGCCCCCAGCCACGGCAGCAGCGTGAGGAGCGCATTCGCCTCCTTCGCCGTCGCCCTCAGCCCTTCGGCGGACATCAGGTCCGTGGCGTTTGTCCACGTGACGGTGGTGCCGTCCACCGTGCTCGATCCGCTGTGCGAGATCACCTCACCCGGAAACGTCACCGCGACCCTGAAGTCCGTGAACATCGCAGCCGCCATCGTCGAGTCTGCGCCCGATTCCCCACTCAGCTCACTCCCAGCCATGACGAAGGTGTATTCGCCGTCCTGGTGGACGATGGTGAGCGTGTCGGACGAGCCGGCCATGGCATCGAGCGGTGCGTTGCTGGCCTCCTGCACGCAGCCGATGAAGCCCCCCTCGTTGTAGGGCGTGACCGTGACGCCGGGCTCCGCCTCACAGGACCCGTCCAGCGAGTCCGCGTACTCGTCCTGGATGGCGAGCAGCATGGTCATGTTCACGGTGTCCCGCGCGGTGATCTCGATGTCGGCGTCCAGCTTCACGCAACCGGTGACAACGAGGAGCAATGGCAGAAGAACAAGCGCCCGGGCGGGCCCCCCAAGTGGTCTCATGCACTGACCGTAGCCGTGACGTCGGTCCATTTCTCGGCCATAGGGGGTTATCCACAACCTCGCTCCCCTTGCGTGAGGTTGTTCACAGTTCGTCCCACCAGCGGAGCACCCTGATGGCGTGGAAGGTCAGCCACGGTGACGGCTCACCCTTCGGGACGTCGATGTCGAACCACACCTGGCCCTTGTAGCGCCCTCCCTGCGGCCAACGGCCGTCATCAAGCCGTGCCGCCCGGACCAGCTCGATCGCCTCGGCGGCCCTGGGGTCCGGAGGCACGCCGTCGAACTCCGATGCCTCCCGCAGGTGGTCCAGCACGTTGAGGGCGCTGTAGAACCACCGGAACGGGTAGGCAAAGTAGCCCACCCACTCACCCACCACATCGCCGGTGCTCAGCCTGTACATCAGCCGGCGTTCCAGCAGGTACTCCTGCGCCCGATGGCGTGCGGCCTTGAGCCCGTCGTGGCCGCCGACCGCCCGCTCGTACGAGAGGATCCCCCGCAGCGAGTTCAGGGTGGAGTGGAAGGAGGACCGCGTCGACCCCTCCACCCACTCGCAGTTCCAGCCCCCGTCGGCCTGCTGGTGGGCCGGGAACCAGTCGGCGATCCCGCTCACGTCGGCCCCTAGCCAGGCGCCGTTGGCCAGGGTGAACGCGTTGATGCAGCAGTCCACCTCGCCGCCCCAGTAGGGCAGGTCGTCGTACTCCCAGCGACTGTTGGCCGCCAGCTTCTCGGCGGTCCCGGACAGCGCCGAGGCGTCCAGGCCCCACTCCCGCAGCGTGTTCAGGGTCCAGGTGGTGGCGGTGTAGGGCTGGCCCTCGTCGTCGTCGGGGTGGTTGAGCGCTCGCGGGTCCGCCCGGGTGGGGAAGTACGCCCCGCCCGCCCACTGCCCGTCGTCGTCCTGGAGTGCGAGGAGGCGCGCGCCCATCCCGCTGGTGGCGATCTGGGCGCGCGTGGCCTGCCAGACGGCGTCGGGTTCGCCGAGAAGGTCGCGTTGGACCTGCCAGCGCAGTGCCGGGTCCGTGTCGAGCAGCCAATCGATGAGTTCGGGGTCCTCAGGCATGCGATGAGCCTAGGCGCCTCTCGCGTGCACGACACGCCGTCGCGAAGGAACCTCGACGACAACTGCGGCATCGCGGGCGCACTCGCACGGCGTGTCGTGCACCCGGGAGCGACGGGGGAAGCTCACGCCAGGTGGAACTGCTCGAGGAGGAGGAACCCGCCGAGCGCCATCATGATCACGCCGCTGGCCCTGTTGACCGCCAGCGCGACGGCGGGGCGGCTACGCAGCATCGCCTTGGCTGAGGCGGCCACCGCGAAGTAGACGACGGCTGTGTTGAGGAGGTGGACCCCGCCGAGCGCGAGCAGCTGCGCCCACATCGGCAGCGCGGCGTCCTCTCGGGCGAACTGTGGCAGCAGGGCGAGGAACAGCAGCACGACCTTCGGATTGAGGCCGCTGACGGCGAACCCGGCGACGGCGTTGCGTAGGGCGCCGGCGTCGCCGTCTGCATCGCCCGCACGGATCGTCGACGGCGCCGCCCATGTCCGGTAGCCCAGCCACAGCAGGTAGGCCGCCCCGACGCCGGTGAGCAGCGCCAGCGCGAGCGGGAGCCGGGCCACCAGCGCCCCCACTCCCGCGGCGACGATGAGCGTCGCGAGGAGATGCCCCGCCAGCATCCCCACGACGGCGGGCGCCACGCTGCGGTGCCTCAGGCCCGCGGCGATGGCGTAGGCCCAGTCCGCCCCCGGCGTCAGCACGAACAGCATCGACACGCCCGCGAACGCCACCGCCGCACTCAGATCCATCTTGTTGCCTCTCCGTCGCCTCGACGCTACTCACGCGACCGTCCGAAATATTTGCTACTTCTTCGTCGAACCGGCTGGACGGTGGAAGACTTCACGCCATGGACGCTATCGACAGGAAGATTCTTGCTGAGCTCGTCGAGGACGGCCGCCTGTCGCTGACCGAGCTGGCGGATCGGGTGCAGCTCAGCCTGTCGCCCTGTCATCGACGGGTGCGCAAGCTCGAGAGCGACGGCGTCATCGCCGGCTATCACGCCTCCCTGGACCCGAAGGCCCTGGGCCTCGAGTTCGAGGCGCTCCTGTTCATCACGATGCGCAGCGCGGATCACGAGACGATCGACGCCTTCGAGCGCAGCGTCCACGCCATCCCCGCCGTCGTCCAGGCGCAGCGGCTCTTCGGCGACCCCGATTACCTGCTCCGCATCCTCTGCGCCGATCTGCCGGAGTATCAGCGCCTCTGGGACGAGGGACTCTCCACCCTGCCTGGGGTGCAGAAGCTGGTCTCGACCCTGGTGATGAAGACGGTGGTGGACAACCGTCCCCCACCCCTCGGCAGGCGGTGACGGGGCACCCGGTCCAGGCCCGAACACGCGTCGGACGGTCCCAGCTCCCCCGCGCTCGGGCGTGCAGGAAGAATGGGGCCATGCAGATCTTCACCCAGACCGTCGGCCACGACGCCCCCCTCACCTGCTACGTCCAGGAGCCGAGCGCCGAGCTCGCCAACGCAGCCGTCCGCCCCGCCGTCCTCGTCCTCCCCGGCGGCGGCTACTTCATCACCTCGGACCGCGAGGCAGAGCCCATCGCGCTCGCGTACCTCGCTGAGGGCTTCAACGCCTTCGTGCTGCGCTACGCCGTCGGGCCCGAGTCGCCGTTCGAGATGTCGTTCGACGACGCGAAGGCCGCGCTGGCCTGGATCCGCGACAACTCCGCCGAGCTGCACATCGACCCCGCGAAGGTCGCCGTCGTCGGGTTCTCCGCCGGCGGGCACCTGGCCGCGAGCCTCGCCACCGCCGCCGAGGACAAGCCCGACGCGCTGGTGGCCTGCTACCCAGTGACGCTGGAGGAGTTCGGCCCGCCCGTGGGCAAGGAGATCGTCGACGTGCCCAGCCACGTCTCCGCCGACACCCCGCCCACCTTCCTGTTCAGCACCTCAGACGACACCGTCGTGCCCATCCGCAACTCGATCGCCTTCCTCGCTGCGCTGGCCGAGCATGCCGTGCCGTTCGAGTCGCACATCTATCTCCTGGGTCCGCACGGGATCAGCCTCGCCAAGCCGCTGACCGCTAGCGGACAAGGGCCGATGGTGGAGTCGTCGGTCGCGGGGTGGCTGCCGGATTCCGTGCGCTTCCTCCGCACCGTCTTCGGGGACTTCGCCGTGGAGGGCGAGCCCGAGACCTACCAGACCTTGCTCAACCGCCGTCGCGTGAGCCTGGACATGCCGCTCGGACGCCTCGTCGCCGACGAGCGCGCAGCCGACTCGCTCCGCCGGCACGCCCCGGCCCTGGCCGCCGCGATGGAGACCGACCCCTTCGTCGGGTCGGCGTCGATCCGCCAGGCGCTCGGGCATCAGCCGGGCGCGGTCTCGCCCGAAGCCCTGGCGGCGTTGGAGCGCGAGCTCGCCGAGCTCGGCTGACCGCGGTGGACATCTCTCGGGTTGATCCGGAGCTCCGCGCCCGGCTCGGCCGGATGCCCGCCATGCATCTGGAGAACCGTGTGGTCCTGGCCGCGGCAGGGCGAGTGTCGCGGGTGATCCCCGGAAAGCGGGTGGACGGCGTGACCCGACGCATTGTCCGCCTGGGCGACGGGGTGAGCCTGCGGGTCTACACACCCGCGGCCCCGTCGGGCGCCGGGCTGCTGTGGATCCACGGCGGCGGGCTGGTGCTGGGCGCCGCAGCCATGGACGACCGCTTCTGCGGCGACACGGCCCGGCAACTGGGGGTCGTGATCGTCTCTGTCGACTACCGCCTCGCCCCGCGACACCCCTTCCCCGCGGCCCTCGACGACGCGCATCGCGGCTGGGAGTGGCTGACGTTCCACGCCGGGGAGTTGGGGATCTCGACGGCGCGGTTGGCCGTCGGCGGACAGAGCGCCGGTGGCGGGCTGGCCGCCAGCCTGGTCCAGCGCCTGCACGACGAGGGCGCGGGTGTCGCGGCCCAGTGGCTGTTCTGCCCCATGCTCGACGACCGCACCGCGCGGGATCGCACGCGCGACGTCGAGGACCACTTCGTCTGGAACAACCGCTCCAACCTGGTGGGGTGGCGTTCCTATCTGGGCGCAGCCTTCGCGACCGACGACGTGCCGCGCTACGCAGTCGCCGCCCGGCGCGAGGACCTCTCCGGGCTTCCGCCGGCGTGGCTGTACACCTCGGACATCGAGCTGTTTCACGACGAGGACGTCGCGTACGCGCAACGACTGCGGGCCGCGGGCGTGGACACCACGCTTGATGTGATCTCCGGGGCTCCGCACGGAGTCGAGGCGTGGGCGGCAGGCAGCGGGATCGCGCGGAGCCTCCTCAAGCGGGCGCGACGCTGGCTCGGCCACGCCTTGGGGTAGTCAGGGCCATCGGCGCTCTGCATCCTGCTATCCAGGGAGCGGTTTGTGTGCATATACACAGAACCCGCCCTCTGGATAGCAGGATGCAGACGACCCCTTGCGCTTTCCCTCCACTGCGCGTACCTTAACGATTATCGTTGTTATCGACAATCGTTAGGGGCACGTGATGTTCGGTGGGGCTGCAGTTCTGGTGCTGGTGGCGGTGGTGATGCTCGCAGTGGCGGTGGTGCTCGTCGGTCGCGGGCGGCTGGGCGGGGACACGGCCACCCTCCGGGTGGTCCGCGGAGGGGCGGTGGTCTACGGCGTCATCGTCCTCATCCTCACCGTCCTTGCGGTGGGGAGCCAGCTCCTCCTCGACACTGTCGAGGTGGCCCTCCCCACCGAGACGTTCTGGCCGGTTCTCCCTGAGGGCGTCGAGATGTTCCCCGGCGGCGACGCCCGCTTCGTGGGCGGCGGCTTCACCGAGGCGTTGGCGTCCGTGACCGGCCTCGGCCTCGCCACCCGGGCGCTGCTCGCAGCCGGCACGCTGGTCCAGGGCCTCACCCAACTCGCCGTCACCTGGGCGGTGTTCCTCATCGCGCACCGCCTCCTCGCCGGCGAGCCGTTCCGCCCCGTCGTGCGCAAGGCGGTCCTGGTGGCCGCGGCCGCGCTCATCGGCGGCGGCCTCCTGTGGCAGGTGCTCTTCGGAGTCGGCGAGTTCATGGCGGCCAGGGAGGTGCTCGGATCGCTTGGGTGGGGCTGGGACGAGAGCCTCGGGCTCGAGGATCCCTCTGTGCTCATGCCCGCACCGCAGCTGAGGCTGACCATCGCGTTCTGGCCGATCTTCAGCGGCCTCGCGCTCGCGGCCGTCGCGGCGGCGTTCCGCTACGGCGAGGAACTCCAGCGCGACACGGCAGGACTCGTCTGATGGTCCCGGCCAAGCCCGACGAGGACACGGGCATCCACTGTCGCCTCGACGCGCTCCTCGCAGACCGCGACATGACGCTGACCCGGTTGAGCGAACTGGTGGGGGTGAGCGTGGTCAACCTCAGCGTGCTGAAGAACGACCGTGCCCGAGCCGTCCGCTTCTCCACCCTGCGAGCCATCTGTCGGGTGCTGGACTGCGAGGTGGGCGACCTGCTCGTCCTCGCCGACGCCGGGTCGCGGCACTGACCCAGCCGTCGCTGAACCCGCGGGGACCAGTGGCCGTCGAGCCCGTGAGTGGGCAGCCGACCGCACCCGGATACCATTCCGCCCATGGACCTCGACCCACCCCCCAGCCAGGTGTACGTGCCCGCCAGCCAGCGGGTGGACGACGTCGAGCGTTGCCGGGCGCTCCTGGCGGAGGTCGGGGCGGCGCTGTGGATCACCGGAGGCGACGGGGCCCCCTCCGCGACACTGCTGCCCACCGTCTGGGGGCAGGGGCGCCTGATCGCCCACGCGTCGGGCAGCAACCCGCAGTTCGACCTCCCCGAGGACGAGCTCACGCCCTGCCGGGTGGTCATCCAAGGCGCCCACTCGTACGTGAGCCCGCGGTGGTACCCGAGCGTCCAGCCCTCCGAGCACGGCGGGGATGCCCGCGGCCGGGCGGCGGGCCGCGCCGTCGGGACGTGGGATTACGAGCAGGTGCAGATCGCGGGCTGGCTGCGCGTCCACCGAGACCCCGACCGCCTGCGCGCCGAGGTGATGGCCCAGGCCACCGCGCTCGACGCCGACCGCTTGACCGACGTGCCGGACGCGGCAGATGCCCACCGAGGCCCCTGGTCCCGTGCCGAGGCGCCGAAGGACTTCATGGCGGCCATGCTGAGGGGGATCGTCGGGGTGGAGCTCGAGATCACCGAGGTGGTGGGGCGGTTCAAGCTCTCGCGCAACCGCACCGACGCCGACCGCGCCGGCGTGGTCGAGGGATTGAGGGAGCGCGGCCGGGAGCGGGATCACCGTGTGGCCGACGCCGTCGAGGCGGTGGAACCGCTGCCCCGTGGCGGGGCCTGAGCCGACCCCCTTCCAGAGTGTGGCGGGACGGACGGTCTACCCTCCCCGGATCCCCACTCACGAAACCCCTTCCCGCCGGCACCTCCGGCATCGACGCCTGATGCCCGTCCATCCCCTCAATTGGAGTGCCCGGGCGAGCTGGCTGGCCGTCGCACACGGGCGATGCGTGACGTCATGCCAGCCGTACCGGAGATTGAGATAGCCCTCCAGGGAGAGCCTGTTGTCACGCTGCATGTCGCGGAATTTGTCCTCATGCCCCAGGTGTCCATCCAACTCAGCCACCACGGCGAACTCGTGCCACACGTTGTCAGAGCGGCTCTGGACCAGGAGACTCTCCTGGCGCACGGGCTCCGGGAGGTCATGGGCGTGGATCACCTCGGTGAGGAACCTCCACTCGAGCACGGACTCAACCCCCTGGGCAGCCTCCTCACAGAGGTCGAGCATCAACCGCCGGAGCTGCACGCGCCTGCGGGAGTTGATCTCATCACGAAGCTCGACCGCCGTGATCTTGCCCTGGCTGATGGCCCGCGTGACCACAGCGATGAGGTCGTCCTCGTCGGTCTCTCCCCCAGTGTCCAGGAGCGCCGTGAGCACCTTGGTGCGAGTCGGATCTCCTTCGCCCCCACGCTTGCCCCGCCTGAAAACCACCTGGACGGTCGCATCGCTGATGGGATCGATGCGATGACGCCCGGGGTGCCAGACCGTGATCTGCTCTGGAGCCTTGGTCGTCAGCTCGTCCAGATGCAGGGCAGCCAAGCCGCTGATCGCCGAGCCGGCACCGGCCCTGACCAGGCCGGCCCAGCACCAGCTGGTGAACGTCGGCGGGGTGACACAGTAGAGGCCGGGCCCCATCCGGGTCCACTGTTGCCGCCACCGTTTGAGCGCCCCCTTCGGAGCATGCAGGTCCGTCAGCTGGGTGGAGGACACGACACCGGCCTGGGCCTCAGTCAGCTCGAGCAGCTCCTGGGAGGGGTTCTTGCGGGCTATCACGCCTCCACGATCGGCAGCGCGCCCCCCGATTTCCCGCCTCAGCCTGGACCTGTGAACAACAGGTTCGCGGGGTGGGGGTCCTGGGATGGTAGACGATCCCCGGATCCCCACTCCCGAATCACCTCAGCGCGCCGAGCCCTCCATTCCCGGCCTCGACCCCATCGCGAAGCGCAGCACCCGCCCCGCGACCGCCTGGATCTCCGCCCGGCGCACGCCGTCGGCCTTCGCCAGCGACCGCAGTAGCGAGCGGTCCTTCCCCTTGCGCAGCCAGTCGACGGTGGAGCCCGGCATCAGCACGTCCACCCCCGCCCGCACACGGTAGGCGGAGTCCCACACCTCCGGGAAGTGGGGGTCGCGGCAATGCTGCATCCACCAGTCGGTCATCACCATGCCGTCGTAGCCCCACTGCTCCCGCAGGATGGTGGTGATGAGTTCGTAGTTGTAGTGCGCCCACACGCCGTTGATCTTGTTGTAGGAGGTCATGATGGTCTGCGGCCGCGCCTCCTTGACGCAGATCTCGAAGCCCTTGAGGTAGATCTCGCGCAGCGCCCGCTCGGAGACCCGGGAGTCGTGCCTACTGCGGTTGGTCTCCTGGTTGTTGGCCGCGAAGTGCTTTGGACACGCCGCGACCCCCTGCGACTGCACCCCGGCCACCACCGCGGCCCCCGTCCGCCCGGTGACCAGCGGGTCCTCGGAGAAGTACTCGAAGTTGCGCCCGCACAGCGGGTCGCGGTGGATGTTCATGCCGGGGCTGAGCAGCACGTCGGAGCCCTTGCGGACCATCTCGCGCCCGTGCTCGGCGGCGAGCTCCCGCACCAGCACCGGGTCCCAGGTGGACGCCAGCGCTGTCCCGCAGGGGAGCAGCGACGCGTAGGCGCTCAGCCGGATGCCCGAGGGCCCGTCGGTGCAGGTGACCGGCGGCACCCCCTTGGCGCGGAGCGTCTCCAGAATCCCGCCGAACACGCCAGCGTTGCCGGCGGCGCCGAGCGGGCTGTTCATGCGGCCATGCCCGCGGGTCAGCGCCTCAAGTTCCTCGTCGCTGAGCTGCGCGACGAACTGCTCCATCGACTTCCGCCCCGCCGCGACATCGCCCAGCGCGATGCCCTGGTCCCCCGTCACCGGCACCTCGGCCGGAAGGTGCTCCGCGATCCGGGTCCGGAGGTCGACGGTGCGCACCGGCACGTCCTCCCACCCCGGCCGCGTGACGTCGCCGGCGCGGAACACCGTCATCCGGCGGAACGCGGCCGCCGGGTCGACGGCGCACGCCTCGGCCAACTGCTCCACGACCCGCAGCTCACGCACCGTGAACTCCCCCACCTCGACGGCGGACCGCACGTCCGCGCCGAGGAAGAAGCGGTAGGCGCCGGGCTCGAGCACCCACGCCGAGCGGTGACCGGTGGCCCCGCCGTCGTCGTAGGACGACAGGGCGTCCACAGGCACGGTCAGCTGTACCCGCTCCGACCCGCCGGGCGGCAGCTCGCCCGTCTTCGCGTACCCCACGAGCGCCCGGGCGGGCTTCCCCAACGCGCCGTCGGGCGCCTGCACGTAGAGCTGCACAACCTCGCGCCCCGCCCGCGACCCTGTGTTGGTGACATCGACGGCGACCCGCACCTCGTCGTCGGCCACGAGCTCGGCCCCCGAGAACCCGAACGTGGCATACGACAGGCCGAAGCCGAACGGGAACTGCACGGTGTCGCGGGCGAAGGTCTCGAAGTAGCGATAGCCGACGAACACGTCCTCGGCGTAATTGTTGAAGTCCTTGGCGCCGAAGTTGCCCGACGTGGGGTAGTTCTCGTAGTGGCGCGCGATGGTGTCGGTGAGGCGCCCCGATGGCGACACCGCCCCGGCGAGCACGTCGGCCACCGCCCGCGCCCCCTCCATTCCGCCCTGCCACGCGAGGATCAGGCCTGCGAGACGATCCCCGTACTCCTCCACCCAGGACAGGTCCATCACGTTGCCAGTGTTGACGACGGCCACCACCCGCTCGAACCGTGCGACGACGGCGTCCAGCATGGAGCGCTCGGCGTCGGTGAGGTAGTAGGAGCCCTTCTCCAGGACGTTCTCGCGGTCCTCACCGGCGGCGCGCCCGATGACCACGACGGCCACCTCGGCCGTGTTGGCCACCCGCGACACCAGCCCTGGGTCCAACGGCATCTCCTCGAAGTGTCGCGGCCAGTTACCCCAGTACCCCTCGTCGGGCGGGTTGGCGGCGGACCAGGCCTCGTAGGCGGCGGCCAGCTCGCCGCTCACCGCGACACCCGCCTCCCGCAGCGCCTCCAGCAGGGACACGCTGTAGGGCGGCTTCACGTCGCCGCCGGAGCCGTAGCCGACGGCGAACCAGTCGCACTGCACGCGCCCGAACACCGCGACCTCCGCGCCCGCCGACAGCGGCAGCACCCCGCGCTCGTTGCGCAGCAACACCAGACCCTCGGCGGCCGAGCGACGGCACAGCTTGACGAGCGCGTCTGAGAGGGTCGGGTCCGTGTCGACGAGGTCCGCCGATTGTTGGGTCAGGCCGTTGACGACGGTGTGCATCGCCTTGCGGTAGAGGCGCCAGAGTTCCTGCGGCATGGGGGCTCCTGGGAGGGCTGTGCAGAGTGTGGGTTCTCAGACGGTAGACCGACACTGAGCCACCACTGTGTGGAGCCCCCATCCTAGGCGAAACGCTTCGACGTCGCCAGGGGGTCCCGCTTCGAGCGTCCGACCAGCGCACCCAGGTTGCGCAACTCCTGCCGGGCTGGGGCTCGGCGCCTGCGTTAGCTCGCGCGGCCCGCGCTATAGCGCGGGCCGCCGAATCGAGGGCAGGCGCCTCGCGACGCAAGGCAGGCGCCGAGACGCGACGCAGGCGTCGGAACGCAACGCAGGCGCCAGAAACGCCGGCGACCCACCCGGGCCGTCAGGCCGGAGTGGGTCGCGGTGGTGCCGTCACCGTGCGCACGTAGGCAATCACCGATCAGTCATGTCCTGGCTGCGGCGCACCGGATCGGCAAGTCAGAGGCCGAGCAGCTTCGCCTTCGCCGCGGTGAACTCCTCAGCCGACAGCAGACCCTTCTCGTGCAGGGCTGCCAAGCGCTCGAGCTGGGCCAGCGGATCCGCAGGGGCCTCAGCCGCGACCGGGGCCGGGGCCGCCGGAGCCGGTGCGACAGCGGCCTGCTGCGCCGCGACCGCGCGAGCCGCCGCATCGTTGATCGCGGCCTCCTGGGCCTGGGCCCGGGCGAAGGCGAGTTCCTGCTCCTGGGCGGCGGCCGCCTGCTGCTTGGCCGCCACGTTTCCGGAGACCTTCGTGGCGGTGCCCGCGATGACGGCCGTGCGGGCCGCGGTGCCGAGGAGCCCGGGGCGCCTGTTGCGTCGAATCATGTCGTTCCTCCCTCTGTGCAGACGGTCACTCGGCGGCGCCGAGGCCCGGTGGTGCCGACCTGGGTCAGCTTCCGATGCGGGCCGCGATGAGCCCGGTGACGACCACGGATGTGATGGTGACTGTCGAGAAGCCGGCGATGATCATCTTGGGAAGGATCGCGCCCTCGATGGCCGCGACCTCCTCCGGGCTCTCGCCCGCGCCCTTGGCCGCTTCCTGGGACAGGATCATGGTGCCCGGGAAGCCGTACAGCGAGGTGAGGCCGATGGCGATCGACATGGGAATGGTGTAGCCGAGCAGCTTGCCCGCGATCCCGGCGAACAGCGCGATGCCGATCACGCCGAACAGGAAGGCGAGGAGCAGCGGAACCGCCAGCGCCGCGACGTCGGCCGGCTCCACAGTGGCCAGCGGGCCGAACACCAGGATCATGATCGACAGCATCATCAGGCCGTAGGCGTCGATGCCGTTGAGGATGCCGGGCTTGAAGATACCGAACGCACGCAGCGCGATGCCGAAGATCAGCGCCACCACGAACGTGTTGAGGATGCCGCTGGTGAGGTTGTTGATGAGGATCGACACCAGCACCACCGCACCCACCACGAGCAGCGTGCCGGGCGTGGTGCTGAGGAAGGAGGGCATCTTCGACGGGGCGGCCTCGGCCGTCGAGGCGGCCGCGGCCGGTGCCTCCAGCCGTCCGGCCCGGTATTCGCCCTTGAGGCGGGTGGCCTCCTGGCGCAGGATGATCGAGGTCAGTGGGAAACCGATCAGCCCCTGCAGTGCGGCGATCAGCACCGGGAAGATGGCCACCGAGGTGAGCCCGACGCCCAGCGCCGCCTCCTGGATGATGAGGACCGAGATGGTGCCGCCGCTGAGCGATCCGATACCGGCCACCACGTAGTCCATCGCCTGCGACACACCGTCATAGGCCCCCTGGCGCCGGCCACCACCGAAGACGAAGCCGGCGATCCACAGCAGGACGCCGATGCCGACAACCGTCGAAATGCCCACCACCAGCGTCTTCCACTGCCGCTTGAACTCGTCGATGCTGATCAGGGTGCCGAGGTGGACGATGATGAAGCCCACGACGACGCCGCCCAGGCCGAGCAGCGACGAGCTGGCCAGGAGGTCGTCGGGGAAGATGTCGGTGAGGAAGCCGACGAAGAAAATGATCGAGGCGACGAACAGGGAGGACAGCAGGGACTGCGTCTTCTTCGCCACCCAGTCGCTGACCGTCCACACCGCCATGACAATGGCGAAGGCGAGCACCGCGTTCATATGAGTCTTTCCTCCCGATGGGCACAGCTGAACACCGCAACACTTGCGCCAACCACCACCCTGGGCATCACCCGTAGCGGGTGGGTACACCGAGAAATCCGCCACCCGTGGATCGGCTCACGACTCCCTGCTACCACAGGTGGTCCTGCCGGTCCCGATCCTCAGAACGGCCAGAAGAACGGAACCAGGAAGATCCCCGCCAGGCCGTAGAGCAGCAGCAGCGGAAGACCCAGCTTCCAGTAGTCGCCGAACCGGTACCCCGCCGCCTCCATCACCATCAGGTTGGCGGGCGTTGCCACCGGGGTGAGCAGCGCGCCCGCGGCGAACACCGCGACCGACAGCAGCACGGGCACCGGGGACACGTCGAGTTGGACCGCCGCGGACAACCCGACGGGGATCACGATCAGCGCCGTGGCTGTGTTGCTGATCAGCTGCCCGAGGACGGCGGTGATGAGGAAGAGGCCGGCCAGCAGCGCGTACGGCCCGGCGTCACCCACCAGCGCCACCAGCCCCTCGGCGAGCGTCTGCGCCGCCCCGCTGGAGACCATGGCCGCCGACAGCGACATCATTCCGCCGACCAGGATCACGGTGGTCCATGAGATGCCCCGGTAGGCCTCGTCGACCTTGAGCACCCCCAGTGTGACCATCGCCATCGCCGCGACCACTCCGGCGACCGGGGCCGGCAGGAGGCCGGTCGCGAGCAGCAGCACCATGCCAGCCAGAACTCCGATGGCACGCTTGGCCCCCTCACCCAGGGGCACGGCCTGGCGGCGGACCACGTCCGGGCTGTCCACCGCGATGATGTTGGGGTCCAGGGCGGCGTTGTCCAGCGCAGCCCAGGAGCCCTGGAAGAGCAGTGTGTCGCCGGCTGTGAGGGTGAGCTCCTCACGGACGTCCTGCCCCTTGTGGTGCATGGCCGCGACCACCAGTTCGCCGCTCTCGGTGGTCATCCCCCGGTAGACCACGTCACCGATGAACGACGACCGGGGCGGGATGATGAACTCGGCGGCGCCGCGGCCGCGCTCCATGAGCGTGGCGTGCGAACCGTCGACGCCGTAGTGCGCCGCGAGCGTGTCCCCGTGGGCGCCGAAGTCCCTCAGTGCCCGGGCGGGGGTGCGCATCGGGATCAGCTTCGATCCGAAGAGGATCACCATGAGGATGGTGACCAGGACGAGCGGGACGCCGATGGCCGCGATGCTGAACAGCCCGACCCGCTCCCCCGTGACGGACTCCACGTAGTCAGCCACCAGGACCGTCACGGGCGACCCGGTGAGCATCAGCAGCGAGCCCGCGTGGGCGGAGAACGCGGTGGGGAGCAGCAGTTCCGACGGGGAGCGCTTCCCCCGGATGGCGATCACGACGACCACCGGTGTCAGTGCCGCGACCGCACCGTTGGGGCTGATCAGCGCGGTCAGCACCGCGACGACGAGCATGACCGTCACCATGAGGCGGGTCTGGCTGTCCCCGCCGTGTTTCATGGCGAAGTCCCCCACCCACGCGGTGACCCCCGTCTTGTCCAGCGCCTCGCTGACCACGAACAGGGCGGCGATGAACAGGACGGTGGGATCTCCGAATCCGGCGGTGGCCTCCCCCAGCTCAAGCACGCCGGACGCCCACAATGTGAGCGGGACGAGCAGCGCCACCACCGCGACGGGGAGGCGGTCCAGGATGAACAGGACCACCGTCGCCCCGAGGACGACGAGGGTGATCACGCTTTCGGTCAAGGGAGGCTCCGGGTTCCTGGAGTGACGGTGGAGGACGGCCCGCGCTGAGTTCAGGCGGGCCGCCCGGGATCAGGCCTCGGTGCCGGAGAGTTCCTCGGCCAGGGCCTTTTCGTCCTCATCCGACAGGGAGGTCTTGAGGACCGTGCCGCCGAACTCAGCCATGGCGGCGGAGAACTTGTCTTCGGTGATCTTGGAGGCCATGACGACCAGCGCCGCCTTGCCGGGGGTGAGGAGCCCGTCGACGCGTTCGCGCAGGCTGCGGTTCACGCCCGCCTTGCTGGCCGCGCCGGCGAGGGCACCCCAGGCGCCGCCGATGAGCAGGCCGAGCCCGGGGACGAGGAACAGCAGGCCGATGATCATGCCCCACATGGCACCGCCGGTGGCGGACACGCCGACGATGGACCCGGGGGTGTCGATGTGTTTCTTGCCGTCCTCGTCGACCCGCACGACGGCGAGGCCGGAGAGGTTGACGACGAAGTCGCGTTGCAGGCCGATGACGGCGTCCTGCGCCTTCGTCGCGGTGGCGTGGTCGTCGTAGCCGATGATGATGAGTTCAGACATGGCGCACTCCTCAGGAAGCTCGTGTCCGCGCACGACGCACGGATCACTCAGCCAACCCTCCTTCGCCACCCCCCGCCGGGCATCACCCTCCACGGGTAATCCGCGCCGGGCCGTCTCGCGGGAGGATGGCTGAACCGCGTCAGAGAGGTCACCGATATGAGCAGCACCGACAAGCCCTCCGCCGGACTCCTCCGCTCTCCACGAACCTGGGTGGGCATTGCCCTGGCGATCGTCGCCGTGGCGTTCATCCTGCAGAACCGGCAGAGCGTCGCCATCGACCTGCTGATGCTCACCGTCACCGCGCCCATGTATCTGGCGCTCAGCTCGATGTTCCTCGCAGGGCTCGTCACATGCTGGCTCATCACACGCCGGCGGCGGTGACCGGCGCCCGCCCGCTGGAGCTCAGGATCCAGGCGGAGGGTGAGATCGACGACGCGCTCGCCGTGGAGCTCGGCGGGTTGACGATGGAGCGCGTCCCAGGCGGGGCGGTCCTGACCGGCACCGTCGTGGATGCGGCCGAGTTCTGGGGCGTCCTGCATCGGCTCCACCGCGCGGGGGTGAAACTGCGATCGGTCGAGCGGCTGGGGCCGGGCGGGTCCTCGCACAGGCAGACCCCCGTCTTCACCCGCGAGGCCGGGTGCCCGTCCGGAGGCGGCGGAGGCGTGGAGGTCCGCATCGAGGTGGAGGGGCACGCCGCCGGTGTGATGTCGGTGGTGCTGGCCGATGCGGACGTGTACCAGACCCCGCCGTCGACCACCCTGGTGATGCGGGTCGCGGGCGACGACGTGCTGTTCTCGGTCCTGGACCTGTTGGAGGATCTGGCCCTGGACCTGCGCGGCATCCACGTGGCCGGCTGAGGCGCGCCGCCTCGATCGCTGCTGCACCCCTGGGTCGCCTAGGATGCCGTTCAGGGCCCAGAGACAGGAACGAGGCCAGGGTGGCAGCTCGCCAGCAAATTCGGTCGTTCAACGAATCCAGATTCCGCGTCCCGGTCCGATCAGACCGGTTCATCCGCCGCGCCCGCGTCGTGGATCTGCTCAATGCGAGCCTCGCCTACCCCGTCATTCTCGTCACCGGCCCGGCGGGGACCGGCAAGACCTTGGCGGTGGCGGACTGGACCCTTCAGGGCCACCTGCCCGGCCCCGTCGCGTGGCTCTCCCTCGATTCCGGAGACGCCGCCGCGTCACGATTCTGGGCGTCGGTCCTGTCGGCACTCAAGGCGGCCGTTCCGGCTGCCCTCCACGGGCTGGAGATCCCGGACGCGCCGGATGCGGACTTCCTGCACAGCGTCGCGGAGAAAGCCGGCGGGGGCCTGGTGCTCGTCCTGGACGACGTCCAGGAGCTCGACGGCGGCACCACTCTCGATTGGCTCGACCGGGTCCTCCGCTGGCCTCCCGAGGGTGTCCGGTTCGTCCTGGTCTCCCGGCACGACCCCCCGGTGGCGCTGCAGCGGCTGAGGCTCGAGGGGAAGCTGGGCGAGCTGCGCTTCGCCGATCTGGCCTTCACTGCCGCCGAATCCCAGGAGTTGATGGCAGAATCCGGCGTGGAGCTGTCGTCGGCGGCGCTGGACCGGCTGATGGAGACCACCAGCGGCTGGGCGGCGGCGCTCCGGCTGGCGGCGCTGACGCTGCGGATCGCGGACGAGCCGTCTCGCGCGATCGAACGCTTTGGCGGCCTCACCTTCCTGGTGTCCGAGTACCTGTGGGACGAGGTCTTCACCCTGCTCCCGGAGCGCTACGGGGAGTTCCTGCTGCGCACCTCGGTGTCCGGGCGGCTGTGCGCGGCGCTGGCCGCGGCGCTGACCGGGGAGCCGGGGGCCGACGAGATGTTGCGGGCTCTGGCTCGGGAGCAGCTCCTCGCGCACGAGGTGGAGGGCACGGGCTGGTATCGCACCCATTCCCTGCTCAACGAGGTCCTCCGTGCGCGGCTGAAGTCCACCCGGCCCGAGCTGGAGCAGGACCTGCAGCGGAAGGCGGCCCTCTGGTTCGAGGCGAACGACGCTTGGATCGAGGCGCTGGACCACGCCACTGCCTCCGGCGACTGGGACTTCGCCGGCCAGATTGCGATGAGGTCCGGCGCGGTGGCACTCTTCGGCACGGACCGCCATGCCTTCGGCGACGTGATGGCGCGTGTGCCGTCGGCGGCCACGGTGGACTACCCCGAGCTTGCCGTGGCCCACGCCGTCGCGGCCTATTCCCGCAGCGACCGGGGCGCCGCCGACGCCCTCGTGGCGCGTGCCGTGGACCAGCTGGGCACGCTGCCCGAGCCTCGACGGGCGCTGGCCACTCTCACCCTGCAGACCATCAAGGCCGCGCGGGCCCATCGGCAGGGCGACGCGCTCGCCATGCGCCGCGCGGCCAACCAGGCGCACGACCTGCTGTCGGGCGTGTCCGCGGCGGAGGCCCCTGGATGGTCGGCCCACCGAGGATTCACGCTTGCCCTGCACGGGGTGGCGGAGCTGTGGGCCGGTCGGCCGGACGACGCGTGCCACCTCCTCGAGTCCTCCATCGAGGCGTATCCATCGTCCGGTTTCACGGCGTATGGGGAGGTCTACTACCGCGGGATGCTTGCGCTGGCACAGGCCGGGAGCGGCCGGTTGGCCGTGGCGCGCCCCTCGGCGGAGAGCGCGCTCGCGGTGGCGCGCAGCCAGGGACGTTCGCACTCCTATGAGAGCCAATGGGCCTGGTTGGCCCTCTCCATCACGCTCATGTACGCCGGCGACGGCGACGCGGCGCGCGACGCTCGCCAGCAGTGCGCCGCGGCGGCCGGCGCCGAGATCAACCCCTTCGTCGCGGGCACCCTCCTGGTTCTGAAGGCGCGGCAGGCGCTGGTGTCCGGGGACCTGGGCGGCGCCCGCCGGGGGGTGGCGGCGGCCGACGCGGCGGTGGCGAAGCGGCCGGGCATGTTGACGATCGTGGCCCTTCTCACCTCGCTGCGGGTCGACCTCGCCTTGGCTGAGCGTGACACCGAGAAGGCCAGGGCCGCCCTGGCCGAATACGACGCCGGGCCCCTGGGTCGCGATGGCGGCGCTCTCCCCAGGCCGGACGCGGTGTCGAACTGCCGCGCCAGATTCCTGCTGGCCACCGGCCAGCCCCAGGGCGTGCGGTCCTCGGTCGAGCATCTGCTGCAGGTGGTCGGCGCGGAGGCCGTGCAGGCGTGGCTCTCGGTGGCGGTGGCCGAGGACCGGCTCCGCCGCGACTCGCTGGCCATCGACGCCATGGGCCGGGCCCTGGATCTGGCCGTGTCCGAGGGAGCGGAACTGTTCGTCCTGCGTCAGTCCAAGTCGCTCGCCTCGGCGCTGCGCCGTCATCGGGAGGTGGTGGGCACTCACCGCGACCTTGTGGACCGGGCCCTCGCCGCCGCCGGTGTGCCCACCGCCCCGGCCGCGTCAGCGCCCCTCGCCCCGCTGACGGAGCGGGAGCAGGCCGTCCTGTCCTACCTGCCGACGATGGGGTCCAACTCAGAGATCGCCGCCGCGCTGAGCATCTCCGAGAACACGGTCAAGCAGCACCTGAAGTCCATCTTCCGGAAGCTGTCTGTGAGCAGCCGTCGCGAGGCCGTCCGGATCGCGCGAACTACGGGGCTGCTCGACGGCGTGGCGGGTGGCGGATCAAACCAGTTCTAGAGGTGGGTGGCTGCGCCCTGGGACTTCAGTCCGCGGCGGTCGCCCTGGCTCTGCGGGGTTCCCTTGTCACCTGGATCTGGGCCGTCGACTGCAGCAGGTCCAGCCCGAGCCGTCGGGCCAGGTGCCTTGCCACGAGTTGCCCCCTGACGCTGTTGCCTGCGTCGTCGAGCGGTGGGCTGAACGTGGCCAGGCCGCCCTTGCCGGGGGAGATGGTGACGATGCCGCCGCCGATTCCGCTCTTGCCGGGCAGACCCACCTCGTAGAGCCAGTCCCCCGAGGTCTCGTACAGCCCCGCCGTCAGCATCACCGCCAGCACGGGATGGCAGAGGTCCTCGTCGAGCACGCGTTCGCCCGTGACGGGGTTGACGCCGCCGTCGGCCAGCGTGGCGCCCATGGTGGCGAGGTCGCGGGCGGTGACCTCCACGCAACTCTGGCGCGTGTACAGATCCAGGGCCAGCTCCGGCTCGGCGCCCAGCGCGCCCCGGCTGTGCAGCAGGTTGACGGCCGCCCGGTTGACGTGGTTGGTGGCCGACGCGGAGGCGTAGGTGTCCTCGTCGACGGCGAGGTCACGGCCGGCGAAGGCCGAGAGTCCCCGGAGGATGGTGTCCCACTTGTCCTCGCCCCTGCCAGGGATGAGGCTGGTGGTGGCGATGGCGCCGGGGTTGACCATGGGATTGGTGCGCCCGTCCGGCACCCGCTCCACAGCCGAGGCGGAGTTGAACGGCAGTCCGGTGGCGTTGACCCCGACGAGACGACGGGCCTCGTCCGCGCCGAGGGCCTGGCAGAGGAGGGCGAAGACGAACGGCTTGGCCACGCTCATGATGGTGAACGGATGGTCCGCGTCCCCTGCGGTGAAGACGGCGCCGTTGACGCCCACCACGCACACGCCGAACAGGGCGGGGTCTGCTCCGGCGAGCGCCGGGTACACCTGCGACGGTTCGCCCTCCGCGGTGAAGCGGTACAGCTCGTGCGCCTCGGCCACGAGGGCCGAGACGATGGACGCACCCGGGAGGCTCCCCGTCGAGACATGGGAGGGACTGAGGGCAGCCTCCCGGGTGCGGGTCATGGGGTAGGGCCGGCCCGGTCTCAGGCCTTGAAGTTGAGCGCGAAGTCGATGAGGAGGCGGGTGCCGAACCCCGTGGTGCCCTTGTTGCGCCACTTGTCCGCCGACCACGACTGCGCGGTGCCGGCGATGTCGATGTGCACCCACGGCTTGCCGTCGACGAACTCCTCCAGGAAGAGGGCTGCGGTGATGGTGCCGGCATTGGCGCCGCCCATGTTGCGGAGGTCCGCGAGCTCCGAGTTCAGCTCGGGACGGTACCGGTGCGCCAGGGGAAGCTCCCACACGGGCTCGTCGACGCGCTCGGCCGCGGCCTTCACCTGGTCCATCAGGTCCTCGTTGTTGCCGAGCACGGCCGCGATCTCGGTGCCGAGCGTGCGCATCGCGGCGCCGGTGAGGGTGGCGATGTCGACGATGGCGTCGACGGGTTCCTCCGTGGCCAGCACCAGGGCGTCACCCATCACCATGCGGCCCTCGGCGTCGGTGTTGATCACCTCGACGGTCTTGCCGCCGCGCATGACGACGATGTCGCCCAGGCGGAGCGCGGAGCCCGACGGCATGTTGTCGGTGCACATGAGGTAGCCGGTGACCTGGGCGGTGCAGCCGAGGTCCTTGAGCACGGTCATGGCGGCGAGGATGGCGCCCGCGCCGCCCATGTCGTTCTTCATCACGGCATGCACCTCGTCGCCGGGCTTCAGCGCCAGGCCGCCCGCGTCGTACATGATGCCCTTGCCCACCAGGGCCAGCTTGCCGGTGGGCTCGCCCTGGGGGCGGTAGACCAGTTTGACCATGGCCGGCGGCTCGACGCTGCCGAGGTTGATGCCCAGCAGCCCGCCGCAGCCGAGCTCCACCAGCTCCTCCTCGCCGAAGACCTGGACCTCGAGGCCGGCGTCGGGACCCATCTCGAGGGCGAGTTCGCCGAGGTTGGTGGCCGTGAGCATGCCACCCGGGGTGCCCGTGAGATCGCGGGCGAGCTTGGTGGCCTTCACCAGCAGCAGTCCGCGCTCCACGGCAGCCTCGGCCTCAGGCACGTAGCCCTCGTCACACACCAGCGCGAGAGCCGTAAGCTTCGCGTCCGGCCCGTCCTGGCCGATGCGGTAGACGTAGCGCGCCAGCGCCGAACCCTCGACTGCGGCGATCACCGTGTCCGTGACGCCCGCCGGGGACTCGGGCAGCACGACGGCCAGCCGCTCCTGCTTGGGCACAGCGCGCGCGAAGTGCGACACCACGTTGCGCAGGGTGGTGGCGTCCGCCTTGTCGCGGTCACCGCCGCCAACGAGCACCGTGAGCGGCCCCTCCGCGCCTACGAGGACCAGCGTCTTGCCCACCGCGGCGTCGAAACCGAGGGAGGAGGCGCGCTCGGCGGTGATGCCGCTCGCCGACGGAGGCTGCTCGCCCGCGAAGACGATGTGGGCGACGGCGTCAATGCCGTCAGGCAGTTCGCCGACGGTGACGGTCAGCTCACGGATGGGCAGGGAGAACGGGGGGTACGGCGCTGCGTGGGTCATGGTCAGTCCTTCGGTGTCGCGGATGGGTGGCGGTGTAAGCGCGCCGTCAGGCGCGGGTGAACTGGACTGCGATGGCGTCGTCGGCGGTGCGCATCTCGAGCGTGTCGCCCTCGACGCTGAACGTGGCGGCGCTCTCCAGGGCGGCGACGATGGCGGCCTCCTGATCCATCAGGCCCACCGGCGCCTCGCACGCCATCTGGGTGGTGGCGATGGTGCCGAACGAGATGGTGCCGTCGCCGGCGGTGTAGGAGCCGAGGAGGCGGTTACAGCCCCCCGTGCCGGAAATGGTGCCGTCATCGGCGAAGGCGAGGTCCGCCTCCGTGCCCTCGAGGAGGCTGACCGCCGCGGAGCCGTCGTTGTAGGAGGTGATGGTCCAGGTGGTGTCCGCCAGATCCTGGGACTGGGCGGTGAAGGTGGCCAGCTCGGCCCCGGCCTCGTCGCTGAGGGTGAGCGAGTCGTCGGCGACCGCGAACTCCCGGGCATCGACCAGGGCCGCGAAGAACGCCGACTCCTGCTCCATCACCGCCTCGTCGCAGGCCATCATCGTGGAGGGCAGCGCGTCACCGACGGTGAGGGCCGAGCCGTCGATCTCGTAGGTGCCCGCGAAGCGGTTGCAGCCGCCGGAACCGAAGAGGGCTCCGTCGTCGGCGAAGTGAACGGTGACAGTGGAGCCCTCCGCGGGCGCCTCCCCGCCGAGGGTGCTCAGGAGCCACGTGGTGCCGACGATGCTGCCGGCCACATCCTCGCTCGCGGGTGCGTCCTGGGGTGTTGCGGAGGGGGCGCATGCGGCCAGCAGCAGTGTGACCCCCACCAGCGCCGTCGCCCACACTGTCTTCGCCATCGAGTAACTCCTTCGTGTCGGTCCGGCCATCCTCCCCGCGAGGGGAAGTCTGGACATCACCCACGTTGGGTAGTACTCGGCCGTGTTGTTGCCTGGCGCCGCCGGCCACCGCGGCGGGGGGGGTCGCGGCGGGCGTAGGCTGAGGGAGACCGGAAGGACGGGCGATGAAGGCCGTTGTTGTCTACGAATCATTGTGGGGAAACACCGCCGCCGTGGCGCGGGCCGTGGCCGAGGGGATCGGGGCGGGTGCCGTCGCGCTGCCCACCAAGGATGCCGGGGCGGAGGCCGTGGCCGGCGCAGACTTGATTGTCGCGGGCGGGCCGGTGTTCGCGTTCCACCTCTCCTCGGAGCGCACCCGCAACGACATCCGGGAGCATCCCGAGCCGGGCTCCCCCGCCCCGGACCTGAGTGGACCGTCGATCCGCGCGTGGATGGACGCCCTGCCGGCCGGCTCCGCGGGGTTCGCCTCCTTCGACACCGAGGTCCGCGGCCCCTTCGGCAAGGGGGCCCCGACGATCGCGAAGGAGCTCGAGGCGAAGGGCTACCGGCGCGTCGCGAAGCCCGAGGGGTTCATCGTGCAGGGCAAGTACGGGCCGCTGAAGGACGGGGAGCTGGACCGCGCCCGACGGTGGGGCGAGACCTTGCGCGGCGCGGTCGCGGGCTCCGCCGGCTGACGGGCGCTCCGCACGACAGAATGGGCGCATGAACGCCATCGACATCCTGCTCGACGCCGCCTCCCGTCCCCGCGACGCTCTCAGCGCGCTTCACCTCGCTGACGAGACGCTCAACGCGCACCCCGGTGGGCACGCCAACTCGGTGGCCTGGCTGCTCTGGCACACCGGGCGCGAGATCGACCTGCAGCTGGCCCACCTCACCGGCCTCGATGAGGTGTGGACCCGAGACGGTTTCCGCGACCGCTTCGCCCTCGGCGCGCTGGGCGACGGGGTGGGCTACGGCCACAGCGAGGAGGAGGCCCGCGCCGTCGTGGTGGTGGATCCGCAGCTGCTGGTCGACTACGGGCTGGCCACGGTCGACGCGCTCACCGACTACATCCACGCGCTCAGTGAGCCGGACCTCGACGACGTCGTCGACCGCCACTGGAATCCCCCTGTGACGCGCGGGGTCCGGCTGGTCAGCATCATCGACGACGCCGCCCAGCACATCGCGCAGGCCGCCTACGTCTGCGGGATGCCCCGGGCGTCTGCCGACTGAGCAGGTCGCCGTCGCTCTGGCGCGGAGGCAGCGACGAGCAACGGCTAAATGTCAGGCTGAGTATCGAGTACGACACTCAGCCTGACACTTAGCTGATCGGACGGACCTGCTGCCGAGGCAGGACGTCAGGTCTGCGGGACGGGGCGGCCCGGGAACAGCTCCTGGAACTGGCGCTCGAACTGGCGCCTCCCCACGAGCCGGTACATGAACCTGATCGGCATCGGCAGCTCGTCGAACATCTGGCGCGACTCTCCGGGCGAGGCGGCCAGCATCATGCCCAGCTGCACGAGCAGCCGCGACTTGGGGATGGCGTCCATCGAATGGTCGCCCATCTTCTTCCACTCCTCGGCCGTGATCACCTTCTCGGCCACCGGCACCACCTCGACGACCTCGCGGCGCAGGTGGACCTTGAGCACCTCCAGAAGCTCCTCGTACGCGGTGGCGAGTTCGTCACCCAACTTCGGATCAGCGCTCGCCCGCCACGCCGTGAGAAGCGGCGCCACCTTGGCCAGCAGCCGCGACACCTCCGCGTGATGAGCCCGCATCTGCCCCACGTGCAGCGCGCAGCCCGGCGCACGCTGCTCGAGGCGGTCCCACAGGAGCTCGTCCTCGGACTCGTGGTGAGTGTGCAGGGTGGCGTCGATCTCCGCGATGTAGTGGCCCACGAACTCGGAGCGTCGCGAGTCCCACGCGGCGGTGGAGCGGATCAGCGCCGGGGCGTCGGTGTACCCGTACAGGAACGCGTTGTGCACCACGCGCATGTCGGCGGTCCCGTTGCAGAGCTGTGGCCCGTCGGGAATCGGCGGGGCCGTCTCGCCCGGGGCTGCGCTGTAGAAGTCGGTCATGGTTCCCCCTTCGTCCCTGGGGCGACGGCGCCCCTCGGGCCATTGTGCGAACGACGGCGCGGGCGGGCAACGGCTGCTCCGATCGCGGCCCCCGCACGCGCGACGGTTGATCGGGCGGAGGGTGCGCCGGGCTACAAAAGAGCCTGTTCGTCAGTCCTCGACCTGGGTCCGTGGATGTCGCGGAGTCGGGTCCCGAACTGGGAGGCGGACGACCACCGAAACCGTTTCCGCCGATTCGGGTGGAAGGGCTCAAGCCTTCTGGTCGTAAGCGTCTCTGGCTGCTTCAACCTCCGCGATGTGCGTCTCGGCCCACAGGCCCAGAGCGGCGAGGGGGTCCCGCAGGGTTTGCCCGAGAGTGGTGAGCTCGTATTCGACTCGCGGGGGCATCTGATCGTAGGCGGTTCTGGAGACGATCCCGTCGCGCTCAAGGTCTCGCAGCGTGTCGGCCAGGACCTTCCCGCTGATTCCGTCCACGGCCCGCCGAATCTCCCCGAAACGCAGGCGACCGTCGCTGAGGGCGATCACGGTCATCGCGGTCCATTTGTTCGCGATGCGCGCCAACGAGGTGCGCGACGGGCACGTTGCGACCATCACATTCCACTGAGGCGGCTGGTCCATCGTCATCCACTCCTGACGGTTACGTTGAGGTAACAGGTTACCAATCGTTACCTTGATCTCATGCACCCCCGAGACAAGGATCATCCGATGAACAACAATGCTCCAGCCGCCGTCGCCGCCGCCTACTTCGAGGCACTGGGAAGAGGTGACGTGCCCACGGCGATGGGCCTGATGAGCCCGCAGGTGGTGTGGCACCAGCCGGGGGCGAACCAGTTCTCAGGCGACCACACCGGCATCGACGGTGTGGGGTCCCTGCTGGGCGGGATGATGGACGTGAGCGCCGGCAGTTTCCAGCTTGTCGTGACCGGGCCCGCGATGGCGAACGGCGAACTCGTTGCGGTTCCGGTCCGCTTCAGCGGGACACGCGCCGACACGTCGATGGACATGGCCGGGGTGGACCTCCTGACCATCCGGGACGGACAGATCATCGCTGTGCATCTGTTCTCCGAAGACGGTGCCAACGAGGACGCGTTCTGGGGGCGCCGCTGAGCTTCACCCCGCTGCGATTGACCGATATCCGCGACCACGCGATCCAAGCACCGGTCGTCGCAGCGGTGGGCGCCGTCCGGGTTCAGCCGATCTCGTGCACCGCACCTGGAACCAGGTCCGGTACTCCACCGGCGTGCGGTAGAGGGCCGCGGGGTCGAACGTGAGCTCGTCTCCGTCGGAGAGGGCGAACTGGTGGGACGACCACCGCTGCAGGCCGTCGCGAATCGAGTCGTCGTCGTTGGCCGACGCCTGCGCTCCGTCCCGACGCCTGCCCTCCGTCCCGACGCCTGTCCTCCGTCCCGACGCCTGTACTACAGTGCTGGCGCCCCGGAGGCGCCTGTGTCGCGTTCAGCCGCCCGCGCTGTAGCTCAGGCGGCCAGAGCTAACGCAGGCGCCTCCCGCGCAGCGGGCACCGGCCGCGCTCCATCGCGCCCCGGGTCGGACACCCGTCGCGGCCCGGTGTTCCCGCGAGGGGCGCTGGCCCACGGCGGTACCATCGAGGCGGAGACCGCACTTCCAGACCACCCAGGGGGGCCGACATGACGGAGCACGCCGGCTTCGTCGTCGCGGACCGCTACGAGCTGACCGACGAGGTGCCCAAGCGGGGCGGCATGGCCCACGTATACACGGGCGCGGACCGCCAGCAGGGCGACATGGTCGCGGTGAAGTTCCCCACCGGCGCCATGAGCGTCGACGGCGCCTTCAGGGCCAGGCTCCACCGGGAGCGGGCACTCCTCTCACGCATCGAGCATCCCAACGTCGTGCGGGTCCGCGACGCCGGAACCGGCCCCGCGCCGTGGGCCGGCCCCCACGAGGACCACCCCTACATCGTCATGGACCACGTCCGGGGCGAGACGCTCCAGGAGAAGCTGAAGGTCACCCGACGATTCACCGCGGAGGCGGTGGTGGACATCACCCTCCAGGTGCTGGCCGGCCTGCAGGCGATGCACGCGGACCCGCAGGTGATCCTCCACCGCGACATCAAACCCAGCAACGTGATGATCGACGGCGACGGCCGGGTGACCATCATCGACCTCGGCATCGCCAAGTCCTCCTCCGATGCGCCGGTTACGCTCACCGGCCTCCAGCCGGGCAGCCCGCAGTACGCCTCGCCGGAGCAACTCCTGGGCCAGCCGTTGGATCCACGCTCGGACATCTACTCGGTGGGCTGCCTGATGTACAAGATGCTCACCGGGTCGCTGCCGTTCGGGGCGCTGGAGGCGTCCACCGGGGCGCGCCCCGCCGTCGTCCCGCCCAGCGTGCGGGCGGACGATCCCAGCCTGGAGCTCCTCGACGGCGTGGTGTTGAAGGCGCTGCAGCCCCAGCGCGAGGACCGCTTCGCCACCGCCGACGACATGGCGGCGGCGGTCTCGACGGCGAGGGCCGCGCGGGAGGAGATCACGATCGTCGACGGCGGCGCCACCACCCCCGCAATGCGCGGCGACACCCGCATCGACCCGGCGCGCGTGGAAGCCGCCCGCGCCCCGGCCGGCATCCCGGCGGCTCACCTCGTCGTAGCGGAGCAGTCCAAGCGCGCCCTCCGCTCCAGCGTGCACCGGCCCCAGGCCGCCTACGACGAGGTGGTCAGGGCGGCGGTGACGGCCACGGTGAAGGAGCGGGTCACCCGCGCGCTCCTCATCGGGGTGGCCATCGGGGTGGGCGCCGCGATCCTGCTGGCGATGATGGGAGTTCTGGCGGTGCTCGGGAAGTGATAGAGCGGCTGACCGCATTCGTCATGGGACTGGTCACCCCCTTCGAACTCACCCGCGACGAGCTCGGCGCGCTCACGGGGCGGACGGGTCGGCGCTCGGACCCGGTGACGGTGCGCCTGTCCACCTACCTCGACGACGTGGACCGGCAGCTGCAGCGGATCTCGACCCTGGTCACCGTCCTCAGCGCGGTCGCCACCTTCGTGGTCCTGCTGATCGCCTTCTGGCTGTGGGGGACGGTGCGCTGATGGGGCGGGCATGCCTGCTGTGCAGCGCCGAGGAGGGCGACTGGCTGGTGCTGGAGGTCAGCAGCAGACCCGACGGCGGCTCCTACCGGCTGCGCCACCGCGACATCGCGCTCGGCACGATGCTTCCCCGCGACGCGGTCACCGACAGGTGGGAGATCTGCCGCTACGGCCACATGCGCCGGGTGACGGCGGCCCAGGCGCCGGTCCCGAACATCGTCATGCGCCTCATCAAGGCCATCATCGGGACCACCACCCGCGACCAGCCGAGCCCCGACGCCACCGATGACCCCACCGTCGTGCAGATCCTGGGCTCGACGGGCGGGGGCAAGTCCCAGCTCGTCCGCGGGCTGTGGCAGGAGGTACTGCCACCGTCGCACCTGGGGGCGCCCGAGATCGCGCCCGGGCAGGAGCGTCAGGTGCGGCGCGTGCTGACCCCGGAGATGGGGCAGCGGTTCACCACCGGGAGCATCGAACCGACGGCAGATTACCGCGAGACGGCACGGCAACGGCTCACCGCGTACCTGGGCGCGGTCAGCGACGATGTCGCGGCCGCGGACAAGCTGGAGCACGTCCTCCGGCAGGCGCTGCTGCTGGAGAACCCGGACCCCGCCAGCATCGAGTACCGGGCCCGCATCTGGGGCAGCACGAGAGCGCCGTACCTGTTCCGCAGCACGAATGGGGGACGGCAGGTCACCACCGCGCTGGTGGATCTCCCCGGCGAGATCATCGACCGGTTGACCGACCTGGGCGACGGCGGGGTGAAACTGGGCCGCAGCGAGAGAGCTCAGCTCAACTACTCGCACCACTTCCTCGGCGTCCTCGACTCGCTGTCGCTGTCGTCGGTGTACCACCAGCTGACCGACCCCGAGCGGTTGGCGTCGTCGAGGGTGCGGGGCGGCGAGCCGGGTCGTGTGTTCGCCTCCACCCGCCAACAGGCCCACGAGTTGCTGCACTCGGTGTTGTTGATGAGCGACGGCGAGCTCACGGCCATGGGCCACGCGAAGCTGTCCATCGCGGTGTCGAAGTGTGACGCCATCCACAGCGCGCTGGCCAGGCAGCCCGTCGCCCCCGGTGAGCCGGATGCGCTGAGACGGTGGGCGTGGGCGTTCCGCCGCCCCGAGTCGGCCAGGGAGTTTCAGGGGGCGGCCGCGGATGCGGTCCTGGCGGCGGTCAACCACTACGACCCGGAGTTCATGACGGCGTCCGCGCGCCAGCTGCTGGGGGGAGTCCTCAAGGAGGGCGACCGGTACGAGCGCGCGCGGGTGGCCAACGAGGTGGCGCTGGCCGTGCTGGGCCACTTCGGGGATCCGTCGAACTTCTGGGGCCTGGTGGCCACGGACGCCTTCGCGCCGCTGCGCGTCGGCGGACTGGAGGTGGCCGTCGAGACCTCCGAGCGGTACTGGTTCGCCGGGGCCGACGGGTCCGTCCTCCAGGCCCGCGACGTCGTCGCCGCCGTGCTCGCCTCTGCCCTGCTCGGCGCCGACTTCGGCAGGAACCTGGTCTCGACGCTGAACGGCACCGCGGCGATCCGCTTCGTCCTGACCTGCACCCGTGAGTTCGTCACGCCGGATGGCCGGGTCCGCCAGGTCGGCGACCCCGACGCGGTGATCCCGTCCAACGCGGGCCTGCTGCATCTGATGACCGTGCTGTTCCAGGAGCCCGGATGACGACCCAGGCCTGGCTCGTCTCCACCCGCTCGGACCGCGGGGGCGGCTTCCGCCCGGACCCGGAGCGCAGCTCCCCGTCCCTCCCGCCGCAGGTCGCGGCCGAGTTCGCGGCGCTCGAACCGCTGTACCCGCAGCTCGCCGTCGCCGGCTCCCCTGACGCGCAGGGCATCGCCGTGACCACCTACCGTTACTCGCCGCGGGTGGGCTCGTGGATCGTCGTCGTCCAGGGGTCGGGGGGGCAGTACGGGCCCGCCGGCACCGTCCAACTCGCCGCCCTGTCCGACGGCGCCACCCTGATGGAGTGCCTGACCGGATCGCTGCCGGTGGTGCGGCGCGATGGTTGGCTCATGCCCGGCCCGTCTGTGCGCCCGCGCACCACCCTCAAGGCGCCGGGCCCGGAGCTGGAACGCGCCCTGGCAGGCATGCTGTCGCTGGACTCGTCGCGCCGGGTACTTCTGCTGCCGGGCGCTCAGGGCGAGGTGGATCAGCTCCTGGGGTGGCTGTGCCGGATCCTGCCCGAGGGCGTGGCGCAGGGATACACCTGGTCCACCTCGCTGGCCGCCTCGCGCATCGAGGCCGGCGAGACCGTGATCTCAGGCGAGTGGCCGGGGGTCCTGCGGGATCGGCACCGCGACATTTTCCGCGGCTTCTCGGCGCGCGCGCCTCACGACGACGGGGCCCGGCCGGACGTCGAGCCGCTGCCCGCAGGGGTGGCCTGGGCGCTCGGCGAAGCTGCAGAGCGGCGGTATCCCGGCCGGAGGTCGCGGGCGGGGAGTTGGACGGAG
The DNA here is from genome assembly GCF_055326245.1 of Tessaracoccus luoxuelianae. NCBI lineage: Bacteria > Bacillati > Actinomycetota > Actinomycetes > Propionibacteriales > Propionibacteriaceae > Tessaracoccus > Tessaracoccus luoxuelianae. The sequence continues at coordinate 235,866 of NZ_JBUZNO010000005.1, forward strand.
TGGTTGGAGGAGCTGGAGGCGCAGCGGCCGCTGTCGTTGAGTGAGGCGCTGCAGCTGCTCCATGGGCCGATCGTCGGACCTCAGGCGCGCCGGTGGGCCGACAGGGACCTGTCCAGGCGGCTGCTGTCGGGTGACGTGGATCAGCTCGAGCGCCTGCTGAGCCACCCGTCGACGGTGGTGTCGCGGGGGGCGGTCGACTCGCTGGAGCTGCCCGGAGTCTGGGGCCAGCTGGTGCGGATCGAGCGGAGGCGGGCCCGGCGGGGCCAGGCCCCGATGCTGCCGCCTGGCTTGCTGGAGACCGACGCGCTGCTGCTGCTCGCCGAGGATGTCACCACAGGCTGGGACGTGTCGGCGCTCCGGGAGGCGCGGCCATGGCTGGACGGCCTCGGGCTCACGGCCGAGTCCGCGCCCGGCCTGGTGGTGCTGACCGCGGCCGAGCAGGCGAAGGCGCTGCAACGCGACACCCGACGCATCCGCAGGCTTCTCAGCAACCGGCACGCCGGGCAGTTGGGGGTTGAGTACCTCGCGGAGATGGTCGAGCACGATCCTGACCTCCTGGCGCCGATGGCCGTCGAGATGGCGCGCCCGGGTTCTGGTGCCGAGGATGATCTGGCCTCCCTGCTGGCGAGGTTCCCGCAGGCGGTCGCGGGCGGCCGGGCGGCCCCGACGTTTCTGCGGGAGTGCTCCCGGCACCTGACTCCTGCCATGAACCCGGAGGACGCCCGGGGAGTGCGGTGGGGGATCGCCGAGGCGATGGCGGCGGCCAACGCCGGGCACCGGTCCGGACGGGCCGTGGTCGACGACGCAATCGACGCCGCCATCCTCCGCTTCGCTGTGGGTGACCCGCGCGGTGGTGACGACGCGGAGGCCGCGGACCGCCTCGGCCGGGGGCTCGTGTGGCTCGTGCTGGGCGTGGTCGCGGTCATGGCCGTGGCGCTGATCGTGGTCTTGGTACTGACGCTGGTGCTGTAGGCCCTGGCCCTGGAGGCGAAGCGACGACCCATCCTCTCCGCTGCCCCACGCTGGGGCACCGTGATGGTGAGGAGTCACCCGGCTGCGGCGATGTCCGTCTGCGCGAAGTCCCGCTCCGCTTCTGGCTCACCGATGATGATCGCCATCAGGGCAGAGGTGTCGACGATCATGTCGGCAGGCCGTTGTCGTCGTAGCCGAGGATCTCGTCAGCTGGACGGGCATCGAGTAGTCGGCGAGCGCGCGCCCGCTGGATGTAGCGGCCGAGGTTGGGTCGGCGCCCGTGCCGCCGCCGCTCCCGCTCCAGGCGTTCGAGCCGCTCCTCCATCGCCACCCGAACGGCGACGGTGATGCTCTCGCCCGTCGCCGCCGCCAGCCGCCTGGCGAGGTCGTCTGTGAGCGGATCCTTGATGTTGAGTGCCATGTTTTCCATCATGTGAGGAAGAAATCGACCACGCCAGGAAGAAAGAGCCGGCCTTCGCCCCGAGCCTCCGAACGCGGGGGGTGGGTTTGAGCCGATGGATGGGTTCGCGGAGCGGCCTCCGCTCAGTCCACGCGGGGCCCCTTCGTCGAACCCATCCATCGGCTCAACGCACTGGGCGGCGGGGGCCGGGGAGGTCGATCACACGAACCCGGTGGACCGCTCACACGAGCAAGGCCGAGCGGTCCCACAGCTCCCGGGCCAGGTCCGCGTCCCGCGCCTGCGGGTTGACCTTCCCCGCGACCTTCCTGGACTCGTAGTACGCACCCGGCTGGAACGTGGTGCCGGGCTGGCCTTGCGCGAAGCAGACGAGTTGGTCCGCGCCCTTCTCGTTGGTGATGGTGAACACCTTCTTGAACGGTCCGTGGTAGAAGAACCGCATGGCCTGGGTGCTGTCCGCCCCGAAGTTGCTGCCCACCACCCCGGGATGGAACGCCACCGCCGCGACACCCTCGTCCCCGTGGCGGCGCTGCAACTCGGTGGTGAAGAGGATGTTGGCCAGCTTCCCGTTGCCGTAGGCCCTCGTCGGGGAGTAGCCGCGGGTGAGCTGCAGGTCCTCGATGTCCAGGCGGCCGAACCCGCGCGCGGCCGCGCTGGAGGTCTGGATGACGGTGGCCTTCCCCGCCAGCAGGGCGGGCATCAGCAGCGTGGTCAGCAGGAACGGGGCCAGGTGGTTGACCTGGAACGTCGTCTCATGACCGTCGACGGTGAGCGTCCGCTCCCCCATGATGCCGCCGGCGTTGTTGGCCAGGACGTCGATGCGCGGGTACGCGGCCAGCAGCGCTGCCGCAAGGGCGCGGACCTGGGACAGGTCCGCGAAGTCCGCCACGTGGAACGGAGCGCCGAGCTCGGCCGCGACAGCCTCAGTCTTCGCCGGTGAACGCCCCCACGACGACGACGGTGTGGCCGGCGCGGCTGAGCTCCCGCGCGGCGGCGGCCCCGATCCCGTCGCTGGCCCCGGTGATGACGATGGTCTTCTGCATGGTGCCCATTGTGTCGCGGTTACACCACCACGCGGACCGCCGGGTAGTGGCAGGCCACCAGGTGGCCGGGCTCCACCTCGGTCTGGACCGGCACCTCGGCGGCGCACCGCTCGGTGGCGATCGGACAGCGGGTCCGGAACACACAGCCCGACGGCGGGTTCTGCGGGCTCGGCAGGTCGCCCGTGAGCAGGATCCGGTCCCGACCTCGCCGCGGCTCCGGAACCGGGACGGCGGAGAGAAGCGCCTGCGTGTACGGGTGCATCGGCCGCTCGTAGAGGGTGTCGCGGTCCGCCACCTCCATCATCTTCCCCAGATACATCACCAGTACCCGGTCGGAGATGTGGCGCACCACGGACAGGTCGTGGGCGATGAAGAGGTAGGCCAGGTTCCGCTCCGCCTGCAGGTCCTCCAGCAGGTTGATCACCTGCGCCTGGATGGACACGTCCAGCGCCGAGACCGGCTCGTCGCACACGATCAGCTTGGGCTTGAGCGCGATCGCTCGGGCCACGCCGATGCGTTGGCGCTGGCCCCCCGAGAACTCGTGCGGGTAGCGGTTGTAGTGCTCAGGGTTCAGCCCGACGCGCTCCATCAGCTCCTGGACGGTGCGCTTCACCCCGCCGGGCGGCTTGATGCCCTGGATCTGGAACGGCGCCGCGACGATCGCGCCGATCGGGTGCCGCGGGTTGAGCGAGCCGTACGGGTCCTGGAAAACCATCTGCACCTCGCGACGCAGCCGACGCAACTCCTCGCCCTTGACCCTGGTGACGTCGCGGCCCTCGAACTCGATGGTCCCCGCCGTCGGCTCGAGCAGCCGGAGGATGGTGCGCCCCGCCGTCGACTTGCCGCAGCCGGACTCCCCCACCACGCCGAGCGTCTCGCCGGAGTCCAGGGTGAGGCTGAGCCCGTCGACGGCCTTGACCGGGGCGCCGGGAGTGCGGATGAGCTTCTGGGTGTGGGTAGGGAAGTGCTTCTTCAGATCGGTGACGTTCAACAGGCTCATCGGACTCTCCTACAGCCTCGGGACGATCTGCTCGGCGAACAGCTCCGCGCGCTTCGCCACGGGGATGTGGCACCGCGAATCGTGCTTGGGGTAGGACTCGAGGAGCTCGGGGACCACCGCGTCGCACGCCACGTCCGCGTACTCGCGGAAGGTGCAGCGCGGATGGAAGGCGCAGCCGGGCGGGATGTTGATCAGCGACGGCGGGTTGCCGTCGATCGGCATCAGGCGCTCGGCTTTGAGCCGGTCCAGGCGGGGCATGGAGGTCAGCAGCCCCCAGGTGTAGGGGTGGTCGGGTTGGTGGAAGGCGTCGTCGACCTCCGCGTACTCCACGCCCTTGCCGCCGTACATCACCATCACGTCGTCGGCGATCTCGGCCACCACGCCCAGGTCGTGGGTGATCATGATGATGGCCGAGCCGAACTCGGCCTGCAGGCCGCGCATGAGGTCCAGGATCTGGGCTTGGACCGTCACGTCGAGCGCGGTGGTGGGCTCGTCGGCGATCAGCAGCTCGGGGTTGTTGATCAGCGCCATGGCGATCATGGCCCGCTGGCGCATGCCGCCGGAGAACTCGTGGGGGTGCTGGTCCACGCGCTTGTCGGGATTCGGGATGCCCACGCGCGCGAGCATCTCGATGACGGTGGTGCGGGCGGCCTTCTTCGAGACGTTCTCGTGCACCCGGATGGCTTCGGTGAGCTGCTGTCCGACGGTGTAGTAGGGGTGCATCGCCGAGAGCGGGTCCTGGAAGATCATGGCGAGCTTGCGTCCGCGGAGGCGGCGGAGCTCCTCGTCGGAGATCGTGAGCAGGTCCTGCCCGTCGAGCAGGATCTCGCCGCTGACCTGGGCCCGTGAGCCGCGGTGCAGGCCCATGATCGCCAGCGACGTCACCGACTTGCCGGAGCCCGATTCCCCGACGATGCCGAGTGTGGTGCCCTTGTGGAGGGTGAAGGTGAGGCCGTCGACGGCCTTGACCACGCCGTCGTCCGTGGGGAAGCTGACCTTGAGGTCGTTGACGCGGAGGAAGGGCTCGCTCATCAGGCCACCTTCACTCTCGGGTCGATGAATCCGTAGGCGATGTCGACCACCATGTTCGCGATGACGATGAAGGAGGCGACGATCATCACCATCGCCACGATGGTGGGCAGGTCCATGTTGGTGACGGAGCGGACGGCGAGGAAGCCGAGCCCGTGCATGGAGAAGACGCTCTCGGTGATGATGGCGCCGCCGAGGAGGCCGCCGAGGTCCAGGCCGGCCGCCGTGACGATGGGGGTGGTGGCGGCGCGGAGGCCGTGCCTGAACACGACCCGCCGCCTGGTCACGCCCTTGGCGTGGGCGGTGCGGATGTAGTCCTCGCTGAGCGTCTCGATCATGTAGGCGCGGGTCAGCCGGACGTAGCTGGCGGCGAAGAAGAACGCCAGGGTGATCCACGGCAGGATCAGGTTGTGCGCCCACGCGAGGGGGTTCTCGAAGAACGGCACGTAGTTGGGGATGGGCACCCAGCCCCACTTGATGGCCGGGAAGGTCAGCAGGATCAGGCCGACGAAGAAGGTGGGCAGCGAGAATCCGACGAGGGCGGCGCCGACGATGGTGCGGTCGGGCCATCGTCCCTTGTTGAGCGCGGCGATGATGCCCCCGCCCACGCCGATGAACATCCAGAGCGAGAAGGCCCCGACGGCGATGGACAGCGAGACCGGCCAGGCCTCGCCCACCATCTCGTTGATGGTGCGGTGCTGGCTGGGCGAGTACCCCAGGCACGGGGCGCCACAGTGGACGACCTGCTCCGGGTTGGACTCGCGGAGCTCCGCGTTGTCCGGGAAGTCGCGGCCGACGAACAGGCCGGCGACGAACTTGCCGTACTGGACGGTGACCGGCTGGTCGTAGCCGAGGGCCTTGCGGTTGCCCTCGAGGATGGTGGGGGTGCAGTTCTTGCCGCAGGTGTACTGGGCTGGGTCGATCGGTGAGGCGTAGAAGAGGACGAAGGTGGTCGCGGTGATCACGAAGAGCATCGCCACGACGGCGATCAGCCGCCTGAGGATGTAGTAGAACATGCCAGCTCCTAGCTGTTCCGCGTGGGTGGGGGTGCGCCCGTGGACGCACCCCCACCTCTTGCTCTATGTCAGCTCTTGACCGAGATGGTCGCCACGTCGTAGTAGCCCGTGAAGGTGCCGTTGACGTAGGCGCCCTGCACGTTGCTGCCGCGGACGAACACGAACTGGTCCACGATCAGCGGGATGACCGCGAAGTGCTTGGTCACGGCGTCCGCGTCGAGCTGGCCCCAGGCCGCCTCGCGCTCGGCCTGATCGGCGATCTGATAGGCCTCGTCGATTCCGGCATTGAACTCGTCGTTGTCGAAGTAGCCGTAGTCCTGGCCGGGGCCGCCGGCGCTGATCTGCGTGCTGCCGTCGAGCAGCTGCGGGATCACCGTGGAGGCCGACGGGTAGTCGGCGCCCCAACCGGCCCAGTAGGCGTCGTACTTGGGGGCCGAGTCCGGGGACTGCAGCGTGCCGTAGTACTGCTCGGCCGGGATGCCGATCAGGTTGGTCTCGAAGCCGGCAGCGTCCCAGCCGGTCTTGAGGCCGGAGAAGACCTTGTCCATGGTGTCGTTCTTGCGGTAGGCCACGTTGATGGCCACGGGCAGGGTCAGGCCGGACTCCTCCAGGGCCGCCTTCGCTGCCTCCGGGTCACCCGTCTCGCCGGCGAGCAGTGGGGTGTCCGGGAACGCCTCGAGGGCCGGGTTGATCAGGGAGTTGATCGGCTTGGCAACCTGGTCGCCGCCGACGGCGGTGACGTAGGCGGAGCGGTCCGTGGCCAGGGCCAGCGCCTCGCGGGCCTTGTCGTTGCTCATCACATCCGACTTGTAGTTCGGCACCAGGTACCGGGTGTAGGGCGAGGCGACGATGTCGGTGCGGCCCTCGGCGCCGGTGGAGACGTTGGCCAGCGCCGTGACCGGTGCCTGGTCGAAGGTGATGGCGTTGGCGTCGTCACCCTGGTTGGCGATCAGGCGCTCGTAGACGGTCTCCTGGGTGAGCGACTCGTCCCACACGATGGAATCCGGGTAGGCCTTGCGGACCTCGTCGGTGGCCGGATCCCACTGGTCGTTGCGGACGAAGGTGCCGCCGCTGTTGGGCGACCAGGCGCCCTCCAGCTTGTAGGGGCCGTTGGAGAAGACCTGGAAGTTGGACTTGTCGCCCTGATCCTTGTCCTCGCGGAAGGCGCTGAAGGCGGTCATGGTGACCGTGGAGTTGAAGTCCATCACGGGCTGGCTGAGCTTGAACGTGATGGTGTTGCCGTCACAGCTGACGGCCTGGTCGTAGAGCTCCTGGCCGGTGCCGGTGTAGGGGCCGACGTACTGGGAGGAGCCGTCGTCGTTCTTCGGGATGTCGAGGAACTGGATGGCGTAGTTGGGGCCGCCGGTGATCACGTCGACGGCGAAGGTGCGGGAGATGCCGTACTTGTAGTCCTCGCAGGTGACGTCCTGGCCGTCCTCCCACTTGATGCCGTCCTTGAGGGTGAACGTCCAGGTCTTGCCGTCCTCGCTCACCGTGCCGGTGTCGGTGGCGGCGTCGGCCACCAGCGTGGCCTGCTCGGTGTTCGAGGTCACCGGCGACCATGTGGTCAGCGTGCGGGTGAACGTGCGGTTGCCGAACTCGATAGCGACGCCCACGTAGGTGCGCTGCGGATCCCAGTGCTCGGTCGCGGTGCCGATCAGCAGGTTCAGGGTCCCGCCGGCGGCGGGGGTGTCGGTGGCGGCGGACTCGGAGGCCGCCGTCGATCCGCTGCTGGTTGCCGAGGGTGTGGACCCGCAGGACGTGATCAGGCCCAAGGCCATCAGTGCCGCGACGCTCGCGGCGATCTTGCTACGCCTCATTGGCGCTCTCCTTCATAGGTGGATGTGGGTGGAAGTTCTGGGTGTGGCGGTCACTGGCGGTCCGCCTTGGGATCCAGGGCGTCTCTCAGTCCGTCTCCGAGGAGGTTGAACGAGAGCACCACCAGGAAGAGGGTGACGCCGGGGAAGATGAAGTACGCCGGGTCCGAGGTGGCGTAGTGCACGGAGTCGTTGAGGATCGAGCCGAACGACGGGGTGGGTGCCTGGATGCCGACCCCGAGGAAGCCCAGCGCCGCTTCTGTGGCGATGTTCTGGGGCATGATCAGCGTGGTGTAGACCAGGATCGGCGCCCACAGGTGGGGAAGCAGTTCGGTGAAGTAGATCCGGAGGCGGCCGGCCCCGAGCGACCGTGCTGCCTCGACGAACTCGCGTTCCTTCAGCGACAGCACCTGCCCCCGGATGATCCGGGCGAAGTAGGGCCACCCGAAGAAGCCCATCACCGCGATCATGAACAGCATCGACGCCGGCGTGCGGTCCGTGCCGAGGGAGCGCTGGATGAGGTCGATCGCGATGGTGGACAGGGCGATCAGCATCAGCGTCTGCGGGAAGCTGAGCACGAAGTCGATCACGCGGGAGAACAGCCAGTCCACGCGTCCGCCGGCGGTGCCGGAGACGATCCCGATGACGGTGCCCAGAATGACGGAGACCGCGACCGCGCTCGTCGCCACCACGAGGGAGACGGTGAGGCCGGCGAGCACGCGGGAGAGGAGGTCGCGGCCGGTGCCCGGCTCGACGCCCATCGGATGGTCCCAGGACACTCCCCCGAGCGGTCCGAGCGGGAGCGAGCCGAGGCCGCCCACCAGGTCCGTGTTGGAGGAGTACGGATCGAGCCAGCCGAGCTGGGTCATCAGCGGCGCGGTGACGGCGAGGAGGATGAAGAACACGGTGGAGCAGAGGGCCGCCATGGTGACCTTGTCGCGGGCCAACCGCGATCGCGTGATCTGCCACGGTGTGCGGCCCGCGATCGCGACGGCGCCGTCACGCGCTTCGACGGCGGTGATCTCTGCCATCCGGATCCCTGCTTCCACCCGTGACGCGGCCCTGGGTACTACGGGCCGTCGGCCACACTAGTGGACACGGTGTTTCGTGTGGGGACGCGGAGGTAACGATTTGATTGCGCGGACACCCAATGTCGCGGGGAGGCCGGTCGGGCCCGCGCAAAGAGGCGGATCTGGTGGCGACTCCGCTCCCTGGCGCGATCGTGGTCAGGTTTCGCCAGGGCTCCCGGAACACCTGACTCCAAGTCCTGTGAGTGACATGGATGCGTCAAGTTGCATTGAACGCAACGCTCTGAGAATTCTTCAGTCTAGGACGGTACATGTTGCACGGTACGCAACCTATCCATGAGTGCCGGTTGTGCAGTCTCTGCGCGATGTCTAGCCTCGAGTCATGGGAACAACGGGCCCGGAGGGAGGGGTGGACGTGAGTCAACAGGGCGTCGAACGTAGCGGCCTTGAGCGTGGCCTCCGCGTCATCCGCCTTCTCATCGAGTTGGAGAGTGACCCCGCCCTGCAACACCGTGGCCTCTCCGTTCAGCAGGTCTCCTACGAGCTGGGGGTCCACAAGAGCACTGCATCGCGCATCCTGCAGACGCTCGCCAAGGAGGGGTTCGCCGTCGCGCCCGCACGTTCCCGGCGGGGCTACCGGCTCGGACCGGCGCTTCGCTCACGGTTCGGCCTCACCAGCGCCCAGCGGCGTTTTCGCCAGCTTGCATCGCCGTTCCTGCAGGAACTCGTCGGCCTGACCGGGGAATGCGCACACGGAGCGGTGGCCGCGGAAGGAGAGGCCCTTGTCGTGGACGCCATCGAGACGGCCCAGTCGCTGCGTGTCGTGCTGGAGAAGGGCCGGTTGCTGCCCCTCCACTCCACGTCGGTCGGCAAGTGCCTGCTCGCCTGGGAACTGGCCCCGCTGCCCGTCGAGCTACCTGCCCGCACCGGTCACACCATCACCGATCCCGGCCTGCTTCGCGACCACCTGGAGACGGTCCGCTCTCTCGGCTACGCCGTCGACAGCGAGGAGAACCACACCGGGGGGTGCGGGATCTCGGCGCCCGTGTTCGAAGGCCGGGACGGACCGCCGGTGGGTTGCATCGGCATAGGCGGCCCCGTCCAGCGCATCAACCCATCGACCATCGAGGACCTGGCAAGGCAAGTCACCCTCGTGGCGGACCAACTCACCGAGGCGATCGTCGACACGCCCGCCTGATCGCCTCCCCACACGCGCCCCGGTTGCCGCCGAGGAAGCAAGCCCAACCACAACCCGGCCTGGCCCCGCCATGCCCGCACAACGAAGGAACATCATGAACAGCTCACCATTCGCCGCCGTCAACGCCCAGGCCGCCGCTGCCGTCATCGCAGTCTTCCTGGCCTTTGCCGTGCTGTTCGGCAACCCCGACCCCACGTCCGGAACCGACCAGGGCACCGTGCAGGTCTCCCAGCAGGAGAATCTCGGGTGACACAGGAAGAGGTACCTGACGAACCGCGTGCCCCCCGACTCGGCTCCGTCAGCCAGCGGTTGGGGCCTCGTCGCGCGCGACGACGGCCACGATCTCCCACTGGCGGATGAGGAACGACTCCTCGTCGAGCTTCTTCCGCCGCATCCAGCCGGTCACCTCGCTGTTGCACTTGCTTGCGTTGCAGCTGCGGCAGGCGGGCACCACGTTGTCGACGGTGTAGCGGCCGCCCCGGGAGATCGGCAGCACGCAGTCCTTCTGCAGCGGCACGCAGACAGCGCCACAGTAGGCGCACCCGCGCCACGCGTCGCAGATCGCGGCCCACTGGGCGGCGGTGAGGTCCTGGACCTTGCCGCTCAGCCGGCGCTTCCGTCGTCGCGCGTAGCGCTGCTTCATCGTCGCCCGAGCTGCCATGGCAGGCACGCTACCGGTGGGAGTGCCTGGGGTATCGCACCGCGCTGAGATCCGCCTGCGTTGAGTCCCCACGCCTGCGTTGAGTCCCCACGCCTGCGTTGCGTCCCCACGCCTGCGTTACGTCCCCACGCCTGCCCTACAGCGCAGGCGCCTGGGACCCGCCTGCCCTACTGCCCGACGCCTGTCCTAGAGCACAGGCGCGCCAAGATACCGCAGGCGCGTCCCGCCGTCAGCCCGAGCCGGGCTGGTCGTCGGGGTAGATCACCCGCGACAGCTCGTCGACCACCGGCGCGGCGCCCCATTGGCCGAGCTGATGTCGACGCGGGGCCGCCTCGCCCATCAGGTGCCAGACGGTCCAACCCCTCGCCACCAGCGTGTTGGAGATCAGAAGCCGGTGGCACCGCCACGGCATGGGCTCCCCGCACATCACCGCAATGCGGCTGTCCCGGGCGAGCGCCGACAACCGTGCGATCCCCTCCTCATACCCCTCGGTGAGCGTGTAGTCGGCGTAGTTCCTGAAGCTCACGTTCTTCCAACCCGCGTTGATCATCGGGTCCACCCCCTGCTTGCGACGACGCCCGCCCAGCTCGGCGAGGTGCAGGTAGCCGATCCCGACCTCGGCGAGCCACTGGGCCATCGCGTCGCTGCCGAACTGCGGGTTCCGGCGGGACCCGGGGTGGGCACGCACGTCGACCAGTAGCCCGATCCCGTGCTCGTGCAGGGGTTCGAGGAACTCCTCCACCGGGCACGTCCAATGTCCGATGGTCCAGATCTCCATACCTCGCACCTTACGCGCCGCAACCGGGGCCGGTCCTCCTTCCATCCGGGCACCAGCGGGTTCGCTGGAGCTGGCGCCGCGGTGGGCTCGCGCAACCAGCGGGAGTACGGCACCCAAGAGGCTGATCTGGTGGCGACTACGCCACCAGATCCGCCGTCCAGTGCACGGTACCCAGCGGATACACTTGAAGATTCAAGGACCAGCTATCCTGGGGACGTCATCCGCGTGAGTCTTGAGGAGCCCCATGTCATTCGTCATCACCGCCGCCACCGGCCAGCTCGGAAGCCTCGTCGTGCAGAAACTGCTCGAGCGTGGGGTCAAGGCCGACGACATCGTCGCAACGGGCCGGGCGCTGGACCGCCTTGAGGCGCTCCGCGCTCAGGGCGTGCGCACCGCCGTCCTCGACTACAACAACCCCGCCGACGGCGTCATCACCGAGGGCGACACAGTACTTCTGATCTCCGGCAGCGAGGTGGGCCAGCGGATCGCCCAGCACGGCAACGTGGTCGCGGCGGCCAAGGCCGCGGGCGCTGCCCGGATCGTGTACACGAGCGTGGTCGGCGCCGACACCACCAGCCTGCTCGTCGCCCCCGAGCACGCCGCCACAGAGGACGCCATCAAGGACAGCGACCTCACCTACACCTTCCTGCGCAACGGCTGGTACCACGACAACTACCAGCCCGCCTTCGAGCAGGCCCGCCATACCGGCGTCGTCGTCTCCAGCGCGAGGGACGGGCGGGTGTCGAGCGCCTCACGCGCCGACTACGCCGAGGCCGCTGCTGTCGCGCTCATCGGCGACGGTCACGACGACGCCACCTACGAACTCGGCGGCGACACCGCCTGGACGATGCGGGACCTCGTGGACACCTTCGCGGACGTCCTGGGCCAGCCCGTCTCCCTCCGCGAGGTCTCCACCGAGGAGCACGTCAGCGTGCTGCGAGAGGCCGGATTCGACGACGCCACGATCGGATTCATCACCACGCTGGACAGCAACACCGCCGACGACACCCTCCTGGTCACCAGCGGGGACCTGTCGCGCCTCATCGGTCGGCCCACCACGCCGATCGCCGACGCGGTTCGGTCCTGGGCGCGCGCGACGAACTGAGCCCAATTGGTCAGGCGCGAGCGCGTTGTCAGCGACGGCGGTCCGACCGCGGCAGCCGGGCGCCAGTGCGGCCCTCCACGCTCACGGGTGGGGCAGGGTGACCCGCACTGCGGGCACGTGTCCGCGCGGTGAGAGCACCGGTCGCTCCGGGTCCCAAGGTCGGAAGCGCGGAATCGTGCCCGGAGTGGCACCCTCTGTCGTCCTCCCTGAGCGTGCGCCCCCCTCACTGGCGTCCGTTCTCCGCGGCCGTCGCGGCAGTGCCGTCAGAGCAACTGCCACACACTGAATACGTCGACGTCGGGAGTCAAGGACGTCGTCGGCTTCACTCCCGCACACGCCTGACCATCACTCCTGCACACGACTGGCTATCACTCCTGCACACCGGGGCGCACCGCCCGCCCGAGGCCTTGTGAGCGCGCCGAGCGGCTAAGCTCGCCAAAGTCCCGACGAGAGCGAAGTCGTTTCCTGTGCCTGATTCCCCCCACTACGTCGACAAGGCCGTGCGGCTCTTCACGTTCCTCGCGAAGGCCCAGCAGCTCCGGCAGGCCCCCGTCAGCGACATCGACGCCTACCGTCGCGACGGCGCCGTGCACTGGCTCGGCGACCTCCCCGTCGCAGAGGCCGTGCGCTGGGGCACCGACACCGGACAGGCGTGGGACGAGGGCCCGCTCCTCAGCATCGACAGGCTCATCCCCGCCGACCCGCCCCGCATCCCGACGGCGCTCACCGGGTGGATCACCGGCGACGCCCTCGACGCCACGCAGCGGCCCCAGCTCGCGGAATGGTGCCCGGCCCCCGACGGGACCCCGCAGCGCGTTGAGGACCACCCCGACGTGGCCCGCGCGTTCGAGGAGTGGGCGGCCGCCTGGGATCGCTGGGCCGAGGCGACCCTCCGCGACCGGCCCGTCCGCGACGCCTACGCCGAGCTGTTCAAGCTCTACGTCCAGACCACCCAGAAGAGCGAGGAGCTCGAGCTCCTCCTCGGCGTCGGCCTCCTCGCCTGGGCGCCCGAGGGGCATGAACGAATGCGGCGACACCTGTTCACCGTGCCGGTGATCCCCAAGCTGGAGGAGTCGAACGGCCGCCTGGACTTCTTCCTCGACGAGGGGTCGGTGGGCGTGCACGTCGAGCTTGACATGCTCGATCCCAGCCTCATCCCGGATCAGTCGCTGGTCGGCCAGCTCGAGACCCGCGGCCATGATTTCACCGGCAACCCGCTCGACGCGCACGACGTCGAGCCGCTCGGCCGAACCGTCGCCCTGCAGCTGCACGCCGAGGGCCGCTGGGACGACACCGCGACACTGCCCGGTGCGCACCCCTATCCGACGGTGGCCTGGGCGCCCGCGCTGGTGCTGCGCCCCCGCAACCGCACCGGCCTGGTGCAGGCGTTCCAGGAGATCGCCGCCCAGATCGCCGCCGCCGGCGAGGTGCCGGCCGGGCTCCTCCCACTGATCGACCCCGACCGCCTCCCCCCGGTCACCGAGGTCTCCACGGCCGGCGCCATCCTCACCTTCGACGACGAGATCGTCGCGCCGCTACCGCTCAACGACGTTCAACGCCGCATCCTCGAGCGCGTCGACCGCCACGCCCAGACCCTGGTGCAGGGCCCTCCCGGCACTGGCAAGACGCACACGGCCGCGGCCCTGCTGACGCACCTGCTGGCCCAGGGCCAGCGCGTGCTCGTCACCGCCCACACTGACCGCGCCCTCCGCGAGGTCCGCACCAAGCTGCCCGCGCAGATCAAGCCGCTGGCTGTGTCCGTCATCGGGGCGAGCCGCGACGACCTGGCCGACCTCCGCACCGCCGTCGACCACATCTCCCGCAGGGCCGGCGACCACGACGAGCACGCCTCAGCCCTCCGCATCCAGCAGCTGGCCGAGCAGGCAGCCCAGCTGGACAAGCGACGGCGCGCGCTCAGCCGCGACCTCGTCGACGCCCGGTCCCACGAGGTGGCCGAGCTCAGCCACAGCGGCTACTCCGGCACGCTCGCCGCCATCGCGCAGCGGTACCAGGCCGAGGCCGGGCAGCACCAGTGGATCGCCGAGCCCGTCGCCTTCACCCCTGATTCCGCCTCCCCGCTGTCTGACGCCGAGGCCCTCGAATGGCTGCGGCTGCTCCGCGACACCTCGCTGGGCGAGGACGCCGTCGAGAGCAGCCGTCGCCGGATCCCGAGCGGCTCGCTCCTGGACGCGGAGGCCTTCGCCTCCCGGGTGCGCTCCGAGTCCGAGGCCAAAGCCGCGGCGGCACCCCTCGCCGACGGCCCCACGCACGAGAGCATGGCCGCACTGAGCGCCCTCCCCGCCGAGCAGCGGGCCGCCCTCAGGGAGCGCCTCACGGAGTTCGTCAACGCGGCGGCGGACCTCGCGAGGCTCCCGCTCCAGTGGGTCGACGACGCCCTCGCCGCCGTCCGCGGCGGCACCGGCGACATCTGGCGAGCCCGCGCCTCCGAGTTGGCCGACGGCGTCAGGCGGGTCGACGCGGTCCTCGAACAGCTGCCGGCCGGGGTCCGCGTCGAGCTCCCCGGCGACATGGACCGCATGCACGCCATGGCCACCGCCCTGGAGCGCCACCTCGGGAACGGCGGCGCGCTGAAGACCCGCGCCGACGGGACGGTCAAGATCGGCGCCTTCACCCCAGGGGTGGTCAAGGAGTGCCGGGAGCTGCTGGAGCAGGCCCGGGTCGACGGCCTGCCCCCGACGAAGGTGGCGGACCTCAGAGTTCTCATGGCGCATCGCGACGCGTCGGGCCTCCTGAATGAGGTGGACCGCGCCTGGCCTTCGTCGGTGGACATTCCGGAGGAGGACACCCCGCGCGAGCGCGTGGAGTGGCACCGGATCCAGCTGAGCTATCTGGTGCGGGTGGTGGAGCTCGGCGACTGCATCCGCGCCGAGGACGAGTTCCTCCGCAAGCGCGGGATCGTGCCACCGGCGTGGGGCGACGGCGCCGCCGTCGAGCGCCTCACCCGGACGATCGATGCCATCGAAGCTGCCGACGCCGTGGCGGCCGCGCGCAGGCCGCTGAACGAACTGGGCGACGAGATCTCCGCCGTCGCGGGCTGGTCCGACGCGGCCGAGCCGGTCCCCCGGCTGAGCAACGCCGTCGAGGCCCGGGACCACGAGGGCTACGCCCGCGCCCTGGCCCGGCTGGTGCGGCTCGAGCAGGTGGTCGAGGCCATCGCCCGCCGCGACACCCTCACCCACCAGGTCCGCGCCGCCGCGTCCGCGCTCGCGGAAGCGGTCCTGACAAGCCCCGACGACGACGCCTGGGACTCCCGCCTCGCCCACCTGGAGGCCGCCTTTGGGTGGGGCGCCGTCGGTGCGTGGGTGCTGGCCCAGGACCAGCTGGACGCCAACAGCATCCAGGCGCAGATCTCGGTGGCCGACCAGCGGCTCCGCTCGGTGGCGGAGAACATCGCCGCCCAGCGCGCCTGGGGACACGCCGTCGGCAGCGAACGTCTCACGCCCGGCCGCCGCGCGGACCTGCGCAGCTACTCACAGCAGGTCAGCCGCCTCGGCAAGGGCACCGGCAAGTACGCCGCCCAGCAGCGGGCCGAGATCCGGCGCGCCATGGAGCGCTGCCGCCCGGCCGTCCCGGTGTGGATCATGCCGCTCTACCGGGTGGCCGAGCAGTTCCGCATGCAGGAGAACATGTTCGACGTGGTGGTGGTCGACGAGGCCTCGCAGGCCGGCCTGGAGGCGACGTTCCTGCAGTACCTGGCCCCGAAGATCGTCGTCATCGGCGACGACAGGCAGGTCTCCCCCGCCGCCGTCGGCGTGGACCAGCAGCAGCTGAGGGACCTCGCCGCCCAGTACCTGCACGACGACCGGTACAAGGACACCTGGCAGGACCCGCAGCGCTCGCTCTTCGACGAGGCGGCCATGCGCTACGGCGGCCAGCTGACCCTGGTGGAGCACCGGCGCTGCGTGCCCGAGATCATCGGCTTCTCCAACCGCATCGCCTACGAGCCCAACGGCATCCGGCTCATCCCGGTGCGGCAGTTCGGCTCCGACCGGCTGGCGCCCTTCGTCGTGACCCATGTGCCCGACGGCGTCGAGGAGGGCACCACGGGCAAGGTCAACCGCGCCGAGGCGCGCGCCCTCGTCGACGACCTCAAGGCCTGCCTCGACGACCCGGCATTCGAGAACGCGTCCCTGGCCGTCATCTCGCTGGTGGGGGATCGGCAGGCCAAGTACATCGAGTCGCTGCTGCTGGCCGAGATCCCCGCCGAGGAGTGGGCCCGACGGAGCCTGCGGGTGGGCACCGCGCCGGACTTCCAGGGCTCGGAGCGCGACGTGGTGTTCCTGTCCATGGTGTCGGCCACCGAGCCGGGGCGTCGGCTGGGCGCGCTGACCCGCGAGATGTATGTGCAGAGGTTCAATGTCGCGGTGAGCCGGGCGAAGGATCAGGTGCGGCTCTTCCACTCCATCTCCCTGAACGAGCTGCCCAACAGCGAGGATCTGCGCTTCCAGCTGCTCGACTACGCCTATGGCGTGGCGGGCCGCTCCGCAGCGGGATCCGAGGTCGTCTCGTCGGTGGTGCCGGAGGACGAGCGGGTGGAGCCGTTCGATTCGCTCTTCGAGCAGCGGATCCACAATCGGATCGTGGACCGCGGCTACACGGTGGTGCCCCAGATGGAGGCGTTGGGGTATCGGCTGGACCTGGTGGTGGTCGGGGCCCGGGCGCGGCTGGCGGTGGAGTGCGACGGCGACACCTGGCACGGGCCCGAGGCCTACGAGCGCGACCTCGCTCGGCAGCGCGAGCTGGAGCGATGCGGGTGGCGGTTCTTCCGCGTGCGGGAGTCCAGCTTCTACGTCGACCCGGCCGGCGCGCTGGCCCCGCTGTGGGAGCAGCTCGACGCGATGGACATCCGCCCGTCCGGCTGGGTTGACGACGGCGTGGAGATCGAGGGAGCGGACTCGGCGCAGGAGTTCGAGCTGGAGGTCTCTGCGGAGGAAGGCGTCGAGGAGCTGGTGGATGCCGGGGCGGACCAGGATCCTCCATCCGCGACCGTCGACGAGTCGCCCCTCCGGGAGGCAGACGACTCGGAGGATTCCACGGACTACCCCGACCTGGGAGCCAATCTGCACCTGGCCCTCGAGCGCGCGCGGCGCGGCACTCCCTCACCCGCGCGGCGCTCGGCGTTGGGCGTCGAGTGGGATCCGTTGGCCCAGCTGGGCGGGTCCGTCGACACGATCTTCCGCCGGCCGGCCGGCCTGGACCCGTACACGGCGTTCGACGGGTCCACCAGGCCCGTCGGTGACGGCACGGCCGCGGACATCCTGGACGGGCTGCTGCGGATCGTCGCCGTGGAGGGCCCGGTGCGGGGCAACCGACTCCGCACCGCGTACGTGAGGGCATCCGGCGGGTCGCGGGTCGGGAAGACCATCGCCCAGGCACTCAACTCCGCGATCTACCGCGCCGAGAAGCGCGGCCTCCTGGTTGGAGACAACCCGCTGGGCACCTCCGGCGTCCACAGCCGCACGTACCGCCTGCCAGAGCAGCAGGAGTTCAGGCTGCGCGAGCTGGGGCCGCGAACGCTCGACGAGGTGCCGCCGCGCGAGCTGCTGGAGGCCATGCGACGGATCGGGGGCGACAATCCGTCCGCCGACGACGAGCAACTCCTCCGCGAGACGCTGCGCCTCTACGACCGCGTCTCCCTCACCCAAGCCGCTCGCTCCGTGCTCGACCCGGTGCTCACCCTGCTGCGTGGCCCCCGGATCTGAGCCTTGACGGCGATGGTCTCCGGCACCCCTGTGATCCGGTCGCTCTGAGGGTTGGTCTACCCACCACCAGAGCGACCAGGTTCCCACGGTCCCCAAGACTGACGGCTTCGGCTGGCCGTTGCGGTGGGAGCGATGCCCTCAGCGTGCAACAACAAGCAACCCGACCGTCCGGACGGCCCGGCCGCCTAGGCTCGAAGAAACCCCTCCACAGAAGGACTCTCATGAACGATCGACTCAAGGCCCTCAGCGACGCCGGCGTCTCCATCTGGCTCGACGACCTCTCCCGCGAGCGACTCACCTCCGGCAACCTCGCCGAACTGATCGAGACCAAGTCGGTGGTGGGCGTGACCACCAACCCGACGATCTTCGCCGCAGCTCTCAGCGACGGCGACTCCTACGCCGAGCAGCTCAAGGGCCTCACCGACGTCGACGAGGCCATCCAGCTCGCCACCACCACCGACGTCCGCGACGCCGCGGACCTCCTCAAGCCCATCTACGACCGCACCGGTGGGTTCGACGGCCGCGTCTCGATCGAGGTCTCGCCGGAGCTCGCGCACGACACCGACGCCACCGTCGCGGAGGCCCAGAAGCTGTACGACGTCGTGGGCCGGGAGAACCTCCTGGTGAAGATCCCCGCCACGAAGGCCGGCATCCCGGCGATCGCCGAGGTCATCGGCCGCGGCATCTCAGTCAACGTCACCCTCATCTTCAACGAGGCCCGGTACCGCGAGGTCATGGACGCCTACCTGACCGGCCTGGAGACCGCCAACGCCGCCGGCCGCGACCTCAGCACCATCCACTCCGTCGCCTCCTTCTTCATCTCGCGCGTGGACGCCGAGATCGACGCCCGCCTCGCCAAGCTGGGCAGGGACGATCTCAAGGGCAAGGCCGCCATCGCCAACGCGCAGGTCGCGCTGGGCGCGTTCGACGAGGTGTTCGGCTCGGATCGCTTCGCGGCCCTCAAGGCCAAGGGCGCCAACCCGCAGCGCCCCCTCTGGGCGTCGACCGGCACGAAGGGCCCCTCCTACCCCGACACCCTCTACGTCTCTGATCTGGTGGCTCGCAACATCGTCAACACCATGCCCGAGAAGACGCTCAACGCGTTCGCCGACCACGGCGACGTCGGCACCCCCATGGAGGGCACCGCGGCCGAGGGTCGCGCGGTCTTGAAGGAGATCACCGATGCCGGCGTTGACCTCGACGACGCGTTCCAGGTGCTTGAGGACGAGGGTGTGGAGAAGTTCATCGTCAGTTGGAAGGAGCTCCAGGAGACGGTGAAGCGCGCCCTCGCCTGACGGCCCCTTCGCCCGCGACGACTGATGTCAGCACTGAAACGTACTGAATAAATGTTACAGTGAGCCATGACATCAGCCGCCGTCGACGCAGCGCTGGCCCAGACCCCCGACCTGCTCGAGGGCGCCCTCGCCAGGATGCCAGAGGACCAGTGGTTCGAACGCAAGTCAGCCCGGGTCTCGCCGCGCGACCTGGCCGTTCCGCTCGTCGCCATGGCCAACGCCGACGGTGGCGTCATCGTGGTCGGCATGCACGACGGCGTCCTCGAGGATGTCCCGCCCCAGCGTCGCAACGCCCTCAGGCAGGCGGCGATGGACTTCACGCAGCCTCCCGTGCGCATGCACGTGGATGAGCTGACCGTCGGCGAGAACGCCCGTCTCACGGTGATGGTGCTCCGTGTGGAACCCGGGGAGACGGTGCACCACACCCACAAGGGCGACTGCTACCTCCGCATCGGTGACGAGTCTCGCAAGCTCACCGCTGCGCAGGAGCGCGAGCTGGTCTACGACCGCGGGGCGGCCCAGTACGAGGCGTCACCGACCACGCTGGGCGTCGACGACCTCGATCCGGCCCAGCTCACCAGCTACGCCACGCTCATCGGCGTGGGCTCCCCGCAGCGCGCGCTCGCCGCCCGGGACCTCATCGACCGACGGGGGCGCGTCACGGTTGCCGCGGCGCTGCTCTTCGACGAGCGACCGCAACGCGAACTCCCCAACGCGCTCGTGCGCGTCCTAAGGTACGGCGCCGACGAGAGGGGGGTGGGCGACGCGATGACGCTAGAAGCGGGAGGAGACAGAAGGGTCGAAGGCTCCATTCCCCGGCAGATCAGGGAAGCTGCCAAGGCGATCGAACCGCTGATGCCCAAGTGGGAGCAGCTCGGCCCCGCCGGCCTGTTCGAGGCCACCTCACGCATCCCCCGCGACGCCTGGCTCGAGGGACTGGTCAACGCGGTCGTGCACCGGTCCTACAGCACAATGGGCGATCACATCCGGTTCGAGATTTTCCCCAACCGGGTGGAGATCACCTCCCCGGGTCGATTCCCGGGGCTTGCCAACCCGTCGCGCCCCCTGGAGGTGACGCGGTACGCACGGAACCCGCGCATCGCCCGGGTGTGTGCCGACCTTGGGATCACCCGGGAGCTCGGCGAGGGAATCCGGCGCCTCTTCAGCGAGATGCGACGGCGAGGGCTGGCCGACCCCATCTACGAGCAGACGTCCTCCTCCGTGAAGCTCACCCTGCTCGCCGTCGACGCCCTCCCCGCGGAGGTCACCGCGCGTCTCACGTCCAGTGCTCGGGCGATCCTTACCGTGCTCCGGCTCCACCACCGCCCCATGGGCACCGGGGAGCTGGCCGACCTGGCCGGCGTCACCCGGATGACAGCCACCCGGGCGCTGGCCGCGCTGGAGCAGGAGGGCATCGTCACGTGGCGCGGGAACTCCAAGCGCGACCCACGGGCCACCTGGGCACTGGGTCAGCTGTAACACCTACTGCAACATTGGTGTTGCAGTAGGTGTTACAGAACCGGTCGCTCTCGAGGTGGGTAGACCAACCATGAGAGCGACCGGTTCGCCGCCGCTCACCAGGCGTGCGCCAACACCTCCCCGAGGAGGTCGTCGCCGTCGACCGACAGCCCCGCGCGGGTGAACCAGGTGGCCATGTTGGTGCAGTCGCGGTGGAGGAAGTCGAACGCGTACGGGTTGGAGGCCAGGTCCACCAGCTGCGGCACGTCGATGATGATCAGGCGCGGCTCGTCGTCGATCCCGGAGACCAGCGTGTTGTAGGGGCTGAGGTCGCCGTGGACGAGGCCGAGGCGTGCCATGGTCTGCATCGCGTTGCGTAGCTGCGTGACGAGCTCCTCGAGCTGCGTCGTCGACGGCCGCGTCTGGTGGAGGCGCGGGGCCGCGGCGTCGCCGTCGCAGATGAACTCCATGAGGATCTCCGTGCCGTCGATCTGCACGGGATACGGCACGGGGACGCCGGCCGTGTGGAGGGTGACGAGCGCGTTCCACTCGGCGCGCGCCCAGAGGCCCGCCTCGACGGTGCGGCCGTGGGACGACTTCCGCGCGACGGCCCTGGTGTCGCGGCTGTTGCGGATGCGGCGGCCCTCCGTGTAGCCGGTGTCGCGGTGGAAGAGCCGACGGTCGGTGGACCGGTAGCGCTTGGCGGCCATGACGACCGAGCGAGTCGGGTCGTCGGGCACGGCGCGCTCGAGCAGGGAGACGTCGGCCTCCTTGCCGGACTTGAGGAGGCCGAGGTCGGTGTCGACGGCGGCCGCGGCGGTCACCAGCCAGTCCGGCCAGGGCTCGGGTCCGCGGCAGAGCCGCTCGATGGAGTCCCAGGTGGACCAGCGTTGGTTGTCAGCGAGGGTGTCAAGGTATTCGGTGGTGGGGGCGTCGCTCCAACTGAACGACGACAGAAGGTTTGGCAAGGGTGGTTCTCCTGAGGAGGAGGCACCCGGCGGCGAATGTCAGGCGGCGGGGGCCTCAAGTGAGTGGGGGGTTGAGAAGGCGTGCACAACAGCTTTGGGTGACATCTCTCTCCTCCCTTCACGAGGCTCCGAAGCGCGGGTTTGCGCTCCATCAGGCTAACAAATCCCAGGGACGCGGTCCAGCGTCGTGGCACCGCAATAGTCCGATGGTAAACCGAAACGCCAAGGCATTCACCTGGTCAAATCCACATTGCTATTGACGGCGGTGCTGCTTTCCAATTCACTTTCGCCATGTCGATCGACAAACCCGATCCAGAAGAATCTGGCGACGGTGACGCCGCTGGAAACGGTGGGGTTACCACCCCCCAGCCTGCACCTGCGCCGCCTCAAGGGGGAGGCGAGGCCCCGCACATCCGTGTCGCACTCGGACGAGACCTGGTTGCACTCGGATTCGTGATCGTCCTGGCTTCGCTGTCGCTTGCTCTGCTGTTCCTCTCCACCGCCACCGAGGTCGCCGCAGCCATCGCGCCTGTGACGACGATGGTTGGGACCCTGATCGGCACAGTGTTCGGGGTTCAGGCGGCCAACCAGGCGCAGGCTGCAAAGGCGACCTCCTCTGAAGATTCACGGGGACGTGCGGTCGCCACAGCCCTTCGCGAAGGAGACCTGACACCGGAGGAACGCCAACAGGTGATCCGCGGCCTGAGCAAGGCCGGCGACAGCACCAGCAACGGCAACCCAACGATCGAGTTCTTCTGATGTCGAACACAGATAACAATCGATACTCGGGACTCTCCGAGCTTCTCAAGAATGGCCGGCTGCACTGGTCATACTTGTTCACCGTCGCGGGCGTGGTCGCGATAGTTGCCGTTGTTGGCATAGTCGGGGGTCGGATCCCATCCCCCGCCGCTCCCGCATCGCCGACTCCCTCCGTTTCGGCGGAACCGTCGTCGGCGTCCGCACCTCCGACGGATTCCCCGACCGACGAGACGCCGGCGACGGGAGACAATCCCGATCCGTCACCGACGACCACCGGATAAAAGCGGCCTGGCTCACGGGGCAGCCATTCTCACCCCCTGGCCAGAGATCGGCGAGTGGCTTGAATCATGTGCCGCCTGTTCGGGCCGGTAGGGAGCACGGTGGCCGGGCCTGGTCGAATCCCACTGTTGCTATCTACACAGTTTTCTGTACAGTTCTTTCCATGGCGCTTTTCGCTGACCTGCACCATGGGCGGACTCTGTCCGTGACCGAAGCCTCCAGTCGCGGTGTCGCGGGGTTGGTCAAGGACGCGGAGCGTGGTGAGGACATCATTGTCGAGCGCCACGGGCGCGCGGTCGCAGCCGTCATCTCCGTGGAACAGTTCGATGAGCTTCACCGTGTCCGCGCTGACCTGATCGCTGCTTCTCTCGTCTTGGCTCGCGAGCTTTCTGGCACTGGCATCCGCACTGATCTGGACGACGCCATCGCGGCGTTCGGGTTCGACCGGGCGGAGCTCGAGGCCGAGCTGGACGCTGACCTGGCCACCGGCCGCGAATGAAAACCCTGCCACGGACCGGCCCTAGGCCGGCGGTGAGGCATGGTTGAGACGAAGCATCCGGAGGCGGCAGGGAGCCTGGTGCGCTTGACCGAGGATGCGGTCGAGGACCTGCGTACCCTGTTCAAGGTCGATCCGCAGATCGTGCGGTGGGCCTTGAAGAAGATGATCCAGATCGAGCGCGACCCCGACGCAGGCGCCCCCTTGCTGGGCGGTCTCATCGGCTACCGCAAGATCGTCGTCGGCGATCGGGACTGGCGCGTCGTGTGGCGAATCGTGCAGGACGACGCGCGAGACTTCCGAGTCGATGTCGCGGAGGTCTGGGCAGTGGGGTACCGCAAGGACAACGAGGTCCACGAGGAGATCAGGCGACGCGTCGCCGACGCCGGCTCCTCACCAAAGACCAAGGCGCTCACGGAGGCTCTGGAGCTCTTCGCCAAGCAGGCGAGCAACCTGACCGCCACTCCGGCACCGGAGAGGCCTGAGCCAGTTCCGACATGGTTGACCGACGCGCTGCTCTACGTCGTGCGCCTTCCGGCCTCCCAGATTCAGGGTATGACCCTCGAGGAGGCAGAGAAGGTCTGGACGGACCATATCTCCGGTGCGGGTGGAGCAAGGTGACTAGGATTCCCGGCCCGGAGGTCGGTAGATTGACAGCCTTACTAGTCAGACATACGATCTAGGTATGGAATCTGACATCGCATGGCCGAGCGAGTGGCTGCGCGGGGTCCTAGGTGTGTGCGTGTTGCGAATCCTCGCCGACGGGCCCACTTACGGCTACGAGATCGCCGCGCGACTCGCCGCCGCCGGCCTCGGGACGGTGAAGGGCGGCACGCTCTATCCGCTGCTCGGTCGCTTCGAAGAGGCCGGGTGGGTTGAGATCGAGTGGCGACCCGGCGATGGCGGCCCCGGGCGCAAGTTCTACAGCCTCACGCCCATCGGCCGAGCCGCGGCTACTGACGAGGCCGCCCGCTGGGCGCACTTCACCGACACCACCCGACGTCTCACCGACTCCCTCGTCGACCCCAGGAAGGCCTGACATGACCGACATGACCACCCCTCACATCGACAAGAGCTGGCGCGACGACTTCGTCATCGCCATGCGGATGCAGGACGCGTCGGGCGACCAGATCGGCGATGCGTTGGCCACCGTCGACGCGCACTGCGCCGAATCCGGCGAGTCCGCCGATGCGGCGTTCGGTGACGCGACGGACTACGCGACAACGCTGGTTCCCCAGCCCGCCGCAGGATCTCGGCTCGGCTCGTCGTTCGTCGTGGGTGCGCTCATGGGCCTGCTCGGACTCCTGATGGTTCCACGCGCCGTCGACGACTGGGTGGCAGGCACGCAGTTCGCCGTGACGATCGGCGACATGGTGGCGCTCGCCGTCGTCCTCGGCCTGACCAGTACGGTCATCGCCCTCCCCCGACGCGTACTCCCGTGGCTGGCCAAGGCCAGGTACTCCCTCGTGGGGCTGCTGGGCGCCGCACTCATGGCGCTTCTCGTGCTCGCGATGCTGTTCCTCACCGACGTCGTGGCGGAGCTCGACTGGCGCCTCGCGCTCGTGGTGGGCATCGGCCTGCTGGTGGCCAGCGTGATCTCAACGTGGCGCGACCTTTCGACCCCGGACCCCGTGGCCGACCCCCGCTCCCCCGACTCGCCGCCCCGCCGCACTCAGTGGTTCGCTGCGCTGATGTTTCCGATCCTGACGCTCCTAGTTCTCGGGATCGACGCTCTGTTCCGGTTGGTCTCCTGACCAGCCGTTCCCTGGGGCGGGGCCGTCAAGCGAGCGGCGACAGCACCAGGATCTCCCGCGCGTCCGGCAGCGTGATGTAGACAAGCCGAGTTGCGGCGTCCACCGCGATCCCTGTCGGTACATGATCCAGGGGGAGCTCGACCTTCTCCTCAGTCAGTGCATTGACCGCCGTGAGGCCGCCGTGCCCCTCTCGACGGACGCCGTACCTGTCGTGACCCCAACGAGCATGGCAGCCATGTCGCGGCCATCGAGCAGCTGCACCGGCACGTCCTTGGCGAACCTACGGGCCTCGTCGGTGAACCGCCCAGAGATGACAACAATCCCGCGAGCAACGCCTTCCGCCGTCATGACTCCCAGGAGTTCCCGAACCGTCTTGACGCCCACCTTCCACGAAGCCCAGTGCTTGCACTGGACAACGACCCGCTCCCCGTCGCGATCCAGAACCAGATCGACGCCGCCGTCAGCGCCGTCCGGAGTGAGCGTCACCTTGTACCCCTGGGCGCGAAATGCCTCCGCGGAGGCGACCTCGAACTGGCGCCAGGTGAGCACGTCAAAGGATGGCCAGGTTGTCGCCGAGGCACCCGCACTCTGCCTCGGCGGTACATACGGGTGGGGGTTTGGCGGGGAGCCAGGCGGGTAGCTGGACGGCTGCGTCGCCGTCTCGAACGGGGACCACGCCTGCGGTCGTTGCCACGTCGGGCCTCCGTGCTCCGGGCGCCCACCGTCCGCGTCGTCGCGCATACATCCCCCAAGATCTATCGACGGCTGCTTCGCCGCTGAGGGGAATCTATCGGGCACCCCGGCCAGCGGGGTGAGTTGCCCCAGCTCCTACGTGGTGCAACATGATCGGGAGCAATCTCTGCCGCCCAAGGCGCTACTCTCCGCCACGGAGGACGAATGACGTGAGTGTTCGCGAGTCCTCGTCAAGGAAGACGGACCTCCTGAGCGTGAGCAACGGCTCCGAGGCCCCCAGCGGAATCAGGTACTTGTTGAACGCATCCATGAGGATGGCTGGCGCGCCCAAGGATTGACCGTAGCCAGCGGCCTGCAGGAAGTCCCTTGCATCGCTCCAGGCTCCGGATGGTGACTTGAGGATCGGCTCGGGCTATCGCCAGCAAGGTAGATCCATGAGCCCGGTGACATCCAGCGGTTGCAAGCCGTCATCGAGTCCGCGCAGCCGCTGGTAGAGCTCACGCATCGCGCCACGGTCAGGGAGATACTCGCCCCCGGCAGCCCTCTCGAGCACGGTGACTGTACCGACCAGCCAGATGGCGCCCACCTTGCGTCCGGCGCGGCGAAGCCGATCCAGGCGACGCGCTTCGCTGCCAGCCATCTTCCGGCCCCCGCCGTCGTCGATCAGAACGTACACGTCATCGCCGCCCTCGGCCATCACCACCGCATGGGCGATGACCATCACCTCACCCAGGTCTTTGCTTCGACGGATTCGCTGCTCAACAGGCATCCCAGAGATGCGGTTCACGGCAGTGGCCAGCTCATCTGTGACGTCGTCGGAGAGCACCTCCATGTAGCGTGGCTCCAGCTTCCTCCACACCTGGCCCGCAGCTTTGAACCGGCTGTCGGTGCGCGATTTCCGCAGCACCTCGTCACGCACCGCCTCTGGGGCGCTCAAGGGACCGAGAGTTGCGATGAGGAGCCGTTCCCTGTTGAGAGAGAAGAAGTTGATGCCAGGGCCAGCGTCAATGATCGGCCGCGTCACTACGCCGAGTCCGCATCGTCCAAGCCGCTGAGGTCCACCTCGACGTCCGGCAGGTCCGAGGCGGCGATCCCCGCCGGGTCATGTTCGACGGGAGCGATCCCGGCCTCGGCGAGTTCCCGAACCACCGACTCGACGGGCAGCCCGCGCAGTGCAGCGATCTGCCGGGCTGTCACGACCCCTTCCGCATAGCCATTGACCGCCCGAGCAACCAGCCGCTGAGGCGCCCGCACCCGATCCGAGTCGTCCTGCAGGGCGGCGTAGTAGTCGCCCCACCCGTAACGGGTTGCGAGGGCTGGGGTGTAGACGTTCCTCCATGCCTCGCACATCTCGGCGGTGATGCGACCCGCCTGCCGTAGCGCGATTGCCGCGATGGCGGGCGACACCAGGAACCGCTGAACCACATCAGAGAGGTCAGCCTCAGTGGTGACTTTCCGGTCGCCCAAGAACTCCGCGATGGCTTCGGTTGGGATGAGGAGGTGACGGGCGAAGGCGTCCGCGCGCTTCTCCTCGAACGGACGGCGACCCGGGGGGACGTTCCAGTCCTGGAAAGTCAGGTGCCCAAGCTCGTGCGCGAGGGTGGAACGTTGCCGCATCGGGTTACGGGTTCGGGCGATGCCGATGAATACCCGGTCTCTGGCGGGGTCACGCATGGTCAGGCCGTGTTCGTCGGGTCCGACGTCGAGGACCGCAACATCGAGTTCGGTGGTCTGCTCGATCAGGGCAACAAGGTCTCCCAGAGGCTGGATTCCGAGCCGGTGGGCACGACGGAACTCCCCGGCCGCCTCAGCGGCCTGCTGTTCGATGTCAGAGGCCATCACTGCGCCGCAATGGCCTGGTCGTCGAGGTAGGCGTCGAGTTCCATGAAGTGCAGGAGCCGCTGCCGCATCGAATCCATGTCGGCGCCGTTGGTAGCGCGAGCCGCGTACTGCACCCGGTCAGCCACCGCTGATCCGGTGAGCTGGGCGACGGTGCACCCCGTTGCGTCGGCGATCAGCAGGATCTCGGTCATCTTCGCCTGGCGAGAGCCGGTGAGGATGCGGTTCAGGGTGGGCTGCGAGATGCCGGTCTCGTCCGCAAGCGCGCGCTGGGAGAGCCCGGCAGCCGCAAGAGCGCCCCGGATCGTATCCGTTATGTCCTCCATCACCAGCTCCTGAATCATTTCTTACAAATTGATTCAATCGTAGCGCTGGGCCGAACACCAGTCCAGCTCGAGCCTCCCCGACTCTCGTCGTGCACGAGCCGGGCCGTCCCGCGCCAACAGCCACTGCGCGGGCTACCTACCGCTTGAACCACTCGCGCACCTGAGCCGCCTGCTCAGGCGTGAGGTGCCAGCAGGCGTAGGGGACCGACTGCCAGCCCTGGTCCCGCAGCCATGCCCGGACATTCTTGACGCCGACACCGAGTCGACGGCGAGCTGCAATGGGCGTCGTGGTGTCGTGCTGCTCTGCCATGCAGGGAGACTACTCAGACCGAAGCCAGCAAGAGGAGCACCTAGCCGGGCTAGGGTGAGCGGAGATCGACTGCTACGGGGGACGCGGTGAGGGTAAGCACAATTCTGGATCACATCGATGATGGCGGGATCGCCCTCCCGGAGTTCCAGCGGGGGTACGTCTGGAACCGGGACCAGGTCCGCGGACTCTTCACGTCGCTGTACCGTGGGTACCCGGTGGGAAGCTTCATGACGTGGTCGACGGCGGCTGAGACGACAGCGGCGCGGGGCGAGCCGACCGACCGGGATGGCACCATCAAGCTTCTCCTGGACGGTCAACAACGCGCGACAACGCTGTACGGCGTGATCCGCGGACGCGCGCCACGCTTCTTCGAGGGCAACGACTCAACCTTCCTTGGCCTCCACTTCAACGTCGTCGAGGAGACCTTCGAGTTCTACGCGCGGCAGAAGATGCAGAACTCCCCTGAGTGGGTCTCGGTGCCCAACCTGTTTGCCGACCCGGGTAAGTACTTCCAACAGGTGTTGACCATGGATACTCCCGAAGCCCGAAACGGCCAGTACGTGAGCCGCCTGGCTCAGGTCACAAGTATCGGTGACCGCGACATGCACGTCGAGGAGGTGACCGGGGCGGACAAGACCATCGACGTCGTCGTGGACATCTTCAACCGGGTGAACTCGGGCGGGACCAAGCTCTCCAAGGGAGATCTCGCGCTGGCCAAGATCTGCGCCAGTTGGCCTGAGGCCCGGCACCAGATGAACGAGCATCTGAGGTACTGGCGGGAGCGCGGCTATGACTTCAGCCTGGACTGGCTGCTCCGTGTCGTCAACGGGTTAGTGACGGGGAAGGCACGGTTCACCGCGCTTGCCGACCGTCCCGTACGCGAGGTCCAGACGGGGCTCGGACTGGCCTTCACCTACGTGAACCAGTGGCTGAACGTCATCGCCGGGCACTTGGGGCTTGACCACGCACGAGTGCTCTTCCCCTTCCCGCTCGTCGTGCTCGCGCGGCACATGCACAGGAACGGCGGTCGCCTCCCAGACGCGTCCGAGCAGGCGCGGCTCCTTTACTGGTATATCCACACGGGCATGTGGGGCCGCTACGCGGCCTCGACGGAGACCTATCTCACGCAGGATCTGGAGGCGGTCGACGAGGCGGGGGTCGAGGGCTTGATCCGCCTACTGGAGCTCTCGCGCGGCGACCTAGCGGTGCGTCCTGAGGACTTTGCCGGCACCAGTATGGGTGCTCGCTTCTACCCGACGCTCTACATGCTGACGCGTGTCATGAAGGCCCGCGACTTCGGCACCGGCGTCCCCATCTCGAACGCGCTGTTGGGGAGGCTCAACGGTCTTCAGGTCCACCACATCTTCCCCAAGGCCAAGCTCTACGCAGCCGGCTACCCGCGTGGTCAGGTCAACGCCATCGCGAATTTCTGCCTGATCACTCAGGACACGAATCTGCAGGTGAGCGACGCAGATCCCGCGATCTACATGCCCGAGATCGAGTCACGGGTTCCCGGTGCCCTGGCCAGCCAGTGGGTACCGATGGAGGATCACCTGTGGCAGATCGACACCTACCCCGAGTTCCTCGCGGCCCGCCGCGAGTTGCTCTCCACAGCTGCTAACTCCCTTCTGCAGAGGTTGCGCTCGGGGCAGCTCGACCCGGCTCTGGCTGGCCTTGGACCTGTAGAAGGCAACTATCCAGTGATCGTCGGCGACGAAGACGCCGACGATACCCGCAACCAAGAGATCGACGCTCTGGTCGACTGGCTTATCACGCAGGGCTACGCGGAGCCAGAGCGCGGCATCGAGATCGCGCACCCCGACACGGGGAGGGTGCTGTCCATCGCGGAGGCTGTGTGGCCGCACGGGCTGCAAGAGGGGCTGGGCGAGAAGGTGGTCCTCGAACTCGACGAAGACGACTTCGACGAGGACGCACTGGCCGCGTTGGGCTACCGGGTCTTCACCTCGATTGCAGCCCTGCGCGAGTTCGTGGCGCGGTCGGGCAGCGAGGAGCCAGCTGCCGCTACATGAGTGACTTGAGGTGGTGATTCTCCATCGGCCCGAGACGCCACGGCCACAGTCGCTACGCTGCGGACATGGGCATGTGGGCGGCAGGGGCCGAGCTCGTCGGGCGAGCCACATGACGACGAACCGCGACAGAGTCCTCAACGCGATCATCAACACGTTGCAGCCATTGGACGACGACCAACTCTCACGGAGATCGGGTGTCGCACCACGACAGGCTGTGAACATGATCTGCCGCCAACTGGCCATAGAAGGCACGCTGCGGCGGACTGTGGGACCCGACGGCAAGATCGTGAACGAACTCCTTTCGGGGCCTTCGATGTCAGGCGATCACGCGATGAGGATCACTCCGCCCGCCGGCTCGAATGACGACATAGTGGAGATCGGGCACGGCTTACCAGGCGCCTCCCATGAGCAGCGCATGGCCGAAACCGCCATGGTGCGAATCCTCTCCGAGTCGCTCGGTGTACAACTGCGCCCGCGCAAGCTGCACCACCCCTCGGGGGCGCGGGTGGAGTTGGATGGAGCCGATGATCGACTCACTACCCTCGTCGAGTGCTGGGCTCACCAGGGGCCGGCCAAGGTGGCGCAGAAGAACAAGCTGGTCACCGATGCCGTGAAGCTGCACTGGGTCGCCCAGTCCCTCAGCCCCGCCCCGGAGAGGCTGATCCTGTGTGTCAGCGACCCTGTCGCCATCAAGCATCTTCGAGGGTCCTCATGGCAGGGAGCCGCCATCGCCTACCTGGGCGTCACCCTGGAGGTCGTTCTACTTCCGCAGGATGTCGTCATGGGCATCGTCGCCGCTCAGAAGCGCCAGTACCGCTGAACCGCGGGGGTCCCTACGAATATCCATGTCGCTGATCCACTGGACGTCTGGCTGTGGACGTTGAGGAGCGAGGAACGCAGGACGAGCCTCGAAGCTGAGAAACGTTTCCAAGTCAGCCAACGATGTGGGCGTGCGTCATTTGGCGGATGGACTAATTGTCAGGTCTAGTGCCGACTATGCCACCAGACCTGACAATTAGCCGCCGACGACCGCCGTGGGGGCACCCTCGACCCGCCTCAGCCTTCCAGCGACATCTGACTCTCAGCAGAATCGGGCGTTGAAGTCGCACGGCCCGTGTCCGGTGTGACCGAGCTGCGGTGGTGCCGGAACTGGTCGCGCACCGCCGCGCAACTCGTGCGCTCGGCGTTCCTGTCCGAGCCCACCGATATCGTGAGTCCCACCCACCGACGACGACCACGGGAGACGACGCCTCATGGCACCCACGACGAAGGAAGCCCAGCGCGCTGAGCTGCACAAGACGATCTGGCGCATCGCCAACGATCTGCGCGGCAGCGTCGACGGGTGGGACTTCAAGACCTACGTGCTGGGCATGCTGTTCTACCGCTTCATCTCCGAGAACCTCACCGCCTACCTCAACTCGTTCGAGCGCGACGCCGGCCTCGCCAACTTCGACTACACCCAACTCAGCGACCCCGAAGCCGAGTTCGGCCGCGACGTCACCGTCGCCGAGAAGGGCTTCTACATCCTCCCCTCGGAGCTGTTCGTCAACGTCCGCTTCCACGCCAAGACCGACGCGAACCTCAACGAGACCCTGGAGCGGGTGTTCAAGAACATCGAGGGCTCCGCGCTCGGCACCCCCAGCGAGAACGACCTCAAAGGCCTGTTCGACGACCTCGACGTCAACTCCTCCAAGCTCGGCCCCACCGTCGCCCGCCGCAACGAGAAGCTGGTCAAACTCCTCGACGCCATCGGCGACCTGCCCCTGGGCAACTTCGAGGACAACACCATCGACCTCTTCGGCGACGCCTACGAGTACCTGATGACCATGTACGCCTCCAGCGCCGGCAAATCCGGCGGCGAGTTCTACACCCCGCAAGAGGTCTCCGAACTCCTGGCCCGCATCACCGTGGTGGGCAAGACGTCGGTGAACAAGGTCTACGACCCCGCCGCCGGCTCCGGGTCGCTGCTGCTGAAGTTCGCCAAGGTGCTGGGCAAGGACAACGTCCACAACGGGTTCTTCGGTCAGGAGATCAACCTGACCACCTACAACCTGGCGCGGATCAACATGTTCCTCCACGACATCAACTACGAGAAGTTCGACCTCGCCCACGGCGACACCCTCACCGACCCCGCCCACTGGGACGACGAGCCGTTCGAGGCGATCGTGTCCAACCCGCCCTACTCCATCAAGTGGGAAGGCGACGCCAACCCGCTACTCATCAACGACCCCCGCTTCTCCCCCGCCGGGGTCCTGGCGCCGAAGTCCAAGGCCGACCTCGCCTTCACCCTGCACATCCTCAGCTGGCTGGCCGTCGACGGCACCGCCGCCATCGTCGAGTTCCCTGGCGTCCTCTACCGCGGCGGCGCTGAGCGCAAGATCCGCCAGTACCTGATCGACAACAACTACATCGACGCCGTCATCCAGCTCCCCCCAGACCTGTTCTTCGGCACCACCATCGCCACCTGCATCATCGTGCTGAAGAAATCCAAGACCGACAACCAGGTGCTGTTCATCGACGCCTCCGCCGAGTTCACCCGCGCCGGGAATAAGAACAAGCTCACCGACCCCCACCAACGCCGCATCCTCGACGCCGTCACCGCCCGCGTCGACGAGGCCCACTACGCCAAGCTCGTCGCGGCCGGAGACATCGCCGCCAACGACTACAACATCGCAGTGTCCTCCTACGTCGAACAGGAAGACACTCACGAAGAGGTCGACATCACGGCCCTCAACGCCGAGATCGCCCGCATCGTCGCCCGCCAACAGGAACTGCGCACCGCGATCGACGAGATCGTCGCGGACCTCGAGGGAGGCTCATAGTGAGTGATTTGACCCCCTCTTCATCCGCGGAGTACCTCACCTTCATCGCTGCGACGGGCGGCGACGACGATGCAGTCGAGCTGAGGTACGAGGAGGAGAACATCTGGCTGACCCAGCGTCTGATGGCGGAGCTGTACGGCGTGTCAGTGTCGGCTATCAACCAGCATCTGAAACGTCTGTTCGATGACGGAGAGATTGATCCGGGGGCAGTTGTTAAGTCTTACTTAATCACTGCCGCCGACGGCAAGCGTTACAACACCAGGCACTACAACCTGCAGGCGATCATCGCCGTCGGATTCAAGGTGAACAACCCCCGCGCGGTGCAGTTTCGCAAGTGGGCCGCCCAGATCGTGAAGGACTATACGATCCAAGGCTGGACGATGGACGTAGAGCGCCTGAAGAGCGGCCACCGCTTCACCGAGGATTACTTCAAGCGCCAGTTGGAGCTGATCCGCGACATCCGCGCATCGGAGCGAAGGTTCTATCAGCAAATCACCGACATCTACGCGTCGGCGTTCGACTACGACCCTGAGGCTTCGACCACCCGCGAGTTCTTCGCCCTCGTGCAGAACAAGCTGCACTGGGCCACGCACCGGCACACCTCAGCAGAGCTCATCGTCGAGCGCGCGAGCGCCGAGCAACCCCACATGGGACTCACCACCTGGAACGCCGCGCTGGGCGGAAGGATCGTGAAGTCCGATGTCTCCATCGCGAAGAACTACCTGACCAGCGCTGAGTTGGACTTCCTCAACCGCATCGTCTCGATGTACCTCGACTACGCCGAGTTGCAGGCAAGTCGCCGCATCCCGATGTCGATGCAAGACTGGGCTGGCCGGTTGGACGGGTTCCTAGAGTTCAACGGCACCGAGATCCTCACCGGCCCTGGGAAGGTCTCACGCGAGCAAGCGAAGCTCCACGCCGAGACCGAGTTCGAGCGGTATCGGATCATCCAGGACCGGCAGTTCGTCAGCGACTTTGATCGGTTCCTCGAGCTCGAAGCCCAGACCGAGGCGGGCGCCGACCCTGCCGATAAGGACGGATCATGAGCAGGATCGACGACCTGATCGCGGACCGTTGCCCCGACGGTGTCCCCTTCGTGTTGTTGGGAGACTTCGCCACCCTCATTCGAGGCAACGGTATGCCGAAGACGGAACTCACTGAATCAGGCGTGGGGGCGATCCATTACGGGCAGATCTACACGAATTACGGGACGTGGGCGAAGCAGACGACTTCCTTCGTCTCGCCTCAGTCGGCCCTGAGACTCGCACCGGCCTCGCCCGGTGACGTCATCATCACCAACACAAGCGAGAACCTCGCAGATGTAGGTAAGGCCGTCGCGTGGCTCGGCGACGAACCCATCGTCACCGGTGGCCACGCGACTGTTATCCGCCACGAACAAGATCCGAAGTTCCTTTCATACTGGTTTCAGACGCCGTCCTTTTCTGCCCAGAAGCGTGCGCTGGCTACGGGCACGAAGGTAATCGACGTGTCCGCGAACCAGCTGCTGAAGGTGCGAATTCCCTTGCCGCCGTTGGAGATGCAGCGTGAGATCGTCCGCATCCTGGATCACTTCAGCGAGCTGGAAGCGAAGCTGGAAACGAAGCTGGAGGCGGAGCTGGAAGCTCGTCGGGTTCAATATGTCCACCTACGCGACCGCCTCCTCACCGACGGGGCCTCCAGCTTGGAACCCCTAGGTGCGGTGGGCTCTTTCATGCGAGGCCGGCGCTTCACCAAGAACGACCGAGTCGACGATGCGGGTATCGGCGCGATCCACTACGGCGAGATCTACACGCACTATGGAGTCTTCACTACCGAGGCCGCGACCTCCGTCCGGTCAGAACTGCGTACCCAACTGCGGTTCGCTGAGCAGGGAGACGTGGTGTTCGCAGCGGTTGGTGAGACGGTTGAGGACGTGGGTAAGGCTGTCGCGTGGCTTGGCGATGAGCCGGTGGCCGTCCATGACGACTGCTTCACGTTCAGGCATTCGCTGAACCCGAAGTACGTGTCCTACTGGTCTCAGACCCGCGCGTTCCATGACGCGAAGGCTCAGTACGTGGCTCGAGCCAAGGTGAAGCGCCTGTCGGGTGAGAACCTCGCGAAGATCCCCATCGCGCTTCGTCCTCTTGATGAGCAGGAGCGCATCGTGGAGACGCTGGATGCGTTCGATGCCCTGCTCAATGACCTCAGCGTGGGCCTGTCAGCCGAGCTGGCGGCCCGTCGTCGGCAGTACGAGTACTACCGCGACAAGCTGCTCACCTTCGAGGAGATGCGATGAACGGCAAGCACATCGAGCTGTTCCTCGTCGAGGGAGTGCCGGGTGGGATCACGACGGCGGAGATCGCCGGCTGGACCGGACACGTGCTGTCCGGGCCGCGCGCTGATCTTGCCGACATCCTCAAGCGCGACGAGGCACAACGCAACGGCGCCTACCTACTGATGGGGAAGGACGACGAGGCCATCGGCGGCGAGACCTGTTACATCGGGCGCACCGAGAACTTCCGGAACCGGTTCAGGGATCACAAGGCCAAGAAGGAGTTCTGGGACCGCGCGGTGCTCATCACCGCCAAGGACGACGGCTTCAACGAGGGTCACTGGGGCTACCTTGAAGCGCGGTTGGTAGACCTGGCTCGGCAGGCCGCGCGGGTGACGCTCCGCAACGACAACACACCACAAGGACGCAAGCTGTCCGAGGCCCAGGCCTCGGACATGGAGGCATTCCTCAGCCACCTGCACATCATCCTTCCCGTCCTCGGCGTGAACGTGATCCGCACCCGGACGACGCCCCAGGCCGAACCGAAGCCGTCGACGGACTCCCCCGTCTTCACGCTGACCCGCCCCCACCTGGGTGTTCAAGCCAGGGCGCAGCTCTTCGGCGACGAGTTCACGATCCTCGCCGGCTCCCTGGTGGTAGGCGCGTGGTCAGGCACCGGAAAGGCGCAGAGCACCCAGCGGGCCTACGCCTCATACCGGGCGCAGCACCAGAAGCTGGTGGCGGACGGCTCCATCGTCGTGGAGGGCAAGGTCGGGCGCCTGACCCGCGACGTGCCGTTCACCTCGCCGTCGACCGCCGGCGCCGTCGCCCTCGGCCGGTCGTGCAACGGCAGAATCGAATGGGTCTGGGAAGGCGGAAACTATGCCGACTGGGAGAACCGTGGCCTCGCCATCTGACCTCGCACCCTCGCTGCCAGATCGGACCGCTTGTCAGTCATATTCGAGTGTCCCGGCACCGTCGTCGCCACGAGGCGTCAGTGCATCATTCCACCGTCATACCAAAGGATTAGCATGACGATCAGCATGATGAAGGCGGTGGAGTTGCATGACTGAGGGGTCGGAGTCACGATCCTGTGAGAGCACTGCGGCTCTCACGACCGTCGATCGAGTACTTCAAGTGGTGCCCTTGGAACAGATCCTGGCCAGCGCACCGGGACCTCAGTTCGGTGGCATTCCCGATCTCAGCGACGAAGAGGCAGACGCCTTTCTCGACGCATTGGGCCTCTGAATGGGTGGCCCAACCCAGCCCGCCTGGGGACCGACGCCATCACACTTCGAGGCGATCGCTATCAGTGCGGAGAGCACGGTGGTGGCCGAGTACCCGGCGGAGGCATCGTCGCCTCCCGGGTACCAGTCGGAGGCCCAGCTCGAGCGGGAGTTCATCCGCATCCTCGAGTCGCAGGCCTACGAGCGCCTTCACGCGCACAGCGAGCAGGACCTGATCGCGAACCTTCGCCGCCAGCTGGAGGCATTGAACCAACTCACGTTCTCGGATGTGGAGTGGGAGCAGTTCTTCTCTGCTCAGGTGGCCAGCGCCAACGCCGGCATCGCGGACAAGACGGTCAGCATCCAGGAGGACCATGTCAAGCTGCTGCGCCGCGACGACGGGACGACGAAGAACGTGCGCCTGATCGACAAGGAGCACATCCACAACAACAAGCTGCAGGTCCTCAACCAGTACGAGACCGGCGTTGGGGATGGCGGCGCGAGGCACGCGACGCGCTACGACGTAACGGTCCTGGTCAACGGGCTGCCGCTGGTGCACGTGGAGTTGAAGCGTCGCGGGGTGGACATCCGGGAGGCGTTCAACCAGATCGACCGCTACCAGCGCGACTCGTTCTGGGCCGGGACGGGGCTGTTCGAGTACGTGCAGCTGTTCGTCATCTCCAACGGCACCCTGACGAAGTACTACTCCAACACCACCCGCAGTCAGCACATCAAGGAGGCGTCGGGGTCGAAGCGGACGAAGAAGACGTCGAACTCGTTCGAGTTCACCTCATGGTGGGCCGACGCGGGCAACCGGCCGATCCAGGACCTGCCCGCGTTCGCGAAGACGTTCTTCGCCCGGCACACTCTGCTCAACATCCTGACCCGATACTGCGTGCTCACCTCGGACCGGCTGCTGCTGGTGATGAGGCCCTACCAGATCGTCGCCACCGAGAAGATCCTGAACAAGGTCCAGATCGCCACCAACTACAAGCAGCTCGGCACCCTCAACGCGGGCGGATATGTGTGGCACACCACCGGCTCGGGCAAGACGCTGACCAGCTTCAAGGCCGCCCAGCTGGCCACCCGGATGCCGGGGGTGGAGAAGGTGCTGTTCGTCGTCGACCGCAAGGACCTCGACTACCAGACCATGCGCGAATACGAACGCTTCCAGAAGGGCGCGGCGAACTCAAACACATCAACCGCCATCCTGAAGAAGCAACTGGAGGACCCGGCGGCGCGGATCATCATCACCACCATCCAGAAGCTGGCCACGTTCATCGCCGCGAACAAGGGCCACGAGATCTACACCGGGCACTTGGTGATCATCTTCGACGAGTGCCACCGCTCCCAGTTCGGCGACATGCACACCGCCATCACCCGCGCCTTCAAGCGCTACCACCTGTTCGGGTTCACCGGCACCCCGATCTTCGCCGCCAACTCCGGCACCGGCGGCAACCCGCAGCTGAAGACCACCGAGCAGGCGTTCGGGAACAAGCTGCACACCTACACCATCGTCGACGCCATCACCGACAAGAACGTGCTGCCGTTCCGGATCGACTACGTCAACACCATCCAGGTCGGCCAGGTCACCGACAAGCAGGTCTCCGCCATCGACACCGAACGCGCCCTCCTCGCCCCCGAACGGCTCGCGAAGATCGTCGAGTACACCCGTGAGCACTTCGACCAGAAGACCAAACGCTCCCAGGCCTACACGCTCGGCGAGAAGAGGGTCCGCGGCTTCAACGCCCTGTTCGCCACCGCGTCGATCGAGGCGGCACGGATGTACTACAACCAGTTCGCCCTCCAGCAGCAGGACCTCACCCCCGACAATCGGCTCAAGGTGGGTTTGATCTTTTCCTATGCCGCCAACGAGGCCCTCGGCGACGGGGTGCTCGACGAGGAGGGTTTCGACACCTACCAGCTCGACGCCTCAGCCCGGGACTTCCTGGAAGACGCCATCCAGGACTACAACGACCTCTTCGGCACCAGCTGGGACACCTCCGCGAAGCAGTTCGAGAGCTACTACAAGGATCTGTCGATGCGGCTGAAGAACCGCGAGATCGACCTGGTGATCGTGGTCAACATGTTCCTCACCGGCTTCGACGCCACCACCCTGAACACTCTGTTCGTGGACAAGAACCTGCGCGCCCACGGCCTCATCCAGGCCTACTCCCGCACCAACCGCATCCTCAACTCGGTCAAGACCTACGGCAACATCGTCTCCTTCCGCGACCTCGAGGAGCAGACCAACGACGCCATCGCCCTGTTCGGCAACCGCGACGCCCGAGGCGTCGTCCTGCTCAAGCCCTACCGCGAGTACTACGACGAGTACGCCGACAAGGTCACCGAGCTGCTGGACCGGTTCCCCCTCGGGCAGCAGATCATCGGGGAAGGCGAGCAGAAGGCGTTCATCGCCCTCTTCGGCGCCATCCTGCGGTTGACCAACATCCTCACCTCGTTCGACGAATTCACCGGCCACGAGATCCTCACCGACCGCCAGAGCCAGGACTACCGCAGCCTCTACCTCGACTTCTACGCCGAATACCGCAAGGACACCGACGCAGAGAAGGAGACCATCAACGACGACGTGGTCTTCGAGATCGAGCTGGTCAAGCAGGTCGAGATCAACGTCGACTACATCCTCATGCTCGTCGACAGGTACCGCCAGGAACGAGGCGACGGCGACGACAAGGAACTGCGCGCCACCATCACCCGCGCCGTCGACGCCTCCCCCAGCCTGCGCAGCAAGAAGGACCTCATCGAGGCGTTCGTCGACTCCGTCTCCGCCCACGGCCAGCTCGACGCCGAATGGCAGGCCTATATCGCCCAGCGGCGCGAGGCCGAACTGCAGACCATCATCGACGACGAGCACCTCAAGCCTGAGGAGACCAGGCGCTTCGTCGCCCATGCCTTCGTCGACGGTGCCCTCCAGACCACCGGCACAGCAGTGACGAAGATCCTCCCGCCCGTCTCCCGCTTCGCCGCGGCGAACGGTCACGGCGAGAAGAAGGCAAGGGTGCTGTCGCGGCTGGCGGCATTCCTCGACCGCTTCCTCGGCCTGGGGACAGGCGAGCCAAGGTGAGTCGCTTCAGGCCGTGAAAGTCGGGGTCTACATGCGCCAGAGGACGTCGAGCGGAGCCGCGGTGATCCGGTCCCCGAAGGGCGCAGCGGCAGGCCCGGTATGAAGGATGACCCCCTGCACGAACCGTCGCCCGAGGCGATCACGCATCGCGGCGAGCCAACGGGCGTCGGAGGCGCCGACGGACGAGCTCGCCTTGACCTCCACGGCGACCACCCGGCCGTCGGCGGCCTCCAGCACGAGGTCCACCTCGGCGCCGCCGTGGTCGCGGTAATGCCAGAGTCTCGGGGCCTCGTCCGACCAGCCCAGTTGGCGGCGCAGTTCGCCGGCTACGAAACCCTCGAGTAGACCTTTCGCCATCTGCAGGGCAGACGCGCCTTGCCCAAGCGCGTCTACGTTGACGAGCCGCGCAGCGAGGCCGGTGTCGAGCAGAGCGCACTTGGGCCGCGCGACAACCCGCTTGGACAGGTTGGTCGACCATGCTGGGATCCGCTGGATGAGATAAAGGGTCTCGAGCAGCGACAGGTATGGCGCCAGCGTCCGCACAGGAATCCCGGCGTCATTGGCGATGCCCGCGACATTCAACTCTGCCGCATCTCGAGCAGCCAGCAGCCGCAGGAGCAGCGGCAGTTCCTCCAATCGCTGCAGGCCTGACACATCGTGGGCATCGCGTTCGGTGATCCGACGCACATAGTTGTCGTACCAGTCCGCCCGTCTGCGCCCACGCGCCCGGGCCAAGGCCTCCGGATACCCACCGGCGTACGCACGCTCGAGGTAGTCAGCCCGCGTCAGGTTGCTGCGATGACCAGCGGCTGAGTCCCCGCCGAACATTCGGTCGATGAATGTCTCCCGACGTCCTTCGAGTTCCCCCTGGCTGAACCCGAACAACTCCACATCCTCGGCGCGGCCGGCCAAGCTGTCCTGCATGGCGGGAAGCCGGAGCAGGTTGGCGGAGCCAGTCAGGAGGAACCGGCCCGGACGCGGGTCGGCGTCCACTGTCATCTTCAGCGCGAGGATGAGCGCTGGCACCCGCTGGACCTCGTCGATGGCCAGCAGCCCCTCGGGGAACTGACGTACGAAGCCGGCCGGATCAAGCTCCGCTGCCGTTCGGGTCACCTCGTCGTCCAGTGTCACCAGCCGGCCGCCGCGCAGGGTGACGACTTCCGACGCAAGGGTTGACTTGCCCACCTGCCGCGCCCCCTGGACCACCACGATCCTGGTGTCGTTCAGCGCCTCGAGTATCCGGGGCCTGAGGAAGCGTTCCAAGAGCAGTGCCATGCCCAGAGCATAGATGACTACTCACCGATTTTCGTCACTTTGTTCGCCGATTTTCGTCGCCGTGCTCGCCGATTTTCATTCCCGACACGGTCCGTTTCACTGGTGCCACCACAAGCGACCGGCGTCGTCGGGAGATATACCTGGCCACCGTCGGGCGGTCCTCGACAGGTCCTTGCCGCTGGCCACCCGCTCCCTCGACATCGTCACGTCTCCGCTTGGAGATCGCGCGGGCCAGATCGGACTGGCCTTCACGGTATCGATGAACTGCTCTCGCCGGAGGCATTGTCCATATGGCTCGAGCACGGCACCCCGATGGGGCTCAGACAACTGACGGCCTGAGCCTGGATCTGCGCTGCCGCAACCGCTGGTGACAGAAGCGGTGGACCCACCCGGAACAGGTCGCTCTACAGACTCAGCACGCCCAAAGCCGCGTTCACGATCGAGCCCGCGTCGAGGTGGTGCTCCCGATACAACGCGTCGACCGACCCGCTCTGCCCGAACGAGTCCACCCCCAGCGACGCCGTCGGGACGCCCAGCGCACCGCCCAACCAGGTGAGCGAGTGGCTCGCAGCGTCCTGGACGGTGACGATCGGCCGCCGCTCGCGGAACACGGCGCGCAACGCCCCTGGCAGACCCGCCGTGCGCGCGGTGCGCACCCCGTCGACGATCCCCGCCCGCCAGTCCCGGTACAGCCGCCCCGGGCTGGTGACGTCGACCACATCCACCAGGATCCCCTCATCGGCCAGCTCACCAGCGGCGGCCAGCACCTCCGGCAGGACCGCACCGGCACCCACCAACGACACCGCCGGGCCTCGACGGTCCGCGCCAGCGCCGGAATCCCGCAGCAGATAGGCGCCCCCCAGCACCTGTCCGCGGATCACGGCGGTGCCCAGCCGCTGCTCCGCCGCCTCGAACGCGTCCTGCGCCACAGGCCGCGTGCTCAACCTGAAGTACGCCGCGTCCGCGGTCCTCCCGTCGGCCCGGAGCACGCGCCCGGCCGCGTCGCACAGCAGCCAGTCCAGCGGCTTGACGAAGGCCGGCTCGTGCAGCGTCAGCCCGGGCAACTCCAGGCCGATCGACGCCGTGATGGTCGACTGATGGGCGCCGCCCTCGGGCGCCAGGGTGACCCCCGACGGTGTCCCGGCGAAGATGAAGGACGCGCCCGAGTACACGGCGTAGATCAGGGCATCGAGCCCGCGGCAGACGAACGGGTCGTACACCGTGCCGATCGGCAGCAACCGTTGGCCGGAGAAGTGCCCAGCCAGCCCCAGATGCGAGAGGAGGAGGAAGAAGTTCATCTCCGAGATCCCCAGCTCGATGTGCTGCCCGGCGGGCCCCTCGCGCCACCGCAGCATCGGGTCGTGGGACCACACCTGGCGCTCATCCTCGGCGAAGACGCCCACCTTGTTGATCCAGCCGGCCAGGTTGGTCGACGTCGCCACGTCCGGTGAGGTGGTCACGAGGTGACGGCCAAGATCGTCGTCGCGGCCCAGATCGGTGAGGATCCGCCCGAACGCCTCCTGCGTGCTCACCGGCCGGCTGGTCCGAGGGCCCGTGGACAGCGGCACCGCTGGCGCCGCCGGCAGCACGGCCGTCTCGCGGCGCAGGTGCGCGGCCCGGCGCTTGAGCAACTCCGACTCCGGCGAGCCGTCGGCGAAGCCCGCCCACCAGTCGTCGTCCGGGATGCCGAGCTCGGCGCGGAGCACCTCGACCTGCTCGCTGGACAGCACGGCGGCGTGGTTGCGGGCGTTGCCCTGGATGGGCAGGCCCCATCCCTTGTGGGTGTAGGCGAAGATGACCGAGGGCCGGTCGCGGTCTGCGTCGGCCTGCTCGAGCGCCTCGATGACGCTGGGGAGGTCGTGCCCGCCCAGGTCGGTGACCAGCGCCGCCACCGACGCGTCGTCCTCGTCGGCCAGCAGGCCGACGACGTCCCTCGGGGCGCCGTCCAGCAGCCGCGACCGCAGCTCCAACGGCGACAGCCCGAACAGCGACTGGTAGCGCTCGTTGGGCATGACGTCGATCCACTCCCGCAACGGCTCTCCCCCACGCTCCTCCACGAACGCGCGGAACCGGCGGCCGTACTTGAGCTGGATGGCCTGCCAGCCGTGCGCCTCGAACGCCGCGTGCCACGGGCTGATCCGCATGTCCGGGACGATCCGGTCCAGGCTCTGCCGGTTGAAGTCGACGAGCCAGGTCACCGACCCGAGGCGGTTCGACGCCGGGTCGTGCACGGCCTCCCAGATGTTGCCCTCGTCGAGCTCCGCGTCGCCCAGAAGCGCCACGAAGCGCGAATCGGGCCGCCTACCGAAGTGGGCGTCCACGTAGTGGCGCGTCGACGCCGCGAAGATGGTGGCCGCCGGTCCGAGCCCCACGGATCCGGTGGAGAAGTCCACGCGGTCGGGATCCTTGGTGCGCGACGGGTAGGCCTGGAGCCCGCCGAAGTCACGAAGCCTGGTCAGGTACGAGCGGTCCAGGTCGCCCAACAGGTACTGGATGGCGTGGAGCACCGGGCTGCCGTGGGGCTTCACCGCCACGAAGTCGTCCGCGTCGAGATGGTGCAGGTACAGCGCGGTCATCAACGTCACCATGGAAGCGCACGAGGCCTGATGGCCGCCCACCTTGATGTGGTCGACGTCGGGCCGCACATGGTTGGCGTGCTCGATCATGGCTGTGGAGAGCCACAGGATTCTCTGCTGGATCGACTCAAGCGTGGCGCGGTCCATGGCGGATCACTTCCCTTTCGGAGTGGTGGGTCAGCCCTTGGTGGCGCCCTGCGTGAGCCCGGCGACGATCCACCGGCTGGCGAAGGCGAACAGCACCATGGTGGGCAGGATGGTCAGCACCGCGGCGGCGGACATCGGGCCCCACTCGATGTTGAAGCTGGAGATGAATCCGTTGAGCGCCGTCGGGATGGTCTTGCGGTCGTCGGTGTTGATGAGCGTGACCGACAGGAACAGCTCGTTCCAGCAGTTTACGAAGTTGAAGATGTAGGTGGCGATGATGCCCGGCGTCATGACCGGCACCACCACCCTCCACAGCGCGCTGAACCGGGAGCAGCCGTCCACCATGGCGGCCTCCTCCAGGCTGTCGGGCACGTTGTCAAAGAACCCGCGCAGCATGATCGAGGAGAACGGGATGGTCATGGCCGTGTAGACCAGCGCCAGGCCGAACCGGCTGTCGACCAGCCCCAGCTGGGTGAACATCTGGTAGAGCGGGCCGAGCGCGATGAAGGCCGGGATCATCTGGGTGACGAGGAACGCCAGCATGACGGCGCCCTTGCCCCTGAACGTGAACCGCGACAACACGTAGGCGCTCAGCAGCGCGATCAGCGTCGCCACCGCCGCGGCGGCCGACGACACGATGATGCTGTTGAGCAGGTAGGAGCCGAACTGGGCCTTCTGGAACAGCCCGGCGTAGTTCTCGAGCGAGAACTCCCGCGGCCAGTACCTGACGGGATACTCGGCGATCTGGCTGGCCGGCTTGAAGGAGGTCAGCAGGATCCAGTAGAGCGGGAAGAGCGTGATGAGCATCCACACGCTCAGGCCCACGGCCCGGAACGCCTTGATGAGGAATGGGTCCCTGTTGATCATCGCGTCGGCCCCGTCCGGTTCAGCAGGAGAAGGTAGAGCCCCGTGAAGGTCACCAGGACCGCCATGACGATGAAGCCCAGCGCCGACGCGATGCCGTAGTCACCCTGCTGGGTGAACTGGATCATCCAGGTGGTGACGATCTGGGTGCGGTCCCCGGGCCCGCCGCCGGTCATGGCGTAGATGATGTCGGGGAAGTTGAAGATCCAGATCACGCGCAGCAGCACCGTGAGGACCAGCGTGGACCTGATGGTGGGGATGGTGATCTGGAACAGCGTCCTGAACCTGCCGGCGCCGTCGAGGGCGGCCGCCTCGTACAACTCATCCGGGACGGACTGGAGCGCGGCGAGGATCATGATGGCGAAGAACGTGACGCCGTACCAGATGTTGGCCAGGATCACCGACAGCATCGCGAGCTCCGGCTTGGCCAGCCAGGGGATGGGCGCGTCCACCACGCCCACCCGCATCAGCAGGTCGTTGACCACGCCGAACTCGGAGTTGAACATCCACCGGAAGAGGATGCCGATGAGGAATCCGGACACCGCCCACGGGTAGAAGACGACGGCCTGGTAGAGGCCCCGGAAGCGGAACGTCCTCCGCAGGCCCAGGGCGATGAGGAACCCGAGCAGGAACTGCGGGATCAGCGACCCGAGGACCCAGA
This sequence comes from Tessaracoccus luoxuelianae, assembly GCF_055326245.1. Lineage (NCBI taxonomy): Bacteria > Bacillati > Actinomycetota > Actinomycetes > Propionibacteriales > Propionibacteriaceae > Tessaracoccus > Tessaracoccus luoxuelianae. Next base: position 280,768 of record NZ_JBUZNO010000005.1, read on the forward strand.
TCAGCGAGTTCATCATGACGCGCGGGAAGTTGGAGTCCGTCGCGACGGTGACGAAGTTGTCCAGGCCGACGAAGGGGGTGTCGGTGAGGTCCCACATGCTCCAGCGGCGGAACGCCATCTGGCTGCCGATGAGCATGGGCAGGTAGGTGAAGATGCCTACGACGACGATGGCGGGGGCCAGGAAGGCGAGGACCTGGAGCCCCTTCCTGACCGAGAAGACGCGCCGGGACGCGTGGCGGGGGCCGTTCACCCCCGCCACGCGCTCAGCGGTCTTGTCGGTTGCCACGAAGGATCAGCCGTTCCACTTCTCGGTCCAGTACTGGTCCCAGTCAGCCAGTAGTTCGGTGGTGGTCCTCTCCCCGAGCAGAACCTCCTGCAGGTCCTTCTCCGACTTGTTGGCCCACTCGAGCCACCAGGCGACGCCGCGCGGCTCGCTGACCGCCAGGTAGGTGTCGGGGTTGGCGCTCATCTCGACGTACGCGGCCCACGGACCGGTGCTGAAGAAGGGATCCTGGTCAGCGTCCTGCTGGATCGGGACGAGGCTGTTCTCCTTGGCGAACCGGGTGGAGACCTCTCCGGAGAGCCACTTCACCAGGGTGACGGCCTCCTCCTTGTGCTCGCTGGACTCGGCGACGCCCCAGCCCGCCGTCGCGACGACCCACGCGGCCTTGCCGGTGGGACCCACGGGGTTGGGGGCGACGTTCCACTGGTCCTCGGTCAGCGAGGACTCGTTGACGGCCGCGATGACCTCGGGATCCTGCAGCAGGAAGGCCGTCGAGCCGTTGGTGAAGCCCTGCACCATCTCGGGGTAGCCCCATGCGATCGACGATTCGGGCGAGCCGGTCTTGAACAGCTCGACGTACTTGTCGATGGCCGCCTGGGACTCCGGGGTGGTGAAGATGGTCTCGCCGCTCTTCACCTTGAAGGCGTTGGTCGGGTCGAGGTTGTCGCCGTTGTAGGCCTCCATGATCGCCAGCAGCTGGCCGTTGGAGTTCTTGCCCCCTCGGAAGGCGTAGCCGTAGCGGTTCTGCGAGGGATCCTGGATCGCGGCGGCCTGCTCCACCAGCTCCTCCCACGAGCGGGGAGGCCCGTCGAAGCCGGCCTCCTTGACGAGGTCGGTGCGGTAGAAGAGGCTGAGGCCGTAGAAGCCGTAGGGCACGTAGTAGGACTTGCCGTCCTCGCGGTTGGCAACCAGCTGGGCGTTGGCGGTCAGCTTCTCCATCCCGTCCCAGCCCTCGAGGTCGCCGGCCATGTCGTAGAGCCAGTTGTTGTTGCTGAACGGGCCCTCAGTGAGGTCGCGGACCTCGAGCACGTCGATGCCGGACCCGGCCTGCAGCATCTGCTGGATCTTCTGATCGGCCTGCTCCGTCGGCGGGGTGACCAGCTGGACCTTTATGCCGGGGTTCTCCTCTTCGAACTCGGCCAGCATCGACTTGAGCAGCTCGGTGCGAGCTGGGCTGGAGAGGCTCTCCACCATCTGGAGCGTGACGTCGCCACCGCCCGAACCGGACGTGGGCGTGCCCTCACCGCCGGTGCTGCTGCCACTACCACAGGCCGTCAAGGCCAGCGACGATATGACGGCGGCCGCAGCCACCGATGTGATCGTTCTTCTCATTGCTCCTCCTTGAGCGGTTGGTTGGGGTTGACTGAAGTTCCCTGGGTCAGGGTTGATGACCAGCGGTGGAGCAGGGGAATCCCCACCTCGGCCAAGTGCTGGAAGTCCTCGACGGTGGTGTAGAGATGGGCCGAGAGGCGCAGGTAGCCCCGCCCGTCGAAGCTGGTGAACGCCACCACGCAGCCAGTGGCGTCGATGAACGGCACGCGCAGGGAGTCGGCGGCGTCGCGCGAGGTGCCGAGGGGCTGAGGGAGCCCCAGCAGGCGCATCGGCCCCACGGGTTGGCCCACGTCGGGCACCGGCTCGTCCACCAGGCCGTCCAGGGCGTCGGCGATGATCTCGACGCCGCGGTCCAGCACGTGCCGCGAGCTGGCGCGGATCTCGTCCCACCCCACCGTGCTGTCCAGGTATCGCCAGGCGAACGGAGCCGTGAGCCACTGGGTGAGGTCCAGGGTGCCCTGCGTGTCGAAGCGCTCCGGGTACGGGTAGGGCGAGCCCCACGAATCGATGCTGGGGAAGAGCTCCTGACCGTCGCCGCGCGCCACGATCAGCGCCGTGCCCCTGGGCGCGCACGCGAACTTGTGCAGGTTGCCCACCCAGTAGTCGGCCTCCTCCTCAACCGGGTTGGCGAGGACCCCGGGCGCGTGGGCGCCGTCAACCAGGGTCAGGACGCCGAGCTCGCGGGCGTCGCGGCAGATGTCCGCGGCGGGGAACGCCCGCGCCGTCGCGGAGGTGACCTGGTCGATGACCAGCAGGGCGGGGCGATGCCGCTCGAGGTGATCCGCGACGATGCCGCGCACCTCGTCGGAGGTCGCGCCAAGCGGGATGGGCACCGTGACGGAGGTGCCGCCGGTGCGGGCGGCGAGGCGTTGGGCTCCCATGGTCACGGCCCCGTAGCCGTGGTTAGTGGTCATCACATCGGCCGGGCCACGGGAGGCGAGCGAGTCGAACACCACGGAGGCGCCTGCGGAGGCATTGAGCACGAAGGCGGTGCGGCCGGCAGGAGCCCCGATGAGCTGGGCCATCTCGAGCCGGGCTTCGGCAACCCTGGCCGGCAGGGTCGAGAACCAGGCCACCGGGTTGGCCTCGGCCTCACGACGGAGCCGGTCCTGCTCCTCCGCCACAGCAACAGGCACCGCGCCGAAGGAGCCGTGGTTGAGGTGGCGGACGGCGGGGTCGAGCAGCCACGTCACCAAGCCACGCGGTGTCTCGTCGGTGCCTACCTCGGCCAGAATCGTCATGCTTTGGCGCTTCTGTCGGACAACTATGGCAGCGAGGCACCCTTCTGTCGATGAGTTTGACGAAGAATCTTCATGATTGTCCGACAATCACGTTCCTGGGATACTCGTCCTGTCAGCCAAGGGAGGATGGGATGAGCGCCGTCGACGTTGCACGCGAGGGTCTGTGCCGGATGATCGCCTCCGGCGGGTTGAAGCCCGGGGACGCGCTGCCCAGCGAAGCCGAGCTGTGCGAGCGCTTCGGCGTCTCACGCAGCTCGGTGCGCGAGGCGCAGAAGATGCTGGTGGTGGCCGGGGTGCTGACCGCCAAGCCCGGCGCCGGGGCCTCGGTCTCGGCCATGAGCGCCCACGACATCATGGCCGGACTCGAGATCGTGGTGCCGCTGCTGCCGCTGGACCGCTACCTCGAGCTCTTCGAACTCCGCGAGGTGCTCGAGGGACACATCGCGGGCAAGGCCGCGGCGAAGCGGACCGACGGCCAGGCTGCGCGCCTCGTCGACCTCGCCCGGCAGATGGCCGAGACCGAGCCCTCGCTCGAGGTGCAGGTGATGGACGCCGAGTTCCACGAGCTCATCGCCGAGTGCGCGGGGGACGAGCCCATGCGGGCGATCCTGGCCGTCATGCGTCGGCGCGGCCGCCACTACCGCATCCTGGAGGAGAAGAGCGTCGGCCTGACCCGCAAGGCCATCAGCGACGACGAGCACCTTGAGATCGCGGGCGCCATCCAGGGCCGAGATCCGTCGGCGGCGAGGCTGCTGGCGATGAATCACGTCCGCACCACCCGGAAGTGGCTCGAGGGCGCCAGGCCCGAGCCCCAGGTCGACGAGGCGATCGACCCGGGCTGACGGGCGCCGGCTACCGCCTCAGAGCATCACCGGTCCGGGCCTTCCGGCCGGGAGTTCGACGGTGACCTGCTCGCCCCCGACGATCAACGTCGCCGTCGCCGCCACCCTGGGGTCTGCCTCCTCAAGGTCAACAAAGAGGCGCTGGGTACCGTCCTTGTCGACGCCGCGCACCCAGACGCCGGCACCCGGCGTGACATCCTCCGTGCTCACCGGACGAGACCCGTAGAGAACGTCCTTCGCTCCGGTCTGCATCCAGGTTCCGAGGTCCACGAGGGCCTTCCTCTGAAGCTCAGGGAGCGTGCCGTCCGCCTTCGGACCGACGTTGAGCAGGAAGTGTCCTCCCCTCGACACGATGTCCGTCAACATGCGGGCAATCTGATAGCCGGTCAGGTAGTGGCTCTGGTCTTCGAGCTGGTTGTAGGCGAAGGAGTAGCCGATGCCGCGGCAGTTCTCCCACGCCTTGTCACCCTCGTTGGCGAGAAGGTGTGAGTACTCGCTGGTGAGGTAGTCAGAATGCGTGTCGCCGTAACGGTCGTTGACCACACCGGTGGGGACATGTTCGTAGAAGTAGTTGAACAGGGTGCCCAACCCGTCGGGACCGAAGTTCTTGGCGTCGTCAGGCCACTGGATGTCGTTCCAGAGGATCTCAGGCTGGTACCGGTCGATCAGGTCCCTGCACTGCAGGGCGCAGTAAGCGCCATATTCAGCGTCCTTAGGTCGACCGGTGTCGTTGACCGATTCGTCGGTGGTGTGCGGCGGCATGGGGCGGAAGTGCCAATCCAGTCCGCCCGAGTAGTAGACGCCGAAGTGCATACCGGCCTCGCGGACCGCCTCGGCGATGGGGGCGATCAGGTCCTGCTTGGGACCGCGCGCCACGGTGTTGCGACCGTTGGTGCGCGGCGCGTCCCACAGAGTAATCCCATCGTGGTGCTTGGTGGTTGGGATCACGTATCCGGCCCCTGCGTCAGAGAAGAGCGTCGCCCAGTCGGTGGGATCGAACTTCTCCGCCTTCCACAGATCGAGCAGTCCGTCGTAGGGCATGTCGCCATACACCTCGCGATGGTGCTCCTGGGCAGGTGACCCTTCAATCCTAATGGTGTTGAAATACCACTCTGAATACGGGTTGTGCTTGAACCAGGTCTCCCACTCGATGGTGCCGAGTGCACCAATGGGCTCACCCCAGGCAGAGACCGAGTAAGCCCCCCAGTGGATGAAGATTCCAAACGGAGTGTCCGCGTACCACTGCGGCAGCTCACGCTCCGAGAGCTCCTCGAAAGAATTCGCTTCATTCATCATTGCCTCCTATTGAGCGACAGCGCGTCGCGTTGGTATTGAATGGGCGCCGCCAGGCGGGCCGAGATTCGCTCTGCAGACTCATCGCCCACCGAAGCCTCCGATGTTGATGCCCTTGGCGATCTGCCGCTGGAGGAAGACGACGATCGAGAGGCTGGCCAACACCGCGATGGACGTGGCGGCCATCAGTGGCCCCCAGTCGGTTCCGCGTTCGCCCGAGAACATACTGAGGCCCAGTTGGAGAGGCGCCTTGGCGGGATCCGTGATGATGATGAGCGGCCACAGGAAGGCATTCCAGTAGTCGATAAAAGTGAAGGCGGCGACGATGGAGATCGGGCCGCGGAGCAGCGGCACGATGACGTGGCGTAGGAGCTGCCACTGGCTGGCACCGTCGATGCGCGCTGCCTCCTCGTAATCCGGAGGTAGAGACAGCAGGAACTGCCGAAGGAGAAAAGTTCCGAAGGCTCCGAATGCGAAGGGCAGGATGATGGCCGGGTAGCTGTTGACGAGGCCGGTGCTATTGGCTCCGATGAAGAGCGGGATGACCAGAACCTCGATCGGCAGCATCAGAGTGGCGATGAACACGGCGAACAGCGCTCCGCGGCCGGGGAACTCGAACCTCGAGAAGGCGTAGGCGCTGAGCACGGAGACCGTCACGGCGATCAGGGCACCCATGCCTGCGATGAAGAAAGTGTTGGCGAGGATCCGAGCGAAGGGAATTGTCGAGAAGACCTCCGCGTAGTTGCTCCATCGCACCTCGGACCCGATCAGGTTGCCGCCGCCGAGGAGCACCTCGGTACTCGGCTTCAGTGAGGAGAAGAACATCCAGATGAAGGGGACGACGAAGATGAAGCCGACGACCGCGAGGGCCATCCTGCTGATCAGTGGCCCGATCTTGAACGGCTTGCGACGGTCATGCATCGTAGCTCACCCACTTCTTCTGGCCCACGAACTGCAGGGCAGTGACGAGCATCACGATGACGAAGAGAACCCAGGCCATGGAGGAAGCGAGGCCGAGTCGGTCGTAGGAGAAGCCTGTGCGATAGAGACTCAGTACAAGGGTGTTGGTTGCGTTTCCGGGGCCGCCGAGAGTGAGCACGTATGGCTGAGCGAAGACCTTGAATCCGCCGATGACCGTCATGACACTGCAGAAGAACAGGGAGGGCGACAGCATGGGAAACGTCACTTTCCAGAACCGGCTCCACGCGTTCGTCCCATCGATGCGCGCGGCCTCCATGATGGAGGGGTTGATGTTCGTGAGGCCCGCGATGAGGATCACGATGTTGTATCCGATGCCTTGCCACAGGGACATGAGAATGAGCGACGTCATAGCCCAAGCGCCGTCGCCCAACCATGAGGGACCCTGGATACCGAACCAACCAAGGAACGTATTCAGCAAACCTCGGTCCTGAAGCATGAGGCGCCAGATGAGAGCATTTGCCACCATCGGTGTGACCACGGGTACAAAGAACAGGATCTGGAAGAACGGCGCCCACGTCGGTAGCGAACGCAGCCACACCGCGATGGCTGTGCAGACGATGAGGTTGGCGATGGTGTATCCGATGGCGAAGATCGCGGTGTTGCGCAAGACCGTGAAGAACACGGGATCCGCGCCGGAGAGGATCTGGACGTAGTTCTCGAGCCCCACGAACTCTCGCGAACCGTAGAGGGGCCATTGATAGAGGCTGATGACCAGGGAGGCAATCAGAGGAACGACGATGAATGAGATGAAGCCGGCCATCCCCGGAGCCAAGTGGAAGAAGGCCAGCAGGCGTTGACTCATGCCGGACTTGCTGGCCTTCTTCACATCTCGCTTCGGATTGGTGTGACCCGCTACCGGAAGCGTGCTGGTCATGGGATCAGCCGATACCCTGATCGATCGAGGTCAAGATCTCCTCCGCAGTCCGCACACCGCGCACACCTTCAGGCGAGTACTGGGCGAATTGCGTCACGAACTGGTTCCACGTGGAGGAGGTCTCCAATGGGAGAGCGTTCGCAAGCAGCGCCTCGACGACAGCCACGTCCTCGGCCGGCTTGCCCTCGGACCAGGCGCTCATGGCTTCTGGCACAGAGGGCACGGTGCCGCGATTCTTGCCCACATAGCCCACCACGTCCGGCGTCGTCATCTTCATGATGTTCTCGAAAGCGGCCTCCTTGTCGGGGCAGGACTCTGCGATCCCGAAGCCTGACCCCTGGATCATCCCGATTGGCTCACCCGAGGTCGACGGCGGAACAGAAATCCCCACCTCGAACTCGGCCCCGTCGACGATCGTGGAATAGAACCAGGGGCCGTCGATGATCATGGCGACATTGCCGGCGAAGAACTCCGCGCGACCGCGCTCGTCGTTGTCTCCGGCACTCGGGGCAGCGGCAACCCCCTCGACTGCCACCAGGTCCATCACCCATTGGAAGTCCTCGACGAACGCCGACTCAGTGATCGCCAGTTCGCCATCCTTCACGGGTGCGTTGCCGTCAGCGAACGCGATCGGAAGGTAGGGGTACATGGAGTCCGGCGCCACGTAAGCGCCGTACTTGCCGTCTCCCGTCAGTGCCTTGGCGTCCGCCAAGAACTGATCGCGCGAGTACGTCGTGCCCGGGAGCTCCAGGCTCTTCTCCTCGAAGGCCGCCTTGTTGTAGTAGAGGAGCATCGGCTCGGCGTCGTACGGCAGCGCCCGGACAGATCCGTCCACGGTCATGCCCTGCATCATGGCCTCGTTGTACATAGAGAGGTCCAGACCAGCGTTCTCGGCCAGTTCGTCCAGGGGCGCGAGGAGCTGGGACAGCTCCTGTGCCCGCGCAGCCTGGGTGGTCATGATGCAGGGTGCGTCCGACGCTGACATCCTCGTCCGGACAAGGGTCCAGTACTCCTGAAAGCTTGGGCCCTCCAGCGAGAGCTCGAACTCGGGATCGTCAAACTCCTTGACACCGGCGATGAAGGTCTCCCACTGCTCCCGATCGGACTCGTTGGAAACCCACGTGTACATCTGGTTTGCGCGCTCGCTGCCTTCTGCGGACCCGTCCCCATCCTGACCGCAGGCCGCAAGGCTGAGCGCTAGAACGCCAGCCAGCAGGCCAGCCGAAAACTTTCTTGACATCAGAACACTCCTTCGTTTTCTGAGGGCCGGACCCGTGAAATCGGCCTCCGTCGTTGGAGTCCTGAAGGGGTGGCCTTGTGTGTCACACGCTAACATTCTTTGTTAGCGCTGCCAAACGACAGGACATTTCGTTATCAAACCGTGACATTCGAAGTGTGCGCAGACCCGTGCTCGACAGCCGCGACACCTCCACAGCGTCCCCTCCACGCCGCGCCAGTCGCGGCCACAGGTGCACGGCCCCGTGGGGCGCCAGTCGATCCCGCAGCGTCTCACCCATGTCCTACTCCGACGGTGACCCGCTTCTACCCGTCGCTCGGTCGGGGGGACGACGCCGGTTTCCTTGCATCGAGGGCGGGTCTATCAAAGGTTGGGGGTGGATCCTTGCATGGATGAGCCAGGATCCGACGGCCAGGCTGGACAATCCGTGCGCGGAGTCTCAGGAGGAGTTGGGCAGGACTCGCGCAACCGAGCGAAGGTGAGCCCGTCGTCGAGGAGCCGCGGCACGCCTCGGCCATGCCGTCGGCCGTGCCGGACCCTGGCCGGTCGAAGTGGCCGATGCAGATCGAACCCGCTACTGCGGCGCCCATCGATGTTCCTGGACCGCTTCCTCGGCCTCGGGCACTCGGGGTGATTCCGCTCAAACAGCGTCAGCCGACCCGTCGGCCGAGGCACCACGCAGCGGCTTCGAAGCCCACGAATGCGCGCCGACAGGTCCGACCTCCCGGGATGACCCAACCTCGCAGAACTGGCACGGAGTCTCCGTCCCAGCCTTACAGTCGGCTGATGGACAACCAGCAGACAAGCACCACCGAACACCTGGAGAATTTCAACGGACTGGTCAAGAACCAGCGCTTCGTCATGTTCACCACCCGCAGCGCCGACGGAACGCTGGTCAGCCGCCCCATGACCATCGCCGAGCGCGAGGACGACTTGTTCCGCTTCGTCACCCAGGACGACAACGACGTGGCGACCCAATCGGACGGACAGCAGGTCAACCTGTCCATCATGGACGGCAACACCTACGTCTCCATGTCGGGCACCGGCCGCATCGAGCGGAGCGTCGCGATGAAGCAGGAGCTGTGGAACCGCATCCAGGAGGCCTACGCCGGTGACGCGGAGGATCCGTCCAACGTCATCCTGGAGATCACCGTCGAGACAGCCGAGTACTGGGACGGCGGCAGCCAGGTAGCGGCCCTGCTCGGGCTGGCCAAGGCGGCGGTCACGGGCGAGCGCCCGAACGACGGCGAGCACGGCACCGTCCAACTCTGACCTGGGCCGAAGCCCACCGGGCGGCTACTCGCAGGCCAAGCCGTCGCTGTCGCCGTCGCCATGGTGGCCCGTGCCGAACTCGAACCAGTTGTAGATGTCCAACTCAGCCGGGTCGTCCACGCTGAACGGTCCCTTCGGATGCCCGACGGTGTTCTTCTTCAGCTTGCTGCACGACCCGTACTGCTCCCACCACGGTTCCTCTGTCGCCACCGGCGCCGCCAGCGGCGCAAGGCTCTCCCGAGGCTCCTCGCGACAGACGATCGTGATCACCGAGCCGTCCGGACCTGCCGTGGCTATCTGGGCGGCGCGGTAGTCGTCTTGACGGGGGTGCGCGGGATAGCCGTCCGACGAGTCGTACCGGGCGATCGCATTGCCGGCCTCCACCTGCATCTGGCCCAGGTCAACTCCGCTCTCGGTGATGACGTAGCGGAGGAGGCGCCCGTACGAGTCGCGGTCGTTCTGCCCCTCCGGCAGTTCGAGCGTCACCGCATCACCCACGGACACGACACTGGCGATCGCCATCGATGCCTCGTCGTGGCCGCACTCATCCCGTTCAGGCGTGTCAATGCCGATCAGGCGGACGGTGCCCTGGCTTGTCTCGACGGTGTCGCCGTCGACGACTGACGCGAACGTCACCGGCACCTGCATGAGTTCGCTGATGACGGGCTCGCTGGCCTTCGGAACTGCAGACTGCGACGGCGACGGCGAGATGCGCTCCGAGCCAGCTGCGGCCGACGGGGCGCGGGCCGAAGCGCTCAATCCCTCGGCATCAGCCTGATCCCCAGCCTGACGTGAGTCAGGTGTGCAGCCGCCCGCACCCAACACCAACAACGCCACCACGATCGCCAAGCACCGCTTGCGAGCGCTTCTCATCTTCGCCACCCCCGTTGAGAGGTCGCCGCCCACGGTCAGCCGCTGGGCGGGCCCCCTGTGCACTCGACAGTAGTTCACGCAGCATGTATGCACTCGTAGATGCGGAGAGATGCGCACCTGCAGCGCTCGGGTTCCCGACGTCCCCGCGCCTCGCAGTCTGGCCGGAGATGCACACGCGACATGCGCTCGCAAAACGGTGGCGGCCTTGCTCGTAAAACGGTCGCACATGTGCTCGGAATTCGGTGGACGAAACCCGCCCCGTGGCCCGCACCGTAGATCCGGTCCCATCGCACAGACGGTGTATGACAATGGGGGATGTTCATCGATCCCATCTCAGAAGACGAGGCCATGGGCCCCCTCGCCGAGTGGTACGCCTCCCAGCGCAAAGCCTGGGGCCTACTGCCCGACTACGCCGGCTGCTTCTCCACACGCCCCGACGTGGCCCACGCCTGGGCCACCCTGAACCTCACCATCCGCGGCGGCATGGACCGACGCCGATTCGAGCTGGCTACGATCGCGGCCGCACGTGCGTACCGCTCCACGTACTGCTCCGTCGCCCACGCGGGCTTCCTGCGCGACGTCTGCGGTGACGCCCACACCCTGCAGCAGCTTGTCGAACACCCGGATGGCGCTGCCCTGAGCGAGCAGGACGCGGCGGTCTACGCATTCGCGACGAAGGTGGCGACGGATCCCAGCACCGTGGAGCAGGAGGACGTCGACGCCCTCGAGGCCCTAGGGCTCTCGGACGCGGACGTCGCCGACGTCGTATTCGCCGTCGCCGCCCGGGCCTTCTTCACCACGGTCCTCGACGGCCTGGGCGCGCGCCTGGATCCGGAGATCGCGGCCCGGTTCGACGCGGACACGCTGCGGGCCATGACCGTCGGCCGCCCCGTCGGCAGCTCGAAACCGAGCGAAGCCCACCGCGACTGAGCATGCCATCAGGTAGCGACGGGTCGGCGAAGGACCTACGGGCGTAGCCCGCTCCTTGCCGATCCACGACGCCCCCCCTGCAGACCAAGTCCCGGGCTCCCCACGGGTGCGCCGGTGCCTGTCAGACCCTGTCGATAGACTCCGGGAACTGGATCAATTGAGTCAGGGCACCCGCCGAGCGGTGCCCACTGACCCGCGGGACGCAGGCGTCCCACTTTTGACTCATGAACTGGCTGGGCACCCGCCCGGTGTGCCCAGAACTCACGGGAGTTGGGGGACCTTCACATGACATCGCTCTCAAGGAAGATCGTCGCTTCACTCATCGTCATCACCGTGGTCGGCGCCGCTGGATGGGCCTTCGTCTCGAATCTCCCGAGCATGCTGGCGCTCGGCAGCGAGTCCGAGTCGACCGACACGCGCGTCATCCAGTCCATCACCCGGGAGGAGCAGGTGGTGCTCCTCAGCCTGGGCATCCAGGGCATCTCCGAGAAGACCGAGCGGATGACCCTCCTCGGCGTGGACGTGCCGGGGAGCGGCAGGGCGTCGTTCGTGCAGTACTCCTTCAACGCCAAGCTGGGCATCGACGGGCGCGACGTGCGGATTGTCCCCACCGGGGAGAAGAAGTACCGGATCTCCATCCCCGAGTACATCTTCATCGGCCACAGCAACGAGGACTTCCGGCTGGTGGCTGAGAACAACGGCGCGCTCAGCTTCATCACGCCCGAGAACGACCCGGTGGAGATGATCAACAGCATCCTCAGCGAGGACACGCAGGCGGAGTACATCGCCAACAACGAGGAGATCCTTCGGGAGCAGGCGGTCATGTTCTACTCCGGCATCATCACCGGCATCGACCCGGAGATCGACATCACCTACGACTTCCGCCAGTGATCGCGGCCCCGTCGCGACCCGACGGGGCCGTCGCCAGGTACTTGTCTGGGTCCCCCGCGTCACCTCGCACACCATCGGCGTCCTTGCACACCCACGAACCGTGGGCGACTCTTCGCATACCCTCGGCGGCTTCGCACACCACATTGCCTGAGCGAAGAGGCCTCAGGTGTGCGAAGACGCCTGTCTCTCGGGCTAGTAGCCCGTCGTGAGCACGTCGCGCAACCGGGCGAAGGTGAGCCCGCCGTCGAGCAGGCGGGGCAGCGCCTCGGCCATGCCGTCGGCCGTGCCGGAGCCGGGCCGGTTGAAGTGCCCGATGCAGATCGAACCCGCCCCGGCGGCGGCCATCGACTGCCGCACCTGCGCGGGGGTGAACGTGGCGCCGGCGTCGGCGTTGACGTCGAAGTTGACCACCCGCTGACGCAGCTCGGCGGCGATCTCCACCGCCACGTCGTCGACGTGGGCCGTCCCCGACCGGAACCACAGCGGCGGCGCGCCCGTCAGCTCGATCAGCCGGGCGTGTCCGCCCATCACCTCGTCGAACACCTCCCCCACTGACGCCGTGCCGGGGATCCCGTACGCCTCCGCCCCGCTGACGGAGAGCGGCTTGTGCGCGGTGCCGTGGTTGGCCAGCTCGAACAGGGGATCGTCGGCGAGCTCGCGCGCGATGCCCGGGTTCGCGTCGATCCACCGCAGGTTGAGAAACAGCGTGGCGGGCACTTCCAGCCGACGGAGCACCGCGATGAGCGCCTCGTCGTATCCCGAGCCGTTGCGCCCGCCGCAGGCATCGAGCGTGACGACGGCGGGTTGGGCGTCGCTGCGCAGCACCACCCCGTCGACCTCTAACCCCCACTGGGTGGGCGTGCGGTCGCTGTAGCGGGCGACGATGTCGTCGCGGGTGGGAAGCGCCGCAGGGGCCGGTGAGGGGCTGGGCGAGGGCTCCGGGCTGGGCGAGGCCGCCGCGCTCGGCGACGGCAGGGCAGCGGACGGCGGGACCGACTCCGCCGGGCTAGGCGACTCCACGATCGACGGCGCCGCCACACAGCCGGCCAGTCCGGCCAGGCCGAGCCCGAGCACCCCTCGTCGCGCAATCCGCATGCGAGATTGTGTCACGGCGGCCCACCCCTCCCCCAACGTGGAAGTCAGGCTGTCGGGGCGCCCGTGCGCGACCCGGCGGGCTAGCGTGTCTCCCATGACCCCACGGCTGGTTCCCCCCGACCCGCGGTTCACCACCGAGTCCGAGCGCGTCGTCTGGGAGCGTCTCCGCGACACTCTCAGCCCCTCAGACACCCTCATCGCCAACCTCCGCCTCACCGACGTCCACAAGGACCACGAGGCGGACCTGGTGGTGGCCATGCCCGGCGTGGGCGTCGTCGTCGTGGAGGTCAAGGGGTCCGGCATCGCCTGCATCGACGGCGCCTGGACCATGACCCACGACGGCGTGAGCCGCCCCGTCGAACCCGTCGGGCAGGCCCGCGACACCAAGTACGCCATCCGCGACTACGTGGAGTCCGACCGCCGCTGGACAGACAGCTCCCACCCGAAGGCCCGCTTCCTGCACGCCGTCGTCACCCCCTTCACCGAACTCCCCGCGGACCTCCACCTCCCCGACTGCCCACGCTGGATGCTCCACGACCGCCGCGACCTTCCCCACCTCGCCGAGCGCCTCGCCCACGTCCCGGCCGGTTTCGAGACCCACCGTCGCCCCCCCTCCGAGGAACACTGCGCCACCATCGTCGACATCCTCACCGCCCGCGGCACCAGCGCCGTCGCCTCCGTGATCGACGACGCGGACGAGCGCCAGGCCCGCGCCGACCGCCTCACCGAGGACCAGGCCCTCGTGCTGCGCGTGACCCGGCTGCTCCGGCGGGTGGAGATCCGCGGCGGCGCCGGCAGCGGGAAGACCGTCCTGGCTCTCACGCAGGCGCGGCAGCTCACCGCCGGGCGCAACGGCCACCAGGAGAGGGTGGCGCTGGTCTGCTACTCGCTGGGCCTGGCCAGCCACTTCAGCCGCGAGGTGGCCACCTGGCCGTACAAGCAGCGGCCGGCGTTCGTCGGCACCTTCGAGGCCCTGGCCAACCAGTGGGGCATCGCCTCCGGCGACCGCGACGACCCCGACTTCTGGGAGCACCGCCTCCCCCTGCTCATGGCCGAGAAAGCGGCCGAGCTGCCACCCAAGGCGCGCTTCGACTCGTTCGTCGTCGACGAGGCCCAGGACTTCGCCGAATCGTGGTGGAAGCCGTTGGTGACGGCGCTGCGCGACGAGGAGGACGGCGGCCTGTTCCTCTACTCCGACGAGAACCAGCGCCTCTTCCAGCGCTTCGGCCGCCCGCCGGTGCCGCTCGTGCCGCTGGTGCTGGACCACAACCTGCGCAACACCCGCCAGATCGCGGAGGTGTTCAAGCCGCTCGCCCCGCTGCGCATGCGCCTCCAGGGAGGCGAGGGCCCGGAGGTGGTGCACGTCCAGGCAAGCCCCGACGAGGCCCTGGGTGTCGCGGACGACCAGATGGACCTCCTCTTCGACGAGGGCTGGGCGCCCGGGCACATCGCTCTGCTGACCACCGGCCGACGGCACCCCGAGCAGGTGTCGCGGCAGGACGAGGACCCGCAGCAGAAGACGTACTGGGACTCGTTCTGGGACGAGGACCTTCCCTTCTACGGACACGTGCTGGGGTTCAAGGGGCTGGAGCGTCGCGCCGTGGTGCTGTGCATCAACGAGGACGGCACCAGGGAGCGGTTCAGGGAGCGGCTGTACGTGGGGTTGTCGCGGGCCACCGACCGCCTGATCGTGGTCGGCGATCTGGACGCGATCGCGCACGCGGGCGACGACGTGGTGCGCGCCCTCCGCGGCTAGCGGTGAAGGGGACTTCGACACCTCGTCAGGGGCCTCGCTGGCTGTGATGTGCGCCTCGTTGGGAGCAGGCCGCTCCGGACCCCATTTTCGGTGTCGGATCCCGGAGGGTAGACCGACCCCGAGACACCACCCTAAAAGGGGCCTCCTCCCCCGGAGGAGTCCTGAGACCCCCGCCTAGGGCTCACATCCGCCGCACTGACCACCCGAGTCGTTCCTGCCCTCCCGCCCTCACTCCAGGCTGGCCCGATACGCTGTCGCTCGGCAGCGCGACTGTGCTGCGGGTTGACTTGGGGGACCAGATGTCAGTTGCTCGTAGGTTCGTCGCTCGTGTGTTGGCTGTCGTGGTGGCCAGCACCGCCATGACGGTGGGGTTGGTCGTCGATCCGCCGCTCGCCACCGCGGCCGGTCACCACCGGACGCTCAACGACACACGGGCGTTCGGCTCCGCTCCGGTCACTCCAGACCACGCGATCGACTACTTCGGTCTGGTCGCAGACCTCGACTCACCCAACGGCAGCCTCGTTGGTCAGGGCGCCTCCCCGTTCGGTGAGGTCCGGTTCCTGGTGGACGGCCGCTGGACGGCCTGGCAGTCGCTCGATCTGGACGGCGCCCAGGCGGAGGGCCAGTTCACCGGGTCCCTGATCGCGGTCGATCACGCCACCGCCTACCAGGTTCGCAACCTCCCCAAGGGCGCCCACAACTGGCGCGCGGCGGCCATCAACACCACCGACGGCCCGGTCGAAGCCGCCCCCGCTCAGGCGGCGAGCGAGGCGCATGCCGTCGCTACCTGCCGCTCGCGGGCAGACTGGGGCGCCGACGAGTCGACCACTGGGTGGGAGCAGGGCGATGTCCGCGAGTTCTTCCCTGCGCAGGTGCTGACCGTCCACCACACCGCGACCTCGAACACCTCGACGCAGGACTATTCGGCGACGATGCGGGCCATCCTCACCTACCACGTGAAGTCGAACGGGTGGTCCGACATCGGCTACCAGTACCTCATCGACCGGAACGGCATCGTCTACGAGGGACGAAGCGCCGGGACCAGCCTTTCCTGCCTGGACGGTGGCGGCGACGGCTCCGACTTCGCGCACCAGGCGGGCACCGGCAACATCGTGACCGGCGCCCACGTCGGGACCTACAACAGCGGCAACATCGGGGTCGCGCTCATGGGCTGCTTCAACGACTCGGGAGGATGCACCGGCGACACGACGGTGCCCGCCGGCAGTGTCGCCGGGCTGGAGTCGCTGCTGGCCGATCTCGCCGATCGGCACTCGCTGTCCCCCATGGGTACCGTCAAGTACGTCAACCCGGTCAACCAACTCAAGGCGACCATGCCCACGATCACGACGCACCAGGACTGGCCGTCGGCGGCCACTGCCTGCCCCGGCGACAACCTCCACCCCCAACTCCCGGAGATCCGTGAGAACGTTGCCCTGTTGGTTGCACCCCAGGCGACGACGGTTCCCGCAGCCCCATCCACCCTGACCGCCGCGGCGATCTCGAAGAGCCAGATCAAGCTCACCTGGGCGGACAACGCAAGCGACGAAGACGGCTACCTGATCGAGCGCTGCAAGGGCGCCACCTGCACGAACTTCGCGCAGATCGCGGCGGTCGGCGCAGTCACATCATTCATCGACAACGGCCTGGCCGCCCGGACGACCTACCGGTATCGGGTTCGTGCGACCAACACGGCCGGGCCGTCGCCGTACTCCGACATCGCCTTCGCCGCGACTCCGAGGAAGTGACCCGCCGGACCCGGTCACCCCACCACGCCGTCGCCCAGCTGAAGCTCACCAGGTAGGGCGCAGCGGGAACCCGTTCGAGCCGTCCTCCGACGTCCTGACCGCCAGCACCTGGTGCAGCTGCACGTTGTTGCGCTCGAAGTTGAGCCGCGACCCCGCCATGTACAGACCCCAGGTGCGCGCCGTCGGCTCGCCCGCCGCGGCCACGCAGCGATCCCAGTTGTCGACGAGGTTGCGGCTCCACGCGGTGAGGGTCCGGGCGTAGTGGTGGCGGAAGTTCTCCTCGTGCATCACCTCCAGGCCCGCGTCCTGCGCGTCCTTGATGATGGTGCCGGAGCCGCTCATCTCCCCGTCGGGGAAGACGTAGCGGTCCAGGAACGGGCCCATGTCGGCGTGCCGGTTGTGGCCGACGGTGATGCAGTGGTTGAGCAGCCGACCCTCGGGGCGGAGACGGTCGCGGAGGAAGGCGAAGTAGGCGGGATAGTTCCGCACCCCGATGTGTTCGGTCAGCCCGATCGAGCTCACCGCGTCGAAGCCGTCCTCGACGACGTCGCGGTAGTCCGAGTGGCGGACCTCGGCGAGGTCACCGAGCCCGTCGCGGTCGATGGCCTGGGCGGCCCAGGACGCCTGTTCCCGCGACAAGGTCACGCCCAGTGCCTTGACGCCGTAGTGCGTGGCCGCGTGGCGGACCATCCCGCCCCAGCCGCACCCCACGTCGAGCAGCCGCATCCCTGCCCGGAGGCCGAGCTTGCGGCAGATCAGGTCGTGCTTCTCGGCCTGGGCCTCCTCGAGGGTGGCGTCGCCGGTGGGGTACACCGCGCAGGTGTAGGTCATCGACGGTCCGAGGATGTACTCGTAGAAGGCGTTGGAGACGTCGTAGTGGTGCGAGATCGCGGCGGCGTCGCGCGATTTCGAGTGGCGCAGGCCCTTGACGGCGCGCCGCCAAGCCGGCGGGTTCTCCACCGACGGCGGGGGCGGCGGCCTGAGGGAGCCGAGCCCCAGCGCGCGCACCAGTTGGAGCGCCTCGGCAGCGGTGGGGATCCGGAACCGGAGATGGTCCTGCATCACCTTGAGCAGCTCGTAGGGGTTGCCCGGGTGGACGCCTCGCAGCACCAGGTCACCGGTGAGGTAGGCCCTCACCATGCCCAGCTCGCCGGGGGCCGTCAGCAGGTAGGCCAGGCCGCGTGGGGTGCGCAGGTCCAGTTCGATCGCCGCGTCTGGGGACCCGGCGGAGCTGCCGTCGTAGGCCGTGAAGCGCACCGGCATGCCGTCGCGCACCAGCGACGAGATGGCGTCCGCGATCGGCATCCTGGAGCTCTGTGTCGGGGTCATCGTCTTCGCACCGCCTTGTCGTAGAGGCTGGTCAGCCGGTTGTCTGGGTCGTAGCGGGCCTTGACTGCCCTGAGGTTCGGCCCGCCGTAGAGGCGGTCGAAGGTGTCCGGGTCGTAGAAGGCCTCGGAGTACAGCGACTTGTGCCCGCCGAGGGCGTGCACCCGATGCTCGATCGCCCGGTTGAGCGGGCTCCGGCCGGCGTCGGGTCCCACGCGTACCCCACCCCAGAAACCGGCGTTGACGTAGGTGGTGTCACGCTCCAGCGGATAGGTCGGCCAGGGGCGGGGGCCGACGACGCCCGCCCCGTCCGCAGTCCTCAGCCGCAACGGGCACAGCCACACCGGACGCATGCCGACGGCGTCGTCGAACCAGGCGAGGAACTCGGCGAGCCGGTCCACGGGCACCTCGACGTCCTGGATCACCCGCTCCATCCGCGGGCGGCGGGCGAGGGCGTCGAGCCGGTCGGTGAGGCGGAGCCTTTGGTCGATCCTCACCAACCGGTGGTAGACGTCCGAGCGGCGCCACCGCCGCGGCCAGAGCCGGCGGATCACCGGACGCTGCAGACCGAAGGCGCCCGAGCACCAGAACCAGTCGGTGTCCCAGCGCCATAGGTAGTCGTACATGCTCAGCTGGTCCGTCGCCCGGGCGCGGAGGGACACGTAGTAGGCGTTCTGGCCCGTGTAGTCGCTGAGCGGCCCCGCCGGTCGGTCGGTCCAGGTGGCGAGCGTCAGGTAGTACTCGCCCGGCTCGAACGCCACGCCGTCGATGGCGTCCACCCGGGTGCCGTCGTGGGCGCCAGTGGCGACGATGTCCTCGACGGTGGCCGCCAGCTCCGCCGCGACGCTGAAGCGGACGTGGCGGAGGGCGACATAGCCCGGCACCTCCTCCAGTTCAATGAGCAGGCGGGTGGCGTAGCCGAGCGAGCCGTACGAGTTCGGGAACGCGTCGAAGAGATCCTCGCCGGGATGGGTGGTGACCACCTCGCCGGCGCCGGTGAAGATGTCCATCTCGAGCACCGACTCGTGCGGCAGCCCGCTACGGAAGCTGGTGGATTCGATCCCGAGCCCACTGACCGCGCCTCCGAGGGTGATCGTGCGCAGCTGCGGGACGACGAGCGGGATGAGCCCATGCGCCAGGGTCGCGTCGACCAGATCCTCGTAGGTGCACATTCCCTGGACCTCTGCCGTGCGCGCCACTGGGTCGACACCCAGCACCCCCGTCAATCCGGAGACGTCGAGCCCCCGCGAGGTGGTGGCGGCCCGGGGCCGGAAGAGGTTCGAGGTGGACTTGGCAAGGCGCACCGGGGCTCCGGCGGGGATCGCCTCGTGCGACGATCGGAGCCGCCGCATGGCCTGCTCGTGCTCTGCCCGGGCGCGTGACGCTGTCACAGGGCCCAACCTAACCCCGATCGGTCCCCAGCTGGTCGCCCACGCTGAAGTGGCGGACCTTCCTCGAGCGGCTCAGTCCTCAGTGCTCTCGGCTGCCTGCCGCAAGGCGCAGGCCACGACCTCGCCGAGGTCCAAGCCGTAGGACGGCCCCCCGCGGGTGCGGTAGGCATCCACCCGGGAGGAACCGCGCTCAAGGAGCCGGGCACCACCGACGTTGTTTCCGCGGGCGGTGTGGGTCAGGCCGACGCAGATCTGGGCGAGTCCCTGCCAGAGATCACGCTCTTCGTCCGGGCCGGCCTTCCAGCGGGCCTCGAGAACCTCGTGTGCAGCGAACGGCCGACCCTCCGCGACCAGGCTCCTGGCCAGCTCCACCGACTCCAACGGAGGCAAGGGCTCCTCGGACACCGGCTCAACACCCGCGGCCCCATAGGGCAGGGGCCGGCCGAGCGCGTCACGAGGGCGGGCCTGGCGGGGCCGACCGGCGTCGTCGCGGTCGCGGATCATCGCCTTGTTCCCCCGGAGCATCCCGCAGCCATCCCACTTCTCATGGGGACCATGCTACGAGGAGGTCACGACCTCCGTTGCGGGGTCGATGTGCCCTCCGCCACGTCCGCGGACGGCTAATCGGGTTCTGGCTCCATCAGGAAATCCCACGTCAGGCCGTGGGCGAGCACCACCAGCAGGACCAGCAGCACGCCCCCGACGATCAGCGGGGTGAACCCGGCGGCTCGCGCCAGTTCGGGCGCCACGCCGAGCACGAGGATGGCCAGGTAGAGCACGATGGCAACCCACCGGAACCGCCGAAACGTGCCGACGACGGCGGCCGAACGCTCACGGCGGAGCAGCCCGACGGTGGACCACAGGCCCACCAGCGCGCAGCTGCCGAAGCTGATGCGCCACAGCAGCGGGGTGTCGGGGCTGATCTGCGCGAGGGTGGCCATCAGTCCGGGGAGCAGGAACGAGATGTAGGTGCCGGCGGCGAGGCGGCGACGGTCGGCGTCGGCCCTCCAGGCAGGGCGGCTCTGGACGACGACCCACCACAGGCCCACCAGGGTGAACGAGGTGCCGGCCAACAACGAGTAGAACGCTGACAGGTCCATGGGCGCGCCCTCCGGGTAGCAGTTGGTCCCAGTGTGAGCCAACAGGTCGCCTGAGGATGCGGCAAGCGTCGGATCCGCGCGGGGGGATGGCGCACCAGCCGGTCAGGCGAAGTCCGCGGCGAGCACCCTCGCCTCGTCGCGCTCGACGGCCTCCACCACACGCTCCGCGACGACGGCGGGGTCCAGCCCGCGCGGCATGGCCGGCGCCTGCCCGGCGAGCGGGCGGGTGGCCAGCCCCGTCTCGGTGTGCGGCGGCTGGGCGTCGCACACCAGTACCCCGGACCGTCGGACCTCCCGGCCCAACGCCGCGAGCCCTGCGGCCACGGCTGCCTTCGACGCGGAGTAGGCGGCCATGCCCGCCATCGGCTGCGACGCCACAACCCCGCTGAGGTGCGCCAGGAACCCGCGGGTCTCCATCAGCGCCGGGATCACGCGGCGGGCCAGCCACAGTGGCCCGATCGCGTTGGTGAGAAAGACCTCCTCGATCACCTCGTCGTCGGTGTCGGTCAGCGCACCGAACGTGACGACGCCGGCAGCGATCACCACCCCGTCGAGGCGGCCGTGGCGGTCGCGGGCGTAGGCGACGAGGGCGTCACCCGAGCCGGCGTCGTGCAGATCAACCACCACGTCGACGGCGTCGCGGCGACGGCCCGCCCGGACGACGGTGGCGCCACGCGAGGCGAGCACCCGGGCGATCTCAGCGCCGAGGACGCCCGTGGAGCCGACGACCGCGACGACACGGCCGTTCAGGGATCGGGCCATGAGCACTCCTTGTGGGTCGCGACGAGGTATGCCGATTGAACCACGACCCCGCCCGCCGCGGACCCTGCGCGGCGGGGTGTGCGTTTGAGCAAATGGCAAGGGTCGCGGGCACCTCCCCGCGGGAGCTGAGCGTGCCCCACTTCGCGACCCCTGCCATTTGCTCAACTCCCTTCCCCCGTCCCCGGGAGCAGGGAGCAGGGGGCGACGGGGTAGGGCCGAGGGCCGCACAGAGTGTCGGATCCTGGACGGTCTGTCCTCCGGAATCCGACGCTCACCGGGCCCTCGCCCCGCGACGCGTGAACCCTCGCCGTTCGACCCCTTCCCAGCGGGGCCCAACCCGGCAATAATCGCGGCAACAAGGGGGTACGCCATGTGGCTCCGCAGACCCGCCGAACCCGAGGTCCTCAGCGCTGACAAGGCGCGGCTCACCGAGGAAACCGCGCACGCCTGGCGGCAGAAGCGCTCGCGAGGGCCCGAGACCGACGCCCTCCTCCACACCCCGGAGATCCTCGATTCGTTGCTCGGCATGACGAACGGCACCTGCGCCTACTGCGAGCGCCCCCTCGAGGCGCAGGGCCCCGACTCCGCCGTCGTGACCCACCACCGCCCCACCTGGGGTGCGGTCGGCAGCGACGGCGACGTCGCGCTCCAGGCCTACTGGTGGCTCAGCTACGAGTGGGACAACCTCTACCCCGCCTGCGCCGACTGCGTCCGCTCCCGCGGCACGCGGTTCCCCGTCGCCGGGCCGCGCGCCACCGGTCCCGACGGTCTCCCCGACGAGCAGCCGCTCCTCCTCGATCCTCTCCTCGACGACCCCGACGAGCACCTGCGCTACCAGGCCGACGGCACCATCAGCGCCCTCACCGAGCGCGGCCGGGTCACCTGCGACATCCTCGCCCTCAACCGCGACTCCCTCATCAAGGCCAGGCTCGCCGCCCTGAACGCGGCCCCCGACAATGCCTTCCCCACACTTCACCGCCAGCTCGGCGGCTACGCCGAGTCCGCGCCCCCGGAGGCCGCCGCTCCCCCTCCGCCGCCCCCGCGACCCTCCGGCCCCGACCTCCCGCCCATGTCCGGCGCGGAGCCGGGCGCCCCCGCCTACGACCTCAACGCCACCCTGGGCGGCGCGGACCGCGGCAACTACTACCAGGCCACCCAGTGGATCGAGCGGGTGGTGATCAAGAACTTCCGCCCCATCCGCGAGCTCGAGATCGACCTGGCGAAGTCGACCAGCGAGCGCGGCCCGTGGACCGTCCTGCTCGGCGAGAACGGCTGCGGCAAGAGCTCCGTCCTGCACGCGATCGCGCTGACCATGATGGGCGGCGAGCAGCGCCGGGCGCTCGGCATCGACGCCCGCAAGTTCCTCCGCGACGGCGCCCGCAAGGGCTTCGTCGAGGTCTACCTTTCGGGCCGCACCGAGCCCCTCCGGCTCGAGTGGGCCAAGGGCGACCAGGAGTTCACCGGCCCCGAGCCCGTGGCGGCGCTGATGCTCGGCTACGGCGCGGTCCGGTTGCTGCCGCGCACGCCGGCGCCCCACAGCGACGACCGCGTGGTGCGCGTCGACAACCTCTTCGACCCCGTCGCCCCCCTCACCGACCCCACCTCCTGGCTGCTCACCCTCGACGACGACACCTTCGACGACGTGGCCAGCGGCATCCACGAAATGCTCGCTCTGGACCAGGACGCCCAGTTGCTCCGCGACGACGACCAGGTGCTGCTCAGGCAGGGCCGCACCCGCTCCGACATCGTCACGCTGAGCGACGGCTACCAGTCGATGGTGGTGATGGCCTGCGACATCCTGCGCTCCACCATGCGGCTGTGGAGGCAGTCGGCGCTGGCGGAGGGGATCGTGCTGATCGACGAGATCGGTGCCCACCTGCACCCGCGCTGGCGGCTCCGGATCGTCACCGCGATGCGCAACCTGATGCCGCGCATCCAGTTCATCGTCACCACCCACGACCCGCTGTGCCTGCGCGGGATCGTCGACGGCGAGGTGGTGGTGATGCGCCGCAACAGCGAGGGCGACGTCGTCTCGATCTCCGATCTCCCTCCCGTCACCGGGATGCGGATCGAGCAGCTCCTCACCTCGGAGCACTTCGGCCTGGGCTCCACGGACGACCCCGAGGTCGCCGAGCTCTGGGAGAACTACTACCGGCTGATGGGGCTCAAACGCCCCACCGGAGAGCAGACCGAGCGCCTCGCACGGGTCCGCGCCCGCCTCGACGAGCTGGAACAGTTCGGCACCACCGAGCGGGAACGGCTCCTGCTCACCTCAGCCGCCGACTACATCGCGCAGCGCCGCGAGACCGGCGACGCCGTAGCCCCCAGCAGCAAGGAGATGACCGCCAAGCTGTCGAAGCTGTGGGGCAAGTACCTGCCCGGGAGCTCGTGATGCGACGGGTGCCGCGGCCCAAGGAACCGCCCAGCCTTGCGGAGGAGAAGACCCTGAAGGAGCGCCAGGCCGCCCTAGACTTCTACGCCGCCTGGGACGGCGCAGCCAAGTACGACGGCTACAAGGCCTACAAGAACCCCGACATCCGCACCGCCCTCGAGGCGGCCTTCGGAGGCAAGTGCGCCTACTGCGAGACCTTCTACGCTGCCACCCAGCCCGTGGCCATCGAGCACTACCGGCCCAAGGGGGAGGTGACCATCGACGGCAAGCGCGTGCCACCCGGCTACTACTGGCTGGCCAGCGAATGGACCAACCTGCTGCCGTCGTGCACCGACTGCAACAGCCCCCGCAGGCAGGACCTCCCAGGCGAGGAGGCCAAGACGGCCGGCAAGGCCAACGCGTTCCCACTGGCCCCGGGATCCCCACGCGGCGCAACCCCGGGCGCGGAGAAGAGCGAGAAGCGGCTGCTGCTGCACCCCTACCTCGACTTCCCGGACAAGCACCTCGAGTTCGTGTGGGGCACCGGCACCGTCGACGACGGCTGGGTGACGCCGAAGCGCGGCAGCGCCAAGGGAGCCGCGACCATCACAGTCTGCGCACTCCAGCGCCGAGGCCTGCGCGCCGCCCGCCGCGACCGCCTCCTGGACCTCATCGCCCACCTGGAATCGGTGGTGGAGGCGCAGAACAACGCGGTCCGGCACCCCGACGACCCGGACCTGCTCACCCAACTGGAGCGACGGCTGGCCGAAGTGAGCCGGTTCGTCGCCGACCACGCCCCCTACAGCGCCATGTGCCGCCAGGTGGTGGCGAGCTACCACGCGAAACTCTTCGGACCCCAGGAGTGACCATGACCACAGCAGCGTCCACCAGCCCCTACGCCTCGCCGTCGCTGCGCTGCGACATCGTCATGAAGGGCGGCATCACCAGCGGCGTGATCTATCCCCGCGCGGTCTCGGAGCTGGCCAAGACCTACACGCTGACCTCCGTCGGCGGCGCCTCCGCCGGGGCCATCGCGGCGGCCGCCGCCGCGGCAGCCGAGCTCGGCCGTCACTCCGGCGGATTCGAGGGGCTCGACGAGATGCCCGACGAGCTGGCCGCCCTCGCGCCGGACGGTCAGTCGAAGCTCGCCTCGTTCTTCCAGCCGACGAGGACCGCCGCCCCGCTGTTCCGCCTGATGTTCTCGGTGGCCGGGAAGGAGGGCGGGAAGATCGGCGCCCTGGTGGCCGGCCTGCTGCGCAGCTTCTGGAAGGAGGCGCTCGTGGGAGCCCTGGTCGGGCTGGTCCTGATCGTGCTGAGCGCGCTCGGCGAGGGGATCGCGTCCGCGGCGGGCATCGTCGGGGGACTGCTGCTGCTGGTGCTCGGGGCGGCGGTCGGGGTCCTGACGGGCGCGCTGCGGACGTTCGGCCGCGTCGTGGAGGACGGCTTCGGCATGTGCACCGGCATGGAGGGCTACGGCGCCGGCGGCGCCAAGCCGCTCACCCCCTGGCTCTACGAGAAGATTCAGACGCTGGCAGGCCGGGCCGCCGGGGCCCCGCCGCTGACGTTCGGCGACCTCCGCAGTGCCGGCGTGACGCTGCGGGTGATGACCACCAACCTCACCCGACACCAGCCGATGGCGATGCCGTGGAGCACCCGCGAGTTCTACTTCGACGCCGACGAGATGCGCCGCCTCTTCCCCGCCGACGTGGTCGACTGGATGATGGCCCACCCGCCGGCCGGCGACGGCGGGGTTCCCATTCAGACGCGCAGCGACCGAGGGCGCACGCTGCATCCCTGGCCCGCGGCCGACGACCTTCCGGTGATCGTCCCCACCCGGATGTCGCTCAGTTTCCCGGTCCTCATCTCCGCGGTCCGGCTCTACGCCGTGGACTACACCCGCCCCGAGAACCAGGGGCCGGACGGCGCCGTCGGCCAGGCATCGGCCACCGGAGGGCCGAGCTTCTCCAGCGTATGGTTCACCGACGGCGGGCTCTGCGCCAACCTGCCGGTGCACTTCTTCGACTCCCCGCTGCCCAAGCACCCCACGTTCGCGTTCAACCTCGGGCCGTTCCCACCCGGGCGGGAGAAGTCCGAGGACCAGTCCGAGAACAGCTACCTGCCCACCACCAACCAGGCGGGCCTCCAGCGCCCCTGGTTCCCCCTGCCGACGAAGGGGCTCGGCGCCTGGGCGTCGTTCGGACTGCTCATGGTGCACACCGCCCGCGAGTGGGTCGACGGCGCCCAGATGGTGATGCCCGGGTACCGCGACCGGATCGTCACCGTGCACCACGACCACGCCGAGGGCGGCATGAACCTGTCCATGCCCCCGAAGGTAGTCACTGACCTCGCCGAACGCGGGAGGCTTGGAGCGGTCAAGCTGGTCAACGCCTTCGCGGGGCCTCAGCCCGGTACCCAGCCCACGTGGGGCTGGGACAACCACCGCTGGCTGCGGTTCCGCACCGCGACCTCCGGGCTCGCCGGATGGCTGCAGGGCTTCCGCTCCAGTTACCTGGACACGACCTCAGGCGGCACCCCCTACCCCGACCTCGCCGGGCCAGGCGCCGACGCTCCACTACCCTCGTACCCGCTCTCCGGAGTCAAGCGCGAAGCGTTGAACGAGCGCACAGATGGGCTGATCGGCCTGGCCGGAAACTGGGGCGGAGGGACGATCCCCCCGGCCCCCAAACCCGCACCGCGCCTGCGTCTGGTGCCCGACGACGGCACGGCCGCCGGCCTCGACCTCCAGGACTAGCTGGTCCTGGAGGTCGCGGTCTCAGACGCCGTTGGTGGGCTCAGTTGCCGGTCTTCGGCAGTCCCACCACGGCTTCTGGGCGGTCGGGCGGTGGTGCAGGTCCCAACGCCTGGCCGGCTGGCTGCGGGGTCTTCCCCTATATCAAATGCCCATCAGCTCAGGTAGTTTCTTTAGTTAGTGATGAGCCTTGGCCGGCCCGGAATTTCCGGGCATGGCACGGCCGCGGCGTGGGGGTCGCCGAGAGTCGTCGACCTGGATCAGGAGGTAGAGAGTCATGAAGAGCAGGACAGGAATAGCAGCCATATCGGCCGCGGGACTGATCGCGGCGCTGGGACTCTTGGGCGGGCTGACCGCCCAGGCCGACATCCCAGACGGGTCGGCTGCGAACCACCCGGAGGCGTGGGAACAGTATTTCGGCGTGGCAGGCATCGACTGCTACAAGGATGAGCCGGTCAAGACGCCCTTCACCGTCCCCAAGGCCGGCGAGGGCCGGGTGTGGTACGCCGTGATCTTGAAGGCGGGTTCAGAGAACTCCACCGACGAGCCCAGCGAGGTTTTCATGTCGGTGGCTGCCGGAACGAAGCTGCGACACTCCTCTGACAAGGACATTTCCCACGTCATCCTGTGTTCGGTGCCCAAGGTGACGACCAAACCCTCTCCGTCGGTGAGTCCCTCTCCGTCGTTGAGCCCGTCCCCGTCGATGAGCCCGTCCCCGTCGATGAGCCCGTCCCCCAAGCCGTCGCACAAGCCGACGACCTCCACCACCGCCCCGCCCACCAAGAAGCCCGTGGTGGGGCTGCCCAAGACCGGCAACTGACACCTGCACACGGGATCACGGCTGACGCTCCCGCCCTGCCTGCGGTTGTTGTTCCTCCAGATCAGGTCTCGAGCCCCCAGGGCATTCGAGCATCGGTCTGGAGGAACAGCAACCGCGGAGCCCTTCCGCGACATGGAACGATAGGACCCGTGACCGCCACCTCCTTCGACGTCGCCGTGGTCGGGCTCGGTCCCGCCGGGCGCTCCCTCGCGTCGCGGTGCGCGGCGCACGGGATGCGCGTTCTCGCCGTCGACCCCCGCCCCGAGGCGGTCTGGGGCCCCACCTACGGCATCTGGGGCGACGAACTGGGCGCGCTGCCGGAATCAGTGGTGCGGTCCCGTATCCTTCGCCCCGAGCTGAGGGCCCATGGCGCCTACCCCCTCCCCCGCGACTATCTCGTCCTCGACAACCCCGCCCTCCAGGCCGCCTTCCCTCTCGACGAGGTGGTGCTGCGCCGCGGCCGGCTGACCGACGACGAGGTCTCGGACCTGCGATCCGAAGCCCGCGTCGTCGTCGACGCGCGCGGCGCGAGGCCCGAAGGGATCATCCCCCGGGACCCCTCGCCGGCCCAGACTGCGTTCGGGATCGTCCTGCCTGCCGAGGTCGCGGCGCCGGCGCTGCAGGGTGCGACGGCGCTGCTGATGGACTGGCGCACCGACTGGTCCACGGATCCCCAGCCGCACGACACCCCCACCTTCCTCTACGCCATCCCCCTGGGGGGTGGCGAAGTGCTGCTCGAGGAGACCTGCCTCGCGGCCGCGCCCGGCCTACCCATCCCTGAGCTGAGGGCGAGGCTCCGGACGCGGTTGGTGTCGCGGGGGGTGGCCGAGTCCGCCGTCGAGCATCCGCTGAGCAGGGAAGTGGTGCGCATCCCGATGCGCGGGCGGGGCTGGAGCGCCGCCCCTGGGACGACGGCGGTCGGCACCGCCGGGCGCGGGGGGAACCTGGTGACGGGCTACTCCGTGGCCCATTCGCTGCTGCGGGCCGACGGCCTGGCCCGTGACCTGACGGCCGGTCGACCCATGACGGCCGACCCCCACACCCCCGCTGACCTGTTCCGCGAGATGGGCCTGCGTGCCCTGCTCCGCCTCGACGTCGACGGCACGCTGGCCCTGTTCGACGCCTTCGGTCGGCTCCCCGGCCAGGCTCAGCGCGACTTCATGTCGCGGGACTCCACCGCCACCGGGCTGGCCGCCGCCATGTGGGGGATGTTCGCCCGGATGCCGATGTCGGGCCGGGGGCAGCTGATCGCCGCGACGCTCGGCCCCGGGCGCCACGTCTGAGCCCGATCGGCGCGGGTTGTGAGGGCTTCGACTCCGGACCGATCCCCTAGCCAGTCGGGCATCCGCCGCGCGAATCCCCGTCAACCCCTATGGGGTTTGCGGGGTCACCCCCGATGCCCGGATCCGCAGTCGGATGAAGACTTACCTCAACACGCCAGATCGGCGGCCAGAGAAAGGTAAGGGTCATGCCCAACGACAACACCAACACAGCCGGCTTCCAGGCAGTTGCTGAAGAATCCTTCAACGACAACTCCACCAACACCAACCTCGACGCCGACCTCGAGGTCGAGATCGAAGACTCGCTGAACGACAACTCGGACAACTCCACCAACACCGAGATCGACACCGAGGTCGAGGTTGAGGACTCCTTCAACGAGACCGAGACGGACACCGAGATCGACGATTCCTACAACGTCGACAACTCCTTGGAGCACGAGGATTCCTACAACGACAACTCCGAGAACCTCGATGTTGAGGTGGAGATCGACGACTCCTTCAACCGCGATGAGTCGGTGAAGACGCAGGACTCGTTCAACATCACCAGCTCGTTCAACGAGCAGACGCTCAACGACAACTCCACCACGGTGGGCGTGCGCCAGTACCAGACCAACGTCGGCGACCTGAACCTCGGCGGCATGGGTGGGATGCTCGGCGGCAAGGCTGCCTACGGGCACGGCGGCGGCGCGGACCTCGAGCTGGACAACCGCTCGATGAACGTTGACCAGTCCGTCAACCAGATCATCAACGCCGGCGACGACGTGGATCAGGACTTCAGCCAGACGGCCAACGTGGCCTTCGGGGATCACTCGATGGCGGCCGGCGACGACATCGACATCGACAACTCCTCCATGAGCGTCGAGCTCGGCGACATCTCCATCGGCAACACCTGGATCGACACCCGCATCAACGACTCGTTCCAGGACAACTCGGTGGACAACGACTACGACTGGGAGATGGAGATCGACGACTCCTTCAACGACCAGTCCACGGACCTGGACGTGGAGGTCGACATCGAGGACTCCTTCACCAACGAGGTCACCGAACTCAACTCCTTCGAGTGGGAGAACGAGGGCAACGTCTTCAGCCCCGGCGCTGCCACCACCGGCGGCGAGGTCATCGACGTCGAGCTCTGATCCTGATCACACCCTCACACGGCGGTTGCCCGGTCACCTTCCACGGTGGCCGGGCAACTGGCGTGTGACCCGGGGAGGCCTACGATGAAGAAACCGACGATCGATCGCGGGAAGGAACCCGAATGAGTGATCCTGCTGGTGTCGTGGAGGGTGCAGTGGTGCTCCCCAATCAGAAGACGCTGATCGGGCTCGTGGAGGCGATGGGCACGATGGCCGCCAACGGCGGCCGCACCGATCTCTCCGAGCGCCTCGTGCAGACCAACGCCCGCCTCCGCGACCCCGAGGTGCGCGTGATCGTGGTCGGTGAGTTCAAGCAGGGCAAGAGCAAGCTGATCAACGCCCTGGTCAACGCGCCGGTCTGCCCCATTGACGACGACGTCGCCACCAGCGTCCCCACCGCCGTGGGCTACGGCGAACAGCCCGCCGCGACCATCCTGCTTCGCTCGGAGCCCCACGCCGGGAAGTCAGAGATCCAGCGGCAGCCGATCCGCTTCGAGGAGCTGGCCCAGTACGTCTCGGAGCTCGGGAATCCCGGCAACGAACGCCATCTCGTCTCAGCCGAGGTGGTGCTGCCGCGGGAGATCCTGCGGGGCGGCCTGCGCCTGGTGGACTCCCCCGGGATCGGGAGCCTGGACTCGTCCTCCGCGCTGACGACGCTGTCCGCGCTGTCCTCGGCCCACGCGGTGCTGATGGTCTCCGACGCGTCACAGGAGTACACCGAACCCGAGGTACAGCTGCTCAAGCACGCGATGCGCATCTCGCCCAACGTGGCGGCGGTACTCGCGAAGACAGACCTGTATCCGGACTGGCGCACCATCGAGGGCATCGACAAGGGACACCTCGAGGGGATCGGCGAGCTCCCGCTCTTCTCGGTCTCCAGCGACCTGCGGCTGCTCGCCGCCTCGGAGCAGGACCGCGAGCTCAACAACGAATCCGGCTTCCCGGACCTGGTCTCCCACCTGCGCCTCGACGTGCTGCGTCGCGCGGAGGTCATCAACACGCGCAGCGCAGTGCATGATCTTCTGTTCGTGGTGGACCAGATGACGATGGCCGCCCGCACCGAACTCACCGCCCTCCTCAACCCGGAGGACACCCCGCAGCTGATCCTTCAGCTGGAGGAGGCGAAGGCGCGCGCGGACGAGTTCCGCGGCCGGTCGTCGCGCTGGCAGGTGGCCCTCGGCGACGGTGTCGCGGACCTCATCTCGGACATGGAGCACGACCTGCGCGACCGCCTCCGCCGCGTTCAGCGCGAGGCGGAGGACGCCATCGATCAGGGCGACCCAGGGCCGATCTGGGAGCAGATCGCCGAATGGATCGACCAGCGCGTCGCCGCCGCCGTGTCGGAGACCTTCGTCTGGACCGACGAGCGGGGTAAGGCGCTCACCGAGGAGATCGCGGAGCTGTTCATCCAGGACGAGACGTCGCTGCCCGTCATCGCCGTCGGCGCCACGGACGGCGTGCTCGACGCGGTGGAGGAGATCCCTGACTATCACACCGGCCAGCTCGGCGCCGTGGAGAAGATCTACATCGGGGTCCGCGGCTCCTACGGCGGCGTCCTCATGGTGGGTCTCGCCACCGGCCTGATCGGGATGACTCTGATCAATCCGCTGTCGCTGCTCGCGGGCGTCCTCGTCGGCCGTAGGGCCTACCGCGAGGACATGAACTCCCGCCTCCTGCGCCGCCGGTTCGAGGCGAAGGGCATCGTGCGCCGCTACATCGACGAGGTGACATTCCAGGTGGGCAAGCAGCTGAAGGACCGCCTGCGGATCGTCCAGCGCACCGCCCGCGACCACTTCGGGGCCATCGCGGATCAGCTGCACCGCTCGCTCACGGAGGCTGTCATGTCGGCCAAGCAGTCGGCCGGCACCTACTCGGAGAAGCGCGACAAGCGCGTGCTCGAGCTTCAGGCCCAGCTCCGCCAGCTCGACAAGGTGCGCGCGCAGCTGCCGGAGCTGCCGCAGATGCGGGTCAAAGAGGTGCTCGGCCGGTGACATCGGGGGCATACGAGGATTCCGTCGCCCTCCTGGCGGCGGCGCGTCGCCTGCACGAGGGCGACCACGCGGCCGTCGAGACCATCGACGGGTTGAGCACGCGCCTGGCCGAGCCCCTCCGGGTTGCAGTCGCCGGGATCGTCAAGGCAGGCAAGTCCACGCTGCTCAACGCGATACTGGGCGAACAGATCGCGCCCACCGACGCCGGCGAGTGCACCCGGGTGGTCACCTGGTACCGGTACTCGGACACGCCGACGATCACCCTCCATCCGCGCTCCGGCGAGCCCCGCAGGCTGCCGATCGCCCGCGCCCACGGCAAGCTGGTCCTGGACCTGGGCGAGCTGCGCCCGGACGAGGTGGAACGCATCGACGTGGGCTGGCCCTCGCGGGTCCTGCGCTCGCTGATCCTCATCGACACCCCCGGCATCGAGTCCCTGTCCCACGACGTGTCGGCCCGGTCCGCGGCCTTCCTCACGCCGGACAACGCCCCGTCGTCGGCGGACGCGATCGTCTACCTGCTCCGCCACCTCCACCCGTCGGACCTCAAGTTCCTCGAGGCCTTCCGCGACACTGCTGCGGGCGCCTCGAGAACCGTCAACGCCGTGGCCGTGCTGTCGCGGGCCGACGAGATCGGCTCCGGACGGATCGATTCCCTCCTCTCCGCCCGCAAGGTGGCCCGCCGCTACGAGCAGCACGGGGATCTGGCCTCGCTGGCTCTGGCGGTGCTACCCGTCGCCGGACTGGTGGCCGAGGGTGCCCGCACTCTGAGGGAGGACGAGTTCGCCGCGTTCCGGGCGCTGGCCGATCTTGAGCGCGGGCAGCGGGAGAAGCTCCTGGTGTCGGCGGACCGTTTCGTGCGGCCCGAGCAGGTGGCCTCCCCCAGCGAGGACGTCAGGCGCCGCCTCCTGGGCCGCTTCGGCATCTTCGGCGTGCGCCTGGCCATCTCGATGATCAGGGCGGGTGCTTCCAACTCGGCCGAGCTCACCGAACGGCTCGTGGAGTACAGCGGACTCGACGAGCTCGGCAGTTTCATCAGCCTGCACTTCGGCGCCCGCGCCGAGGCGTTGAAGGTGCGCGCTGTCCTCGACGGCCTGGCCCAACTCCTGCGCGCGAACCCGCACGACGGCGCCTCCCCCATCCTCGGCGGGATCGAACGGATCCAGGCCACGGCGCACGGACTACGCGAGCTGTCGCTGCTGTCCGAGGCCAGGGTGTCCGGCCTCCCGCTCTCCGCGGACGAGGCGGCCGCGGCCGAGCGGATCGTCGGGGCCAACGGCACCACCACGACGGCGCGGCTGGGGGTGTCGGATGACGCGGACGGGGCCGCCCTGTCCGAGCGGCTCACGCAGGAGCTGGACAGGTGGCGGGCCAAGAGTCACTCCCCGCTCACCGAGCGGGCCGGCGTCGAGGTGTGTCGGGTGGTGATCCGGAGCCTGGAGGCGGTGGCCTCAGACCTCGGCTCCCGGGGAGGCGACGACGCCCTTGCGGACGTCGTGCTTGCGGGCGGTCCAGCGCAGGGCCCCGGGGAAGGTGCTCACCAGGATGGCGAGCAGCACTAGCCCGCCCTGCACGGCGAACATCTGCCGCAGGATCTCTCCGTGCTCCCCCTCGGCGACGAGCTCGTTTGCCACCAGGTACAGCGCCGCCTGACCGAGGACGGTGAAGAACATCCACCACCTCGCCCCGTCCTTGCGGTTCATGAAGGACACCAGCAGCGTGACCTGGATGAGGAGCAGAGCGACCAGGCCCCAGAAGGCGGACCAGTAGATGATGTCCGCCGCCGTGGCGTAGGTGCTGTCCTCGCGGGAGCCGTCGACGCCGCGGACCGCCTCGATGATCAGCGGCAGCTGGTCTTCGCGCACCACGAAGTAGTAGACCACCGCGACGGAGCCGGCCACGAGGCCCAATACCCACAGCAGCTGGGTCACCCGGATCGAGAAGGGCGGGGGCTGCTTGACGATCACGGGGGCGGCATTGGCGTTGTCCAGGGCTGGACGCTCGGGGCGCTTGCGCCCTGAATCAGCCTTTGGCCCGTCCGTTCCGGTGGGGAACGGGCGGGCCGTGGGGCGTTCGTCGGTCATGCGACTCAATTCTAGAACCCGTCTCAGATGTCGTCGTAGGCCGGTTCGAATTCCTCTTCATCAGGCGAGTAGTCCTCGTCGGTGGGCTGCTCCTCGTACTGCTCCTCCACGGCGGCGGCCGCCATGGGCTCGGGCTCGGGCTCGGGGGCCGCCATGGCCGCAGGTGCAGGAGCCTCGACCGAGGTGGTCGTGATCTCGGTCTCGACGACGGTGGTCTCCGTGTTCTGGAACGAATCGTCGACCTCCGTGGCCACCTCGACGTTGACGGGAGCCTCGTTGAACGAGTTTTCCGCCGACTGGTTGAGTGTCACGTCCGCGGTCATCGACTCGTCGTTGAACGACTCGTCGATCTCGACGTTGGTCTCCTCATTGCCGATGGAGACATCGCCGATGGTCGTGTCGTTGTGCGAGGAATCGACCGTGGCGTCGTTGCCGGCTGCCATCGACGCGTCGCCCACGGCGAGGACTGTCTCCTGGTCGAAGACCTGGAGCACGTCACCCTCCGCCCAGATGCTCTGGTTGACGGACTGGTCCACGATGGTGGACCGGTTGTCGACGTGGAAGTTGTTGGCCACCCGGGTGATCTCCTCCACCACTGTGGGCGGGCGCGGGTTGACGATGACGACGGGGGGCTCTGGGGGATGCGGCCGGGGCATGACGTCTGGGTGGTCCACGATGACGGGGACCACCTGCCTGACGTCCTCTCCGCAGATGTCGCCGAGACCACTCCTCTCGAGGGTCTCTTCGGGTGCTGCGGCGAACTCCGCAGCTGCGTTCGGGTCTCGCAGCAGACTGAGGATGAACTCAATCAGCGCGTCAGCGATGGTCACCAAAGGGGTTGTCATGGCTGTCTCCTCAAGGGTCGGATGGCGCTGGCTTTCAAACTACGGGGTGGGATGGTGGGAAGGCATCGGGGCTTTCCCCCACTCCCGGAGTAGGTCATTAGGGGGTGTGTGGTCATCGGTGCTCCGATCGGACCTGGTGCCATGACGGGTCGATCACGACGCGCAGTTTGGCGATCAGATCTGAGCGGCTGGTGACCGAGAGGCGTCGCTTGATGTGCGACACATGGTGCTCGACGGTGCGCGGGGAGATGAAGATGGCCTGCCCGATCTCGGCGTAGGTCTTGCCCTGCATGACGAGCAGGGCCACGTCCAGCTCGCGGTCGCTGAGCGGCGATCCCTCGGCGGCACTCGGCGCATCCTTGGGGGTCTGCGAGGCCGGCTCGGATCGCCGAGCCTCCTCCGTCGTCGGGTGAAGCTGGCGGGCGACGGTGAGCAGCCGGGCCGAGACCCGGCGGTCGGTCGCGCGACCGGCGCCATGGGCCGCGAGGCGGGCCCCGTCCCAGGCCAGCCCGATGGTGGACAGCGCCTTGGCCGCCTCCTCCACACTGTCCGGCTCCACGTTGCCCGACAGCACCGCTACCCAGATCCCGCCGGCATGGGCCATCACCTCTGCCACCCGGCAGCTCGACGACGCGGCCACCAGCGCCTTGGCGTGCGGCCCGAGCAGCTCGGGCCTGTCGAGCAGGATGCCCTGCTGGATCGCGGCCCACCTGAGCTGCAGCGACCACAGCGGCGGCGATCCGAGCCGACCGAGCAACTCCAGGCCCTGGGCGAAGTGCGACGACAGGGTGGTGGCGTCACCCACGCGCGCCGCAGCGCACACCAGCGCGCCCAACGGGAGCAGCGTGTAGAGGTCCACGTCGATGTGGCGGACGCCCTCGTGTGCCTCCGACCAGGCGGCCTCGAGGGCGGCGAGGTCCTGGTAGCGCCGGGCCAGCGTCACCAGGATGGTCTGCCGCAGCAATTCGTCCCGCGGCGAGACCGGGGTGGGCAGCGCCATCGCCTCCTCGAGCGAGGCCCGCGCCGCCGACGGCCGCTCGCCCTGGAGCGCCACGAAGGCCTGCCACAGGAGCAGTCTGCGCCTAGCCCACCGGCCACCCTGTCCGCCGGCGACGGCCGCGTCGATGACGTGCTGGGCAGTGGACAGTTCACCGGCCCCGAGCGCCACCGACGCCGCGATCACGGCCGGCAGCTCCGGGAGCGGATCGGTGGCGTGCGACGAGGTATACAGCTCAGAGGCCCGCACCAGGCGGGTCACGGCGGACGACGGTGGGGCGGGCTGCAGCGATGCCCGCAACCCTTCGTCGAGCAGTTGAAGTGCGATGTCGAGGGTGCACGGCGCGGAACGACGGGACTCCTGCCGGCCGGGCCCCGCCGTCGTCTCGGGTTCGGCCAGCTGATCGGAAGCGCCGGCGCCGACGTGTGCGATGGAGGCCCTCACCGCCGCGGACGGGCCGTCCGGCGGGAGGGCGGCGTAGACGCTGCTGCCGGTGGCCATCAGCCCCCTGGCTGCCCACACCGCGGCCGCGACATCCGCGGCCCCGGCCGGGACCGGGTCTTCGGCCAGCAGAGCGTCCAGGAGAGTGGACGCCTGGTCCAGTGCGCCCGCATGCCAGGCTGCCTGGGCCCGCCGCAGCACCATGTCCGGGCCCACCACGCCCTCGGTGTTTGGGCCGACGGCGCCCAGGGCCGCGACCCGGTAGGCCGGGAGCGCGCCCCGCACGGCCGAGCGCACCACCGGCACCGGGCTGCCGTTGCGCAGCAGCAGGCCCTCGGCGTATGCCTCGGCGATGCGGTCCTCCGCCGACACGTCGTCGCTGAAGAACCCATCACCGTAATCCCCGACGCAGCTCAACTCGACCCACCGTCGGAGCGGCTCCTCCGCGGTGTCCAGGCGGTGCAGGATGCGGGACTCCAGGTCCCGGACCAGGTCCTGATGCTGCGGGTCCTTGCACGGTGCGGACTCATGGATGGCGAGGGCCTTGGACACCAGCCACCCCACGCCGCCGGTGAGGGTGAGGATGTGGTCCAGGCACTCCTGCTCGACGGACCGCCCTCGACCTCCCAGGTAGGCGATGACATCCGCGAGCGTCACCAGACCGAGCACGATGGGGGGCGCGCTGCGCTCCAGGTGGCGGGCGATGTCGGTGGCAAGACTGGAGTGTCGCCACGGCCGGCTGGCCACCACGACGGACGCGTCGCGGGTGGCGCACCGCTCCAGGAGCGCCTCGGCGCGCTCGTCGTCGACGAGGTGGAGGTCGTCGACCAGCAGCACGTCCGTGGGCGGGAGTGCCGAGATGTCCGCGGTGGCATCCAGCTGGGTGCTGGGCAACCCCCTGAGGGTGAGGAGCTCCTGGAGCTGGCTGAGCAGGGTGGACTTGCCGGAGCCGGCCGTCCCCACCACGAAGGCGCGTACCGGCCCCGACGGGTTGGCCAGCGCAGCCGTCTCACGCCAGGCATGTTGAGCGCCGGTGAAGTGCGTCACGGAGTCGATGGGCTCGCCCGGAGCCCCCGCCTGGATCACAGCGCTGTGGCTGGGTCAGGCGAGGCCGAGAGCGGGGACTCCGGCGAAGACGCGGGAGTGGGGTCCTCCGTGACCGGGACGGGTGCCGGGTCTTCCGTGGTAGGGACGGGATCCGGGGCCTGGGTCGTCGGATCCGGTGCCTGGGTGGTGGGGTCCGGTGCCTGGGTGGTGGGGTCCGGCGCCTGGGTCGTGGGGTCCGGCGCCTGGGTCGTGGGCGCCGGCGCCTGGGTCGTGGGCGCCGGTGCCTGCGTTGTGGGCGCGGGCGCCTGCGTTGTGGGGGCAGGTGCCTGCGTGGTGGGGGTGGCCGTCGTCTTCGTCGGCGTCGGCATGGTGGGCGCCGGCCGCTGAGTGCTGGGTGCGCCGGCAGGCGGAGGTGCGGTGACGGTGGTGAAGGTCTCGGTGGTGATGAACTTCTCCACCGTCTCGGTCTCTCGCTGGATGATCGGATCCTGTTGGGCGACTGGCTGTTGCTGCGGTTGCTGTTGATCCTGAGGGGCAGCGGGCGCGGGGGTTTGCCCCGCCACGGAGGTGGATGTCTCGGGCGCGGCCGAGCTTCCGCTGGGTCCCAGCGTCACTGGCGCCTGGAAGGCCGCGGCCCGCGGGGAGGACCCCTCCTCACCGGCCGTGAGCTCACTGAGCAGGGTGCCGCCGATCATCACGAGGCCGGTGACCGCCACCGCCGCCAGCGCCAGGCCTGACCACCATCTTGCCCGCGGAACGGGCTCCGCCGCGGCAGCCTCGTGGACAGCCACAATCGCGGTGGTCTCGTTGTCGTCATCCGCGAAGGTGGCCACTTCGCCGTCGGGGCGTATGGCGAGCGCGGTCGACGGGTGGGCCAGCGCGACATGACTGAACAGGGACCCCCTCGCGGCGCCCATCGCGGTGGAGGACTTCGGGTCCTGGTCCACGACGATGGGACGGTCGAACAGTTCGGAGAGCCGCTGCGCCACCCGGGGGATGCGGGAGGATCCGCCCACCAGCACGATGGCATCCACGTCCGAGATGTCCACGCCGGCGCCCTCGACGGCGTCGTCCAGCGCGCCGACGGTCCGCTCCAGGTGCTCGTCGATCATGGACTCGAACTCGGAGCGGGTCAGGCGGATCTTCGTGGAGACCCGGGGCAGCAGCACCGGGATGGTGACCTCGGTGTCGAACGAGAGCGCCTCCTTGGCGTCCACGCACTCGCGCCTCAGCTGGATCAGCGCGTCTCGAGTCTCAGAGCTGCTCAGATCCATCCCCTCGGCCCCGGCGCCGCGGAGGACGTGACGGAAGACGAGGTCGTCGAAATCCGCACCGCCCAGGTTGTCCAGGCCGAGGGGCTGGCCCACGAGCGAGAGCGAGCCGTCCCTGCCCTTCCGGGTGACGGCGGTGTGGAAGGTGGTGCCTCCGAGGTCGTAGACCACGACGGATCGGCCCGGCTCCAGCGGATGCGTGGCCTCGAAGTTGCGGGCCGCCGCCTCCGCCTCGGACATCAACGCCACATCCCGGAGACCGACCTCGCTGAGGGCCGAGCGAATCAGGCCGGTGCGGTGCGGGCCCCAGGAGGAGGGGTAGGTGACGGTCACGCCGGCGGGCTCCGTGCCCTCGGACTCCGTGGCCGTCGAGACGACGGAGGCCACTGTCTGGGCGAGTAGATGGGGGGCATCTACGCTGTGACCGCCCACTGACAGTGGCACGTCGTCGCCGACGTTGCGGGTGAACTCGCGCACGAGGTGTTCGGGCTCGGCGACGCCGCGGCGCTCGGCGGTGTCGCCGAAGAGCAGGCCGCCGTGGGAGGTGACGAACACCACCGCGGGCGCGTTGTCGTTGCGGTGGCCCAGGGGCACATGGGAGACGACCACGCTGCCGTCGTGGGTGGGCCGCGCTGTTGCGGCAGCGACGCGGGCCGTGCCCACGTCGATCCCCAGATAGTACGACTCGGCCATGAGTTGGTCCCCCCCCGGGTGATGAAACGCGACCTTCGGTTCGGGTCCCGGCCACGACAGGAACCCGATTTCGACGCTAACAGGGGAGGGGCCACTTCTGAAGATCAACTATCGGCCAGACATTCGAGGGCCACGTGGAACCCGCGCTCCTGCCTGGGTCAGCGGAATGACTAAAGCCTTCTGACTACGGGGTTCGTGGCGTAGTCGTCCCCATTGATGGTCTTCTCGCCGCGGCCCGCCGGGACCCTCTGGACACGTCCCGAGGCCTCTCTTTGTTGCGCGGAGACGCGATCTGCCCCCTGCGCCAGGGCCCTCGGCGGCGTTCATCGATGGACACCGCGACCGTCTCGCCCGAGGTGCCGACGCGCCCAGTTCGGGGCGCTGGCCCCTCGATCCAAAGCTCTGGTCGACAATGTGGACATGAATATCGAAGAGTGGTGGCCCAAGCTGCGGCGCGAGACGCGCGATTACCTGATCGCCAACAACGGCGACGTGGTGCCAGCCGCCCTCGTGGCCGAGATCACGCGGGCCGGCGGCGACAGCGACTCCGACGCGTGGCGGGCCGGTGACAGCGGCGCGGACGGGTTCTATCTGACCGACGAGGCGATCGACTGGATCGACGAGGTCGCCAACGGGGAGACCCCGCCGCCGCGTCGCCGCTGACCCCCTGGTGCCGGTCGAGGTCAGCGACGGCGGGGCCTGCCGCCCCTCCCCGTCGGGCGTCCCGCTCTGCCCGCGACCCCGCTCTTCCGCGGCTGCGCCACCTTCTCGGCAGGTTTCTGCTCGTCACCGCGCTCCTTGGCGCTGCGCGAGCTGTTCGGGGTCCGGCCGCGGACGATGCCGATGAACTCGTCGATCCACTCGTTGCCGCTGTCGGTGCGCCAGGCCAGGGCCACCGTCGTGGATGGGGCATCGACGAGGGGCCGGTAGACCAGGTCACGGCGGCTGTGTGACCGGGCGATCGACATCGGCACGTGCAACACGGCCGCCGAGTAGGTGGCCAGCTCGACGCTGGCGGGCTCAGCGTCGGCGATCACCCGCACGTCGACCAGATCCGTCGCCGTCACCTCGTCGAGCAGCGACAGCTCGTGGTCCTTCGACATCCACACCACCGGCAGCTCGTCGTACAGCGGGATGACGTGCAGGCCTTCGCCGTCGATCGGTTGCCTGACGAAGCACATGTCGACGGTGTCGCCCAGCAGTGCGCGTCGCTGGTCCGCCTCGGCCACCTCGACCACGCTGAGCGGTGTCCGCGGAAACCGCTCCTCCCAGATCCGCCGCCACTTGGTGACGGTGACCCCCGGCACAAAGCCCACGCGCAGGGAGGCGGGGCCGGGGTCGCGGGGAGTGGTCACGGGCGCAGGGTACCCCACCCGGATAGGCTGCGGGCATGAGCCAAACCATGAAGCCGGCCACCGCGGCCGCCAAGCTCGGCATCTACCTGCCGGCCGCGCCTGAGGAGTTCCAGAACACTCCGATCACCCGGGACGA
This sequence comes from Tessaracoccus luoxuelianae, assembly GCF_055326245.1. Classification (NCBI taxonomy): domain Bacteria; kingdom Bacillati; phylum Actinomycetota; class Actinomycetes; order Propionibacteriales; family Propionibacteriaceae; genus Tessaracoccus; species Tessaracoccus luoxuelianae. The sequence goes on from NZ_JBUZNO010000005.1 coordinate 321,205, forward strand.
CCTGGACGCCCTCCGCGAGGACCCGCCGGCCTGGCTCGTCGAACTGCGCCGCAACGGCCCGTTCCCGCGCGACGTGGTGGCCCAGAAGCTGGGCATCTCGCGTTCCGGGCTGGCCCGCGCGGGCGTCAGCGATGCGATGACCTCCGACGAGATCGGCGAACTGATCGCCGATCCGCCCGGCTGGCTCGTCGAGGAGCGGGAGACGCACAAGAAGGTGTTGAAGGAACAGGCCAGCGAGCCGCAGCCCGCCCCCGTCAAGAAGCCGCGGACGACTGCACCGAAACCGCGCGGCCGCTGGCGCTGACCGCGGGGTCGAAGTTTAGGTGCTGCCCGCCTAGGCGCGGTGACGAAGGACTGGCCGTGGCGCCGTCAACTCTCCAGTTGGCGCATCAACTTGTCGAAGGCCACCTCGTCGACGATCGGAACGCCGTAGGAGCGCGCCTTCGATGCCTTGCCGCTCAACGAGTCAGGATCACCTGCGACAAGGACCTTCGTAGACTTGGCCAGTCCTGCGGCATGCAAGCCGGCATGCCGGACCCGCGCCTCCCACACTGAACGCTCCGCCGACATCTCGCCCGTGAAGGTCACCCGGTCGCCTGGCTGCAGCGTCAGCCCGGTGATGGCCAGTCCCCCGGTCCCACCCTCCGCCGCCGCACCTTCGAGGGCTCCCTCGACGTCGTGGGGGGCCAGCCCCAGGCACGACGCGGCACGGTCCAGGTCAGCGTGCTCTTGCGGTGTCACGACGCCGTCCTGCAGCGCCACCACGGCCATCGCGTGCAGGTACTCCGCGTGCAGAGCCAGGACTTGCGGCCTTGTGAGTGAGGCCGCCCCAGCGATCTCCACCAGCTGGTCCTGCTCGTGAAGCGAGAGGTACCCGCCGAGCATCGCCATCTCGAGAAGCGCTAAGTACGAGTCCACCTGAGAGTCTGCCGACCGGGGCATGCGCGCGACGATCCTTTCCAGCCAGCCGTCGGGACGCACGGGGGTGTTGTCTGTGCGGGACCTGAAGAGCACACCACTTGTGCCGGAACGGTGGCCAGGCCACCTGAACTTCCGGGCGGCTTCGATGGTCTCCTCCCACAGCGGCTGATGATGACAACAATCCAGGTACCTGGACAGGAGTTGAGCTGTGGCAAACGCGTCACCGAGTGCACTATGCGCACCGTCGAGGTCCACGCCGGCGCAGACGCAACAGTCCCGTAGTCGGCGGCTGGACTCGCGGTAGAAGGCAGAGGACCATGCCATCGTGCAGACCGCGGGCACGGCGATGTCCTCAACCGCGTAGCCGGCACGGCGAAGTTCGGCAGCGAGAAACCTGGTGTCAAAGCTGGCGTTGTGGGCCGCAAGGATGCGCCCATCCAAGGCGTCAAGCAGCGAGGGTGCCACTTCGTCGAACGTAGGTGCGCCCACCACGTCCCGAGCCGTGATGCCGTGGATGCTCGAGGCGCCAACATCTCGCTGCGGGTTCACGAGCGTGCTCCAGGCGTCGTAAACCTCGCCCTCATGACTGACCTTGACGACGCCGATCTCCACAATCCGGTCGCCGTGCCGTGGGCTGAGCCCTGTGGTCTCAAAATCGATGACGGTGTACCCGGCCATTGGCCCCCCCTAGTCCGCTGGTGGACTCAACGTATCGGCCGGGTGTGACGCCTCGATCTCGGGGTCGTGAACGGGGTGGATTCATCGGGCTGCCTATGTGCCCTTCCGGGGTTGTGGAGTCCATCAGGCAGCACCGCGATCCAGGTGTTGAACGACGTCATCGACGGTGTCCGCGGTGTGACTGTCCGGGGGACACAACCACTGTCGACAACCACCAGGCCTCCGGCCCAACTTCACGCGCCCGGGTGCCTCTGACGACCTCACCAACCGCCGGGCTCACCGCCGATCACGATCCGGGCTGGGTCGATTCCGAGGCGCTCGGCGAGATCATGCAGCCATCGCAGCGCGGCCAAGCAGTCCTTGAGCGAGGCAGGGCGAGTCGTGCGGGACACCGGCAACGGCCGGGCCGCGGAGACGGTCCCCCAGTGGCGGTGTTCCCGCGTGGCCCTGGGTAGGGACACCCGCACTTTCGGCACGTCTCCGCGAACTCAACCCGGGGAATCCCTGCGGGCTGCTCCTCGACTGTCGTCGCCAGGTCAGAGCGTCTGCAACCGACGCCCGCATCGGTCAGGGGCTGACGAGGATTGTGCCCCCCTGCTCGAGATCGAGGGTAACCGGCGTCGAGGAGGCGAAGACTCCGGGCCCGGTCAGGATGACCTGGTCGTGGGCGTCCGTCTCGCAGTCCACCGCCACCAAAGCGAACTGCTGGTTGCCCACAGTCTCGCCGTCGAGGGTGTAGCTGGACTTCCCGTTGAACGCGGCTGTTGTGCACTTCCCACCCGCAACGGTCTTCTTCCCGAACGTCAACCCGCCGAGCGCGTTGCTCTTCAGGACCGCCGAGTGGGACCCTGTCGAGTCCGCCCACGAGCGCACCAGTATGAGGCCGCCCTGGACGGTGGTGCCCTTCCGGTTCAGCTGGGCGCCGAAGGCAACGGATCCCGTGCCGCCGGACGGCCACGCGAACGAGCCGGCCCCCTCAACGTTGCCCTTCGCATCGGGGTCGTAGATCGCCAATCCGGCGTATCCGACCCCTGTGAAGTTCCCGGCCATCCCCTCCGTGGCCGCCACCGCCGAGTACACGTCCAGCGGGAGACCGATGGTCTCCTCCGAGCAGACGTAGGTGGCCGAGTCGCCGGACGAGGTCCGCTCGCACGCCAGCGTCGCGCGGGCGTTCGTCACCAGACCGGTCAGCTCCACGCGCAGGTCAGCGTCGTTGGTGAGGCCCGACGGCGCCCTGCTGCTCACCTTCATCGTGACCGGCCCGACGTAGTCGCCACCGCCGGTCCAGGACATGGCTGGCGCCGCTCCGACGAAGACCGCAAGCTTGGCCGCCGTGACCGTCCATTGCCCTCGGACCGAAGTCACGTCGAAGTTCGAGGCCTCGTCGGTGCCGTAGTCCATCACCGGTGCCACGACGCCGGAACCGGCGCTCAGACCCACCGTGGACGGGTCGTTGGTGCACGACAGGGCGCCGATGTAGGTCCCGGTGACGACGCAGCCGGACACCGCATGCGCGGAGCCGTCGAACTGACCGGAGTAGCTGCCCGCTGTCATCGTGACCGGCGCCGGGGTGATAGCGAACGTCTCCGACACTCTGACGTCCTCGTAGTTGTCGTCGCCAGGAATGAAGGCGGACGCGGTTGCGGTGCCCACGTCGACGTTGTCGGAGTAGCTGAGGACCACCAGCTCAGGAACCGGGGTACCAGCGTCGTAGGACCCCGTGCAGGGAGCCACTGCCTCACCGCGATAGGAGATGCTCACCGGGCAGTCGATGGTCACCGGGATGGTGGCCTTGCCGATGTCGAACGTCGCCGACCCGGTGACGCCGGCGTGGGTGGCCGAGGCCGTGGCGGTGCCGGCGGCAGTGTTGTTCTGGTAGGTGACGCCCACCGCTACCGGCGGAAGCCCGCTCTGCGTCGCCACAGCCGAGCACGGCGTGATCGGCTCTCCCGTGAAGGTGAAGGGACCCGGCTCACAGCTCACCGACACCTGGACCGGCGGCAGCTGGATCGTGAACGTCGCCCACCCGCTGTTGGTCAGGTGGTTGTCGTCGCCGTCCCACGTTGCTCGCGCAATCGCGGTACCCGGAGCGGAGTTGTCGGAGTAGGTGACCTCCAGGTTCTCCACGTCGTCCATGCCGACGCCCGACGCCGACGCGGAGCAGGGCTCGAGCGGCGACCCGGTATAGACCGCCGACGCGGGGCAGTCCACCGTCACTCTGGACGACGCCTTGATGATCGTGAACGGGGACTCAATGCTGGCGCCGGTGTGGTTGGCGTCACCCTCCCACTCGACCGTCGCGCTGGCGGTTCCGACGTTCACGTTGTTGGCGTAGACGGGGCTCAGCGGCACGTTGTCCATGCCCGGGCCGTAGGCGTAGGCGTTGGAGCAGGCCTCTAGCGGCAGACCGGTGTACGCCAACGTCTGGGCACAGTCCACAGAGATGCTGGACTGTGCCTCCGCGATGGTGAACGCCGCCGAGCCCGTGCTTCCATGGTGGTTGGCGTCGCCCGCCCAGATGGCCGACGCCATGGCCAGGCCCGCGTTGACGTTGTGGGTGTATTCCACGCCCAACTGGGCGACGGCCCAGCCCTGGTATCCGACGGCGCTCGCCTTGCAGGGCGTCTGCGGGGCACCCGAGTACACGGGCGCGCCGCTGCAGGTGACCCGCACGGATGACGCGGCCTTGTCCACGGTGAACGGCACGGTTGCCGAGTTGCCGCTGACATCCGCGACGGTGACCGAGTAGTCACCGGGACGCGTAGAGTGCCCCACGGAGAACGAGCAGGACGTCGCGGTGCAGCCGAGGACGCCGGCGCCGGGGATGGTGGTGGTCAGGGTGGGCACCTGCCCAAAGTGCTGGTGGCTGACCTGCACCGTCGTCGTGGTGGGCGAGTAGATCCCCGAGGACGGGGTCAGGTCGATCCGCGGTGCCTCGGTGAGGACGATCGTCTGCACGCGGCTCGACGAGCCGCCGTACTCGGTGCTCGCCGTGTGCGACGCGAGGAAGCTGTCGATCAGCGTGCTGGTGGGGGTGAAGATGGCTGAGGCCTGCCCGTCCGCATCAGTCTGCGCCGTTGCGACGGCGGCCCACGGGGCGTCGATGGGGGCCTCTGCACCGAAGAACCTCACCTGGCGGCCCGCGATGGGCGCCCCGGAGAGAGCGTCGGTGACCGTGGCTTCGAGTGAGATCGGATCGCCGACCTTCGCGGCGCTCGGGGTCACCGTGAGGGAGATGGCCGTCATCCGCTTCTCCACGTACTCGACGGTGACCTGGAGGGTCGCGCCGTCCGCGGGCGCGGTCCCGCTCCCCTGCTGCGACATGGGTACGTACCGCGCGGTGCCGCACGGCACGTCGCTCACCGAGTAGGAGAACGCGGTGGTCGGCGCAACGGAGAAGGACTGCGGGAGCGTCAGGCCACCCACCTGCTGTGACACCCCGTCGGTGCCCGTGTAGGTGACCTGGTGGAGCACACCCGGGCACTCCGTCGGAGTACCGGTCGAGGCGAAGGAGACCACGGCGGTCGGGGTGGTGACCGTGCCCCCTCCGCCGCCACCACCCACTCCGCCCCCGCCGTCGTCGATCACCACGGCGCGGCTGGGCAACGCGAACGCCTGCAGGGAGACCGCCACGGTCATCAGCAGTGCAACCCAGAGCCTCGGGAGGCGGTTCACCGCCCCCCGCCGTCGCGAACGCTGTTCGGAGCTGAATCCACTCATCACGGTCCTCCTGGTGTCCCCGGCCAGCGCGGGCGGACAGTCCTCCCACGGCCTGTTTCCACCCTGTCGATCCGTCGCTTTCCGAACCATGGGCCTAGGTCCCCTATCCGCCGCGACGGCGTCGACACCCGCATCCCCGGGACTAATGTGAGCGCCGACAGAGGGGGACGACGTGACGGAGCAGCCGGACCGGCCGCGGGACGCGAGGCCGCAACTGGTGGATTCGCTCCGCGCTGCGCTGCTCGCGAGCCTGGTGACCGGCACCGTCGCGGCGCTTGTGCAGGGGGCGTTGATGGTGACGCTCCCGAACTTCTACTGGCCCACCCTCGCCTACCCGGCGGGCGTCATCGTCTACGTCGTGGCCGGCGTGGTGGCGTGGCAGCGACGGCCCGGCTCGTTGATGGGCGCACTGATCATGCTGGGCGGCCTGGCGCTGTTCGCCGCCGGCTTCGCGAGCGTCGAGATTCCGGCACTCATGCTCGTCGGTGCCCTGGCCGGCACGTGGATCCTGGCCGTCATCGTCCATCTGCTGCTGGCTTTCCCGGGCGGCCGGCTGCGGCACTGGTTCCCGAGGGCGATCGCTGTGGCGGCCTACATCAACTCGACGGTCTTGCAGCTGCCCAAGGCACTCCTCACACCCGAGCAGGCCCAGGTGTGGGCGGTGGCCCAGTCCGCCGTCGGTACCGCGGTGATGGTCTCGCTCGCCGGTGTGCTGATCATCCGGTTGCGTCGCACCACCCCGGCGAAGCGCCGGACCCTGATCCCGCTGTACGGCTACGGCATGGCCGTGGCCGCACTGATCCCCACCTCCGCCCTGCTGCTGCGAGACCTCCTCGGTATGGACCCGGTCCACGTCTGGATGGTCCAGATGGCGGCCATCGCGGGAGTCCCGATCGCATTCCTCGCGGCCTCGATCCTGGGCAGCTTCGCGCCGACGGCGGAGGCCGAGGCCCTTGCGGCGTGGCTCGCCTCCGGTGCGGAGCGGCCGCCCGTCGGCGAGGCCCTCGCCAAGGCGCTGGGTGACCCCTCCGTCCGCCTCGCCTACTGGGTGCCCGGGCGCTCGGAGTTCGTGGACCAGACCGGCGCCGCCGTTCCCCTCCCCCCGCCAGGTTCGCCGGAGCAGGAGGCCGTGCACGTCACTGTCGGCGACGAGTTGGCGGGGGCGATCGTCTTCGACCCCCGCACCACCACCAGGCGCGCGGTGCAGGAGGCTGCCGGTGTGGTGGCTCTCGCCGTGGACGGCGAACGGCTCACTGCCGCCCTGCGGGCCAGCGAGGCCTCACTGCAACGCTCGCGGGTCCGGCTGGTGCAGGCGGCCGACGATGTCCGAAGCGCCATCGCGCGGGACCTGCACGACGGGCTCCAGGTGCGGCTGGTGCTCCTCGGTGTGGAGGCGCAGCGGCTGGCCAACGCGGCCGCCTCCCTCCCGGACGCGCCCGGGGTCAGGGCGGATGCGACGAAGTTGCGGGAGGGCATCGATGAGGCGGCCGGCGATCTGCGGCGGCTCGCCCGACAGATCATGCCGTCGGCGCTGGAAGAGCGCGGCCTGGCCCTCGCCGTCGAGGATCTCGCCGACCGGATGCCGATCCCCACCCGCTTCGACCCCGACGCCGTCCCCGACGGCCTCTCCCCCGCGTGCTCCCTCACCGCCTACTTCGCCGTCGCGGAGGGACTCACCAACGCCGTCAAGCACGGGCGGGCCTCCTCCGCGTCGGTGACGCTGCACCTCGAGGACGGCCACCTCAATGTTGAGGTCAGTGACGACGGCGTGGGCGGAGCGACGCCCCGGCCGGGCTCCGGGATCGGCGGCCTGCGGGACCGGGTGGACGCGATGGGCGGACAGTTGACGATCCTCAGTCCCGAGGGTGCGGGCACGAGGCTGAAGGTGGTGGTCCCGTGCGGGTCGTGATCGCCGAGGACGAGGCCCTGCTCCGGCAAGGGCTGACGTTGGTGCTCGCAGACGGCGGCATGGATGTGGTCGCCCGCGTGGGCGACGCGGAGGCCCTCCTCGACGCCGTGATCGACCAAGCCCCTGACCTGGTCATCACCGACATTCGGATGCCGCCGTCATTCACCGACGAGGGCCTCAAGGCGGCGCTGCGGATCCGCCGGGAGCACCCAGAGACAGCCGTGGTGGTGCTGTCGCAGTATGTGCAGCGGCGGTACGCGATCGAGTTGATGAGCGGCGACGGCGCGGGCGTCGGCTACCTGCTGAAGCAGCGGATCGCGGACATCGGACAGTTCCTCGAGGATCTGACGAGGGTCGCGGAGGGCGGCACCGTCCTGGACCCTGAGGTGGTGGGTCTCATGCTGAGCCGCGCCGAGAACACCAGCGGAGCGGTGCGGCAGCTCACACGCCGCCAGCGCGAGGTGCTCACGCTCATGGCTGAGGGCCGCTCGAACGCCGGGATCGCGGGCGCGCTCGTGCTGACCGAAAAGGCCGTGGTGCAGCACACCTCGCACATCTACGACGCGCTCGGGATCCCCGTCGCCGCCGACGACCACCGGCGTGTCCTGGCGGTCATTCGCTACCTCGAGGGGTTGGCGGGGTAGAGGCGCCGTCGACCGCGGTCTCAGGTGTCGCGGTGCGGTCAAGATCCGATTGGCACGCTCCTGACATAGGGAAACGCTGATTTAGTCGCACGGCGAGTCAGATACGGAGCGTTCCACGCGCCCCGCAGACTCACAGGCGACCTAGGTCCATTGCCATCGCATACCGGCCGCGGCGAGAGTGTCGCTCGGCTCTCTACTCCATTTCGGTGGGGAGGCGGTCTCCGGAATCCCCCCGTCCTTGGAGTTCACAATGAAGCTGCTCCCCCGCCTCTCCGCCCTGACCCTGAGTGTGGTGCTCCTCAGCTCGGGTACGCTCAGCGCCCCTCTGGCCCAGGGTGACCTGTTGTCGGGGGCCGAGCCGGGCAGCTTGGCACGGCCCGGCCAGATCACCCCGGCCGACCTCGGCGAGGATGCCCTGGACGGCCTGAAGTTCGCCGATCCGACGGAGGGCCTTGACCTCATCGCCCCACCCGAGCCCGATCACCAGGGCGGGGCGAGCGTGTCCCACCCCCTCACCGTCCCGGCCGGCCGGGCCGGGGTGGAGCCGTCCCTCTCGCTGGTCTACGACTCCACCGGGGGCAACGGCTGGGTGGGCACCGGCTGGGATCTCGGGCTCGGCAGCGTCGAGGTGGACACCCGGTGGGGTGCCCCGCTGTTCTGCCCCGCGGCCGACGACCTGTGCGCCACCGATGCCGGGACCAACGTGGAGAGCGAGACCTACATCCTCGACGGCGACCAGCTCAGCCCCACTGCGGTCACCTATCCCTTCGTGCCCCGCGAAGCCGACAAGGCGGACTGGACCCGCCGCGTGGAGACCGAGTGGGAGCGGATCATCCGCCACGGCGACTCGCCCACGAACTACTGGTGGGAGGTCACCGACAAGAACGGCACCACCCGCTTCTACGGCGGCACGCCTGAGGGCCAGCGCGACGAGCAGGCCATCCTCAGCGACGACGCAGGCAACGCGGTCCGCTGGGGGCTGTCTGGCGTCCGCGACATCTCCAGCAACGTCATGCGCATCAGCTACGACAAGCCCGCGGGCACCGGCGTCGGCTCCGGCAACGCCACCCTCGGCACGGGCTTCTACGTGAGCTCCATCCTCTACACCGGCTCGCTGGGCGCCGGAAACGCCGACGACCCGGCCTACGAGGTGTCCTTCCTCCGCGACGGTGACCTCTCCCCCGCGCCCGCCCGACGCCCCGACGTCATCGTCGACGCGGGCGCAGGCGCCCTCGAGGTGACCTCAGACCTCCTGCGCCGAATCGAGGTCCGGCACGGCACGCCCAGCGGCGGCTCCCGCACCTACGACGAGCTGGTCCAGGGCTGGAACCTCGTCTACGCGCCCGAGGCACCCTTCGGTAAGTCGATGCTGGAGAAGGTCGAGCAGTTCGGCCGCGACGGCGCCGTCGCCGGGTCGCACACCTTCACCTACTACGACGACGTGGCCTTCGCGTCTGGCAGCTACGACGGCTTCGCGGCCGGCGAGGCCTGGAACTCCGGCAGCGACCTCAACCAGTCCCTCCTCAGCCCGGTGGGGCTCAGCGCGCTCGGCGCCTCCGAGACCAACAGCGGCGGCGGCCACGCCTATCTCGGCTTCAACCTCTCCAACCCCACCAAGACGGGGTCGTTCGGCGGGGCCCTCGCCATCAGCGGCAGCGGCACCGGTGGCCTCATCGAGATGCTCGACATCAACGGCGACATGCTCACCGACAAGGTGTTCCGCACGAACATCACCGGGGCGGGCGTCAAGTACCGGCTCAACAACGGCGACGGAACCTTCGGCCCCGCGAAGGACGTGGTGGGCATCGGAACCCTGTCCACCGAGGCCAACATCGGCGTCTCCGGCGGCCCCGAGGCGTACTTCGGCGTCTCGGTGCAATTCAACATCGCGGCGGACGTGACCATCGGCGAGCAGTACTTCACCGACGTCAACAACGACGGCCTGCCGGACTACGTCAGCGCCGGGCAGGTCTACTTCAACACCCCCACCGCGACCGGACCCGAGTTCCGCTCCGACAGCGCCGACACGCCCGTGCCGATCGACAACGGCACCGTCAACCTCGACGACATCGAGAAGCTGGCCGAGTTCGAGGAGCTGCAGCGCGCGAACTCGCCGCGCCAGGACGTGGTGCGCCGCTGGGTGGCGCCCTACGCGGGGACGGTCAGCATCGAGGGAGCCGCCACGCTCACCGACAGCCACGTGGGCGACGGCGTCCGGCTCGCCATCCAGCACGCCTCCACCGAGCTGTGGGCGGCCAACCTGCTCACCGCCGGTTCCACCGCCACCCCGCCGGCGCTCAGCCGGTCGGTGCAGCGCGGCCAGGCCGTCTACTTCCGCGTCGGCTCGGTTGACGACGGAGCCACCGACAGCGTCGCCTGGGCACCCGTGATCACCTACACCTCGCTGGGCACCCTGCCGACGGATGCCAACGCTCTGAGCCAGACACAGTTCGACGCCGCGGCCGAGTTCACGCTCGCCGGCCGCCCCGACACCCCCGTGCTCATGCCGCTGCGGGGCACCGTCACGGTGGAGGGGACGCTCACCAAGACCGCCGCCACCAGCGACGACCTGACCCTCCTGGTGCTGCACGACGGCGCCACCGTCGCCTCAGTGCCCGTGCCCGCGGGCTTCGTGGGCGACATCGACCTCGACGAGAGCTTCCCCGTCGCCGCGCCGTCCGGGGACACGGCGGACAAGGTGGTGGTGCGCATCGCGGCCGACTCGCCGATCGATCCCACCGTCCTGTCGTTCGCCCCCCGGCTCTACTACACCGAGGCCTTCGACGGGACGACCCCCGTGGAGGTCCTGGCCGATCTCGACGACGACGGCCAGGTCGACGACCACACCCTCGAGCTGAACCTTCCCTACGACATCGACCTCTACCCCACCACGGACGAGACCGCCCCCCGGACCCCGTGGACCTCCACCATCGGCCGCGAGGTCACGGTGGAGGCGTCCGTCGGCGCCCTGGATGCCGAGCCGGGCCAGGTGACCCTGACCGTCAAGAAGCGGGTCGCGTCCGGCCTCGGTGAGGTGGTGGCCAAGCAGACCTTCGACGCCGGCGCCCTGGGCGGCAGCACCGAACTGACCGGCGTCACCCTCGAAACCGGCTCCGACTACTGGTTCGACCTCTCCGTCCGCAACCCCGACCTGTCCGAGCGCATCATCAGCAACGACGTCATCCTGGCCTGGACCGACGGCGGCACCGACGAGACCCTCGACGTGCCCGAGACGCTCAACTCCGCCGGCCGGCAGGGCATCTTCCCGATCGCCCACCGCGGCTGGGCCTACGCCGGCTACAACGCAGACTACGAGGGGACCAACCGCTCCACCGTGCCCCTCGACGAGCAGGCCTTCGTCTTCCAGCAGGCCAACTACCCGACGTCGGCGCCGACGGGCTTCAACGACTCCAGCTACAAGGATCCGGCCCAGGGCGAGTCCTACCCCTATGTCGCATACCTGCTCCGCACGCCCGGCGGCAGCGACCCCGTGCCCGTCTGGCGCGGACTGAAGGACAACCTGGTGGGCGGCGCGGACTTCGCGTCGAGCTCGCGCACCGGGTCCGACAGCATCGGCGTCGCCGGTGCCCCGGGTGCCGGCGACAGCGTGCGCGCCGTCCGCCGCGTGGGACTGACCGCGCCCGTGTTCGGCCTCGTCGCCGGCATCGGCCCGCTGTCGGCCGCCTTCGGCGCCGGTCCGAGCTTCGGCCTGCTCGACTACGTCGACGTCAACGCCGACGGCTTCCCCGACATCGTCGCCCCCGGGCGGATCACGTACACCACCCCGCTCGGCGGATTCCTCCCCGGCTCCGGCTCCGGGCCGGACGTGGTGGGCCAGGACACCACCTTCGCGGTCAGCGGAGGCTTCAGCGGCACCGCCATCGACATCAAGGCCAACTCCAAGGGCGATGCGAACACCGCGCAGGACACCGCCACCACCAGCGGCACCTCGAAGAAGGCCACCACCTCGGGCTCCGCGCAGCAGGGTGAAGCGGCCGACACGCAGGAGTCCGGCGCCAACGTCGGCGGCTCCCTCGGGGTCACCGCCCAGTTCACCAACCCCGGCGGCGGCGTGAACTCAGACTGGGGCGACTCCATCTCGCAGATGGACCTCGACACCTCCGCCCCGCTCGAGCGCGAGCTGGCCGACGTCAACGGCGACTCGTTGCCGGATCTGGTGCTGGCCGGCGGTGGCGGCGTGCGCGTCCGCTTCAACCTCGGCCACAGCTTCTCCGCCACCGAGGTGCAGTGGTCCGAGGGCGGATTCGAGAACGGCGAGTCCTACTCCGGCTCCGTCGGCCCGCTGCTCGGCTTCAACTACAACAACAAGGAGTTCTCCGGCGGCCTGTCCCTAAACGAGGGCATCGACCAGGCCCGGTACTCCTGGGTCGACGTCGACGGCGACGGCGTCCTCGACCGGGTCCGCAAGACCGACGACGGCACCCGGGTGGCGTTCGCCTCCGGCAGCGGCGCCCGGTCCGAGGTGGACTACGGCACCATGGTCTCCGGCGAATTCGATCTGATCGGCAGCATCCCGCTGGGTGAACAGGCCTCCCAGGACCGCAGCCGCGGTGTGGGCGGCGGCTTCGACTTCACCATCCCGATCGGGCCGCTGTGCCTGGCCGGCTGCTACATCATCGTCAACCCGGGCGCCAGCTTCGACCGCAGCCTGTCGTCGAGCCAGGTGCAGCTCACCGACGTCGACGGGGACGGCAACCCCGACTCGGTGCTCAGCACCGACGACGGCGAGATCACCGTGCGCGCCAACAACCGTGGCCGCACCAACCTGCTCAAGAGCGTCACCAACCCGCTCGGCGGCCAGATCCGCCTCGGCTACACCCGCGACGGCAACACCACCGAGCAGCCCCTGCCGCTGTGGCTGATGACCAGCGTCGAGGTGGACGACGGCCGCCCCGGCGACGGCCCGGTGCACGCCAGCACCTTCGGCTACGAGGGCAACCGGTTCGACAAGGTGGAGCGTGAGCTCATGGGCTACGGGACCGTCGTGGAGGAACAGCGCGACGGCCCCGGTGGGGCTGTGCTGCGGCGCACCGTGAGCACCTTCGGCAACGACACGGTGTTCGACTCCGGACTGCTGGAAAGCCAGGAGATGCAGGCGCCCGACGGGACCCCGGTGAGCCGGACAGCGTCCACCTGGGTGACCATCGGGCTCGACTCCGGCGGAGCCACCGTCCCGGCCGCGACACCCGATCCGGTCACCATCCCGGCCACCGGCGCGGAGGCCCTCGCCCTCCTCGACGACCGCCGAGGCGTGGTCCGCACCCAGGTGCTGCAGTCGTGGTTCAACTCGGCCGGCGCCCTCGGCACGTCCATGAAGAACTCGTTCTTCTACGACGCGCTGGGCAATCCGGTGCGCCAGATCGACCACGGCCAGCCGTCCGACCTGGCCGACGACCTCGAGGCGCTCACCACCTATGCCGACTGCCGCAGCTCCTCGTGGGTCAGCACCGTGGCCACCTTCACCGTCCTCGATCACGCCGGAGGCGTGCTGCGGCACCGCGACGGGTCCACCGACCTGTGCCTCAACGCCGTGCCCATCCACATCGAGGAGCGCATCGACGACGACACCGTCGCCGTCACGGACCTCACCTTCGACGCCTGGGGCAGCTACAACCAGGTGGCCTACCCCGAGAACGCCGACGGGGACCGCTACGTGGTGGACTACGTCTACGACGCGGACCGGCACACCGACGTGGCCGAGGTGACCGACAGCCACGGCCTGACCGCCCGCGCGGCGTTCTCCGCCGCCGGCCTGGTCACCGACCGCATCGACGCCAACGGCAACGCCACGCGCTACACCTACGACGCGTTCAACCGCCTGGCCACCGTCCGCAGCCCGAACGAGCAGGACCCGGCGGGGCCGCCGACCGTGGCCTACGAGTACGCGCCCACGGCCGCGGCCTACGGGTACGCCGTCGCCCGCCACCACGACCGCTTCAACCCCGGAGACACCATCGACACGGTGGCGTTCGTCGACGGTATGGCGCGGATCACGCAGACCAAGCGCGACTACACGATGATCCAGGACGACTCGTCGCTGCCTGCCCTCGACCAGGTGCTGGTGGCAGGGGCCATCGAGTACGACGCCCTCGGCCGCGAGATCAAGGAGTGGTGGCCCACGATCGAGCCCCTGGGCACCTTCACCGCCTACCAGGCGGCCACCGACCCGTATCCCCCCACCCTGACCTCGTACACGCTGCTCGACCAGGTGGAGAAGGTTGAGCTCCCCTACGGCGAGGGCAACTCCGATCCCATCATCACGACGATCGACCACGGCTTCGGCACCACCCAGGGGGTGCCCGACGGCCTCTTCGTCACCACCATCACCGACCCGATCGCCCACGACTCGGCGCTGACCGGCGGCGGCACCGCCACCGAAGGCAAGCAGCAGGTGACCTACTCGGATGTGCGCGGCAACCTGCTGGTCAACGACGACATCCCGGCCGCGGCCAGCGCCATCCGGACCCGCTACCGCTACGACGTGCTCGGCCAACTGACCGCCGTCGTCGACAACGCGGGGAGTCAGACGAGCCACGCCTACGACGGCCTCGGCCGGCGCCTGTGGACCGACACCCCGGACGGCGGGAAGCGCGAGATGACCTACGACCCCGCGGGCAACGTCGTCAAGGAGACCACGCCCAACCTGGCCGCCGACGGCCAGCACATCGCCTACGGCTACGACATCGACCGGCTCACGACGATCGACTACCCGGACGACACACCCGATGTGGCCTACGCCTACGGCGCGCCGGGGGCACCCGACAACGGCGCCGGCCGTGTCGTCGGCGTCGAGGACGGGGCCCGCATCCAGACCCTGGCCTACGACGCTCTCGGCAACGTGGCCACCGAGGTCACCACGATGAAGGCGCACAACCTCAGCCCCAGCACACGGGACAAGCTGACCTTCACCACCGGCTTCAGCTACGACTCGCTGGGCCGCATCGACCAGCTGACCTACCCCGACGGGGAGGTGCTCTCGCACGATTACGACAGCGCCGGGCAGCTCACCGCCATGCTGGGGGTCAAGGAGTGCACCCAGCTGGGGGCGCTCACCGTCGCCATCAACGCGGAGGCCACCACCATCACGGTCACCGAGGTGGCCGACTCCGCCCCCGCGCTGCCATTCACCATCCGGTTGGGTGACGAGCAGCTCCGGGTCACCGACAGGGTGGCCACCGGCACGCCGGGCGAGTGGCTGTACACCGTGGAGCGCGGGATCAACGGCAACCTGCTGTTCCCGACGGCCGTGGGGCACACGGCGCGCACCAAGGTGATCTCCGACGAGGCGCTCACCTGCTCCTACAGCTACCTGGAGCGCCAGGAGTACGACCAGTTCGTCGACCGACGGCTGCGCGACACCGGCAACGGGGTCTCCACGCAGTGGGCCTTCGACTGGATCGGCCGCCTGGAGACCATCGCCACCGACACTCCCGTCCGCAACGTCCAGAACCTGACCTACGGCTATGACAAGGCCAGCAACGTCGTCTCGATGGATAACGACGTGCCCGCGGCCACGCCCAG
Source organism: Tessaracoccus luoxuelianae (assembly GCF_055326245.1). Classification (NCBI taxonomy): domain Bacteria; kingdom Bacillati; phylum Actinomycetota; class Actinomycetes; order Propionibacteriales; family Propionibacteriaceae; genus Tessaracoccus; species Tessaracoccus luoxuelianae. The sequence continues at coordinate 336,619 of NZ_JBUZNO010000005.1, forward strand.
CCTCTATGTGGGGCCCAGCTCGCAGGCTTACACCTACGACCCCCACTACAGGCTGAGCAGCGCCACGGGGCGCGCCGACGTGGCCCCCGACAAGGTCCGCCGGTTCACCCTGGACCTCACCTACGACGAGCACGGCAACGTCACCCGTAAACAGCAGGGCGACTCCATCGGCAAGGCGAACGGGAAGGGCAAGCTGCTGCTGCCCCCCGAGACGAACTACACCTTCTCGATGGAGTTCGACGGCGCCGGGCCGCACCAGCTCACCCGGAACGGGCCGAGGTCCTACACCTACGACCTCAACGGCAACCTCGCATCGTGGGTCGACACCGTCACCAACGAGACCCGGACCATGACGTGGGACGCCGAGGACCGGATCACCCGGTTCGACGACGGCAGCGACACCACCGAGTACACCTACGACTCCGACGGCAGGAGGGCGATCGAGCGCGGACCCGACGGCGAGACCTCGTTCGTCAACCGCTGGTACACCGTGCGCAACGGCGCCGTCCCGTGGAAGCACATCTGGGCCGGCGACGACCGGATGGCCACGAAGCGCTCCTTCGACGGCGACTTCGAGCATCAGCAGTACTACCTGACCAAGGACCTCCAGGGCTCCACCCATGTCGTCACCGACGACATCGGCAAGGTCTTCGAGCACTGGGAGTACTTCCCCGGTGGCGAGCCGTGGATCCGGGAGGACTCGAACGTCCATCGCACGCCGTACCTGTACGTGGGCGGCTACCTGGACGAGGTGCGCGACCTGCTCAACCTGGGAGCGCGTTGGTACGAGCCGCGGGAGGGCATGTTCTACAGCCCGGACCCGATGCTCTACACCGACCCGTCCGCGGTCCAGGGCGACCCTGCCCTGCTGCCGGCCTACACCTACGCCGAGTCCAGCCCGCTGCGGCTGGTGGACCCGGGAGGCCTGGCGCCGAGCGTCGCCGGTGGGGGCCTGTCCTCGTCGGGCGTGACCGCCAGCACTCCGTCGGCCAGTGATGCCGGCGTGCAGACGGACGCAGACCGCGGCTCGCGGCTGTGGTTCCCGCTGGCCCGGATGGCCGGCTCAGCCGAGGCCAAGAGCCTTCAGGCGTTCTCCGAACGCTACGAGATGACGCCGTTGATCCAGGTCAACATGGTGAAGACCTCCGACGGCTGGCAGCTCCAGGACGTGAAGGCGTCGGCCTTCATCGGCCTCACCCAGAAGACCGTCTACACGGGGGCCGGGGACAGGAACGGCGCAGACAGCAGCGACGATTCCACCAACGCCGGCCTCGGCGGTCAGACGGGCCCGCAACCCGGAGCGGGGACGCCCGCGCTCGACGTGGGGCCGGCGGCCCTCGGCGCGGGCGGTTCGGCCGACGACGCGGGCGAGGGGTCGCTCGGCGACGGGGTCTCGGCGACGGGCTCCTCGGGGCTGTCCGATGGGACGCGGAGCCGGGCCGACAGCCTCAGTGACGGCGGCGGCTTGAGTCGCAGCGCGAGCAGTTCGTCGTTGGGCGGGGCCGACGCCGGCTCAGTCGACGGGCCGGCAGACTCCTCCGGGGCCTGACGCATCGCCGGTGGTCCGCCCGTCCGGCGGGCCACCGGGCACCGCCGTCGACCTTTCGCTAGTGCGAGGGGCAGGCGATCATTCGCTATCGCGAAGTGCCGACGGGGTGGCGCCGTCGGCCGGCGGCGGGGGTGTCGCGGCGGGGGTTGCCCGACGTCGGCGGAGCATTGCCCGCATCGGGAAGAACAGGATCAGCGCGGCCAGCCAGAGCGGCGACGTCGCGATGATCACCGTCAGCGCGCCGGTCAGCAGCTGCGCGGCCCCACGGATGCCGCTGGTGACTGCCGCGACGAAGCCCCACGACCCGCCATCCGGCCGCACCACTGCGCGCGGCTCGGTGAGCTCCACCGACACCGTCGCCATCGACGCCTGCCGCTCCAACCAGGTCACCTGCGCGTCCATGGACTCGATCTCACCGCGCACCCGGCCCAGCTCGGCCTCGATGGCCAGCATCTCCTCGACCTTCACGGCCGCATCGAAGAACTCACGCAGCCGCACCTCCTGGGCACGTAGGTTCTCCAGGCGTGCGGACAGGTCCACGTGCTCCTGGGTGACGTCGTCGGTGGCCTCGGACTGGAACTTCACCACCCCGATCTCCGCGACATCCGCGACGAAGTCCTCGTACGAGTCCGTGGGCACCTTGACCGTGACCCAGCCGCGCAGGGCGGTGCCGTCGCCGATGGGGTTGCCGGTCTCGTCGTAGTGGTAGATCCACTCGTCGGTGTCTGTCGCCACCTGCATGTTGACGACGGTGCCCTCATAGCTGCGCGCGAGGTCCTGGATGCTGGTCACCGCGTCGGCGGTGCTCTCCACCTCCAGGCGAAGGGTCTTGGACCGGATGATCATGCGGTCGCCGTCGCCTGCGGTGTCCTCCTGGCCGTCCTTCTCGGGGAGTGCCCCGCTGTCGCCACCGACGGCCGGTGCGGGTTCGACGCCGGGCATCTCCTCCGAGCTGGACCCGGATCCGGAACAGCCGGCGATCAACACTGCCATGAGGATCGCGGCGAACGCCGCCAGACCTCTCCGCAACCACACCTTCAGCATCGTCGTGCCTCCTTGCCGGACGTGAGCCGGACGAGGGCGGATGCCGCAGTTCTGCGGTGAACACCGGCCTCGCCGTCGGTGCATCGAGCCTACACCGGGGCACATCACCGCCCCGCCCGAGGAACTGAGGACCTGAGGGGCGAGCTCGGCCCTCTAAATGTCATGCTCAGAGTCGAGTACGACCCTGTCATGTCTCAGGCCTTCGTAGACAGTCCTGTCTCACCGGGTCGTTGACGGTTATGTCTCACTGGTGTCGGGTCGCCAGGGTCGGATTGTGAGCAGTTTAACGGTGCCGGGGGGGACGGTGCCGGGGTGGGACACGTGACCGAGGAACACGCCGTCGGGGTCGAAGATCTCGATGGTGGTGGCGTCGAACATGACGTGCAGGGTTTGGCCGGCGAGTCGTTTGCTGACGTAGATCTTGGCGCGACAGATGTGGATACGGCCGTCGGTTGCGACGCGCCGGTCGGCCCATCGAGCCGTGTCGGAGGGGTCGGTGGGGGTGCGTTCGCCCATCATGCGGCGAGCGGCACCGGAACGGACAGTTCTCCGGCCGGGGTCGCGGGTCGGGGCCACGACCGGCGGCGCCACCTCCGGCGTGGGTGGGCCGGGCACGGCTTTCGCTTTGGCCTGGTAGGCCTCGGCTGGGGTCTGATCCGGGTCGAGTGCCTGATGCGCCCGCTGGGTGTTGTAGTACTCGTCGAACTCGTCAACGAGCTCAGCGAGCCGCTGCGCGGTGCGGATCGGGCGGTGGGCGTCGAGGAACTTCTGGATGGTTCGGTGCAGCCGCTCATTCTTGCCCTGGGTGGTGGGTTTGCCGGGACGGCCGGTGATCGGTGCGACGCCTTGATGGCGCAGGTAGACCTCCAGCTGTGAGGTTCCGCCGCGTCGGGCCTGGTTGAACGCCGTGCCGTTGTCGGTCAGGAACCTCGCGGGTGCGCCATGACGGCCGATGGCGGCGGCGACCACGGTGATCGCCGCCTCGCTGGTCTCCGACCGCGCCACGAGGGAGGCCAGGATGAACCGCGAGTGGTCGTCCTCGACCTGCAGCACGCACCGCTTCGACCCGGCCTCGTCATCGAGGCGGTACTCGAACCCGTCGAGTTGCCAGCAGCCATTGGGATCGGGGTACCGGAACCGGCGGTAGGACGCCCTGGGGCGTTTCGCCGGCTCGGGCGTGACCACCCCGTGACGGGTGAAGATCCTCGCCAGCGTGGCCCGTGACGGCGGCGTCACACCTTGCCGGCGCATCACTGCCGCCACCGACAACGGTCCATGATCCCAGCCAGCCCGCTTCAGATCGGCCCGGACCTGCAAAGCCAGCACTTCCAGCTCGTCGCTGGTGCGTCGCGCCACCGACCTGGCCACCGGCTGCCGGGCAGTGACCGCGGCAAGCTTGCCCTCGGTCTGCGCCCGCGACCTCACCTTGTAGAACTCGGCCCTCGAAATCCCGTGCTCACGACAGAACCGAGTGACCTCACCCCGACGAGGCTGGTCAGGGAAATTGATGATCAGGTGACGAACACGAACGTCGATACGGGCAGCCATGCCGATGACCCTCGCCGCCGACCACCGCGCCAGGGCGATCGTCCACGAAGGCGTGAGACAGAACCGTCAACACCCACCGTCCACGAAGGTTGAGACACATCTGTCAACGAAGCACTGAGACAGCACCGTCTACGAAGGTATGAGACTTCGCAGAGTCGAGTACGACCCTCAGCATGACATTTAGTGGTGTGGGGACGGTCTCGACGGGTCGAGAACCCGGACCTGCCAGCGAGGGTGGGGGACGTCAGGGCGGCACTGCGCAGCGGTGCCCAACCCGACGATCACCCAACCGGCATCCCGCCCAAGCAGACCCAGCCCCAACGCCGCCCTGCCGGCCCACACCCGGACAGACAGCGCCACAGGAGGACCGAGTGCGGGGAGACGGGGGCGATGCCCGGGCGGCCTAGCAACCCGACCACAGACCCCGGCCGCGACGACCTCCAGAGCATGGACAACGGCCGCCCGGGCATCGACTCACGCCTCACCGCACCCGACCACAAGAACTGCGTGAAGGTGGTAGTCACGACCCTTCGAGACGGCACCCGCGCCTTCGGCGGCGCGCCTCCTCAGGGAGCGAAAATGGACCGACGCCGTTACGCGGTCGACCCTCCTCAGGGAGCGAAAGACGGCCACGCCGCTCCTCGGGCGGCCCTCCTCAGGGAGCGAAAGACGGCCACGCCGCTCCTCGGGCGGCCCTCCTCAGGGAGCGATGGGACGCTAGGCGGACGGGAGGGTGTCCTCGACGTCCGTGCTGATGGACTCCAGAACCACGTGGGGATGCAGGCGCCGGAACGTCGACACCTGCCACTTCCCCGTCAACAGGGCGAGCGACGCCCCATCCTGGCGACGCTCCACGCCCTCCACTCCGGTCACCGAGTTGATGTCTCGGAGGTCGTCCGCCTTGGCGCGAAGCGCAAGCGTGTAGGGGAGCTGATCGAAGCGCACCGGCGCGTTGAACTCGTGCTCCATCCGGTGGCTGGCCACCTCGAACTGCATCGGTCCCACCGCGGCCAGGATCGGCGTCTGCCGCGACCTCGACTCCGAGTCCAGCACCTGCACCACGCCCTCCTGGTCCAGCTGCTCGATCCCCTTCTGGAACTGCTTGTGCTTCGACGGGTCGGCGGCGCGCACCACCCGGAAATGCTCGGGCGCGAACGACGGGATGGGCGGGTAGTCGACGGGGTCCTCGCCGTACAGGGTGTCCCCGGCCCGCAGGGTGCCTGCGTTGACGAGGCCGATGATGTCGCCCGGGAACGCCTCCTCCACCGTCTCCCGGTCCCGCCCGAAGACGCTGCTGACGTATTTCGTCGTGAAGGACCTGCCCGTCGCGGCGTGCGTGATCACGTCGCCGCGATAGAACACCCCAGAGCACACCCGCGCGAACGCGAGCCTGTCGCGGTGGGCGCGGTCCATGCCGGCCTGCACCTTGAACACCTGGGCGCTGAACGACGCCTCGACGGCGCGCGGCTGGCCCTCCACGTCGCGCCTGGCGGTGGGCGACGGGGCCATGTCGGCCACCACGTCGAGCAGGTGCCCGACGCCGAAGTTGGACACGGCGGCCGTGAACAGCACGGGGGTGGTGGCCTGCGCCAGGAACAACTCCTGGTCGTGGACGTAGCCGTCCGCGGCGAGCAGGTCCAGCTCCTCGCGGGCGGCGTCGAAGTCCGCCCGGTCACGCTCCCCCACCGCGTCGGCGGTGAAGCGCTCCTCGATGGCCTTGGTGCTGCCGCCGGGGGTGCGCGTGAACCGGACGAACTCGTCGCTCCACTGCTCGATCACGCCGTGGAAGTCGCCCGCGACACCCACAGGCCAGGTCCACGGCGTGGGCACCATGCCGGTGCGCTTCTCGATCTCGTCGAGCAGCGCCAGCGCCTCGTGGCCGGGGCGGTCCCATTTGTTGATGACGGTGATGATCGGGATGCGGCGCGAGCGGCACACCTCGAAGAGCTTCATGGTCTGGGTCTCCATGCCCTTCGCCGCGTCGAGCAGCATGATCGCGCTGTCGACGGCGGTGAGGACTCGGTAGGTGTCCTCGGAGAAGTCGGCGTGGCCGGGGGTGTCGACGAGGTTGATGATGCAGTCGCGGTAGGGGAACTGCAGCGCCGACGAGCTGATCGAGATGCCGCGGTCCTTCTCCATATCCATCCAGTCGGACACAGTGCCCTGGCGGCCGGCCTTGCCGTGCACGACGCCGGCCTGCCCGATCGCCCGGGCGTGGAGGAGAAGTGCCTCCGTGAGCGTGGACTTGCCCGCGTCCGGGTGGCTGATGACGGCGATCGTGCGACGGCGGGCCGCCTGCGCGGACACCTCCGCCGGGCTCACCACGGGGCACCTCCGCGGCTCATTCGCGGGGCGAGGCGGGGCAGGCGGGCGCGCGCGGGGGCGCTCAGGGTGGAAAACATCTCGGTCGAGGGTACCCGGCGCCGACGGCGGGGCCGACATCGGCGGCGTCGGAGCGGACCGCCCGAGCGTGGGCCACAGCCAGATATTCCCGTGTTCAGCAGTCAGCGAAAGACCGCGCTCCCCCACGCTCAGGGCCCGTCTCACCAAGGGGGGGCGCGTTGACTGCGCCTGTGGGGGCGCTTAGCTTCCTTGTAACCCGCTCACCAGGAGACCCCATGGCCCACCGCAGCACCCGGCTGTCGCGGCGGACGGCTGCCGCCGTCGGCCTGCTGACGGCGTGCGGGCTGCTGGCCGGCTGCGCCTCCACCGCCTACGCCGACGACACCGTCACCATCGGATACTTCGCCAACGTCACCCACGCGCCCGCGCTCATCGCCGACGGCGCGGGCCTCTTCGACGCCCGGCTGGCACAGGCCGGGGCCACCGCATCCACGCAGTCGTTCCGGGCGGGACCTGAGGCGCTCCAGGCGGTGCTCGCCGGCTCCGTCGACGTGGCCTACATGGGCCCCAACCCCACCGTCACGGCCTACCTGCAGTCGCGTGGCGAGGCCGTGCGCGTCATCGCCGGCTCCAGCTCCGGCGGCGCGTCGCTGGTGGTCCGTGCGGGCATCGAGTCCCCGGAGGACCTCCGCGGGAAGCGGCTGGCCACCCCGCAACTCGGAAACACGCAGGACATCGCGCTGAGGCACTGGCTCGGCACCCAGGGCCTCACGGCCACCGACGACGGCGGGGGCGACGTGAGCGTGCTCCCCCAGCCCAACTCCGCCGCCGTGCAGGCCTTCACGGCCGGCGGGATCGACGGCGGCTGGCTGCCCGAGCCCTTCGCCACCCGGTTGGTCGAGGCAGGCGGGGTGGTGCTCGTCGACGAGCGGGACCTCTGGCCCGAGGGCCTGTTCGTCTCCACCACCGTGATCGCCAATCCGCGGTTCGTCGAGGAGCGGCCGGACCTGCTGCGCGCCTTCCTCGACGCCCACCTCGATGCCATCGCCATGATCGACGAGGACCCGGCCGCCGCGCGCGACACCGTCGCCGCCCAGATCACGGCCCTGACCGGGCAGGTGATGGACCCGGAGACGCTCCGCGCCTCCTGGGAGACGCTCGAGTTCACCGTCGAGCCGCTTGCCGACCCGCTCCGGGCCGCCGCCGCCCACGCCGACGCCGTTGGCCTGCTGCCGGACAAGCCAAACGACGACTTCGCCCGCCTGTGGGACCTGACCGTTCTGAACGAGGCGCTGGACGCCCGCGGCATGGCCGAGGTTGTCTCGTGACCGCGACAGCGCCCGCCGGGGGCCTCCGGCTCCGGGGCGTGACCAAGTCCTTCGGGCACGGCGAGCAGCGCGTCACGGCCCTCGGCGGCCTGGACCTCGACGTGGAGCCAGGCGAGTTCGTCGCCCTCGTCGGCGGCTCAGGCTGCGGCAAGTCGACGATGCTCACGCTGGCCGCGGGCCTGGAGACCCCCACGTCGGGCACCATCGACGCCGGCGGCAAGGTGGCCCTGATGTTCCAGGAGTCCACGCTGTTGCCGTGGCTCACCGCTGCCGGCAACGTGGAGCTCGCGCTCCAGCTGCGCGGCGTTGACAAGGGCGAACGCGCCGCCCTCGCCCGTCAGCTCCTCGGGAAGGTGCGCCTGGGTCGCCACCTGGACAAGCGTCCGCACGAGATGAGCGGCGGCATGCGGCAGCGCGTGGCGCTGGCGCGGGTGCTGGCGCAGGACGCCGCCGTCGTGCTCATGGACGAGCCGCTCGGCGCCCTCGACGCGATGACCCGAGACCAGATGCACGACCTCATCGAGGACGTCTGGCTCGACGCCGGCTTCAGCGTGGTGTTCGTCACCCACAACGTACGCGAGGCGGTGCGACTGTCGGACCGCACCATCCTGATGGGGTCGCGGCCGGGGCGGATCATCCACGAGCAGCGCATCCAGCTCCCCCGGCCCCGGGCCATGGAGTCCGCGGCGTGCGTCGCGTTGGCCGCGGACCTCACCCAACGACTCCGCGAGGAGGTGGCGCGCCATGACGAGGCCGACTACTTCGAGATCTGATTCCTCCGCCACGGACCCCCTCGAGCCCATCGACGACGCCCCGGCCGGCGCCCCCGTCGAGCGCAAGGCGCTGCCTCGGTGGCGGCGCGCCCTCCCCATCCTGCTGGCCACCTTGTTCTTCCTCGCGCTGTGGCAGGTGGTGGTGTGGACCGGCTGGAAGCCCGACTACCTCCTTCCGGGCCCCCTCGTCGTCCTCGGTGAGCTCGCACGACTGGCCGCCGACCCGCAGTTCTGGCAGGCGCTCGGCCGGACGCTGACCCGCGCGGTGCTGGGCTTCGCCCTTGCGCTGGCCATCGGCACCGCCATCGGGCTGGCGACGGCGAAGTCGCGGCTGCTGCGCTCGGCCATCGGGTCGCTGGTCACCGGCCTGCAGACGATGCCGTCGGTGGTGTGGTTCCCGCTGGCGATCCTGCTGCTGGGTCTGGGCGAGCAGGCGATCATGTTCGTCGTCGTGCTCGGCGCGGCACCCAGCATCGCCAACGGCGTCCTCACCGGCGTGGACCAGGTGCCGCCCGCCTACCACAAGCTCGGCGACGTGCTCGGCGCGAACGGCTGGACGCTCTACCGGCACATCATCATCCCGGCGGCGCTGCCGTCGTATGTCGCGGGGCTCAGCCAGGGCTGGGCGTTCGCGTGGCGATCCCTGATGGCTGGTGAGCTGCTCGTGGTCATCCCGGGCTCGCTCGCCCTGGGCAACCGGCTGTCGTCGGCGCAGGAGTTCGGTGACGCCACCGGGCTGATGGCGTACATGATCGTCATCCTGATCGTCGGGATGCTCGCGGACACGGCCTTCACAGCAATGTCGCGGCGGATCCGACGGCGCCGCGGCCTCGCCACCCCGTCGGAATCGCGCCCCTGAACGCACCCCGCGGTCAGTGGCAGCGGCGCTGCCCCCAGGCGGTGGTTGGGCCTCGACCCGCGATACCCGGGGGGGTATATGCTGGAGATTCCGAACGAAGGAGCCTTCACATGATCGAGTTCTTGTCCTCAACCGCAGGCCGCATCACCCGCGCTGCCATCGGTGTCGTGCTGCTGGTCGCGGGGTTGATCGTCGGCGGGGTGTGGGCGTGGGTGCTCGGCATCCTGGGCGCGGTGTTCGTGACTGTGGGCGTGGCGGACGTGTGCCTGCTCTCACCGCTGTTCGGCAAGCCCTTCAAGGGCGCCGACGTCCGCGCCTCCCTGCGATAATCCCCTCCCGCGGGCGCCCGATCGATCCCTGAGGAGGCCGACGTCGCGAAGCGACCGTCGGCCGTCTCGAAGGGTCGTATCCCCCACCTTCCAGCAGTCGATGCAACATGTCGCGACACAACCCTTCGAGACGATCCCCGGCGCTCCGCGCGGCGATCTCCTCAGGGAGCGGTGGGAACGATCACCGGCGCTCCGCGCGGCGATCTCCTCAGGGAGCGGTGGGAACGATCACCGGCGCTCCGCGCGGCGATCTCCTCAGGGATCGGCAGGGGACGGGCCATGCCGCTCAGCGACTCGCGGGGACCTTGATGACGGGGCAGACGAAGTACTTCACGACGCCCTCGTCGACGGCGTCACCGGCCATCAACGCCATGTCCACCTCGGCCGCGCTGTCGATCACCCCGTCGCCGTCGAGGTCAGAGGACGCGATCACCGCGTCGTACCCGTTCGGGAACCTGAGGGCGTGGACCATCCAGCGTCCCCCGTTGTAGCCGGGGTCGCCGGGGGCCGCCGTCGCCACGCTGGGCTGCGCCGAGCCGAAGCTGTAGATGGTGTCCCAGGAGTGGGCCGGTGCGCCGGTCCCCGAGAGGTCGGTGGGGGTGGCGACGGTTCGGTACATCACGCCGTCGACGTAGAACGCCGGGCCGGTGACCCCGGCGTGGGAGGTGAGCGGGACAGCGACGGCGGCGCTCGCGACGATGGCGGCTGCGGCGAGGCGGGTGAAGGTCTTCATGGCAGAACCTTTCGGTTGGTCCCCGGCCTTGTTGCCGGTGCCTCGAAGTCAACTCCTGAGCGCCGCGGGACTCCATGACGCAGCGCTTACCTCGTCCTTACGGGGATGTAACGCCCTGGCCGGCGCCTCCGGCGGCCGGTCCGGGCCCCCCTACGATGGCGATATGACGGACGTGCTCGTGGTCGAGGACGACCCCACCGTGGCCGAGGTGCTCGGGCTCTACCTGGGGCGGGCCGGGCTGCGCGTCAGGCACACGACGTCAGGCGAGGCGGCCCTGGCCATGGCCGCCGAGGCGCCGCCCGCCCTCGCGATCCTCGACCTCATGCTGCCGGGGATGGACGGCCTGGAGCTGTGCTGACGGCTCCGGCTCGCCCGCGCGGACCTGCCGATCATCATGCTGACCGCCCGCGGCGACGAGGAGGACCGCATCCTCGGCCTCCAGGTCGGTGCGGACGACTACGTCAGCAAGCCCTTCAGCCCCCGTGAACTCGTGCTGCGCGCGCAGTCGTTGATGCGCCGCGCCGCGCCCGGATCCGTCCCGAGGCCGTCGGCCCCCGAGGCGCTCACCGACGGCGACATCGTCGTGGACCGGTCTGCCCACCGCGCCCTGCTCGGGGGACGCGCCCTGTCCCTGACGTCGCGCGAGTTCGAGCTGCTGGCCTGGTTCCTGGCACATCCCGGGCGCGCGGCAGGCCGCGAGGAGCTCATGCGCGAGGTCTGGGACTGGGAGTTCGGCGACGCGTCGACGGTGACCGTCCACGTCCGCAGGCTTCGGGAGAAGATCGAGGCAGACCCCGGAAGCCCCGTCCGACTGGTCACCGTGTTCGGGGTCGGCTACCGCTGGGAGCCGGGCATGGGCGGGGCGGCGCCGCGATGAACCCGGTCCTGACCTCCGCCCTGGTGGCGGCAGCCGTGGGGGCGCTCGGCACCGCCGTCGTGATGCTGATCGCGCGCCGGTCGATCCGGCTGGCCGCGGTGGCTGCCCCGATCGTGGTGGTGGTCTCGCTGGCGGCCGGCGTGGCCGCGAGCGTGCAGACGATGGCCATCAGCGACTCGGCCGCGGCGACCATCCAGCTCGTCCTGGCGGGCGCGGCGCCGATGGCCCTCGTCGTCGGCCTGGTGCTGTCGCGGCAGCTCGGCTCCCGGGACCGGTCCATCACCCTGCGCGAGGCGGCGCTCGAGCGCGACCGTCAGGTCGAGTTGAGGCGGCGGGAGCTGGTGTCGTGGATGTCCCACGACCTTCGGACGCCGCTCGCCGGGATGACCGCGATCACTGAGGCCCTGCAGGACGGGGTGGCCCCTGATCCCGCGGCGTACCTCGCGCGGCTGCACGGCGAGGCCATGCGCCTGGACGCCATGGTCGATGACCTGATCGCCCTGTCCCGGCTGCAGAGCCCGGTCGGCCGGCTGCGCCGGGAGGACGTCTCCCTCCGCGATCTGGTCTCCGGGGTGCTGGAGCAGGCCAGGCCGGTCGCCGACCGGTCCGGGGTCAGGTTGACCGGGGAGGCCGAGCAGTCCGCGCCCGTGAGCGCCGACGCCAGGGAGGTGTCGCGGGCCGTGTCCAACCTCGTCGCCAACGGGATCCGGCACACCCCGTCGGGAGGCGAGGTGGCCGTGACCGTGCGCGAGGCCGACGGGTGGGCGTCGGTCCAGGTGGCCGACGGGTGCGGCGGCATCCCCGTCGACCACCTGCCGCACCTGTTCGAGCCGGGGTGGAGAGGCAGCGAGGACCGCGGCCCCGGAGATGGCGCGGGCGCAGGTCTCGGCCTCGCCATCGCGCGGGGCGTGGCCGAGGCCCACGGCGGGACGGCGACGGCGAGGAACGCTGGGCCTGGCTGCGTCTTCGAGCTGCGGTTGCCGTCCCCCTGACTCAGGCCCAGCTCTCGTCGGGGGTGATGTCCCCCGACGAGCAGGTGGGGCGTTGCTCTGGAGCCGGTACTCACCCTCGATTGCGGGCCGATGGACGGCTGTGTCAGGCCTTGAAGGCAGCCCACGCGTCGGTGAGGACCTTGGCGGCCACCTCTAGGCCCTCGATCCGGCCCAGCTCGGTGTCCTCGTGCTCGATGTTCAGGCACATGTCGGGGTCCACCTCGTGCAGCGCGCGGATGAACTCGGTCCAGTAGGCGGTGTCGTGACCCTTGCCCAGGGCGACGAAGTCCCAGGAGGAGTCCTTCGGCCACTCGTTGGCCCACTCGTCGCCGCCGAGGTTGACGCGTGCCTCGTCCGCACCCATGCGGCGGAAGCCGTTGTCCAGGACACCGTTGAGCCGCGCGTCCGGGTTGATCCGCACGTCCTTGGCCGCGGCATGGAAGATCAGGGGACCCAGCTCACGGACGACGGCGATCGGGTCGGCCTGCTGCCAGAACAGGTGCGAGGCGTCCATCTCGACGCCGATGTGGGTAGCTCCGGTCAGCTCGATCAGCTTCTTGACGTCGCGGGCGTTGAAAACAAGGTTCTGGGGGTGCAGTTCGAGGGCCACCTTCACCCCGTGGTCCTTGGCGAACTGGTCCATCTCGCTCCAGAACGGCGCGGCGATCTCCCACTGGTAGTCGAGGACGTCGAGCGCCGCGGAGTTCCAGGCGTTGACGATCCAGTTGGGGTACTTGGTGCCGGGCTCGCCGCCGGGCAGGCCGGACATGGTGACGACGCGGGTCTGGCCGAGCGCCGCGGCCGCACGGATCGAGAGGCGGATGTCCTGGGCGTGCTTCTCGGCGATCTCCGCGTTCGGATGCAGCGGGTTCCCGTTGCAGTTGAGGCCCGCGATCTCCACGCCGGTGCCCTCAAACTTCTTCAGGTACTCCGTGGCCGCCGCGGGGCTGGTGGCGATCTCGTCGATGTTGGGGATGTGGACCGGGGGCAGAAAGCCGCCGGAGTTGATCTCGATGCCGGTGAGGCCGAGACCTCCGATCACCGCGAGCGCATCCTCGAGGGGGCGGTCGTACAGGACTGCGTTGTAGACACCGAGCTTCACAGGGTCACCGTCTTTCCGTTGTTGGCAGCCGACTCAGCGACGGCGGCAAGAATTTCCATGTTGTGGACGCCTTCGTCAAACGAGGCGTTGCGGGGAAGGGAGTCGGCCTCGGGGATGCCGGCGACCTCTTCCAGGAAGGCTCGGGCCTGGAACGCGAAGCCCTCGTTCTGGCCGAAGCCGACACCCGCCACGTCGATAGCCATGCCACCGGCGACGTAGGGATGGTCGGCGCCTAGGTTGACGGTCCGGTAGCCGTTGGTGCCCGGCTGGTCGTCGTGGCGGTAGAGCCGCACCTGCGACGGGGTGTCCTGGTGGAAGCTCGCCGCGCCGTTCTCGCAGAAGACCTCGAAGTTCAGGCCGTTGGGGTAGCCGGCGGCGACGCGCGAGGCCTCCAGGCTCGCCGTCGTCTCGCCGAACTTCGCCGTGAACGTGGCGTAGTCGTCGTTCTCCACCGGCTCGGTCTCGCTCGACACCTCGACCTGGCCGTGCCCGACGACGGTGCCCAGCGGGAGCGGACGCTCCGTGATGGCGGTGGTGAAGGCTGCGCCGGAGACGGCGGTCATGCCGCCGCAGAGGAACTCCGACAGATAAGTGAGGTGGCTGCCGACGTCGGCGAGCGCGCCCGACCCCATGGGGCCCTTGTAGCGCCAGCTCATCTGCCCCTTCGGGTTGCACGCGTAGTCACACCAGTACCGCGCCGAGAGGTGCAGCACCTTGCCCAGCGTCCCGTCCTGGATCCAGTTCCGGATAGCGGCGATGCCGGGCTGCCGGACATACGTGAGCCCGATGCGGGCGATCGACGACGCCTCGCGGGCCAGCCGCGCCATCTCGCGGGCGGACTCGAGCGTGTCGGCCAGCGGCTTCTCGCACAGGGCGTGCTTGCCGGCCTCGAGCAGGCCCTTGACCACCTCGAGGTGCAGGCTGTTGGCGATGACGACGCTGACGACGTGGATGTCGGGGTCGGCGGCGATGGCGCGCCAGTCGGTGTCGCAACGTTCGTAGCCGTAGCGGCGGGCGGTGGCCTCGCCGACCTCGGCGTTGACGTCACAGATGGAGACGTAGCGCAGGTCGGGCAGCGTGGGCCGATACAGGGTGGGCGCGACACGGTAGGCGGCGGCGTGCGACTTCCCCGCCATGCCGGCTCCGATGACGGCGATGCCGATGGTCATTCATCCTCCTCGATATGTACTTGGAGCGGTCCAAGTGGCTTTACAATAGATCGACAGCACTTGTCCTGTCAATGGCTGCGTTACCCTCGGTCATCGTGGAAGGAGGTGCGCCATGTCACCTCGTCGACGGCCCTCCCGGCCAACCATCTACGACGTCGCCCGCGAGGCTGGCGTGTCCAAGTCGCTGGTGTCGCTCGTGCTCAACGATTCGCCCCTGGTGGCCGACGCCAAGCGGCAGGCCGTCCACGAGGCCATCGCCACGCTGGGATACCGGCGCAGCCATGCCGCCTCCGCGCTCGCGGCGGACCGCACCCGCACCGTGGGCCTGGTCATCGACGACTTCCAGAACCCCTCGTTCGTCGAGCTGCTGCGCGGCCTGCGCACTCTCCTCGGGCCGCAGGGGTTCCATGTCGCCATCCGGGAGCACTACCGCGACGGCGACGAGCTGATCAATGCCGTCGACGGGTTCCTCGACAGCCAGGTGGACGCGCTGGTGATCGCGGCCGAGCCCGGACGCGACCTTCCGGCGCTCGGCGTACCGACCGTGCTCGAGGGCACCCGCCTGCACGGCATCGACGGCGCCGACACCGTTGAGAGCGACCAGCGCCACGGCGTCCACCAACTCATGGAGCACCTGCGCTCGGGAGGGCACCGCCGGATCGGACACGTCACGGGGGCTGGCGGCGCCGCCGGCGCGCGCCTGGCGACCTACCTGGAGGCTATGGCGGCGGAGGATGAGGATCCGCTCTATGCCGGCGGTTCAAACGAGACGAACGAGGACGGAGGGTACGCGGGGGCGGTGGAGCTGCTGCGCCGGCACCCTGAGGTGACGGCCGTCTTCGCCGCCAACGACACCATGGCCCTCGGCGCGCGCGCCGCGTTGAGGGAGGCGGGGCGCGAGGTGCCTCGCGACGTCGCGCTCATCGGCTACGACAACTCGCACCTCGCACGCAGCCGCTTCCTCGACCTGACTACGGTGGACAGCCACGGACACGACGCCGGCATCGCGTGCGGGGAGGCGATCCTCAGGCGACTCGCGGAGCCTGACCTGCCCCCCGCGGCGGTGGTGGTCCCGAGCACCCTCGTGGTGCGTTCCTCGTCGGTCACGGTCCCCCGTTCCTGAAACCTCAGGTGGGCCTTGACCCCGGAAATCCCAGTGGCACTTCTGGTATCGACTACGCGACCAGATCCGCCGCCTTTGACTGGCAAGACTCGCGTCGGCAACGTGGAGCGCTCCGTGCCGGATGCGACGGCCGGACGCCGCTCCGGAATCGACGCGCCCGAACCCGTCCTGCGGTGGAGGGCAGGTAGGACGACGACGCCCCGGCCAGCCAGCGGTGAGCTGGCGGGCCGGGGCGGTGGTTGATCGGTGTGGGTCAGTCCTTCTGGGACTTCGGGATCTTCACTGTGCCACGGTTGGTGTCACTGGACGTCTCGCCGCCGAGGGTCAGCGTGATAGCGGTCCCGGTGGGTGCCGTGCTCGTGCCGAGAGCCGTGGCCACGGCGGGCTTGTAGCCGGACAGGTAGCCAGTGGCCGTGGGGTGATACGACAGATAGGTCGGGAACAGCGACGCGTTGTAGATCCACGCGGAGGAGTCGCACACGCCATGGCCCAGGAAGTCTGGAAGCACATCGGCGTAACCGATCCCGGCATCGTCAGCAGCTTTGGAGATCACTCCGGCGAGGGTGGCCGCCCCGGAGTTGAGCGCGTCGCGCTCGCGGACCGACACTGTGGTGATCCAACTGCAGTCGGCTTTGGTGGCGCTGAGCAGCCGGGGATAGGCGGTTGCCACGATGGTCGCGTCGGGGGCGGCCTCCCTGATCTGGGTGAACAGCAGCACCAGCCGCGACGGAAGCGCGTTCGCCGCGTCGACGGCGTCGTCGACGGCAGTGATGCAGGCGGATTCGTTGGTCCCGATGCAGGTGGTGAGCACCGATGCGAACCCGACGTCGTTGCCGCCCACCGTGATCGACACGTAGTCAGCCACCGCCAGGTAGTCAGTCTCTAGCTGCTCCGCCGTCACATCGTCGATGTCCGCCCCTGAGCATGCCTGGAGATCAAGGGCGTAGCCCTTCTCCTGCGCAATCAAGCCCGGGTAGCCCTTGAGCGTGCGGTAGCAGTCCCTGCCGTCCTGGATGTAGCTCCCTCCGCCGACGCCGGCCGCGTAGCTGTCCCCGAGGGCGACGTAGACGGGCTGGGCCGGCGGCGGGGACGTCGGAGACGGCTCGTTGGTCGGCGATGGGCTCGGCGCCGGGCGCTTGGCCGCGGCGTCGACGCCGCCCGCGACGATGGTGAGTGAGACGACCAGCGTCGCCAGCGTGGCCACAACGCCACGGATCCCCCTGCGGTTCATGGCGTCAAGCTGTACCCGCCACCATGTCGCGGCAATGGGCAGTTTCGCAGCGCGCTTCGCCCCTCGTCTTCCGCTGCGCCTCCGCCGCCTCTCCCTCTGCGTCTTCCGCTGCGTCTTCCGCTGCCGCTGGGTGGCCCCAGGCGTGCACGACACGCCGTCGCGGTGCCACCTCGGTGTCCGTGGTCACGTCGAGGGCTGGGACAGGCGGCGTGTCGTGCACGGGGAGGTGGGCGTCAGAAGACGACCCGGGCCGCCTCGAGGGACGGACGGAGGTCGACGGCGACGCCGTCGAACAGGCTGTCCTCCGCCGTCCGTCCGGAGAGGTGCCGCATGAACTCCACCGCGGGCACCTCGACGGCGGGCCCCTCCCCCTCCCCCAGGTCCCACGCTCCCCCTTCGGGGCCGGTGAGGCGCAGGTGGACGGCAGGGCCGGTCCACGAGAGTCCGAGGTCGCGGATGACCTGCTCCACCACCTCCGCGTCCGTGGGGTCCGACACCGGCTCCCGCCCCACCGCTCGTCCGATGTCCTGGCGGTGCAGCCAGGTGTCGCGGGTGAGGATGGTGTCGACGAACCATCCGATCGTGGTGTACGACGGCAGTGCGGCGTCGTTCGTCAGCCGACGGCGCATCCAGCCGGGGGTGTCGCGGCCCGACATGGCCCGCCGTCGAAGCAGCTCCAGCAGCTCAGCTGTGGAGAGGGAGTGGTGCCTGTCGATGCCCACCTCGTTGGCGGCGTCCAGGGAGCTGCGACCGCGGTAGCGGAACCGCCCGATCTGAGCGTCGACGAGGAACAGCAGCGGGTTGCCCGGGAACCGTGCCGCTGAGGCGACGTGGCCAACCATGTCGCGCACCGTCCAGGCGGGGCACTCGGTGACGGTGTCCCACTGCTCCGGGGTGAGGTCGCGCACCTCGTCGATCAGGCGCAGATGCTGGGCCCGGCCCACGCGAAGGCCGTCGCCGGGGCCGGGGAGCGGGATGTCGATGGCACGCATGGTCTGATCCTTCGTCGAGGGGTGGCCGGAGGCGGTGGTGCTAGTGGTGGCTCGCATGGCAGGTCCTATCGGGGAGATGGGCGGTGATCAGCGCCCGCACGAGCGCTGGGAAGTGCCGGGAGGCGGTGCCGTCCTCGTAGGCGACGCCGGGCTCGTTGGACAGCTGGCGGACGATCACCCCCGTGGCGGCGTTGGCCAGGTTCTGGGACAGCTCGTCGAGGTCGACGGTGGGGTTGAGCAGGCCGAGGTCGCGGAAGCCGCGCAGGTCGTCGCCGAGCATCGTGAACAGGGCCACCGACGGCGCATACGCCTCGGGGCTCGGCTCCCAGGCGGGGACGGGGCGGGTCATCATGAGGTGGCTGAGCTCGGCGTTCTCCAGGGCCCAGCGGACGAAGGTCCCCTCCAACTCGATGGCGCGGCTGACCGGGTCGGTCTCGGTGGTCGCGGGCCCGAGCCTGTCGCGGTGGCTGGCGACGGTGTCGTGGCACGCCTGCCATCCCCGGCGGAAGAGCTCGTCGTAGAGGGCGTTTTTGGAGTCGAAGTAGGTGTAGAGCGACGGGGTGCGCACGCCGAGTCGTCGGGCCACTTCCCCCAGCGACAGCCCCCCGACCCCATGTTCGCCCATCAGCCGGACGGCGATCGCGACGATCTCGTCGCGGGTCTCGCCGTGCCGCCGTTGCCGACGCTCCGTGCTCGTATCCATGAATCCTCCTTATGCCAAAAGGTATCCCTAATAGGATTAGGACACAAGAGGGCTCATTCTTCCGGACGCTGCGGCGCTCTGGGAGTAGCGTCAACCCCACACAGAGACGTGGGTGCACCGTGTCCGACCTTGTCGCCGTTCTGGCCTTCGTGGCCTGTGCCGCCGCGATCTTCTTCGCCGGCGGACGGCTGTCGCGCTACGGCGAGCGCATCGCCCAGCTGAGCGGCTGGGGCAGCGCGTGGGTGGGCCTGATCCTCATGGCATCGGTCACGTCCCTGCCCGAGCTCGTCGTCGGCGTCAGCTCGTCGGCCCTGGTCGGGTCGGCCGACCTGGCCGTAGGCGACGTTCTCGGCAGCTGCGCCATCAACCTTCTCATCCTGGCCAGCCTGGACGCCTTCGTGCCGGCCCGCCGGAGGCTCTTCGCCCTCGCCTCCCCGTCGCATGTCATGGCCGCCGCTCTCGGGATCGTGCTCCTCGCCACCGTCGGCGTCGGACTGCTGGTCGACGACTCGCTGCCGCTCACTCCCTGGATCGGGCTCTCATCGCTGGTGTTCCTCTTCCTGTACCTGGGTTCGGTGCGGCTCATCTTCCGCAACGGGCGAGGCCTCCCCCCGGACCCCAGCGTTCAGCCACCGCTCGACGAGAACCTCTCCCCCGGCGACGCCGTCACGGCAGGGCTCGGACTACGTCAGGTCGCCGCCCGCTACTCACTCCATGCCGGGATCGTCGTCGTGGCAGCCATCCTGCTGCCGCCCGCGGCCGAAGCGATCGCCCGGATGTCGGGATTGGAGGAGTCCTTCGTCGGAACCGTCTTCGTGGCGCTGTCGACGTCGCTGCCAGAGCTGGCCGTCTCCCTGGCAGCGATTCGGATGGGCGCAATCGACCTGGCGGTCGGCAACATCCTCGGCTCGAACCTGTTCAACATCCTCATCCTGGCGATCGACGACGTGGCCTACACCGACGGGCTCCTACTCGCCGACGCTTCACCGAGCCACCTCTTCACGGTGTTGACCACCATCGCGATGTCGGCGATCGCAATCATCGGGCTGACCTACCCGTCGGCACGCGGCAAGCGGTTCCTGCTGGCGGGCGACGCGGCGCTGATGCTCGTCGTCTACGCCGGAAATGCCGCAATACTGCTGACCATCTCCCCGCACTAGTGGTCAGCACAGTTGCCCATGACCCGGTCAAGGATGCCGCCGGCGCCCGGCCCCACCACCGCGGGGCAGGGCTCGGCGCCGGCACCGTGACGTTCGTGTCTCCTCGCGGGCGATCGGCTCGATCACCCCCGGCGGCGCGTTACCTGGCGGACAATCGATACTCACACCGCACTCCCCAGGGGGCAGACATGCAGGTCGATCCACACGCCCTCGACGACGCCGTCGCCAAGAATGCGTTCACTGGGGTCATCACCATAGACGTGGCAGGCCGGCGCGTCCTCGAGCGCTGCGAAGGGTTCATGCACCGCGCCTTCGGGGTGCCGATGGTGCCCCAGGCCAGAATCGCCGTAGCCAGCGGCAGCAAGGCGTTCACCGCGCTGGCGGTGATGCGCCTCGTCGAGGACGGCGCGCTCCGGCTCGACCAGCCGGTCCGGGATCTACTCGGGGAGGACCTTCCGCTCATCGACGACGCCGTTACGGTCGAGCACCTCCTCACCCACACATCGGGGATCGGTGACTACCTGGACGAGGACGGAGAGTGGGAGGTCGACGATTTCATCCTCACCATCCCTGTCCACACGCTCACCACAGCCGAGGCGTTCCTGCCGATGCTTGAGGGCCACCCGACGAAGTTTGCTCCCGGAGAGCGGTTCGCCTACTGCAACGGCGGCTACATGGTGCTCGCGATCCTGCTGGAACGAGTCACGGGAGAGGTGTACCACGCCGTGGTGAGCCGGCTGGTCTACGAGCCGGCCGGTCTGCAAGCCACCGGGTCTCTCCCCCTCAACGCACTCCCCGCCGACGCCGCGCTCGGCTACCTCGCCAACGACGGAGACCTCGTCAACACGCTCCACCTGCCCATCCTCGGCAACGGCGACGGCGGAGCGTTCACCACCGCCGACGACCTGCACCGCTTCTGGCTGGCCCTGCTGGAGGGTCGCATCGTCTCGCGCGACACCGTCGAGCAGATGATCCGGCCCCGCCACGACGTGCCGGACGAGGGCATGCGCTACGGCATGGGGTTCTGGCTGCACCGGACAGGTCCGGCGCTGGTGATGGAGGGCTACGACGCGGGCGCCTCGTTCCGCTCGACCCACATCCCCGCCAGCCGGACGACGGTGACCGTGCTGGGCAACAGCTCCGAGGGGGCCTGGCCGGTGATCTCAGCGCTCGCCGTCGCGATCGACGGCGAGCTTTCCTGAGCGGGCTGTCAGGCGAGGGCCTTGGCCTTCAGCTGGTCGAACTCGGCGGGGATCTGCACCCGACCGGAGTTCCCCCGCGACAACGTCAGCACCCGCTCGACGGCTCCCTCGGTGAGCAACGCATCGCCGAGGTGGACCAGCAGCGTGGCGATGCCGCCCGTGTCGCCCTGCCCGGCGTGGAGGAGGGTGCCGTCGATGTCGGCGTGAAGGTAGAGCTGAGCGACGGTGAGGCCGGGCCGCTCATCGACGGGCCTCAGTTCGTCGACATCCTCGGGGTCATCGGGGCTCAGGCCCCACGCCTCGAGGGTCAGCTCGGCGAGGGTGCCGGTGAA
>NZ_JBUZNO010000006.1:0-260869 GCF_055326245.1 Tessaracoccus luoxuelianae
TGCCGAGAAGCGAGCTTTCGCGCGACGCTCACGGACCCTTGTCTAGCCTTGCCCCATGCAGATCCTGGGAGATAGGACCCGACAATTGCCGGCGCCGCCGCACGTCGTGTTCACCTCCCTGACACACCCAGGCCTTCCCGGTGCGCGTCCCTGGTTGGTGCTCCTGGACGACGAGGTGCCACCCGTCATCCTCAGCAGTCACGAGCCGCACCGTGTCCAGTGGAGCTCCCTGTGGCCCTCGCGGCCCAACGACCTCGTGGACCTCGAGCTCAGCCCCAAGGACGGTGGCACGCTGCTGCGGTTCATCCTGTCGACGCCCGACGAGGAACCCGACGCCAGCAAGCTCGGACACATGCGGAGACGACTCAACCACCTGCTGTTCGCTGACCTCCGCTTCTCCTACGGCCAGTGACGCACTCAACTGCCGCGGGTCACTCGTGCCTTTGGCGCTGATCCGATCGCTTTCACCCCGCCATCAGTGCGGTAGCGCCCCCAGGGCCCGGTCGCAGATAGGCTTCGATCATGTCAAGGGTGGATCCGCAGGACGATTCGATGATGCGGTGGGTTGTACACCACTACCGCTACGACCCGCTCCGCCGAGAACGCCGTCATGTGCTGGTCAGCGCCTTCGACAATGAGCGGGAGTTCGATGAGTGCATGAGCGAGCTCTCGAGGGAAGTCGAGAATCGGCGACGTGCTGAGCATGGAGATCAGCGCGAGCGTGTCACCGGAACGATTTGGGAGCCTGGTCACCTCGCGAGGGCAGCAACTGGACATCTGGTGCGCCGCGCGATCGAACACGGTGCGGATCCGAGCAGACTGCTCGACTCCGGCGAGTTGCCCGACAACATGGCGTTGCTGCACTTCGCCGACGGCGACTCTGAGGAGCAAGCCTAATCCTCAGCGGGCATCCGCCTATCCCGCTGGTTCCACGCTTTACTCCTCGCTGAGAGGCGCGGGCTCCAGCACAGCCCAGGCTTCTTGGTTGGTGAAGAGCTCCTTGAAGCGGATCTCCACTTCGTCGCTGCTATCAAGTGGCGGCATAGCCGCATCAACGTTGACTGCGGCGGGGAGTTCATCCGAACATTCCCAGGTCGCGCTGTCGGCGACCTTGACGCCGTTGACCCAAAGTTCTGGGGTGATCGAGCCTTCTCCGACACAGGACGCCCGCATCTGGTAGGCCAGTTTCGGGTCAGGGGTGGCGCCCTGTGCGGCTACTGCAGCGTTGTCGAGGTAGGTAATCCGGGCGACCTCGCCCTCGAGTTTCTCCGGCGCTACGAACGTCTCCGGCGCCGCGGACATCGAGGGATCCGGTGCTGCCGAGAGGGTGGACGTCGGGCTGGTCGGGGCTGGGTTGTTCTCCGTCGGGGAGGAGGTGGGTTCGGGTGCCGGGTCGACCGTGCAGCCAACAGTGACGAAGACGGTGGCGACAACAGCGAGGCGCAGCTTCATGAACCATGCATACACCACGAATTCGCTGCGGGTCCGAAGTCGTGCCCTGCAATCCTCCTCCAGCGCCCCGTCAACCCGAATTGTTCGTCGTGGAGCATGTGGTCAACGCTGAAGGCTGACCATCACCGGCCAGCGTGGCAACGCGGTGCTCATCGGCGAGGAGGACTGGCTCGCCATCCAGGAGACGCTGTTGCTTAAGTCGGTACCGGGGCTGGCCGATTCGATCCGGCGCGCCCTCGCGGAGGGCGTCGACGCGGGCTCGACCGAGCTTGACTGGTGAGTCCCTGCACTCTGGTGTACCCACGCCAAAGAACGCCAAGAAGGTGGCCTCCAGAGGGCTGAAGACGAAGACGCAGCACCTGCCGCCAGTAGCCCCTCACCGAACATCCGCTTCTGCCGCTTCGCGTGCGTCGCGACCCCCTCGATGGTCACTTGCCGAAGTACTCCTGCAACCGGCGGTGTCGATGCCTGAAGAAGGCATCTACCACGCGCTCCAAGAGGGCGGCGAGGCCCGGGATCGGCAGGCGCGGCCGAAAGGTCACGCGGTCGTGCACCCGCGTACCTCCTGCGACCGGCGTCAACGTCCGCTCGTGCTCCCAACACCGCATGCTCAACATCGTGGACCGCTCCAGGAACCGCCGGCCCGACTCGAGCTCGACAATAGTCAGGCGGTCGAAGTCGAAAGGGATGAGGCCGAACAGCCGGAGCCAGGCGCGGCCGACGGGTTGTCCAAGGGGGATGTCCTCGACTGACAGCCCGGCCGCTCCGGGTGGCATGCTCATCGTCATCCAGGGCCGCATCTCGAAGTTGATGCCGTCCGGATTCACGGCTCGATCCCACACATCGGACGCGGCAGCCGGGACGTTGACGTGATTCTCGACAGTCCTCGTCGTCACCCCACACTCCCTTGCTTTCCCGGGCCGTTGCTTCACCTTGCCACACGTCATGACGCGCGCGGCCGTCCGGATCTGCCGCGACCAGGGACTTTCTATTCCTCGTTGGGGTCGCTGTCTTGAAGTCGGACCAGGCCCAGACGGTTGAGCGGGGCGCAGATGTGGAGCACGTAGGTTCTGCCGCGTCGCTCGGTCTCTGCCCACTCGAGAATCTCGGAGACGTCGGCTCCAGTGATCTCAGTAGTTGTTGACCCCGGACCCGGGAACTCCACCTGAGTCTGGGAGACTCGATGTCAGGATTGGGCGAAGCTTACAGATTAGGGGGAGGACCCGTGAGAGCCAAGCCGCTGGCCTGGATCAACAGGAAGGTGCCGAGCACGATTCTCACGGTTGGCTTGGCCGCCTTCTGTATCTGGGCTGGTGTGGGAGAGCGCGCTGACTTGGACTTCCTCAAGGAACACGGCCGTCAGGCCACGGCCATTGTGATTTCGATCGACGGCGTGGGACGCCACACCACCACTGCCGTTCGGTTTGACAGCGTGCACGATGGCGTGGTGGAAGTGACGCTACATGAGGTCGTCGGCCCCGAGGAGGTGGGAGAGGAGATTGAGGTTGTTTATGACCCGGATGATCCCCAGCTCAACCTGGACATCCGAGCACTCGAAGACCCCTTTGTCCTCTATCGCTGGTGGTTCGCGGCTGGTGTGAGCGGCCTGCTGGCGGCCTTGACCGGTTTCGGGATCATCGACTGGCAACGCTGGTCAAAGCGGCGTTGAGAGGGCCACTGCGTGGGTCCGCCGACTCGAGCGAACGGAGCCGAGGCAGTGCACGCGGCCACACTCGTCGTGACCGACCCAGACCTGCAGATGCTCCCTCGCTGCCTGTGGCGTGACGGTCCCCTGAGCGATGCCGACATCCGCACATGCCGCGTGGTGCGCGGACGATTGTCTGAGACGGGTGACGACGGGCTTGGTGGCCGTATTGCGCGTGTAGTACGCTGGGATGGTGGATGAAGGCATCGACTGGCGGCATCGGGGCGACTACATCGCCAAGCATGGGCTGTCCCCGGTTGTTGCCGACGAAGCTTTCGCCGATCCCAACAGGTTGGTCATCGATCCGGATCCCGCGTCCGTGTCGGGCCGAACCATTCGGGTCATCGGCTGGGCAGCCTCCGTCCGGACACTGGTCACGATCATTGTCCTTCCCGATGAGGACGTCATTTGGGGAGTCAATGCCTGGCCATCGAACACCACCGATCAGCGCCGTTACAGAGAGGAGCGGACAGATGTCGATTAGTGATCTCATCGCGACCGAGGCCGAGGCGGCTGAACGCAACCCCGACGCCGTGATCAAGCCCGGCAGCAAGGTCACCCGCGGCCATCAGCGTGCCAAGACGCTCCAGGTTCGCCTGAACGTCGAGGAGTTGGAGACGTTGACGCGGCTGGCCGAACAGCGCGGGCTTCCCGTCTCCACTCTGGCTCGCGACCTCCTGCTGTCACAATTGGCGGGCCCAGACGAGTCCGCCAAGGCGCTGATTGCCAGGATCCGGGCAGAACTCGACGACCTTGCAACCCGCGTAGCCTGACGGGCCCCCGAACATCCGCCTCTGCCGCCGATGGTGCGGAGGTCTCCAGGGCAGAGCGTTGAGTGGCCGAGAGCCTTATGGCCCGACTGGCCTCAGAGGGCTGTCGTTTTCGGTCAGGAACGTGTTGTTGAGGAAGTACACCTGTCGCTCACGGAGGTCCGTGGTCCAACGGTCGGTGGCAACGCGTCCGACCTCAGTCCTCACCAAGCCCAGTTGTTTGAGCTCCTTGATGCCTCGGTGCCACGTGTCGTCCTTAATGGCAAGACACTGTCGGTCCCAGGGCGTGATTTGGGCACCCTCCTCGTCCGGCCGGCCTGCCAGCACGAGTCTCAGACACAGGTAGACGAAGAGTGCCCGCGCGCTCATGACGTTTGTCCAACCTCGGGCCCAGAGTTCAAGCGGAATCGTGATCCAGGGCGCTTGTGTGGGCTGGGGTGGGTGGATCGGGACGGAGACCATCGCTCCGTGACCAGCCCTCGGGGTCCGGGTCACCAGGCTTGTTCCTCCGGGACCGGCCTTCCCGAGCGTCGCGAAGGCGCGCCTGATCCGACGCGTCCCCGCGCCGGGGAGTGGATCCGCATCGTTCAACTCCTCGTAGCCGAGAAGTTCCGCCCAGTAGTGGTCCGGACGGGGTCTGAACAGTTCGTGAGGCGGCTTCCGCGTCAACATGACGAGTGTCAGGTACAGCTTCATCGGGACCTCTCCGAGCGCGAAGAGGTCAGCCAGGCCCGTAGACGCCTGATCCGGCCTCTTGATCCTCGCGTACTCCTCCGCGAGCTGCACTGTGCTGCGGCGCCCGGAGTGTTTCACCGCCTCGGTGAGCAGTCTCTTTGACGTGACGGTCACCGTTCCCATGTCAACCTCTCAAACTCGCATACCATGTCAGCGGCCCCAGCTGCGATCACGCTGTCGTGGGATCGTGGACTCTTGGCCTATGGTATCACCCGTGGTCATCTGGGATACGCGTCGCTGAAACGGTCAGACTCGTTGGCTTAGGCGTTGTTTGCCTGCGCAGCGGTTGTACTTTCATGCTGCTCGTATGGCTTCGCATGATGGCTGCAATGGCGTTCTAGGAGAGTTGAGATTGCAGGCCTCCGCCCTAGATCATTAGGTGGGGCCGAGACTTCACCTCGACCCCACCTTTGACGCTCAGAAAGGAGGTGGTTCGCATGAAGCGCGGATTTCGGCTGACGCTCACGTGGTCTCGTGGCTCAGTCTCCATCACGCTGGAGCCCTACAGACTGAGGGGGTGATCCCCGTCGTTGCACCGGCGGGGGCCACCCCCTCAGTCTGTACAAATCCGCCCTCTGTCCGCAACCGTAAGAAGGGCGCCCGTCGAACATGCGGATCTGCCGCGCCAGGGACGATTAACCTCGAGCTCATCGTCGGCGACTCCATCTGCCGCGGGGTCTTCGGCTTAGTTTAGAGCCACGTCCGTCAGCCACTGGGCGACTATTCCTGGCAGTGTGAACAACGCGCCACTCCACAAGCTCCAGATCGCCACGGCGGCGAAGCCGCACATGACAGCCAACTTGATCCAGCCGCTGCGGCCTTGCTTCCTTCGACTCGACACGTCCGTCTCCCTTTCCCGGGGCAGCGTCTGCCCGGTGCCCCAACCGTTTTGTAGCATGGCAGCAACCTCAGACAGATTCCTCGCACGCCCTTGGCGACGTGCGCAGACGCGCGCTCATGCCGCCGAGGGCGCTTTGGGACCGCGGGTCAGGCTTCCTGTGCTGCGGCTAGGTCACCGGTGACGTCGACGGCCTTCGGCAACGACAACAGGTCGGCCCCAAGACGGAACCGGAACCCGCCTTTGTGCGGGGTGCCCCGCTCCGCGATGGTCGCCGCCGGCAGCAGCACCGCGCGGGACAGTTCGACTGTGGCCGGGTCGAACAAGGCGTACACGCACGCGTCGAAACTGTCCGGCATGACATGCCCCCACTGCCCCGACCGCATCTCCGCTGCGGTCCGAACCCTCGCCTTCACCTGCACCCGCCCAAGATTGGGGGTGTCCACATCCCAGCCCTGATTGCCTCTCGCCGGCAGGGTGCCGTCATAGGCGCGCTGCACGAGAAGCTCGGCGTAGTCGCCGATCGGGGAGTTCGACGACCGCACGACCCCATTCGTCCTCAACTGTGCCAGGACGGCGTAATGCAGCCGCAACAGTGCCCGATTCGATAGTTCCCCCAATTCCATGACTGCCACTCCACCACACCTGAACCGGCCTGGTGCACGGTGCCCACCCAACTGGCGTCCCGGTTGCTCAGGTGTCCCCGATAACGTTCAACGGATCCAGGTGGCACGAATCAGGTCAGCTGACAGGGCTGCCAACTCTGGCACGCTGTGCGCTCGCTCATGCCGCGGTGCGCGAGGGTAGCCTTCGGCTTCGGTTCCCCGGGCAGTGACTCAGCGCCCCTGCTGGTAGAGGCCAGCACGTCGTTGTGGACCTCGGGGGTACCCGGCACGCCTGGATTCTGTAGGACCCGTTCGTCTCTCATCTCGTGTGCTTCTGATCCGATCTGGCCGATGGATAGGGTGTCCAAGTGGCGTTGATCCCTCCAGACGAATGGCTGCATGAGGTCTCCACGGCGCGACGCGCCGCAACGGGACCGTTGCGTGGCGTGATGCAACCCGGTGTCGTGCTGGGCTGGGGGTCTGCCGCCTTTGTGGGCTGGCTGGCGGTTTCCTGCGTGGTGGGCCTCCTTATCGTCGAAGGACTCGATTGGGTCACTGCGGCCCTCAGCGTGGCCGCGGGTGTCTTCGCTTGGCTTTCCGGGTGGCCCTTCGCGGTCGTGGTCACGTCCCGGGGCGTTCTCACAAGACGAGGCTTCGTTCGTTTCGATCGAATTGTGGCGGCTGGCTGGGCGTCGTCGGGAGAGCGCATGATTCCGCTGGCTGAGGGTTATGTGCCTGTCCTCGTTGTTGAGGGGGATTCCGGTGCGTTGGAGTGGTGGCCGCTGGCCGAGGTTCGCAAGGGCGCAGTGTCGTCAACTGAGAAGAGCCGAATGCGCTTGCTTAAGCGCCTCGTCGGGGCAAGGGATGTGGATCATGTTCCCATCCCGTCTGAAGTTGCCCCCTCGCTGAGCTGGCCTTGGGGCGCGTGAAACTATGTAGTGGCAAGAGCGCCGGTTGCCCGGAGCACGTGCGCTCCCACGCTGACGGCGCATCAGCATTTGGCACAGACTGACGCAGTGACACGCTTACGGCTCCGCGCAGGCCGGCCGAGGGGGATGCCGAACATCCGGACATGCCGCCGACCGAGCGTACGTTTCTCGCGTTTGCATGTCCAGCTGCGCTCCGCCTTGAGAAGTCTGATTCGGTCGGATTCGCGCGATCGTGATCCTGGGCTTGAGTCGGCGGGTCTTCGACGTCGAACTCGTGGGCCTGCTATTGATGCTGCGTCTACGCCGTGGCGATAAGTGTCGCAATCCCGAGCGCGATGACCGCGACCACCAAAACGACGATGATCAGCCAACGCAGGCGCTGGGTTCGCGTGGCCCGCGTCTCTCCAGCGGTGGAGCCGGGGGTGGGTGGCCTGTCGTGCTCGGAGAGTTCAGGCGGGATCTCGCCGACGACGGTCACGGGAGCGTCGCCGGCTGGGTTAACGCAGGTCCGGGCGGGATCGGGAAGTGGAGCGTTGATCCACCGCCCGGTGATCGGGTCGAACCGCTCTTCCGCGGGCGGCAGTACGCGTTCCATGGACCCAGTCTGACAGCGGGCCAGCCCTCTCGGACCCTTGCAGCTGGGAACACCCCGCCCGTCGGAGTGGATCCATGCCGCGAAACCAGATCGGGCTCAGGAGCCAAACGACCCGATGTCTGCCGACACCGCCTCCCACGCGGTGACGCTCGGACCTGAGGAGCTGAGTGCGCTCACGGCACGACGGAGGGCTGCACAGCCAAGGATGCAAACCACGCAGTGACAGCGACCAGCGAAAGCAGACCTGGGGCCACCGTGGGCCACAGTCGCTTGGCGACGTCATGGGCTCCAGCGGGTGGCTCCGGTTTCGCAGAAGCTGGTGCGGACTGCCGGGCCTTCGAGGCAGGCGGCGTCGACCAGGGCGCGATCGCCGATGGGCTCGTGAAGGGAAACGGTCATCTGGACGCTGTCGTTGCCCTGGCAGTTCTGGGGCTCGTTGCCAGGGAGCGGTTCGGCGTCGACCCGGATGATGATGTCGTCGATGCCGAGTGAGACAACTGGCTGGGCGATCGCTCCGGTCACCCCGCTGGAGCACTCTGCGCGAGTGACCTCGATAGTGACGGTCGTCGACGTGGCGGTCACGCGCTCGGAGTCGGCGAGGGTCCAGGTCGCGGCTGCGCCCACCTGGGGCGGGATCGTGGCGGTGACTTCGGGGATCGCCGGGTTCGAATCTGGCAGGGCGGTCCGGGTCGCGTCGTCGAGCAGCGGGCGGATGGCGTCGTACACCCGGTTGTAGAAGCCGCTGCCGGGGTCGTCGACGCGCCCGGGGGTGCCCGACTCGTCTTCATAGACGGCCGTCGGCAGGATCCGCAGCACCGGGAGGTTCGCGTCGGCGGGGGTGACGACGAAGCCGCGGAAGCCGGGCCCGGGGTCCGGCGGGTCGGCAGGGATCACCTCCCCGGCAGCCGCACTATCGCCGATCATCAGGTACATTTCCTCGGCAACGTCAGGGTCGAGCGGGAGCTGCGGGTTCTCCCGTCCCGAGTAAAGGTCGACTATCACGGTGGTCCGGCTGGGCGGGGCCGCGGGCGCGTCGGAGACTGGCGTGCTGCAGCCCGAGGCGGCCAGTCCGATGCCGGCCGCCACGATGATGCCAACGGCTGCCGCCAGCCAGCGCCGTACTGTAGGGGCGGCAGGTTGGGGGCCCGGTCGGGCGGCGCGGTCGACCGGACCGAGCGGGACCGCCGAAACCGGGATTGGCGACGCTCGGCGGAGACTCTCCCGGATCCGGGTCCCGAAATCACTCATGCCTTATTGCACACCCGCCTGTGCCGCCATGCCTACCCGGTCCCTGCCTCCACCTCGCCACAATGGCGACAGTCTCACGAACCCTGATCCGTTGCAGCAACGCTCCACCACACGTCCGTTCTATGCCGCTGTCGGGGGATCGGCAGTACCGAGCGCGTTGGTCGCGGGGTACCCTCGGTGGATGAGCATCGTGACGGCCGAGAGCGCGTCGCTGCGTGCGGCGATCATCGCGCATCGCGATGCCCTGGACGGCATCCTTTGTCGCTATCGCGCGGCCAACCCGAGACTGTTCGGCTCTGTGGCCCGTGGCGACGCCACTGGCGACAGTGACATCGATCTCTTGGTCGACCTTCTGCCGGGCGGGGGGAACGACCTGCTGCGCGTGGCAGGGGTCGCCGAAGAGTTGAGCCAGGTGCTCGGGGCGAGGGTTGACGTCGTGGCTGCGCCACTGCTGCGGGATGACGTGTCGTCCAGTGCTCTAGCCGAGGCGGTGCCGTTGTGATCCGATCTGATCAGGAGCAGTTAGCCGACATTCTCCACCATTCAGCGTTGCCAGGATTACGAGCCCTACCTCCAGTCCGACGAGTTCGCCTCGATGGCATACGACGCGGTCCTGCGCAACCTGGCCGTGATCGGCGAGGCGGTTCGAGCCCTTCCGGTTGAGACGCGAGACGGGATGCCCGACATTCCTTGGGCTGCGATCGCGGGGCTACGGAACATCGTCGTTCACGAGTACTTTCGGGTGAATCCGGACCTGATTCTTGACCTCGTTGATCACGAACTCGCCCCGCTGGCCGAACGGTTGCGTGGCATCTGACCCACCGGCAGCGCTACCCGATGGCAGAAGGACCGACATCCGGACATGCCGGCAGGGTTCAACTGCACATGCCGCGATGGGAGGAGTTCGCGCGATCAAGGAGAGTGTCGGCGTGCCCACCATCGCCAGGACGCGAGTAAGGCCGCTGCGGTCGATAGCAGCCACCAGAGTTTGTCCATCCCGGGCGGATCGGCCCAGGGGCCGTAGTAGAACATCGTGACCATGACGGCCGCGGTGACGATCGCGGCCACTGCGACGCCGATGATCAGTTCGAGGATGAATCGCACCACTCCTGGCCTCCTTCGCCTGGGCGCCGTGCGCATCACGTTACATGCGCACAGCCTTCGCTCAAGCGGGTGTCGTGCCATTGAGTTCGCCGGTAGCGGATGGTGGTCGCCTTGGTGGGCGGGTCCGCGTCGGCGGGGCTGGCGGCGGTCCTGATTGGTTTCCCAGGCCGCGGGGCCAGCGGTGGCGGTGGCGTACGCGGTGATCCAGGCGCGCGGACTGGCGGGTCGACCCACGGTCACGCCCCGCTCGTCGGCCAGGACGCGTCAGGGCACGGGTTGAGGTAGGTCCCAGCTGGGGCAGGCGGGGCCAGGGGCCGGATCCGCCTGCGCCGCCACCGTCGCCGCGCTCGCAGTGGCCGTCTCGCTGCAGGCCGTCCCGCTGACCGGGGTCGCGGCGACGTTCGCTGCAGGTTTTCTCGCCATCGGATCGGCCGCCGCGACGGGATGGGCGCAGGGGGTGGCCTTGGTTCCGCTCGCGCTGCGGGGCGGCCTTCATGAGCAGCTCAAGGACAGGTGAGCCGGCGAGAGACTGGGAGCCATGAATCTCAGCCCACACCTCGACCGTGAGGAAGTTGCACGTGTTTTGGATCTCGACGGCTATCTGCGTGATGAGTTGCGGCGCTCGGCTGTGGTGCGGCTCGAGATCGTAGGGGAGGGACTCAAGAACCTGAGGCGGTAAGACCCTGAAACGTCTGCGCTCATCCCCGACATTCACCGGACCGGCGTGCCGCATCCCTCATCAAGCTGAGTTGCCGACGATGGCGCCGCCCCGATCGATGCAGATGACGTCGACCGCCACGGGAGAACCGCGCAGGACGGTGAGGGCGTGATCGCGGGCCGCGGTGGCGACGGCGTCGCCCAGCGGGATGCGGCCTGCCTCGGCCAGGTCGAGGGCCTCTGCCGCGGTGTTGGCGACACGGATCGCCGTGGCGAGCGCCTCTCCGGCGCCTGCCTCGATGGCCAGGCCCGCGAGGTGGGACAGGTCCACCTGGGTGCGGTGGGAGTGCAGGTCGAGGTGTCCGGCGGCGAGCTTCGTGAGCTTGGCGAACCCGCCGCAGATCGTCAGGCGCTCGACGGGGTGCCGGGACAGGTACTTCAGCACCGCCCCCGCGAAGTCACCCATGTCCAGCAGCGCCAGCTCCGGCAGGCCAAACAGCTCGGCGACGACGCGCTCCGACGTCGAGCCTGTGCAAGCGGCCAGGTGCTGCAGGCCGGCGGCGCGGGCGACGTCGACGCCGCGCCGGATCGAGTCGATCCACGCGGAGCACGAGTAGGGGACCACGACGCCGGTGGTGCCGAGGATGGAGATCCCGCCCAGGATGCCGATGCGCGGGTTCCACGTGTGCCGCGCGAGGGCCTCGCCGTCGTCGACCCCGATGGTCACCTCGAGGTCGAGGGGCACGCCGTGTCGGCGGGCGACGGCGGAGAGGTTCGCCCTGATCATCGCCCGGGGTGCGGGGTTGATGGCCGGCTCGCCCACAGGGAGCGGGAGCCCGGGCAGCGTGACGGTGCCGACGCCGGGGCCACCGAGGAACCGCACGCCCGAGCCCGACGGGCCCGG
The DNA here is from genome assembly GCF_055326245.1 of Tessaracoccus luoxuelianae. Taxonomy (NCBI): domain Bacteria; kingdom Bacillati; phylum Actinomycetota; class Actinomycetes; order Propionibacteriales; family Propionibacteriaceae; genus Tessaracoccus; species Tessaracoccus luoxuelianae. The sequence goes on from NZ_JBUZNO010000006.1 coordinate 11,543, forward strand.
GCGCACCCAGGCGCGGACGAGGGCGCCGTGCGTGACGTCGGGGTCGTCGCCGGCGTCCTTGGTGACGGCGGCCATCGCGACACCGTCGGTCACGTGCTCGAGGGTCAGGGCAAACGACGGCCGGCGACCCTGGGGCAACTCGACCTCCACCGGGTCGGGGAACTCGCCGGTGAGCAGGGCCTCGTAGGCGGCGGTTGCGGCGGCGGTGGCGCAGGCGCCGGTGGTCCAGCCGGGCCGCAGCTTGGAGTCCTCGAGTTGCCCGCGGCGCGCCATCTCAGCAGCCTCGAGTCACAGGGTGAGAGGCGGTGACGGGCACGTAGCCAGCGTAGCCGGGAGCGCCATCGTGAGTGGGCCGGGGTCGGACCGAGCGTCGCTCCCTGCCTTGCAGTGTGCAGAAGAACAGGTAGCGCGGACTCATGGGTGGGCACATAAGTACCCTCTGGGGTCCCGCTTCTGTTCGGCGACGGGCCGCAGCGTATATGTAGGCGGTATGAAGCACTTGATGGTGTGGCTGGTTTGGGCTGCGGTTGGTCTGAGCCTCGGCTGCACGGCGAGCCAGGCTGCCCCCGAGGTAGCTTGGCGGGAGGGGGCGCTCAACGACGGCGGACCCACGGCCCTGGTCAGCGGGATGCTGCAGCTCAACGATGGCTGCCTGTACCTGACTACCGAAGATGGGACCGACTATCTCCCGGTCTTCCGCGGCGCCCCGAGTTGGGCTGACCATGGTGCACTCGAGACAGAGCAAGGTACCTTCGAACTCGGTCGGCTGGTTGAACTGACCGGCGGTGAGTCCGCGGCCTCGGCTGAGGTCTCCGATGACACGCACATCCCCAAAGAGTGCGATCTCACCAAGCCGCGCTGGACCGTCAACTAGGACGGAGCAGGACTATCCGGGCGGGGCGACTCCGATGGCTGCGTTGACCAGGAGACGGACTGTGCCATGAGCTGGGGGCGGCTGCTGACGCCCGCGCGCCTCATGAGGGTGCCGACCCGCTTCTTGACCCCTGACACCGACATGCCCAGCGCCTCGGCCATCTGGTCGTAGCCGCGTCCGGCGTTGATGGCGCGGATCAGCTCGTGGTCGACGGCGTCGCGCAGCACTCCGTCGGGGGCCGACTCCCGGCTGGTCACCCTGGTGGTCAGCCCCCGCGCCGCGTCGGGGGAGTGGACGAAGATCCCGGCGTCCGCGGTCCGGATGGCCGCGGCGAGCGCCTTGGCCGGGGTGTCCTTGTAGAGAAAGCCGCAGGCGCCGGCGCCGACCGCCTCGGTGAGACTCGTGGTGCTGAGGCTGGTGAGCAGCAGGACCCGCGGCGGGTCCGGGCGGGAGGTCAGCGCGCGGCACGTCTCCACCCCGGAGATACCGGGCATCCGGATGTCCATGAGCCACAGGTCGACTGGGGGCGCAGCCAATGCCTCGTGACCCCCGGCGCACTGGTGGACGACGGCGATGTCGTCGACGCGGGCGAGGGTCGCGGCGAGGTAGCTCAGGACGAGCGGGTCGTCGTCGCAGATCCCGACGCTGATCATGTCTGCAATTGCCGCACGGTCAGCGGCATCTCCACCAGGCACGTCCACGTGCCGTTCGCGGATGCCAGCCGGAGACTACCGCCGGCGAGCGTGGCGCGGTGGCGCATGCCGAGCGTGCCGAGGCCCGCGCCGGTCGTCCGATCAGGCGGCATCTGGTTGGTGACGATCAGCTGGTAGTCGACGGCGGACAGCTCGCCCACGATCGTGCAGGGCCCGTGCTTCAGGCCGTGTTTGGCCACGTTGTGGAGCGCCTCGCGGAGGATCTGCGCTAGCGCGCGGTCGATGGACGCATGCAGTGTGGGGCTGAGGTCTCCGGAGGTGGTCACCTCGTGGCCGCGACGCTTGAGCTCGCGGACCTCCTGCGCCAAGGTCTCCCGGAAGTCCGCGTCCGTCGGCGCGCTCTCTCCCAGCTGCATCATGCGGATGGTGTCGCGGAGGGCGGCCCCAGCGTTGCGGGCCCGCTCGGACAGTGCGGCCAGCGCCTCCGGAGATGCTCCGCCCGCGTTGTGCGCGGCGTCGGCCTCCATCGCGATGAGAGTGAGCTCGCGGGCCACCGAGTCGTGGAGGTCGAGGGTGGCTTGGAGCCTGAGGTCCCGCTGGCGCCTGGACTCGGCCTCGGCGGCGTTGCGGGAGACGGCGTTGAGGCCGAATCCGACGAGCACGAACACGGCGTCCAGCGCGAACCACCCGAGGATCACCTCGAAGGGATTGAAGTCCTCCGCGAGCTTGCGAGCCGTGGCGGTCACCGACGCCGTGAACACGGTTGCTGCCATCACCGCTGCCTGGGCCCATCGCCCGTTCCTCAAAGCGGCGACGACAGGGAGCATGAGGAGATAGCCCCAGAAGCCGAGCAGGTTCTCGTCGACCGCGGCGGCCGTGACCGCCATGACGATGGTCAGCGGCGCCCCGACTCTCGGCCAGCGGACGGCCACCACCACAGTGAGGAACGCCGCGACGTCGAGGGCCACGATCTCTGGGGGCAGGACGAGGCGGGCCCGGGGAGCGAGGAGCTCTGCCGTGATGATCACGAGCGCGATGAGGACCTCCAGCGCGCCGCTCGAGAGTGCTTTCCGTCCCACGCCGTCATCCTATGGGTCGGCAACGCTCGCCTGACCAGCCGAGGAGCGCGGGAAGGTACTTTCGTACCCTCCCGGATGCGTTGGCGCCGAATCGCGGCGACACTGCGGCTATGCCGAGGTCTTGGGGGGACCTCGGCATCACTACTGCCGTGTCACGATGGCGCTCAGCGGTGGGCGTGCTCGTCGATGAGGTCGGCGATGAACTTCGGCGACGCGAACATCGTGGCGTGCGGCCCCGGCACCGTTGCGAACCAGCCGTGCTTGAACGTGCCCGCCAATTTCTCGGCCCAGTCGAGGGGAACGATGGGGTCGTCGAGCCCGCAGAGCACCAGGGTCTTCGCGTCGATCCGCCCCGCGACCAGTTCCATATCCATCTGAAGCAGGTGCGGGGTCTGCTGGACCATGTACGGCACCCCGGCTCGGAACAGATAGTCGTAGATCGCCATCGCCGCGACCTGCGGGGGCTCCTTCAACCCGTTGGCCATCAGCAGCCCCGCGACCTTCGCCAGCGAGCGGGCCGACGGCGTCACCACCGGCGCGATCAGGACGATGTGGTCGACCTCCTCGGGGAAGTCGGCGGCCAGCTGCGCCACCACCTGGGTGCCCATCGAATGGCCCACCACCACCGGGTGGTCGAGGTCCTTCTCCGCCAGGTACTTGCCGACGAGGGCGGCGTGATCGGCGATGCTCAGGTCGCGGTCAGGGCGGGGCGAACGGCCGTATCCGGCCAGGTCGATCAGGTGGACGTCGCCGTGGTTGGCGAGCTCTACCGCCGTTGGACCGTACGAACGCGCGGACACGCCGATGCCGTGGATGAGCACGAAGTCCGGGCTCGTCTTCTGCGGGACCTGGCAGGGGAACCGGTAGGACACCATCGACGCGTCGCCATAGCCGGAGCGGCTGGTGTGGTACTCCACCGTGCCGACGTACTTGTTCCTGTACACCACCTCGTCGCGGGGTGCGTGGCGGCGGGCGGGCATGCGCCTCAGCGTAGCCCTGCCGGCGGCATGCCAGCGACTCTCAGGCCTGGCGCGAGGTGTTGGTCAGCTCGTCGGTGCTGGCGATGGCGTTGACGGCGGCGACGGTGAGGGCCGAGCCGCCCCGTCGGCCGTGGACGACGAGATACTCGAGGCCTAGGTCGTTTGCCGCCAGCGCCTGCTTGGACTCGGCGGCACCGACGAACCCGACCGGGACGCCGATCACCGCCGCCGGCCTCACGCCGGTCTCCGCGACCACCTCGAGCAGCCGGAAGAGCGCCGTCGGCGCGTTGCCGATGGCGACGACGGCGCCGTCGAGGCGGGGCAGCCACAGGTCGATCGCGGCCATTGTCTTGGTCATCGACTTCTCGGCGGCCAGCGCCGCGAGGCCGGGGTCCTTGATGTGGCAGACGACGTCGTTGTCGCGGGGGAGGCGGGAGGCGATGATGCCGGTGGCCACCATGGAGGAATCGCAGAGGATCGGTGCTCCGGCCCGCAGCGCGGCGTTGGCGGCGGCCACGACGCCGGGAGTGAAGGCCACGTCGTCGGCGACGTCCGGGGCGCCGGCCGCGTGCACCATCCGCACGACGACGCGGGCCACGTCGTCGGGGAAGCGGGTGAGATCGGTCTCCTCGCGGATGATCCGGAAGGATTCGCGGTAGATGTCGGAGCCGTCGGTCAGGTAGTCGTAGCGCACGCCGTTCACCGTAGTGGACCCCGCAATAGCGGGGGACGCAGGGCTCTGGTTGACTGGCCCCACACATTCACACCGCGAGGGGACCAGGAAGCCGGAACGAGCCGGCACGGTCGCGCCACTGTGGACCGCCGTCGGGCGGGAAGTCAGGAACTGGACCCTCACGGCCGACTGCCTGGGGCGCGTCATCCCGGGCGAAGGGACCTGAGAGAGCGATGCACATCGCCGAGGGGATGCTTCCCCCGTTGCACTGCGCGGCCTGGCTGGCTGCGTCCACCCCGTTCGTCGTCCACGGTGCCCGCGCCGTGCTCACCACGGTGCGCGAGCACCCGGAACGCAAGCTGATCCTCGCCGCCGCGGGGGCGTTCACGCTGGTGGTCAGCGCCCTGAAGCTACCGTCGATCACCGGAAGCTCGTCGCATCCGACGGGGACAGGCCTGGGGGCGGTGCTGCTCAGGCCGCCGGTGATGGCGTTCCTCGGCACGCTGGTGCTGCTGTTCCAGGCGACGCTGCTCGCCCACGGCGGGCTGACGACGCTCGGGGCGAACGTGTTCTCGATGGCAATCGTCGGGCCGTGGGCGGCGTACGGGATCTACTGGGCGACGGCGCGGCTGTCGGCCCCGCTGTGGGCGTCGGTGTTCCTGGCGATGGCGGTGGCGAACATCGCCACCTACGCCGTGACGTCGGTCCAGCTGGCGCTGGCGTATCCGGACCCGGTGAGCGGGCTGGGGGGCGCGCTGGTGAAGTTCCTCGCGCTGTTCGCGGTCACGCAGGTCCCGCTGGCCGTCGCCGAGGGGCTGCTGGGTGTGCTGCTGGTCGGGTTCCTGACGCGTGCGGCGCGCCCGGAGTTGGCCCGGCTGGGTCTGCTCAAGGAGGACGCCGGTGTTTAGCCGTCGCGACGTGTGGATCGGGGTGGCGCTCGTGGTCGCCGTCATGGGGGTGTACCTCGGCAGCCTGGCGCTGGCCCCCACGGGGGCGGAGTTCCTGGGCAGCGACGCCGCTGCGGGGGACCTGACCGGCGGCGTGCCGTGGCTCGAGCCGCTGTTCGCGCCCGAGAGCGCGGAGCTCGAGTCTGGACTCTTCGCCCTCCAGGCGGGCCTGGGCGGCATCCTGCTGGGCTTCGTCCTCGGCCGGTTGACGGCTCGGCGCGCGTCATGAGGGAACTCGCGACGGTTGCCGGGGTGGCCCGTCGTCCGAGTGTGAATTCCTGGGTTGAGTTCACCCACGGGAGTCACACTCGGGGCGCGGTGCGCGGCAGCGACCGCCACCTCACCCGTCATTCGACGTCCGGCGCACGCCCGTGAGCATCCACGTCACCGCCGTCGACGACGCCGCCTGGGCAGGGCCCTGGCGGGCGATCCCTGTGGGGCACAAGGTGGGGCTCGCCGTCGCTCTGGTGCTGACCGCTCTGCTGACGCCGGCCTGGCCTGGGACCCTGCTGGTGGCGGGGGCGTCGCTGATCCTCATGCTAGGACCGGCCCGCATCCGGCCGGGTCTGGTGGCCGCCGTCGCGCTGCCTCCGCTGGCATTCCTCGTGGTGGGGGCGTTGCCGCTCGCGGTCGAGGTGGGCGACGGGCTGCGCATCACCGCCGACGGCGGGCTCCGGGCGGCGGAGATGCTCGCGCACGGCGTCGCGGGGACCTTGGCCGTCCTGCTGCTGGCCACTACCACGCCGATGAGTGACGTGCTGGGCTGGCTGCATCGCCGCGGCCTCCCCGGCCCGCTGCTGGAGATCGCCGCACTGATGTACCGGCTGCTGTTCGTGCTGCTCAGCAGCGCGCTGGCGCTGCAGGCCGCGCAGGCCGCCCGTCTCGGGGGCGACGCGCCCTTCAGTCGTCGGTTCCAGGCCGCCGTCGACGGCATCGGCACCGTCCTGCTGATGAGTTGGCGCCGCGCCACCCGGCTGCAGGCGGGCCTGGAGTTGCGCGGCTATGAGGATGCGCTGCCGACGCTACGGCCCGTGGGCCGCACCCGCCCCTGGGCCCCGGCTGCGGGGGCCGCCCTCGTCGCCGGCATCTGGCTGGCCTGCTGGGCGGTGGCGTGATGCTCCGGGCCGAGGGGGTCGTCGTCGGGTATCCGGGCGGCTCGGCCGTGTTGACGGGGGCGAACCTCTCCGCCGCGTCGGGGCGGCGGGTGGCGCTCCTCGGCGCCAACGGTTCGGGCAAGACCACACTTCTGCAGTGCCTGGCAGGGGCCCTGCCTGCCGCCGACGGCCGGGTCACCCTCGACGGGCAGCCGCTCACCCACACGCGGGCCGCGCTGCGGGCGCACCGCCGCCGCGTCCAGTTGGTGCTGCAGGACCCGGACGACCAGCTTTTCTCCGCCGATGTCACCCAGGACGTCTCCTTCGGCCCGCTCAACCTCGGACTCAGCGACGACGACGCCCGCGCCCGCACCAATGAGGCTCTCGCGCTGCTCGGCATCGCCCACCTCGCCGCCCGCCCCACGCACCAGCTGAGCTTCGGCGAACGCAAGCGCGTGGCGCTGGCGGGGGCGGTGGCGATGCGGCCAGACCTGCTGCTGCTCGACGAGCCGACGGCCGGGCTCGATCCCGCAGGGGTCGCCGACCTGCTGGCCACGCTGTCCGGTCTGGACGCGGGGATCGTGTTGGCCACCCACGACGTCGACCTCGCCCTGGCCTGGGCCGACGACGTGGCCGTGGTGCTGGATGGTCACGTGACGCAGGGGCCGCCGTCGCTGCTCGGAGACGAGGTACTGCTCCGCGCCGCCCAGCTGCGCCGCCCCTGGCCCCTGGAGCTCGCGGCCCGCCTGGGGCTCGCCGGCGCGCCGCGCGACCTCGACCAGGTGCTCGCTCTCCTTCCGGATGGAATCCGCCAATGATCATCGACCCCGACGGCGCCCTGCTCGGCCGCACCCCCGGCCTCCCGGACGACGTCTTCGAACACGACGGGCTCATCACCAAGCGACACATCCGCGCGTCCGCGTTGGCGCTGCTGCGGCCGCTGGCAGGCGAGTTGCTGTGGGACCTCGGCGCGGGAGCCGGCTCGGTGGCCATCGAGTGGTGCCGGGCGGCCGACGGGGCCCGGGCGGTCGCCGTCGAACGGGTGCCGGAGCGGGCGGCGAGGGTCGCGGCGAACTCGGCCCGGCTGGCGCCCGCGGGGGCGGTTCGGCTGGTGGAGGCCGGTGTCGCGGAGGCGGTGGATGGCCTGCCCCGGCCCGACGCGGTGTTCATCGGCGGGGGAGCGACTGCCTCGTTGCTGGAGCGGGCGGTTGATGCGCTTCCGGTGGGGGGCCGGCTCGTCGTGCACGGGGTGACGGTGGAGGCCGAGGAGGTGTGTGTCGCGGCGTACCGACGGTGGGGCGGGCAGCTCGCCCGGCTGCACCACGAGCACGCCGCACCCATCGGCCGCCTGTTGGGGTGGACGCCCGCGCGCGCAGTGGTGAGTTGGGCGTACGTGGTGGAGGGGTCGCGTTGAGCGCGCCCACACGCGCGACCTGCGGCAGCGGCCGATCGTCGCGGTGCCTCGTCACGGAGATGGCCCTCGTCAAGCACCCCTTCCAGCAGGGCCAGCGCGGTCAGGCGGGCATCGAATGGTGAGCCGGCTGGTGATCGCGGCGCCGTCGTCGGGGCAGGGGAAGACGACGGTGGCGACGGGGCTGATGGCCGCGTTGCGGGCGCGCGGGCTGGAGGTGGCGCCGTTCAAGGTGGGGCCGGACTACATCGACCCCGGCTACCACGGCCTCGCCACCGGCCGGCCGGGCCGGAACCTCGATCCGTTCCTGTGCGGCGAGGCGCGGATGGGGCCCCTGTTCGCGCACGGTGCGGCGGGGGCGGATGTCGCGGTGATCGAGGGCGTGATGGGGCTGTTCGACGGGCGCCTCGGCACCGGCGGATTCGGGTCGACGGCGCACGTGGCGCGGCTGCTGGACTCTCCGGTGGTGCTCGTGATCGACGCGCGGCACACCTCGCGGAGCGTCGGCGCGGTGGCGCTGGGCATGGCGCGGTTCGACCCCCGCGTGCGCGTGGCGGGGGTGATCCTCAACCAGGTGGGGAGCGACCGGCACGCCGCGGAGGCTCGCGCCGCCGTCGAGGAGGTGGGGCTGCCGGTGCTGGGGGTGCTGCCGAGGGCGTTGGACATCGAGGCGCCGTCGCGACACCTGGGCCTGGTGCCGGTGGCCGAACGCGACGACTCGAGGGTCGCGGCGATGGGCGAGGTGGTGGCCGAGCACGTTGATGTGGAGGCGCTGCTGGCGGTGGCCGTTGGGGCGCCGGAGCTGGACGTCGCCCCGTGGGATCCGGCGCGGGAGGTGTCGCCGCCGTCGGACCGGCGGCCGGTGGTGGCCGTGGCCGGGGGACGGGCGTTCACGTTCCGCTATCCGGAGACCGACGAACTGTTGGAGGCGGCGGGGTGCCGGGTGGTGGAGTTCGACCCGCTCGTGGATTCCGCGCTGCCGGAGGGGACGGCCGGGCTGTGGCTCGGCGGCGGGTTCCCGGAGGTGTACGCGGGGGAGTTGGCGTCGAATTCGCCGTTGACGGGGGAGATCCGGGCTGCTGTCGCGGGCGGGCTGCCGACGGTCGCGGAGTGCGCCGGGCTGCTGTACCTGTGCCGGAGCCTGGACGGTCGCGGGATGGTGGGCGCCGTCGAGGCGGACGCGACGATGGGGCCGCGATTGACGATGGGCTACAGGGTCGCGGTGTCGTCGCGGGACACGTTGCTCGGCCGCCCCGACGAGGAGGTGACGGGGCACGAGTTCCACCGCACGACGGTGAGTCTGGATGCGGCCGCGGGCGAGACCGCAGCTGTCGGGCCGGCCTGGCTGTTGGACGGCAGGGATGACGGTGTCGCGGGGGAGACCCTCCACGCGTCGTACCTGCACGTCCACTGGGCCGGCCACCCACAGTTGGCCCAGCGCTTCGCCGACGCAGCACATGCCCAGGAGCGAGTAGAAGCGGCCGTCTCTCTTCGCTCCCTGAGGAGGTCCGCCCGCGAAGCGGCGGGGACCGTCTCGAAGGGTCGAGAACCCAAGCCTGCGTGGGGACCTGGGTCACAACCCTTCGAGACGCCCGAGGCGCCTTCGGCGCCGGGGCTCCTCAGGGAGCGGGTGGGGGCGCCGGAGGTGCCTTCGGTGCCGGGGCTCCTCAGGGAGCGGGTGGGGGCGCCGGAGGTGCCTTCGGTGCCGGGGCTCCTCAGGGAGCGGGGGGAGACGGCGGAGCTGGACGATCCCGAGGCAGGCTCGACCCACCCGCGCGGCCAGCGTTCCTCCAGATCGGATCCCGACCCCCTGAGGGGGCCGAGACCCTGCCTGGAGGAACAGCAACCGCGCACCCCCGACCCGACCCGGCTCGTGCCCGGCACCGTGGACCTCCTGCACCACGGCGACCGCGACCTCGCCCCCGGCCTCGTCGACCTCGCCGTCAACGTCCGGGTCCCCGCGACACCCACCTGGCTGGCAGAGGAGATCTTCGGCGACGGCGATCTCGCCGCCTACCCCGACCCCCGCCCCGCCCGCGACGCCATCGCCGCCCACCACGGCGTCGACCCCGCCATCGTGCTCCCGGTCGCCGGCGCCGCCGAGGCGTTCACCCTCATCGCCCGCGCCCTCCCCGGCGACGCGCTGGTCGTCCACCCGCAGTTCACCGAGCCTGAGGCGGCGCTGCGGGCCGCCGGCCGCGACCCCCGCCGCCACCTGCTCCGGCCCGACACCGGCTTCCGGCTCGTCCCCTCCCAGGTTCCGGCGGCGGACCTGATCATCGTCGGCAACCCCACCAACCCCACCGGCGTCCTCCACCTCGCGGCGGACCTCGCCGCGCTCCCGGCCGGGATTCTCGTCGTCGACGAGGCCTTCATGGACGCGATCCCTGGCGAAACCGAGACCCTCATCGCGCCCACGATGCCGGGGCGCCTCGTGCTGCGCTCGCTCACGAAGACCTGGGGGCTAGCAGGCCTGCGGGTGGGCTACGTGATCGGCGACCCGGCCCTCATCGCGCTCCTGGCTGCCCAGCAACCGCCGTGGTCGGTGTCCACACCCGCGATCCGCGCGTCCGTGGCCTGCACCTCCCCGCGCGCCTCCGCCGAGGCCTCCCGCCTCGCGGAGGAGGCCGCACGGGCCAGAGCGGATCTCGCCGCGCGCCTCACGGACGCGGGACTTGCCGTCGTCCATGGTCACGCGCCATTTGTGCTGGCCGACGCCTCGGCGCTGTCGCCGATGTCGCTGCGGGAGCCGCTTGCCGAACGCGGATTCGCCGTGCGGCGCGGAGAGACGTTCCCCGGCCTCGGCCCCACCTGGCTGCGGTTCGCCGTTCGCACCCCCGACGTCCACCGTCGGTTGGCCGCAGCCTTCTCCGCCCTCAACGGCCGGCCGTGACGTCAGCCCAGCCAGGCCAGGGCGGCCGCGACATCGGCTACCTCGGGCACCCCAAGGGCGACGCAGGACGCCGGATCATCACGACGGCGGCGCCCCGCTCGGCGGCCACAGCCAGTTTCGCGTCGGTATGCGGGCCGCGGGCGTCCTTGGTCACCAGCACGTCGACCCCTCCGAAGCCTCCGATCCGCACCTCTCCCGCCACGAGGGGGGGGCGCGGGTCCGGCCGGCCAACGAGAGCACCGCATCGCGTCCCACCAACACCTCGGCCAGCCGTCAGCCCTCCGCGGTGCCACCAAGGATCAGAATCACCAGCCCATCCAACCATCGAAGACAAGGACGCCATGACCCTCCTCGACGACACCCTCGCCGCCCTCCGCCCCGCCTCCGCCGACGCCTTGGCGGCGGCCCGCGCCAGGCAGTTGACCCTCACCAAGCCCGCCGGGAGCCTCGGCCGGCTGGAGGAGATCGGCAACCGGCTCGCGGCCATCGCCGACGCCTGCCCGCCCCCGCTGCCCGAGCACGCCGTCATCGGCCTGTTCGCCGGCGACCACGGCGTCTGCGTGCAGGGCATCAGCCCCTGGCCGCAGGAGGTCACGGTCCAGATGGCGCTCAACATCGCCTCGGGCGGCGCGGCCATCAACGCCATCGCCCGCCAGGTGGGGGCCGACGTGTGGGTCACGGATGTGGGTGTCGCGGTGGAGGTGCCGGAGCACCCCGGGATCCGCGCCCGCAAGGTCCGGTCCGGGACCCGCGACTTCTCCGTCGAGCCGGCCCTCACGCTCGATGAGGCCCGGGCGGCCCTCGAGGTGGGCATCGAGGCGGCCAACGAGGCCATCGACGGCGGCGCCGACATCCTCCTCACCGGCGAGATGGGCATCGGGAACACCACGCCCGCCAGCGCGCTGATCGCCGCGTTCTCGGGCCTTCCCGTGACCTCCGTGACGGGCCGCGGGGCCGGCGCCGGCGACGACATGCTGAGCAGGAAGATCGCCGTGATCGAGGGCGCGTTGGCCCTGCACCGCCCGGACCCCGCGGACCCGCTGGGGGTCCTGGCCGCAGTCGGCGGGCTCGAGCACGCAGCCCTGGCGGGCTTCATCCTCGGCGCGGCGGCGCGCCGGGTGCCGGTGATCATCGACGGGGTGATCGCGGCATCGGCGGCGTGTGTCGCGGCGGGTTTCGACGAGGCGGTGACCGGATACCTGATCGCGGGTCACGCGGGCGTCGAGCCCGGCATCAAGGCGGCGCTCACGTGGCTGGACCTGCAGCCGCTCGTGGACCTGGATCTCCGCCTCGGCGAGGGCACCGGCGCCGCGCTGGCGTTGCCGACGGTCCAGGCGGCCGCGCGCATCCTGCGGGAGATGGCGACGTTCGACTCCGCGGGTGTCGCGGAGGGGTGACGGGCGCTACCCTCACCGCTCTCCCCTCGGCCCGAGGCGCCCAAGCGCGGAGACGGGACCCCAGTGCCGGTCACCCCACCTCCTCCTGAGCGTGAAGCCTCGAACTCGCGTCCCGCTGCCGCGGGCGTCGCGCCTGACTCCTGGCCTCTACCGTGCGGCGGCCTTGAATCGCTCGATGTGGTTGGCGCCTGGGAGCGGGACCACCACGGCGGGCCGGTTAGGGAAGAATGGCGCGCATGGAAGCGAAGCGGGCCGCCGGCGAGGGCGAGGGTGACGAGCCTGCGGTCGCTGCTGAGCAAGACGGCTCGGGCAAGCCCGTCAGCCCATCCCGTGCCGTCGAGCCCGAGTCGGACCAGGCAGGGCCTGAGCAGCCGTCCCGCGGCGCCGAGTCGCGGCGTCGCGTGTCGCCGCTGACCGTCAGCGGGCTCGTGATCCTCGCCGCGACACTCGCAGTCACCGGATTCCTCGCCTGGCAGGTCTTCGGCACCACGTGGCTCGCCCGCGGCGCGGCCGCCGAAAGCGTGGCCCAGCTCCGCGACCAGTGGGCCACCGCGACACCTACGCCGCCCGCCGAGGACGGCGAACTCCCAGCGGAGCTGGCCCCCGGCCCGGGCGAGCTGGCCTGGATCCTGCGCCTCCCGGGACAGAACCTCGAATGGCCCATCGCCGCAGGCGTGGACGAAGACCTGCTCACAGAATCCGTCGGGTGGTACCCGTCGACGGCGCTCCCGGGGCAGGTCGGCAACGTCGCCCTCGCCGGGCTCAGGCTCACGCACGGGGCACCCTTCGCGGACCTGCTCAGCGTCCAGGTGGACGATGAGGTGGTCATCGAGACAGCCCAGGCCATCTACACCTACCGGGTCACGCTCCCGCCCTCGCAGCTGACGGTGCACCGCGACGACTCCTGGGTCCTCGAGCCCGTCCCCGGGAAACCCGACCTCGCGCCCACCGAGGCCATCCTCACTCTGACCACCCACGAAGACCTCATCGACACCCCGGACCGCGCCGTCGGTTTCGGCGTCCTGGATACAACGGAGATGAAATGACAGACCGCAGCGAACTCATCGGACACATCAAGGCCCTCGCCGTCGTGCACGGCAAGGTCACGCTGGCGTCCGGCAAAGAGGCCGACTACTACATCGACATGCGCCGCGTCACCCTCGACGGCGCCGCCTCGCCCCTGGTCGGTCGCGTGATGAACGAGCTGGTCGCGGACCTGGACTTCGACGCCGTCGGCGGGCTCACCCTCGGCGCTGACCCCGTCGCCACCGCGATGCTGCACGCCAAGGCTGCCGAGGGTGGCCGGCTTGACGCCTTCGTGGTGCGCAAGTCCGCCAAGGGGCACGGGATGCAGCGCCGGATCGAGGGCACCGAGGTGGCGGGTCGCCGCGTGCTCGTGGTCGAGGACACCTCCACGACGGGGGGCTCGGCACTGACCGCCGTCGAGGCCGTGCGCGAGGCGGGGGGCGAGGTTGTCGCGGTGGCCGTGGTGGTGGACCGCGGGACCGGCGCCGCCGAGAAGGTCGGCGACGCCGGTCTTGAGTACCGCTACGCGGTGGATCTGGCGGACCTCGGCCTCAGCTGAGCCCGTACCGCGCCTTGTACTCGCGGCGCCGCGCGTGGAGGATCGGCTCGGTGTAGCCCGACGGCGACCACGCGCCCTGGATCACCAGGTCCCTCGCCGCGCACCACGCGATCGAGTCCTCGAACGCCCCACCGCCCGCGACACCCGGCGACATCGGCCGGTAGGCCGGATCGTCGGCGTTCTGCGCGTCGACCACCCGCGCCATCCGCTTCAGCGCCTCGACGACGAACCCCTCGGTGACGATGCCGTGCCGGATCCAGTTGGCCAGCATCTGGGAGCTGATCCGGCAGGTGGCCCGGTCCTCCATGAGCGAGGTGTCGGTGATGTCGGGCACCTTCGAGCACCCGACGCCCTGGTCGATCCAGCGGACGACGTAGCCCAGGATGGACTGGCACGAGTTGTCCACCTCCTGCTGCCGCTCCTCGGCGGTCCACCGGGTGCTGGGCGCCAGTGGGATCTCGAGCAGCTGATCCAGCGACGCCCGCCGCCCACGCTCCGCGATCTCGTCCAGCCGCCCCCGCGCGTCGACGCGGTGGTAGTGGGTGGCGTGCAGTGTCGCGGCGGTCGGGGAGGGGACCCACGCGGTGGTCGCCCCCGAGGAGGGATGAGCGATCTTCTCGGCCACCATGTCCGCCATCAGGTCCGTCTTCGCCCACATGCCCTTGCCGATCTGCGCCCGGCCCGGCAGGCCGCAGGCGATGCCGACGTCGACGTTCCAGTCCTCGTAGGCCTGCATCCAGGCGGCCTGCTTCATCTCCGCCTTGCGGATCATTGGCCCGGCCTCCATCGAAGTGTGGATCTCGTCGCCGGTGCGGTCCAGGAAGCCGGTGTTGATGAAGATGATCCGGTCCGCCGCCTCCGCAATGCAGGCCGCGAGGTTGAGGGTGGTGCGCCGCTCCTCGTCCATGATCCCCATCTTCAGCGTGGTGCGGGGCAGGCCCAGCACGTCCTCGACGGCGGCGAACAGGTCGCTGGTGAAGGCCACCTCGGCCGGCCCGTGCTGCTTGGGCTTGACGATGTAGATCGATCCCGTGCGTGAGTTGCGCCGCGGGTTGTGCGACGACAGCCCCGGGATGGCGCACAGGCTGGTGACCAGTGCGTCGAGGATGCCCTCGGGGAGCTCGCGGCCCTCGGAGTCGAGGACGGCGGGTGTGGTCATCAGGTGCCCCACGTTGCGGCACAGCATCAGCGCCCGCCCGTGCAGGGTGAGCTCCCCGCCGTCGGCCCGGGTGAAGGTGCGGTCGTCGGCCAGGGTCCGGAGGAACGAGTGCCCGCCCTTCTCCATCTCCTCCGAGGCGGTGCCTGCGTTGAGCTCGAGCCAGGTGCGGTAGCCGATCGCCTTGTCGGGGCCGTCGACGGTGGACACCGAATCCTCGAAGTCCATGATGGCGGTGACGGCGGACTCCAGGACGATGTCGTCGATCCCCGCCAGATCGGAGCGGCCGATCGGCCCGGTGGGGTCGATCCGGAGCTCGATGTGCAGGCCGTTGTTCTCGATCAGGATGGCCGACGGCGACTCCGCCGGACCGCGGTAGCCCACGTACGCCCACGGCGTCGCGAGTCCGACGGTCTCGCCCGAGCCGAGCGTCGCCCGCAGCTCCTTCCCTGCCCCGTAGCTCACCACCTCGCTGTGGGAGCCCAAGGCCAGGGGGGCCGCGCGGTCCAGGAACTCCCTGGCCCACGCGATGACCCGCTGGCCGCGCGCCGGGTTGTACCTGGCCCCCCGGCCCGCCCCTCCGTCGTCGCTGATGGCGTCGGTGCCGTACAGCGCGTCGTACAGCGAGCCCCACCGGGCGTTGGCGGCGTTGATCGCGAACCTGCGGTTGGTGACCGGGACCACCAACTGCGGGCCCGCCATCTCCGCGATCTCCGCGTCCACGTTCGTGGTGCGGGCCCGGACCCCGGTGGGCTCGTCGAGCAGGTACCCGATCTCCCGCAGCAGCGCCCGGTAGTGCGGCGCATACGGGGTGCCGGGGGTGGCGCGATGGAAGGCGTCGATGGCGCCCTGCATCCGGTCCCGCTCATCGAGGAGGCCGCGGTTGCGCTCGGAGAACTCCCCGAAGACGCGCTCGAAGCCGGCCCAGAACCGCTCGCGGTCCACCCCGGCCACGGGCAGTGCCTCGCGGTCCAGGAAGTCCACGAGCGTCCGGTCCACCCACAGGCGCCCGACGGGGGCGTGGGTCTCCGACGGGGGGTGGGGCTGGGTGGGGGCGGTGAGTGTCATCGTCATGGGAGTGCTCCTTGCTTGAGTGCGAGGTGGGGTCAGAACTGCGCGGACTCGGTGGAGTCCTCGAGGGCGGTGGTGGAGCTGGAGGGGTTGATCGCGGCGGCGATGGCGTCGAAGTAGCCGGTGCCGACCTCCCGCTGGTGACGGGTGGCGGTGTAGCCGCGTGCCTCGGCGGCGAACTCGCGCTCCTGCAGCTCCACGTAGGCGCTCATCTGGCGGGTGGCGTAGCCCTCAGCCAGATCGAACATGGAGTAGTTGAGGGCGTGGAACCCGGCCAGGGTGATGAACTGGAAGGCGTAGCCCATGGCGCCCAGCTCGCGCTGGAACTTCGCGATGGTGTCGTCGTCGAGGTGCTTCCTCCAGTTGAACGACGGCGAGCAGTTGTAGGCCAGCATCTGGTCAGGGTGCTCAGCCTTGATGGCCTCTGCGAACTCCTTGGCGGCGGCCAGGTCCGGGACGCCGGTCTCCATCCAGAGCAGGTCGGCGTACTTTGCGTAGGCCTTGCCGCGGGCGATGCTCGGCTCCATGCCGGGGCGCACCTTGTAGAAGCCTTCGCTGGTGCGCTCGCCGGTGATGAACTCCTGATCGCGCTCGTCGACGTCGGAGGTGATCAGGGTGGCGGCCTCGGCGTCCGTGCGGGCGATGATCACCGTCGGCACGCCCGCGACATCAGCCGCCAACCGGGCCGCGTTGAGGGTGCGCTCGTGCTGCTGGGTGGGGATGAGCACCTTGCCGCCGAGGTGGCCGCACTTCTTCTCCGCCGCCAGCTGATCCTCCCAGTGCACGCCGGCCGCGCCGGAGGAGATCATGGACTTCATCAGCTCGTAGGCGTTGAGGCTCCCGCCGAAGCCGGCCTCGGCGTCGGCGACGATGGGGACCAGCCAGTCCTCGACCGTGCGGATGCCCTCGGCGTGCTCGATCTGGTCCGCGCGCAGCAGCGCGTTGTTGATCCGCCGGACCACCTGGGGCACCGAGTTGGCCGGGTACAGCGACTGGTCCGGGTAGGTGTGCCCGGAGAGGTTGGCGTCGGCGGCCACCTGCCAGCCGGAGAGGTAGATGGCCTTGAGGCCGGCCTTGACCTGCTGAACGGCCTGGTTGCCGGTCAGCGCGCCCAGCGCATTGACGAAGTCCTCGCTGTGCAGCTGCTCCCAGAGCTTCTCGGCGCCGCGCCGTGCCAGGGTGTGCTCCTCCTGGACGCGGCCGCGGAGGCGGACCACGTCGTCGGCTGTGTAGTCGCGCTGGACGTGGGTCCAGCGGGGGTTGATCTTCCAGTCGTACTTCAGGAGCTCTGCGGACATCGGGTCGTTCATGGGATTTCCTTCCGGTGGTGGCGGCTTCTCTGCTGCCTCGTGCGGTGCGATGTCACCATCCTGGGCGGATCCGCCAGCATTTAGTCAGAAATTCTTGGTGAAGAAACGCAGAAATTCCGTTAGCATCAATTTCATGCCAGTCAACGACGATGGACCCGTCCGAGCCCCAGACCTCGAGGGGCCTTTCGACCCGTTTTCACTGGGACGACGGCTCCGCCACCTCCGCAAGGAGCGCGGCCTCACCCTGTCGCAGGTATCGGAGGAGTCCGGGCTGGCCGCCTCCCAGCTGTCGCTCATGGAGAACGGCAAGCGCGAGGCCCGCCTTTCGCAGCTCCAGACGCTGGCCCGGGTCTACGAGGCGACCCTGGATGACCTGACCGCACCCGTGCCCAGCCGCCGGGCGCAGCTCGAGATCGAGCTGGAGCGCCTGATGCGGTCCCCGCTGGCCCGGGCCAAGGGGTTGCCCGTGGTGCGGATCTCGCCCCGGATGCCAATCGATGTGCTCGAGGCGCTCGTCGCCCTGCACCGGGAGCTCGCCCACGACGCCGCGGAACGGATGGCCACGCCTGAGGAGGCGCGGCGGGCGAACGCGCAGCTCCGCGACGAGATGCGGGGGCGCGACAACTACTTCGGTGCCATCGAGGAACAGGCCGCCGCCCTGCTGAAGCGATGCGGGTACGTCTCCGGCCCTCTGTCTCAGCACCTCATCGGTGAGATCACGACGCACCTCGGCTTCACGCTGCACCACGTGGGGGACCTGCCGCATTCCACGCGCTCGGTGATGGACCTGAAGAACAAACGCATCTATCTGGCCGCGGCCTGGTCCAGGGAGTACGACCCCCGATCGGTCCTCCTGCAGGCGCTCGGCCATCACATCCTGGACCACGCGCCGCCGGCCAACTACGGCGACTTCCTCCGTCAGCGCATCGAGACCAACTACTTCGCCGCGGCCCTCCTGCTCCCGGAGGGACCCGCCGTCGAGTTCCTCCAGAAGGCGAAGGCGCGCCGGGAGCTGGCGCTGGAGGACCTGCGGGATTCCTTCGCCGTCAGCTACGAGGCGGCCGCGCACCGGTTCACCAACCTGGCGACGAAGCACCTCGGGATCCCAGTGCACTTCCAGCGAGTCCACGAGTCGGGGATCATCTACAAGGCCTACGAGAACGACGGAGTGGCGTTCCCCCGCGACAATCTCGGCGCCATCGAGGGTCAGCCCGCCTGCAGGTACTGGACCTCTCGCGAGGTGTTCGATGTCGCGGACAAGTTCAACGCCTTCAACCAGTACACGGACACGCCCACGGGCACCTTCTGGTGCACCGCGCGGGTCGAACAGACCGGCTCGGGTCTGTTCTCCACGGGGATCGGGGTGCGGTACCGGGACTCGAAGTGGTTCCGCGGCCGCGACACGAGGGAGCACTCCGTGTCCAGATGCCCGGACCCCTCCTGCTGCAGGCGCGCCCCCGAGGACCTGGCGACGAGGTGGTCGGGGCACTCCTGGCCGAGCGCCCGCACCCACGCCCACCTGCTGGCCGCGCTGCCTCCCGGCACCTTCCCAGGCGTCGACGACACCGAGGTGTACCAGTTCCTGGACGCCCATCACCAGCAGTAGTGGGCCTCTGGTGTTGCTGCGGGTGAATCCTCGGCTGCGCTACCGTGAAGACGACTGTTAGAAGGAGACCCCCGTGGACATCATCCTGATCATCCTCATCGTCCTGGTCGTCGTCGCTCTCGCCGTGGTGGGCTGGGGCGTGAGCGCCTACAACGGCTTCGTCCGTAGCCGCAACCTGATCCAGGAGTCGTGGCGCCAGATCGATGTTGAGCTCAACCGCCGCTACGAGCTGATCCCCAACCTGGTCGAGACCGTCCGCGGCTACGCCGCGCACGAGCGCAACACGCTCGAGCAGATCACCGCCCTGCGCAACACCGCCCGATCCCTCTCCCAGCAGAGCCACGGGCAGCCGAGCGAGCAGCGCGCCGCCGTCGAGTCCGAGCTGACGCAGGCCGTGCACAACCTGCTGGTCTCGGTCGAGGCCTACCCGGATCTGAAGTCCAACACCAACTTCCTCGAGCTGCAGCGCGAACTGACCGATACCGAGGACCGGATCGCCGCCTCGCGCCGCTTCTACAACGCCAACGTGCGTGATTACAACACGCGCATCGAATCGGTCCCGAGCAACATCATCGCCGGCTTCGCGAAGTTCGAGAAGGCCACCTACTTCGAGGTCAACGACCCGATCGTGCGCCAGGCCCCCGACGTGAACTTCGGAGAGATCTCGCAGCGTCCCACCGCCTCACCTGAGCCGCAGCAGCAGATCCAGGCGCCCAGGTACGACGACGTGGCCCAGCCCTACCAGCCGCCGCAGCGCGCCCAGGACCAGCCCCCGGCCCAGCCGGCGGTGCCCCCGCCGTCGCAGAATCCCACGCAGGGCGAGGGCGGCTACCGTCCCCCGTTCTCCAGCTGACCTGCGCGCCGAGGCCCGCTCCCATGCGTGGGGGCGGGCCTCGCGCATGCCCAGGGGAAGGATCGTCGCTGGTTGAGCCCGCCGCGGCGCGAAGCGCCCGCGGCGGCGTCGAAATGGACTCGGGTGTGATGAATCTCTGAACTGGTTGACATTTCAACAACAGTCGTTTAAGGTTGTACCAACAGCCCACGAAAGGAACACCTCATGGCCCTCAACGAACTCAACGGCACCTACGTTCTCGATCCCTCCCACAGCACCTTCTCCTTCGTGACCCGCCACGCGATGGTCACCAAGGTCCGCGGCTCCTTCGAGCAGTTCGAGGGTGCAGCAGTTGTCGACGCCGCCAACCCCGCCAACACCAAGCTGGACGTCACCATCGACGCTGCGTCGATCACCACCCGCAACGCCGACCGCGACGGTCACATCCGCTCCGCCGACTTCTTCGACGTCGAGAACCACCCCACCTGGACCTTCAAGGGCACCGACTTCGCGATCAAGGGCGACGTCGTCGAGGTGACCGGTGACCTGACCATCAAGGACACCACGCGCTCCATCACCCTCCCGCTGGAGTACCAGGGCGCGGCGAAGGACCCCTTCGGCAACGTCCGCGTCGGCTTCGAGGGCTCCACCGACATCCTGCGCTCTGACTTCGGTCTCACCTGGAACGCCGCCCTCGAGACCGGCGGCTTCCTGGTCTCGGACAAGGTCGCCATCGAGGTTGAGATCTCCGCGATCCAGCAGGCCGCCTGATCCACCCACACAGCGCCCCGGCCGATCGGCCGGGGCGCTGTCGCGTCCCCGTCGCTTGCCTCTCAGGACGGAGTGGGACAAGCTTCGCTCCGTGACCGACGCCGAGCCCCACGACCCGACGGCGCCCACCGTCGGTGTCGGCCCGCACCCCCAGCCCTGGCCCGACGACGAGCGCCTGGATCCCGAGCTCCTCGCTGAGGGCGACCGCCGCAACGTGATCGACCGGTACCGCTACTGGCGGATGGAGGCGATCGTTGCGGACCTCGACCGGACGCGGGTGCCTCTGCAGGTGGCAATCCAGAACTGGGAGCACGACTTCAACATCGGCTCCATCGTCCGCACGGCCAACGCCTTCAATGTCGCGGCGGTGCACATCGTGGGTAGGCGACGGTGGAACCGCAGGGGAGCGATGGTGACCGACCGCTACCTGCACGTTGTCCACCACGAGGACGAGGCGTCGCTGTTGGCTCACCTCGCCGAGCAGGGCGTGACCCCGATCGGGGTCGACAATCTTCCAGGGTCGGTGCCGCTCGAGACCGCACAGCTCCCAGAGCGCTGCTGCCTGGTCTTCGGCTCCGAGGGCCCGGGCCTGACCGAGGCGATGGTCGCGGGGTGCGAGCGCCTCGTCGCGATCACGCAGCGGGGATCGACCCGCTCGATGAACGCCGGCGCCGCCGCGGCCATCGCGATGTACCACTGGAGCCTCCAGCACGCCGGCCCTCGCTGACCCGCGGGCTATTGTGGCGACCATGCAGCCAGAGCGTTTCGCGGCGGGCCTGACCCCCCTTCCGACGGCGGCCCGCGTGACACAGAAGCGCGGTGCGCTCCGCTGGCGGATCATCTCCACCGTCATCTCGCTGGCCATCCTGGCCGTCATCATCCTCACCATCGGACGCGACTGGCCGCAGGAGTGGACCATCGCCATGGTGGCGATCTGGGTGGGCTCGTCGGCTTTCTGGATCGTGGTCTCGGTGTTCGGCCTGCAGCGCGCCAAGCGTGACCTTGGCCGCATCCAGGACGGAGTCGCGTTCTACCTCGATCCCGACGGTGTCGAGTTCGTCACCCCGCCTGCGCCGCCAGTCCCGTGGGATCGCGTCACGGCCCTCAAGCTCACCGGAGGACTCTCCGGTGCCGGGCCGTCCGTCGTACTGGAGGCCGACGGTGTCGCGGTGGCCAAGGTGCCCGCAAGCTTCGTCGACGCCAGCCCGGCGGTGATCGACTCGGCTGCCCGGGCCTACTCGCTCGGCCGCGTCGGATTGGACGTCTCAGCGCTCGACAGGGTGCTCTGAGCTGAGCGCTCCTGAGTGCTGACCCCGCCCTCCCTCCCGGGACCCTGAGGCGATAAGGTTGGGGCGACCCGAAGTCTCACTCAGAAAAGAGGCATCCATGCCCATTGCTACTCCCGAGATCTACGCCGAAATGCTCGATCGGGCCAAGGCGAACAAGTTCGCCTACCCGGCTATCAACATCACCTCATCGTCGACGGTGACCGCGGCCATCCAGGGGTTCGCGGAGGCTGGCTCTGACGGCATCATCCAGGTTTCGACCGGCGGCGCCGAGTACGCCTCCGGGTCCACCATCAAGGACAAGGTCACCGGCGCCGCTGCGCTCGCGGCGTACGCGCAGGAGGTGGCGAAGAACTACCCCATCCAGATCGCGCTGCACACCGACCACTGCCCCAAGGACAAGCTGGACTCGTTCGTCCGTCCGCTGCTGGCCATCTCGGCCGAGCGCGTGAAGAACGGACAGCTCCCCCTGTTCCAGTCCCACATGTGGGACGGCTCGGCCGTGCCGATGGAGGAGAACCTGCAGATCGCTGACGAGCTGCTCGCCCTCACCAAGGCCGCCAACATCATCCTCGAGATCGAGGTCGGTGTCGTCGGTGGCGAAGAGGACGGCGTCTCCGCCGAAATCAACGACAAGCTCTACACCACCATCGAAGACGGCATGCGCACCATCGAGGTGCTCGGCCTGGGCGAGAAGGGTCGCTACATGACGGCCCTCACCTTCGGCAACGTGCACGGTGTGTACAAGCCGGGCGCGGTCAAGCTGCGTCCCGAGGTGCTCAAGGAGATCCAGGACGCCGTCGGCGCCAAGTACGGCAAGGACAAGCCGTTCGACCTGGTCTTCCACGGCGGTTCCGGCTCCACCGCACAGGAGATCTCCGACGCGGTTGACTTCGGCGTCATCAAGATGAACGTGGACACGGACACGCAGTACGCGTACACCCGTCCCGTCGTCGGTCACATGTTCAGCAACTACGACGGCGTCCTCAAGGTCGACGGCGAGGTGGGCAACAAGAAGCACTACGACCCGCGCGCGTGGGGCAAGCTGGCCGAGGCCGGCATGGCCGCCCGCATCGTGGAGGCGTGCGAGAACCTCCGCTCCGCCGGCACCACCATGGGCGCCAAGTGAGCTGAACCACGGTTCGAACGGCGTGTGGCCGGTCCCTTCGGGGGCCGGCCACAAACCGTCTTTTGGCTGGGGACAATTCAGAGAGGGGGAGGAAACAGGGGAGACGAAACAGTGTTCAAAGGGGTGGGGGTCTGTGCCCTTCGGGGGCCGGCCACACGCCGTTTTCGGTCTGGGGCTACTTCAGGGAGGTGTAGGCGCCGCCGTCGATGAGGCTGGTGAAGCCCAGGTCCTCCATGATGTCGATCGCCGCAGCGGACCGGTTGCCGGAGCGGCAGTACACGACGTAGGTGTCGTCCTTGGGGAGCTCTCCGACGCGGTCGGCGAAGTCCGCGGCCTGGACGTCGATGTTGAGCGCGCCTTCGATGTTGCCGGCCGCGTACTCGGAGGGGGTGCGCACATCGATGACCGTGGCGCCGTCGGTGATTGCCGTGCGTGCGGCGTCGGCGCCGGCGTCGGAGCATCCGCTGAGCCCGAGCAGGGCGGCGACGGCGACGAGGAGGGCGAGGAGGGGCATGCGTAGCTTCATGCGCACAGTCTATACCCCTACGGGTATACGTTCGTCACAGTTCGGTAACGACGGTGGCACCTCGGTTCGCGGAATGATAGCGTTAGCATCCGTCGGGCTGGGCGCGAGAGCCCAACCGATCCGGCAGGTACGAAGGAGTACGTGTGACCAAACTTCTAGAGCTGAAGAACGTCTCGAAGACGTTCCCCGGCGTGAAAGCGCTGAGCAACGTCCACCTGGATCTCAATGCGGGCGAGGTGCTCGGCCTGTGCGGCGAGAACGGCGCCGGCAAGTCCACGCTGATGAAGATCCTCACCGGCATCTACACCCCAGACCCCGGGGCGGAAATCTGGCTGCAGGGCAAGCGGGTGGAGGTACGCAACACCAACCATGCCCGTGACCTTGGCCTCAGCATCATCCATCAGGAACTCAACATGGTTCCTGACCTCACCGTCGCCCAGAACCTGTTCCTCGGCCGCCCCGGCAGCCACAAGGGCGGCTACATCGACGACGCCAAGCTCAACCGTGAGGCCGCAGAGCTGATCGACAGGCTCGGCATGAACCTCAATCCCAAGACCTATGTCCGCGACCTCTCCGTCGCGCGCCAGCAGATGGTCGAGATCGCGCGCGCCCTGTCCTACGATTCGCGGATCCTGGTCATGGACGAGCCGACGGCGGCCCTCACGCTCGCCGAAACCGACGCGCTCTTCGGCATGATCCGCGACTTCATCACGCCGGAGACCGGCCTGATCTACATCTCCCACCGTATGCCGGAGATCGAGGAGATCACCGATCGAGTCTCCGTGCTGCGCGACGGCCAGTACATCGGAACTGTCGTCACCAAGGAGGTCGAGATCCGCGAGATCATCTCGATGATGGTGGGCCGCGAGGTCTCGGGCGATGCCCGCCCCCGGACCAAGCCGATCTCCGACGAGGTGGTCCTCAAGGTTGAAGGCCTCAACAGCAAGAAACTTGTGCGGGACGTGGGCTTCGAGGTCCGCAAGGGCGAGGTGCTCGGGTTCGCAGGGCTGATGGGCGCTGGGCGCACCGAGGTGGCTCGTGCCGTCTTCGGCGCGGACCCGCGCACCAGCGGAGACATCTTCGTGCACGGCCAGAAGGTGAACATCCGCACCGCGGCAGACGCCGTCCGCGCCGGCATCGGCTACCTCTCCGAGGACCGGAAGCAGTTCGGCGTCCTGCTGGATCAGGACGTCAAGGCCAACACGGCCATGGCGGCCATGAAGGACTTCCACATCGGCGGCTTCATCCTCGACGGCAAGATCAAGACTGTCGGCACCGAGTACTCGCAGAAGCTGCGCGTCAAGACCCCCAACGTGAATCAGCTGCTGGGAAAGCTCTCGGGCGGCAACCAGCAGAAGGTGGTCATCGCGAAATGGCTCGTGCGCAACTGTGACGTGCTGATCTTCGACGAGCCCACCCGCGGCATCGACGTCGGCGCCAAGGAGGAGATCTACAACCTCATCGAGCAACTGTCCGGTCAGGGCAAGGCGATCATCGTCATCTCGTCCGAGCTGCCGGAGGTGCTGCGCGTGTCGCACCGCATCGCCGTCATGGCACACGGGCACATCACCGGTTTCCTCGACAACGAGGACGCCTCCCAGGAGAACATCATGGAGCTCGCCACCGTCGGCATGGCTCAGTTGAAAGGACACGCAGCGTGAGCACTGACACCGCCACCAAGGCAGCACCAGCCGAACCCTCCCGGGTGCAGCAGTTCCTCAAGTCGTCACTGCAGCAGGTGTTCGTCTTCGCCGCGCTGATCGTGGTGTTCGTCTTCTTCATGATCTTCGCGCCCAACTTCAACGCCGGCGTCGTCATCCCCAACATCCTGCTCCAGGCCGCCGCCATCGGCACGATGGCGCTCGGGGCGACGTTCGTGATTGCCACGGGCGGCATCGACCTGTCGGTGGGCACCGGCATGACGTTCACCGCCGTCATGGCGGGCGTGTTCATGTCCGCGGAGTTCATGAACCTCCCCCTGGGCATCGGCCTGCTCCTCACCATCGTGGTGGGCGCGGCGATGGGCCTGGTCAACGGCCTCCTCATCGCGTATCTCCACATCCCGCCGTTCATCGCCACGCTCGCGATGATGATGGTCACCCGAGGGTTGTCGCTGATCATCTCCAACGCCTCCAGCATCAAGATCGCCAACCCGGACTATTCGCTGATCTCCAACGGGCGGATCATCCCCTTCCTGTCCAACGCGGCGCTCATCTTCGTCTTCATGGGCATCATCGCCGCCGTCATCCTCGGGAAGACCCTGCTCGGGCGCTACGCCCTGGCGATCGGCTCCAACGAGGAGGCCACCCGGCTGTCGGGCATCAATGTGAAGTTCTGGAAGGCGCTCGTCTATGTCACCGCCGGCGTGTTCACCGCCTTCGGCGCCATCCTCTACTCCGGCCGCTTCGGCTTCGTCCAGCCCGCTGAGGGTCTGGGCATGGAGCTCCAGGTCATCGCGGCCGTGGTCATCGGCGGCACCTCGCTCTCCGGTGGCCGCGCCAACATCGTCGGCACCATGATGGGCGCCCTGCTCATGATGACGCTGACCGTCGGCCTCCAGATGATGGGCGTCGCCCAGCAGTGGCAGCTCGTCGTGACCGGCGTCGTCGTCCTCCTCGCCGTCTACGCGGACATTCTGCGCCGTCAGCGCGCCTCCGCCGTCTAGATCCACCCACAACTTCATCCACGTCACGGGAGGGCGGTCCTCCCAGAAACCGAAAGGAAACCGCCATGCGCATGCTGCGCTCCGCACTGGCAGTGTCGTCAGTGCTTGTCCTGGGCCTCACCGCCTGCTCCACCTCGTCCACCACCACCTCCTCCGCGCCGGCCCCGGCAGAGAGCAGCTCGGCTCCCGCCGAGTCGTCGGCTCCCGCCGAGTCCTCGGCTCCCGCCGAGGGTGACGTCCCCATGGGCGACGGCACCCAGACCATCTACCTCGTCTCCAAGGGCTTCCAGCACCGCTTCTGGCAGGCCGTCAAGCAGGGCGCGGAGGAGGCCGGCAAGGAATACAACTACAAGGTCGAGTTCGTCGGCCCGGAGAACGAGCAGGCCGTCACCCAGCAGCTCGATCAGCTCCGCACCGCCCTGCAGTCGGCTCCGGCCGCCATCGGCTTCGCCGCCCTGGACTCCGGCGCAGCCGGCCCCGTCCTGGCCGAGATCCAGGCCGCCAACATCCCGATCATCGCCTTCGACTCGGGTGTGGATTCCGACATCCCGCTGACCACCGTCTCCACCGACAACAAGGCCGCGGCTGCTGAGGCGGCCAAGAACATGGTCGAGCTGCTCGGCGGCACCGGCACCGTCGGCATGGTCTGCCACGACCAGACCTCGGCCACCGGCAAGCAGCGCTGCGAGGGCTTCCAGGAGTACATGGCCGCCAACGCGCCCGACATCAAGGTCCTTGACCCGCAGTACGCGGGCGAGGTGGGTCTCGCCGCCAACACCGCCAAGGCCCTCATCCAGGCCAACGCGGACATCACCGGCATCTACGGCTCCAACGAGGCCTCGGCCATCGGCGCGCTCCAGGGCGCCATCGAGTCCGGCAAGGAACTGACCGTCGTGGGCTTCGACTCCGGTAAGGCCCAACTCGACGCCATCCGCAACGGCCAGCAGGCCGGCGCCATCACCCAGTCGCCCGTCAAGATGGGCTACGAGACCGTCGTCGCGGCCATCCGCGCCATCGACGGCCAGGAGCTGCCGAAGATCATCGACTCCGGCTTCGCCTGGTACGACGCCAGCAACATCGACGATCCCGACATCGCCGCAAACCTCTACGAGTGAGAGATACGGGGTGGGCCTTCGGGCCCACCCCGTCCCACGCCCCCACATCCCGTACCCCGGGCGTAGCCCCTGCCGGCCAGCTGCGCCCACCGCACCGCACCGGCACCCAAGAGAACCGCAAGACATTGATCAAAGAAGGTGTGTTTCGTGTCCAACTACCCCAAGATCGGCATTCGCCCCATCATCGACGGGCGGCGCAACGGCGTCCGTGAAAGCCTCGAGGACCAGACCATGAACATGGCTCTGCGCGTCAAGGAGCTGTATGAGGCCGAACTGCGCTACCCAGACGGCACCCCCGTCCAGGTGGTCATCGCCGACTCGACGATCGGCCGAGTTCCCGAGGCTCAGGCCACGGCTGAGAAGTTCAAGCGCGAGAACGTGGGCCTGACGCTGTCGGTCACGCCGTGCTGGGCGTACGGCTCCGAAACCATCGACATGGACCGCACCATGCCCCACGCCATCTGGGGTTTCAACGGCTCGGAGCGTCCGGGGGCCGTCTACCTGGCCGCCGCGCTCGCCGGCCACACCCAGCTGGGCATCCCCGCCTTCGGCATCTACGGCGAAGAGGTCCGCGACGCCGACGACGACTCCATTCCCGACGACGTGCGCCAGCGGCTGCTGGACTACGCGGGCGCCGGCCTCGCCGTCGCGTTGATGCGGGGCAAGTCCTTCCTCTCCATCGGCGGGGTGTCCATGGGCATCGCCGGCTGCGTGGTCAAGGAGGAGTTCTGGAACTACTGGCTCGGCATGCGCAACGAGTACGTGGACATGGTGGAGCTCGAGCGCCGCATCAAGCTCGGCATCTACGACGAGGCCGATTACGAGCAGGCCTACGCCTGGGTGCGCGAGAACCTCGTCCAGGGGGAGGACTTCAACCCCGAGGAATGGCAGCGCTCCGCCGAGGACCACGAGGAGTGGTGGGCATACGTCACCAAGCTCGTCCTCATCGGCCGCGACCTCATGATCGGCAACCCGAAGCTCGCCGAGAAGGGGTTCGCCGAGGAGGCGCTGGGGCACGGCGCGCTCGTCTCCGGCTTCCAGGGGCAGCGGCAGTGGACCGACTATCTGCCCAACGGCGACCTGATGGAGACCCTCCTCAACACGCAGTTCGACTGGAACGGCAAGCGCCAACCACAGGTCATGGCCACGGAGAACGACAACCTCAACGGCGCGTCGATGCTGTTCAACTACCTGCTGACCAACCGTGCGCAGATCTTCTCCGACGTGCGCACCTACTGGAGCGCCGATGCCATCGAACGCGTCACGGGGCACCGCCCCGAGGGCCGCGCGGCCCAGGGCGTCATCGACCTGCGCAACTCCGGCGCCACCACCCTGGACGGCACCTTCGCCGCGAAGGACGCCGACGGCAACGCCTGCATCAAGCCCTGGTGGGAGCTGACGGACGAGGACATCGCCGCGATGACCGAGGCCACCACCTTCCACCCGGCCAACACCGGCTACTTCCGCGGCGGCGGCTTCTCCACCCACTTCCGCTCCGCGGGAGACGTGCCGGTCACCATGACCCGCATCAACTGGGTCGACGGGCTGGGGCCGGTGCTGCAGCTGGCCGAGGGCTACACCGTCGAACTGCCCGACGAGGTGGCCAAGACCATCGAGCTGAGGACCGATCCGGGGTGGCCCACCACCTGGTTCGTGCCCACCATCACCGGCGAGGGCGCCTTCACCTCTGTCTACGACGTGATGAACGCCTGGGGCTCCAACCACGGCGCGATCAGCTACGGCCACATCGGCCACCAGCTCATCACGATGGCCTCGATGCTCCGCATCCCCGTCAACATGCACAACGTGTCAAGGGAGCGGATCTTCCGCCCGAAGAACTGGCTGGGCTTCGGTTCCGCCGATCTGGAGAGCGCCGACTACCGCGCCTGCGCGCAGTTCGGTCCGCTCTACAACTGACGTCTCGGGTTCCCCCAGCCTGAGGCGGTGACCCCGCCGCGACCCATACTGGGAACGCGGCGGGGGTTAACCCCCCCCCCCGCCGTCCCGATCCCACCAGGAGGACCACCGTGAATCCAGTCACCGCGCTGGCCGTGGACCTCGGCTCGTCGTCGGGCCGGGTCATCGCCGGCACCTTCCGCGACGGCAGGGTTGAGGAGGTGGAGGTGCGGAGGTTCGCCCACGAGGCGATGCTGCGCGGCGGCTACCTGGCGTGGGATCTGGACTTCATCTGGGCCGAGGTGGTCGCGGGGCTGCGGGACGCCGTCGCCCGCTTCCCCGACGCCATCAGCGTCTCCGTCGACACCTGGGGCGTGGACTACGTCCCCCTCGATGCCGAAGGCGATCGGCTCACCCCCGGCCGCGCGTACCGCGACGAACGCACCGCCCGGACGCACGCGTCTTTCCGCGCTCGTCTCAGCGACCAGGCCGCCTGGGACGCCACCGGCATCGCGCCGGCCACCATCAACACCGCCAACCAGCTGTTCGCCTTCCTGGCGGAGGAGCCGGAGGTCGCGGCGAGGGTGGATCAGATCCTCCTGCTGCCCGACTACTTCACCTACCTGCTCTCCGGGGTCCGGGGCTGGTCCCGGTCACACGCGTCATCGACGGGTCTCTGCCGCCCGGGGGCCCACGAGTTCAGCGACGAGGTCTTCGACGCGCTGGGCATCCCGCGACACTGGGTGGGGGAGGTCACCCGCGAACACGCCGTCATCGGGCCGTGCACCGTCGCCGGGTTGGAGCAGCTGTCGGTGGTCACCGCCGGTGCGCACGACACCGCTTGCGCGGTTCACGCACTTCAGCGCGACGTGGACGACGAGTCCCTCTTCCTGTCCTGCGGGTCCTGGTCCGTGTTGGGCGTGCTCCGCGACGAGCCGCTCATGTCGCGGGAGGCGTACCAGTTGGGCCTCACCAACGAGGCCCGCGCCGACGACGGGCTACGCCCCCTGTTCAACATCACGGGGCTGTGGATCCTGCAGGAGTGCCAGCGTGAGTGGAGGGCCACCGGCGGCGTCCACGACATCGTGGAACTGGTGGGGCGGGCCAGGGCCGCCGAGCCGCTGGGCTACCTGATCAACCCCGACGAGCCGCAGTTCGCGCAGCCCGGAGGCATGGTGGGGCGGGTGACCGACGCGCTGCGCGCCCAGGGCGCTGACGTGGAGGGGCTCGACGAGGGGGCCGTCGTGAGGGTGGTCCTCGAGTCGTTTGCCGCCCGGTACGCGCGAGGGGCGGCGGATCTCGCGGCCCTCACCGGCCGCTCAGCCAAGCAGCTGAACCTCGTCGGTGGTGGCTCCCGCAACGCGCTGCTCTGCCAGCTCACCGCCGACGCGATCGGGGTGCCGGTCATCGCCGGGCCGGTGGAGGCCTCCGTCCTCGGCTCGCTGCTCGCGCAGCTCGAGATCATGGGCCAGCTGGATCCGCGGGACCGCAACGCCGTGATCGGCGCGTCGGCGAGAACCGTGCGCTACGAGCCGCGGCCATGAGCAGGCGGGGGGAGCGGGCGAATCTCCGCGACATCGCCGAGGCCGCGGGGGTCTCGATGCAGACGGCATCGCGGGTGGTGCGCGGCGTGGACGTGGTGGCCGAGGCCACGCGCGCCCGCGTGCTGGCCGCCATTGAGGAGCTCAACTACCGGCCCAACATGGCGGCGCGTTCACTGTCGGCCCGGCGCACCGGGTCCATTCACATCATCGACGCGGTGCCGCTGCTCCACGGCCACGCCACCACCTACGTCGTGATCTGCCAGCAGTTGGCGGCGCTGGGCCTGCACATCTCCACCTCCGTCGTCAGGTTTGAGCTCGGCGGGCTTGCGCTGCGCGAACTGGTGCCGGTAGGGGCAGACGGTGTGGTGATCCTCGGCGGACGCTACGAGCCGGGGGAGTGGGTCAACACGGTGGCCAGCCGGCTGCCCACGGTCTACGTGGGTCAGGTCAACGAGTTGCCGCCGCTGGCCGTCGGGGTCGCGGTGGATCACCGGGCGGGGGCGGTGATGGCCGTCGAACACCTCGTCGGGCGGGGGGCCACGCGGATCGCCCACGTGGAGGGGCCCACCGAATGGATCGACGCGCGGTTGCGCCACGAGGGCTACCTCGCCGGCTGCGCGGCGGCCAACCTCGAGCCGATCGTCCTCCAGGCCGGATCCTGGGACGCCGCGGATGCCAGCCCGTTGATGACCGGTCTGGATGGGCGCGTGGACGGGATCTTCGCGGCCAACGACCACCTCGCACTGGGCTCCATGACCGCACTCCAGTTGGCGGGGCGGAGGGTGCCCGGCGAGGTCCGGGTGGTGGGGTTCGACGATGCGTTGGGCTCGGAGTCGTTCCTGCCGCCGCTGACCACCGTCCGTCAGGACTTTCGGGCGGTGGGAGAAGCGGCCGTGGCAGCGCTGAGCCTCCTGCTCAACGGTGACGAGGCCCACTCCGCCATCATCACGCCCACCCTGGTGGTGCGCTCCAGCACGTGATCACCACGGCGGCAGGAAGCCGTGCACCGTCCCGGTTCACCCCTTCGGCCGTTGAACCTCAGGACAACCCAATCCGCCGGAGGCCCTCCGCGTCGGCCCAGATCAAAGGAGAACAATGCTCTACGGACCCATGACCCACCCCCAGCTCCTCGGCGCCCTCGGTCGCGCCGGCCACAGCTCCAAGGTCCTCATCACCGACGGCAACTACCCGGCGGCCACCGGCGCCCCCGTCTCGGCGGAGCGGATCTACCTCAACCTGGCGCCCGGGCTGCTGACGGTCTCAGACATCCTCGAGGTGCTGAAGCTCACCATCCCGATCGAGCAGGCGGGGATCATGGTCCCCGCCGCGGACGCCACAGAGGTGCCCGAGTCCATCCCGGCGCACGACGAGTACCGCGCGGCATTGCCGGGCATCGAGGTGGTGGAGATCCCGCGTTGGGACTTCTACGACGTGGCGAAGTCCGAGGACGTGTCCGTGGTGATCGTGAGCGCGGACCAGCGGCTGTACGCGAACCTGATCCTCACTGTCGGGGTCCGCCAGCCCGGCGAGTAAGTGTCCGGTGACTCGATCCCTGAGGAGGTGCACCGCTGAAGCGGGGGTGGCGGTGTCTTCCCTTCGATCCCTGAGGAGGCGCACCGCCGTAGGCGCGGGTGCCGTCTCGAAGGGTCGTGTCGTGACCTGGCAAGGGTTCTTGCTGCGGGTTTGAGTGACGACCCTTCGAGACGTCCCACGGTCGCTTCGCGACGCGGAACTCCTCAGGGAGCGGGGTAGTGGGTCCCACGGTCGCTTCGCGACGTGCAACTCCTCAGAGGAGCGAGGTCAGGGGATCCGCTTGGTCCACGCCTCGGAGGAGAACTTCGTCTCCACCAGGTGCTGAGCGGCGGCCAGCTCCGCGTCGGTGTAGCCCCGACGCTGGGTGGCGTAGCGCCCCTCGAAATGGGCGAGGAACGACGCAATGATCTGATCGCGGGGGAGGCGGGTCTGCGATCGCAGCGGGTCCACCCTCTTATTCGCCGACTTCGTGCCCTTGTCGGAAAGCTTCTCGCGGCCGATGCGCAACACCTCGAGCATCTTGTCCGCGTCAATGTCGTAGGCCATCGTCACGTGGTGCACCACCACTCCACCCGTCACGCGACGCTGAGCGGCGCCGGCGATCTTGCCCTTGTCCGAGGCGATGTCGTTGAGCGGCACGTAGCGGGCGTTCACGCCCAAGTCGGCGAGCGCACCCATCACCCACTGATCCAGGAACTCGTAGCTGCGCTCGAAGCTCAACCCCTCCACCAGGGACGCCGGCACGACGAGGGAGTAGGTCACGCAGTTGCCCGGCTCCATGAACATCGCGCCGCCGCCCGTGATCCGCCGCACCACATTGATGCCGTGGCGCTCCCGGCCCTCGTCGTCGATCTCGTTGCGGTAGGACTGGAAGGATCCGATCACCACCAGCGGCTGGTCCCAGTCCCAGATGCGGAGGCTGGGGTTGGCCTCGCCCCGGGCGAGCCTGCCTGCGATCACCTCGTCGAGGGCGACGTGCATCCGCGGATCCATCGAGACCGGGCCTATGACGTCGAACAGATGATCCGACCAGTCGGAGGCGTGCCCCAGGGCGCGGCGCACCGCGATGCCCACTGCCTCGGGGGTGAAGCCGATCAGTGTCGCGGCGGGGTCCAGCCGGGCGACGATGGCGGCGGCGAGATCCGCGACAGACGACGTGTCCGGCATGCCGAGCAGGGCGCCGTTGATGTCGTCGAGCGCCTCGTCGGGCTCCAGGAAGAAGTCCCCAGAGACCGCCGCCTCGGTGATCTGACCGTCGTCACTCTCGACGTCGACCGCGACCAGCTTGCCGCCCGGGACCTTGTACTCACCACGCATGCCCCGACCCTATCGGGGCACTCCTAGCGGGCTTGGATCAGCTCCACGATCTGGGTGGGCGTGGGAACGCGACCGTAGGAGACGACGTCGCCGTCGATGACCAACCCGGGGGTGGACATCACGCCGTGGGCCATGATGTCGGCGTATTCGGTGACCTTCTCCACGTCGGCGTCGACGCCGAGCCGGGTCAGCGCTTCCCGGACGTTCTTCTCGAGGTTGACGCAGTTCTTGCAGCCGGGGCCGAGGACCTTGATCAGCATGGGGGTTCCTTCTCTCTTGGGTCAGACGAACAGGTTGAAGACGAATCCGATGGCCATGATGGCCATCGCGACGCTGCCGAAGTACAGCGCCAGGAGCTTGGGCTTGAGCACCTGCTTGAGCAGGATGAACTCCGGCAGGGACAGGGCGACGGTGGCCATCATGAACGACATCACCGTGCCGAGCGCCATGCCCTTGGTCCACAGCGCTTCGGCGATGGGGATCACCCCTGCCGCGTTGGCGTACAGGGGCACGCCGGCCAGCGTGGCGAGCACGACGGAGAACGGGTTGTCCGCGCCGGCGTAGGTGGCGAAGAAATCGGTGGGCACCCAGCCGTGGATGACCGCGCCCACTCCGACGCCGACGAGGATCCACTTCCAGACCCGGCCCACAATGTCGCGGGTCTCCTCGAGGGCCGCCTCCACCCTCTCGTGCAGTGTCGGGCGGTGGCCGTCGGCGTGCAACACGGCGACGGGGGTCTTGAAGACGAAGTCCGCGACGAGGTGGTCCAGCTTGAGCCGGCTGTAGATGAAGCCCAGGGTCACGGCTGCGGTCAGCCCCGCGACCACGTAGGCGATGGTGTTGGGGATCCCGAAGGTGTCTGCCAGCAGCACCACGGCCACCTCGTTCACCAGCGGAGACGCGATGAGGAACGTCAGCGTGACTGCCAGCGGGATGCCCGCGCTCACGAAGCCGATGAACAGGGGAATGGAGCTGCAGGAACAGAACGGCGTGATGGCCCCGAACAGGGCGGCCAACACGAGCGAGAGCCACAGCGGCTTCCCCTCCAGGAACACGCGCACCCGCTCGGGGCGCAAAGTGGTGCGGACCATGCCGATCACGAAGATCATGCCGACCAGCAGCAGGAGGATCTTGGAGGTGTCGTACAGGAAGAAGTGGACGGCGCCTGGGATGCGCTGGGCCAGGTCCAGCCCCATGGCGCGCTCGAACAGCGCGTCCCAGAGGACCTCATTGAGCGCGTACAGCCCGGCCCAGACGACGGCGGCCGCCGCAAGGGCAGCGATCAGGCCTCTGGTGGAGCGGGGGGTGAGTGTCGCGGACACCGGTCAGCCTCTCAACTCGCCGGGCAGGGCGGAGCGGACAAGCGCGGCGGCGCCGTCGGCCAGCGTGTAGTCGATCCAGCGGCCGCGACGGGTGCCGACGATCAGGCCCGCCTCGCGCAGCACCTTGAGGTGGTAGCTGAGCAGGTTGGGGGCGATGTCGATCGTGGCTTGGAGGTCGCAGACGCATTGTGTCGACGACGACAGCCTCGACAGCACCCGCCACCGGATGGGGTCCGCGACGGCCTGCAGCACCGCCACCGCGCGATCCTCGCGCAAAGTCAGTTCAATGAGGCTTGATTCAAGCATGGTTGAACTGTACGCCCCCCGGTGGAGGGGGTCCGGGCCGGGGTGGGTTAGGCGGCGGAATCCGGGGTGGCAAGGAGCCGGCGTACCCCGCTGCGGGCGAACATGAGGACGAGGATGAGAGCGGTGACGGCCCAGAAGCCGCCGAGTTTCACGCTGTCACCGAAGAGCAGGGCGATCAGCTCTAGGACGACGAACTTGCTGCTGACGAGCAGCGCCCAGAGCAGAAGACCAGCGACGATGCGGCCCACCGGCGTCGTGGCTGCCTTGAAGCGTGCCTTGGCCCGATCCTTCAGTGCCACCACCACCTCCAGCACCAGCTTGAGGATGACGGCCGTGAGCAACGAGAGAGTGAAAGTCTCTGAGATCACAGCGGGCATGTACTCCGCGGCCAGGTTGAGGACCACCACGTAGACGAAGACATCGACCACATCTGCGGCCGACAGCCACCGACGCCGGGGTGCCGCAGGATTTGCCATGGGCTCATCCTAGGGACGCGTCCCCCCGGATCGGGGGAGGTGCCCACGAGGCACACTGCCGTAGCCTGTGTGCCGGCGGTCACGCCCGGTGGGGGCGTTGGACCCGCACCGCACACGGAGGGTCACATGAAGCAGCACCTTCAGCAGTACCTGCGCAGCCTGAACCCGGTTGGTGTCGCGATGGGGGCCGTCCTGCTGGCGCTGTCGCTCACGCCGTCGCTGCTTCCGAGGCCCGCGGTCCTGCAGGGTGTGGGCTCCGGCATCGTGTTCGGCGTCGGCTACCTGATCGGCGTGGCGCTGGCCGTCCTGGGGGCGAGGCTGACCCGGTGGCGTCCACCGCAGGAGTGGCTGCATTGGCTGCGTCTGGTGGGATGGCCCCTGTACGGCGCGGTCCTGATCGCTGCCATGATCGGCGGCGTCGCCGCGCAGAACGAGGTGCGCCGCCTCGTCGAGCTGCCCCCGCAGGCCAACGTCAACATTCTCGGGTTCGTGCTGGCGTTGGCTGTTGCCAGCCTGGCGAGCCTCGGACTCGGCCGCCTGGTCCGCTCCGCGTGGCGGCGCACGCTGGGTCGGATGGTGGAGGGCGGACGCACCCCCGCCGTCGCCCTCAAACTGGCGAGCCTCCGGGCCGCCGTGGCGTCGGTCCTGATCCTGGTCCTGCTGGGCATCGGCTTCTTCGGGCTGCTCAACGTCGCATACCGGGGCATCAACGGCCA
Source organism: Tessaracoccus luoxuelianae (assembly GCF_055326245.1). Taxonomy (NCBI): domain Bacteria; kingdom Bacillati; phylum Actinomycetota; class Actinomycetes; order Propionibacteriales; family Propionibacteriaceae; genus Tessaracoccus; species Tessaracoccus luoxuelianae. The sequence continues at coordinate 47,706 of NZ_JBUZNO010000006.1, forward strand.
GCCGGCGGGCGGTGTCGTCGCGCCGGACTCCCCGGAGCGCTCAGGCGGGCCGGGGTCGGAGGTGTCGTTCGAGGAACTGGGGCGCCAGGGTGGAGACTTCGTCACCGGTGGCCCGACGGCCAACGAGATCAGCGCGCTCACGGGGAAGCCGGCGATGACGCCCGTGCGCGTGTATGTGGGCGTCGGGGCCGGCGGAACGCTCGCGGACCGGGTGGCCACCGCCGTACGGGAACTCGTGCGCACCGGCGGCTTCGAGCGCGAGGTGCTCGTGGTCGCGGCCACCACCGGCTCAGGCTGGGTGGAGCCGCAGGGCGTGGACTCCGTCGAGTACCTGCACTCGGGTGACACCGCCACGGTGGCCCTCCAGTACGCCTACACGCCGAGCTTCGTGTCCGCGGTCACGGCGCCGGAGCTCACGGTCGAGGCCGCCTCCGCGCTGTTCACCGGGGTGCGGGGCCACTGGCTCACCCTGCCGGAGGACGAGCGTCCCAAGCTGGTGGTCTACGGGCTCAGCCTCGGCGCCCAGGGCCTGATGAACGCATTCGGCAGCGTGGATGCGCTCACCGAGCGCACCCAGGGTGCGCTGCTCGTCGGGCCCACCTACGCCACGCCCCTGTGGCAGGAGCTGCAGGCGACGCGCGATGCAGGATCACCGCCGTGGCAGCCGGTCCTCGACGGCGGGCAACGGGTGCGCTGGGCCTCGCAGTCCGGAGACTTCGACACGCTGGAGGGGGACTGGTCCGAGCCGCGGGTGGCCATCCTCCAGCACGCAACTGATCCGATCACCTGGCTGGGGCCTGAGCTCATCTGGCAGCGCCCGGAGTGGTTGACCGAGGGCGGCAGGGCGCCGGACGTGAGCCCGCACATGCGCTGGATCCCGGTGGTGACGGCGGTCCAGGTCTTCCTGGACATGCTTGTCAGCGTGGACGTCCCCGCCAGGCACGGGCACGCGTTCGGCGACGTGATGATCGACGGCTGGGCGGCCGTCACCGGCGACGGGGGCCTTGATGAGGCGACGATCGCGAAGATCCGCGCCGTCATCGAGGACTATTGGGTGATCAAGCCCGTCAACGTCTGAGCCAGGATCGCCAGCGAAGTCACGCCGAGCAGCGCCGCGAAACCGAGGCCCAGGGTCCTGGCCGGGAGCCGTCGGCCCACCCTGCCGCCGAGGATGGCGCCGACGGCGGCCAGCGCGCTGAACCACCCGATCATCGCCCAGTCGATGTCGGTGGCCACCGTCAGCCTGGTGGCGAGCGCCACCAGCGAGTTCAGCACGATGACCAGCAGAGACGTGGCCACCGCCTGCTGCATCGTGAACCCCAGGGCGAGCACGAGTGCCGGGACGATGGCGAACCCGCCACCCACTCCGAAGAACCCTGTGAGCAGGCCTACCCCGGTCGCGGTCAGCGCCACGAGGCCGACCTGGCGCCAGTTGACGCGAAGCGGTTCGCGTTCAATCATGGGCGGCACATGGCGCGGCGAGGCCGACGACGGGCGAAGGAATTTCTTCGCCATCACCGCCGCGACGATGAGCAGCAGTACCGCGAACAGGGCCATGAGAACGTTGCCCGGCATCTGCATCGACAGCAGCGATCCGCCGATCGCCCCCGCGGAGCCCAGTGCGGCGAACGCCACCCCTTCGGAGGGGCGGACAAGACCGGCCCGCCAGTGCCCGATCATCCCGGCGCTGGCTGTGACGCTGACCACGATCAGCGAGCCGGCCATCGCGGCGGCGGGCGGCTGACCCGCCAGGTACACCAGCACCGGGACGGTGATGATCGCCCCGCCTCCCCCGAGCGCCCCCATGATGAGGCCCACGGCGATGGCTAGGGGGGCGATCCACCACGTCATCGGCTGCCTGAGCCCGCCCCGTGGAGGCGCGCCGAGACGGGGAGACCAGCGGAGATCCAGCCCAGGGTCCCGCCGCTGACGGAGATCGCCTGACGCCCGGCGTCGGCCAGCGCGCGCGCCCCGGTCATCGACCGGCGGCCGCTGCGGCAGACCACATAGATGGGGCGGTCCGTCGGCACCTCGTCGACCCGCGACGCGACCTCGCCGAGCGGGATCAGGATCGCCGACGGCACATGGCCCTCGGCGTACTCATCCGGTTCACGGACGTCGAGGATGAAGTCGCCCCGCTTCCAGGCGGCGTGCAGCTCCGAGATGGTGCACTCGACGACATCGGCCGTGCTCACTGCGCACTCGCCATCGGCAGGCCGTTCTTTTCTGCGTTCTCGAAGTTGTCGTCGATGATGACGACGTTGAGGCCCTTCGCCGCCAGGATCGAGCCAGCGATGGAGGAGCGGTAGCCGCTCTGGCAGTGCACCCAGATCTCGCCGTCTGGGGCCTCGCCGATGCGCGTGAGCAGGTCGTGGAGCGGGATGTTGACTGCGCCGTCGATGTGCGCGGTGTCGTACTCGGAGGTGCGCCGCACGTCGAGGATCTCCACCTGGCGGTGGTGCCGGACCTGGCTGAGGTCGCCGAAGTTCGCCTGCTGCAGCGTCGCGGGGGCGTCGGTCCAGTCCTCCGGGGTGCCGGTGGCGCTGGCGGCGACGTGCTCGATGCCGATGCGCACCAGCTCCCGCTGCGCCTCGGCCACCTGCTCCCTCGACTCGCCGAGAAGCGTCAGCGGGGTGCCCCACGGGATCATCCAGCCGATGTAGGTGGAGAGCTGGCCGTCCAGGCCGAAGTTGAAGCTGCCGGGCACGTGGCCGGCGGCGTAGGCCGTGCGATTGCGCAGGTCCACCACCCACTCGCCCTTCTCCAGGCGGGCGCGGATCTCGTCCTTGTCCGCCTGCGTGGGTTCGGCGAGGTCCGGCGCGCCGGGACCGGACGAGTTGGCCGGCGCCATGTGCGCGTAGTAGGCGGGGTAGACGTCCAGGCCGGCCAGGATCTCTTCGATCCACTCGGTCTCGTCCTGCGTCAGCACAGGATTGGTCCGCTTCTCGCGCCCGATGGTGGACTCTGTTCCGCTGGTCTGGGTGGCCGCGCAGAAGCTGCCGAAGCCGTGCGTGGGCATGATCTCCGTGGCGTCGGGGAGCTCGGTGGCGAGGCGGTGTGCCGAGTGGTACTGGTGCCGGACCAGGTCGTGGGTGTGCGCGGCGCCGAGCAGGTCCGGGCGTCCGGTGGCACCGAACAGCAGGGATCCCCCGCTGAAGACCGCCTGACCCTGGGCGTCGTCGTCGTCCGCGGTGGGGTTGAAGAGGACGTAGGACAGGTGGGTGAACGTGTGCCCGGGAGTGGCCAGCGCCTTGACCGACATGGTGGGTGACACCTCCACCACCTGCTCGTCGACGATGGGGGTGCGCTCGAACGTCACCGTGTCTGCGGCGTTGACGTAGTAGTCCGCGCCGCGTTCACGGGCCAGGGCCAGGCCGCCGGTGACGTAGTCGTTGTGGATGTGGGTCTCGAAGACTGCACTCAGCTGCACGCCCTCGTCGTCGAGGATCGTCGTGACGCGATCGATGTCGCGCTGGGGGTCGATGACGAACGCCACGTTCCCGTCGTGGACCACGTAGCTGCGGTCGCCGAGGGTCGGGGTGGCAATTGTGATGATCTTGGCCATGGGTCACTCCTTCGTTTCACAGGAGTATATACCCCAGGGGGTATGCGTCGTCGAGCCTCAGCAGACCATGACGGGGTGCGCTCAGGGGAGCGTGGTCGTCCCGTGCACCTCTTTCCAGTCCGAGATGAAGGCGTCGACGGCGTCCTCGATCATGGGCGCCGACAAGGCCTGGCGCAGCAGCTTCGGCGACAGCGTGACGGCGTGCGCGCCCGACTCCAGAGCGTGTGAGACCTGCGAGATGTTCTTGAAGCTGGCCGCCATGATCTTGCTCGGTGCGTCGAAGCGGTCGATGAAGCTGGCCAGGGTGCTGATCATCCCGCGGGTGTCGATGTCCAGGCTCTGCATGCGGTTGTAATAGGGCGCCAGGTAGTCGACGCCGGTCGCGATCGCGAGGAATCCCTGCGTCTTGGAATAGATGGCGGTCGCCGTGACCCTCACACCCTCCTCCTTGAGGGTGCGCATGGCCTGGATGCCGGCCTCGGTGGTGGGGATCTTGGGGTAGACGTTGGCGTCGATCTTGTCCAGCAGGCGGTGGGCCTCGTCGATCATCCCCTGCGCGTCCTTGGCCAGCACCTGCACGTGAAGCGTGCGGTTCGGGCCGATGATCGAGCGGATCCGCTTCAGGTGGGCGTAGAAGTCGATCTGGCCCTCCTTCTTGAGGATCGACGGGTTCGTCGTCACGCCGGTGACAGGGTAGATCGGGGTGAGGCGCTCGATGTCGTCGAGGTTGGCGGTGTCGAACAGGATGTCCATGGGAGCCTTTCGGGAGAGCGGGGCGGAGGCCCTGTGACTATTCCAGCACCGGGGTGCCGCGGACGGGGAGTGTCGCGGCGGATCCGGGCAGATGCCCACCGAGCCGCTTCCGGGCGTCGCGATGGAGGGGGACAAGGGGACCCACCGCCGCTGTGGCCGGCAGCGGGCGCTCAGAGACGAGGTCGAGATGACGGACGACGGCGCAGCGGATCGTACGGGCGCGCCCGCTGAGGCGGAGGCCCGCAGCCCTTGCCCACGGGGTGACCGGCGGATCAGCCGGGGCCGCGCACGCAGGCGCGGACGGGTCAGCCATACTGCGGGGGTGCATCGCCTCTCCGTCCGCGACCTTCGTCGCAGCCGCGCCCACCTGGCCTGGCTGAGGACCACCTGGACCTTCCTCGCCCTTGCCATCGGCATCGGCGTGCTCGAGCCCCTCGGGGCCCACGAGTTCGCCCGTCCGCCGCTGTTGTCGGGGGGATACATCGCGATCGGCCTGGGGCTGACCGTGGCCGTCTCCGGCGTGCTGGTGTGGCTCGCGCCGCGTGTGGCGCTGGGGAGCGCGGTCGCGTGCGCCGTCGTCGGCGTCGCCTGGTCGGGCCAGCAGGCGTTGTGGTGGGCCGCCGGGCTGACCGCGGCCGTGATGCTCGGATTCGTTCTCGTGCGGGACTCGCGATCCCGGCCGCGCGGGGACGTGGTGGTCCCCGCCATCGGCGTGCCATTCGAAGGGTCCTGGGCCGCAACCCCGGCGCTGCGTCGATGGCTCGGGGTCGGCGGGGTGGCGGCGGTCGTGGTGGCTGGCCTCGTCGGGCTTGCGATTCACCAGATGGAGACGCGGGACGCGGCCCGGTTCGAGGCCGGGGCGTCGCTGGTGAGCGTCCCCGTCTCCGCGATCGAGGAGGACGAGGACGGCTACCAGTACCTGACCGTGATTCTCGACGGCGTGGATCGGGAGATCGAGAGCCCCTGGAACGACGACGTCGCGGTGGGCGATCAGGTGGACGTGCTCACCGACGGGTCGCGGGCAGTGCTGGTCGGCGCGGGCCAGGACAATCCGGCGTGGCTCCTCGGCCTGGTGGCCGCGGTGCCCATGGCCGCGGCGGCGGTGTGGGGACGCTACGTCGCGCCGCATCGGCGGCGGGCCAGGCTGGTGGCGCAGGGCGCGCCCGGTGTGACGGTGCGGGTGGTGTGCAACGGCGAGATCGCGCTCGTGCTCCCCACCGACGCGGACTGGCCGGCCCTCGAGCTCACTCACCTCGACGGCCTGGCGGAACGGGACAGGGTGGCCGAGGCCGCCGTCGACGCTGACGCATGGGAGCAGGAGGACGACGACGAGGAACTGGCCGACATGCCCATGCCTGCCACGGCCATGGAACTGGCGCACTGGGCCGACGACATCCACCGCGAGGTCGTTGCCGAGGAGATGGAGGGTCTCACCGGTGAGGTGAAGACGCTGGCCGAGGCCGTCATCGGCCCCGACACCAACGGCGCCGAGCCGTTCATCCTCGTCGGAGGCTGGGCGCACGGCTCCACGGTGGCGTTGGCCAGAGCGACAGGGCAGGTCTGGCTGGCCGAGGTTGAGGAGCCCCAGCCCTTCAGGGGTCGGCGGCGGTTCCTTCGTGCCATCAAGCCCGGGCAGCCGGGCTGGGAGGTGGACGAGGCGGCTCCCACCACGGTTCAGGAGAACTTGGCGCTGTGGGCACTGCGTCACGGGCGGTGGACGCGCTGGGTGGCGGCGTTGGCCGTGGCGGGGGTCGGCGCCCTGGCGGTGCCCTTCATGCTCGAGGAGGTGTGGGGCGACTGGTTCGACAACATCCGCCTGATCCTCGCCGTCCTCGTGGTGGTGACCGGGCCGTTCTGGGCGACGTCGTGGTCCTGGGGCGAGTTCAGCCGGTTCCGGCAGGGCTTCGGCTGGTACGGGCTGCTGCTCGACGACGTGGTGGGTCCAGCACGCGTCGACCTGATCGCGCCCGGCAGTCACGCCGTTGGTGTGCGGCTCCGCGCCCCAGAGGACATGCTGAGCATCGACCCGGCCGTGGTGCGCGCGGGCGCCACCACCGAGGCCGCGGCAGCCGAGCTGCAGTCGTGGCTCGCCGCCGGCCCGGAGGGCGCCAGGGGTGGGCGCCGCCCCACCCCCGCCCTCGTCGCGACGGTGCTGATGGTGGTCGCCTGGGTCGCGCAACTCCTCCCGCTTGGCCTGGGGGCTTAGCCCGCGGCGCGGCGGCGCCGAGCCGGACCCGACCGGAGGGTGCTACTCGCTGGGGGCCGCGGGGTCCTCGACGATGGCCAGGAAGATGGGCCAGCGTGTCCGGGTGTCCAGCACCCGCATGACGTAGGGCCGGTCCACCCAGAGCTCGGCGTCGTAGGACGGCATCCCCGTGCCGACGGCGCCCTCCGTCAGCACCGCCCCGACGGTGCCCTTCGGGCTCACCGTCAGGGTCACCTGCTGCACGAGCTGGCCCAAAGCCCCCCCGGGCAGGATCATGCTCAGGTCGGACAGGACGATCCCGGCCTCCTGGACGGGTTGCAGCAGGTCCCAGGTCTGCTTCTGGTCCGACGTCGGCATGACGACGGAGATCTGTCCTTCGCCGGCTGCCTCGAGCCCCTCCGCGACGGCCACGAGTTCGTCGACGGTGAGCTCGCTCGGAGCCACCCCCGGTGAGGGGAGGATCACGTCCATCGCGAGCACGTCGTCGTACGGCAGCCGTACCGCGCTCCACCGCGACCCCTCCGCGAACCGGGCCGGCACGATCTCCGCCATCCCCGGCACCTCCGTCGGGGCGCCACCGGTGGGGGTGAACGGCACCGGCCACTCGCTGGTGAACGGCGTGCGCCATCTGGCAGCGAACAGCACCGCGTCCTGCAGCACGAGCCGCAGGTCCGGCGTTACCTCGATGGCGGACTTCTCGATCAACCCGGCTGTGTGCTTGTTCGCCCACGCGTCGAGCACAGCCTTGGCCCCGTCCCGGTCCACGCGCGCGACGCCGGAGTCGTAGAACCGCGACAGCCGGTCCAGGAAGGCCTCCTCGACGATCGCCTCGTCCAGGATCACCACCTGCGACGCCTGATGGACGACGATCTCCTCCGGTGGCTCCTTCTTGTCGACGCTGTCCGGAAGTGTGTCGTACCCGGCGAGTGCCTGTCGCAGCGCCGCGACGGCCGCGGACCGCTCGTCCCCGGCCAGGCCGATCGTCGAGTCGAGCGACGCCGCGCTGGCCCCCGCCGCGCCCTCGCCCAGCATCGCGATGGCCGACAGCAGCGAACTGGGCCCGAGCACTCTGTTGCCGGTCTTGGTCCCCAGCACCGTCCAGGCCAGCGCCTCCGTCGCGCCCGCGGCCTGCGCAACTCCCGCCGTGTCAGGCGGGAACTCCTCCGGAGGGGCGGTGCCCCGGATCTCCCCCGGCTCGGCCGTGGCGCAGGCGGTGAGCGGAATGGCAAGGGCCGCGAGTCCCGCGGTGACGAGTACAAAACGACGAGTGGGCATCGAAAGCCTCCTCTGTCCAGCGTAGATCCGCACTGGATGCGGCGCCGCTGCCGTGACCGAATCGTGACCGCATGAGCAGATGCCCAGGCTTTCGCGACCCGCGGCACGAAACCGAATCGCCGGGGTTATAGTCGGTCTATCGAAAGCATTTCGGAAGTTAACGAAAGCGATGTGAACAGCCAGTGACGGTCGAGCGCACCGAGCGTGAGCACGAGATCATGTCTCGTCTCACCGACGACGGCTCGCTGTCGGTGACCTCCCTCGCCGCCGAACTCGGCGTCTCCGAGGTGACCATCCGCGGAGATCTGAGGGGCATGGAACAGCGGGGAATGCTGGTGCGCACCCGCGGCGGGGCCCGCCCCACCACGCTGAAGTCCATCCTGCAGCGCGAGAAGCTCAACGTGGAGGCCAAGCAGCGCATCGCCGCCGCGGCCGCCGCGATGGTTCTCGACGACGACACCATCATGATCGAGGCCGGTACCACGACCGCCATGCTGGTGCGCAACCTCACCGGGCGTCGCGGCGTCCAGATCGTCACCAACTCGGCGCTGGCCTTCTCCACGGCCCGGATCAACCCCGCTCTCGGCGTCATCCTCACCGGTGGCGTGTTCCGCGCCGAGTCTGAGTCGTTCGTCGGCCCCCTCGCCGAGCGCGCCATCGCGGACTTCAACACCCGCCTGGCCTTCGTCGGCACGGACGGGTTCTCTCCCGAGCGGGGCCTCACCACGCGGTTCGTCGAGGGCGGGCAGGTGGCCTCACTCATGCGCGAGCGCGCCGAGGAGACCTGGCTGCTGGCCGATTCGTCGAAGTTCGGCCAGGCTGGCTTCGTCACCTTCCTGCCCCTGGCGGGCATCACCGGGGTCATCACCGACGACGGGCTCCCCGCGGGCGCCGTCGAGGCCCTCCGGGAACACACCCAAGTACGCGTCGTCTAGTCAATCAACGAAGAAGAAGGACAACACCATGGCAACCGTCGTAGTCATGCCGCAGCTCGGCAACAGTGTCGAGTCGTGCCTGATCGTGTCGTGGCAGGTGAAGGTGGGCGACGAGATCGCCGAGAACGCCATCGTCTGCGAGGTCGAGACAGACAAGGCCTCCATGGAGGTCCCCTCCTCCGCCGCCGGCACCGTGCTGGCCCTGCTCTGGGCCGAGGGCGACGACGTCCCGGTCAAGGATCCCCTCCTGGTGGTGGGCGCCGCCGGCGAGGACCCCAAGCCCGCGCTCGACGCGGCCGGCTGGAAGGGCGACGGTGAGGCCGAGGCAGCACCCGCCGCAGAGTCCGCCGCCCCCGTCGCTGCCCCGGAGCCAGAGGCCGAAATCCCGGTCGAGCGAGCCGCCGCCACCGGCGCCTCCAGCCCACGCGCCCGCAACCTCGCCGCCGCCAACTCGCTGGACCTCGGCGCCGTCGCCGAGGGTTCCGGCCCCGGCGGACGAGTCATCGTGCGTGACGTCAAGGAGGCCCTCACCTCGGCCACCACGGGCGCCGCCCGCGCAGGGGCCCACGCCGCTGGCGCCGAAGGTACCGGCCTCGGCGGCCGCGTCACCACCGCTGATCTCGCCGCCCCGGCCGAGCCGGCCGTCGCCGCAGCCCCCGCGGCGCCCCGCCCGGCGAGCGCCGTCGACGCCGACTTCCCCGGCCCGTCGGAGGCCACGAAGGTCAAGGGTGTGCGCAAGGTCATCTCGGACCGGATGATGAACTCGCTGGCCACCTCCGCGCAGCTCACCTACACCACCACCGCGAACGCCCAGGGCCTGATGGACCTGCGCAAGAAGCTGAAGAACTCGGACCCGTCGCTGGGCATGAACGGCGTCACCATCGGCGACCTCGTCGGCTACGCGGCCGTCCGCGCCGCCGCGAAGAACCCCTCCCACAACGCCCACCTGGCCGACGGCGTGCTCACCACCTTCGAGCGGGTCCACATGGGCTTCGCCTGCGACACCCCCCGCGGCCTCCTGGTGCCGACGGTGCGCAACGCGTCGCTGATGAGCCTGCGCGAGTTCTCCACAGTGAGCAAGCAGCTCGCCAACGAGGCCATCGGCGGGACGATCAACCCCGACCTGCTCTCCGGCGCCACCTTCACGGTGACCAACCTGGGCGGCTTCGGCATCGAGTCGTTCACCCCGCTGCTCAACGTGCCGCAGACCGCCATCCTCGGCGTGGACGCGATCTTCCCGCGGGTCACGGTCAACGCCGACGGCTCCGTCGGCGCGGAGCAGCGCATCGGCCTGTCGCTCACCGCGGACCACCGCGCCATCGACGGCGCGGATGCCGCCCGCTTCCTGCAGGACCTCGTGACGTTCATCGAGGCCATCGACATCACCGTGCTCGGCTGAGAGGAACTGACACATCCATGAGTGACTACGACGTCATCGTCCTGGGCGGAGGCCCCGGGGGCTACATCAGCGCCGAGCGCCTCGGCCACGCCGGGAAGAAGGTCCTCCTCATTGAGGCCGAGGCCCTCGGCGGGACCTGCCTCAACGTGGGCTGCATCCCCACCAAGGCCCTGCTCAACGCGGCCAAGACCTACGAGCACGCCAAGCACGGCACCAACCTCGGCATCCACACCTCCGACATCACGGTGGACTGGACCGAGCTCCAGAAGTGGAAGGCCCAGACGGTCACCACCCTGGTCAAGGGTGTGGGCTTCGCGGAGAAGAAGGCCGGCGTCACCGTCGTCAAGGGCTACGGCACGTTCGAGGGACCCGGCAAGGTCACCGTCGACGGCACCACCCATACCGCCGACCACGTCATCCTCGCCACCGGCTCAGTCCCCGTGATGCCCCCCATCCCGGGCGCCAAGGACAACCCGCACGTGGTGGACTCCACCGGCATGCTGGCCGTCGAGTCCATCCCGTCGCGCCTGGCCGTGATCGGCGGCGGGGTGATCGGGCTGGAGTTCGCCAGCCTGTTCGCCACGCTCGGCTCTGAGGTCACCGTCGTGGAGATGCTGCCCGAGATCGTGCCGTTCATGGACGCCGAGCTCGCGCCCATGCTCCGCAAGGCGCTCAGCAACGTGAACTTCAAGCTGTCCTGCAAGGTCACCGCCCTCGACGGCGGGACCGTCCGCTACACCACCGCCGACGGCGCCGACGAGGCCGTGGAGGCCGACGTCGTGCTCATGGCCGTGGGCCGCCGCCCCGCCGTGCAGGGCTGGGGCGCGGAGAACTCCGGCCTGGAGGTCTCCGGCAAGGGCGTGGTGGTGGACGACCGCATGCGCACCAACCTCCCGAACGTCTGGGCCATCGGCGACGTCACCGGACGCTCCCTCCTGGCCCACGCGGCCTACCGCATGGGCGAGATCGCCGCGGCGAACATCCTCGACCCCGAGGCCCACCGCAAGGGCGAGGTCATGCGCTGGTCCACCATCCCGTGGGCCGTCTACTCCATCCCGGAGGCGGCGGGCATCGGGCTCACCGAGGCCCAGGCCAAGGCCCAGGGCGGCAACGTGCAGACCGTCACCGTCCCAGGCGCCATGTCGGGCCGCTTCGTCGCCGAGAACGGCGTCAAGGCCCCCGGCGCCGCCAAGCTGGTCTACGACGGCGACACCCTGCAGGTGCTCGGCGTCCACGTCGTGGGCAGCTACGCCTCCGAGATGATCTGGGGCGCCTCCGTGGTGCTCGAGACCGAACTCAACATCACCGACCTGCGCCAGGTCGTCTTCCCCCACCCCACCGTCAGCGAACTCATCCGAGAGGCGGCTTGGGCTGCCAAGGCCTGAGCGACCACCAGAAAGCTAGGAGCAGTCACACATGCCACGCACCCTCGTCGTCGATCCGAGCAACGTCCGCTCGGCGTCGTTCATCACCACGCCCGACATCCCCGTCAACCAGTACAAGCCCAACTTCGCCGCTGAGCTCGAGACCCACGGCAAGGACGGTCTGGTGGACATCCTCCACGACATGATCGCCGTGCGTCAGTTCGAGACCATGCTGAACTCGATCAAGACCACCGGCGCCTGGAACGGGGTGGAGTACAACCACCGCGGCCCGGCGCACCTCTCCATCGGGCAGGAGTCTGCCGTCGTCGGCCAGGCCTCGCAGCTTGACCCCACCGACTTCCTCTTCGGCTCGCACCGCAGCCACGGCGAGATCCTCGCCAAGTGCTACTCCGCGGCCCGCAAGCTCGACCCGGCCGAGCTCGAGAACATCATGAAGACCTTCCTCGACGGCGAGACCCTCGGCTTCGCGGAGAAGGTGGGCCACGACGGCCTGCTGGACCTGGCCGAGAACTTCATCCTCTACGGCACCGTGGCGGAGACCTTCGCCCGCAAGGCCGGGTTCAACCGCGGCCTCGGCGGCTCCATGCACGCCTTCTTCGCGCCCTTCGGTTCCATGCCCAACAACGCCATCGTCGGCGGCTCGGCCGACATCGCCACCGGCTCGGCGCTGTTCAAGCGGATCAATCGCCAGCCCGGCATCGTGATCGCCAACATCGGCGACGCGTCGATGGGCTGCGGCCCGGTGTGGGAGGCCATGATGATGGCCGCCATGGACCAGTACCGCACCCTGTGGAAGCACGGCGTCGACGGCAACCCGCCGATCTGGTTCAACTTCTTCAACAACTTCTACGGCATGGGCGGCCAGACCTCCGGCGAGACCATGGGCTACGACATCCTGGCCCGCGTCGGTGCAGGCGTGAACCCCGAGGCGATGCACTCGGAGCGCGTCGACGGACTGAACCCGCTCGCCGTGGCCGACGCCGTCGCCCGGAAGCGCCAGATCCTCGAGTCCGGCAAGGGCCCGGTCCTCACCGACACCATCACCTACCGCTTCTCCGGCCACTCGCCGTCGGACGCCTCCAGCTACCGCACCCGCGAGGAGGTGGAGCTGTGGGAGACCCACGACGGCCTCAAGAACTACGCGGCCTACCTCGTCGAGAACAAGGTGCTCAGCCAGACCGAGGTCGACGACATCCAGGCGAAGTTCGACGAGCGCCTCACCAAGATCATCGCCATCGCGACGAAGGACGAGGAGTCCAGCCCCCGCGTCGGCATGGACTTCATCGAGACCGTCATGTTCTCCAACGGCAACGTGGAGGCCATGGCCGAGGGCAAGCCCGAGCTGCTCGAGCCGCTGGAGGAGAACGCCCGCGTCAAGTCGCTGAAGAACAAGGTGCGCAAGGCCACCGACGAGAACGGCAAGCCCGTCTCCAAGGCCAAGGCCTACTCCTACCGCGACGCTCTGTTCGAGGCCGTGGCGCACCGCTTCGCCACCGACCCGACGATGGCCGGCTGGGGCGAGGAGAACCGTGACTGGGGCGGCGCGTTCGCCGTCTACCGCGGGCTCACCGAGATGCTGCCGTACCACCGCCTGTTCAACTCGCCCATCTCGGAGGCCGCCATCATCGGCGCCGGCGTCGGCTACGCCCTTTCGGGTGGCCGCGCCATCGTCGAACTGATGTACTGCGACTTCCTGGGCCGCGCGGGCGACGAGATCTTCAACCAGGCCGCCAAGTGGCAGTCCATGTCCGCCGGCCTCCTCACGATGCCCCTGGTCATGCGCGTGTCCGTGGGCTCCAAGTACGGCGCCCAGCACTCCCAGGACTGGTCCGCGCTCGTGGCCCACATGCCCGGGCTCAAGGTCTACTACCCCTCCACCCCGTACGACGCCAAGGGCATGATGAACCTGGCGCTGCGCGGCACGGATCCGGTGATGTTCTTCGAGTCCCAGCTGCTCTACGACGTGGCCGAGCAGTTCGCGGCCGACGGCGTGCCGGAGGGCTACTACGAGGTCCCCGAGGGCGAGCCGGTGGTGCGCCGCGAGGGCACCGACCTGACCATCGCGGTGATCGGCCCGACGCTGTACCGCGTGATGGAGGCCGCCGACCTGCTTCAGGAGAAGTACGGCATCTCCACCGAGGTGATCGATCTCCGCTTCGTCGCGCCGCTCAACCTGGACCCGATCGTCGAGTCCGTGAAGAAGACCGGACGCCTCGTGCTCACCTCGGACGCGGTGGACCGCGGGTCCTTCCTGCACAACGTGGCCTCGTCCATCCAGACGCTGGCGTTCGACCACCTCGACGCCCCCGTCACCGTGGTGGGCTCGCGCAACGCGATCACCCCGGCAGCCGAGCTGGAGAAGGAGTTCTTCCCCCAGCCCGACTGGCTGATCGACGCCATCCACGAGCGGATCCTCCCGCTCAAGGGTCACGTGCCCACCACCAACCAGACCAACGCCGAGCTGGCGCGTCGCTCCCGGCTGGGGCTCTGAGACATGTCACGCGACGTGATCAACGATCCGACGGCCATGCCGGCCGAGCGCCTGGCCGCCCTGCGGGAGTACCTGCAGGACGGCCCGGAGTTCCCGGAGCTCGTCACCGAGTCCAACAACCACGTCCACACCATCTACAGCTTCAGCCCGTACACGCCGGCGATGGCCGCGCTGCGGGCACGTGAGGCCGGTCTGATGGTGGTGGGTTCGGTGGACCACGACTCCGGGGCGGCCGCCGCGGAGATGGCGGAGGCGGCCTCGTTGCTCGGCATGGGCGCGGTGACCGGCTTCGAGTGCCGCGTCTACGTGCACACCGCCGACGAGGTGGCCTCGGGCAACGCGCCGATGCACACCCGCAAGCTGAACAACCCGGACACCGCGGGCATCGCCTACATGACGGTGCAGGGCATTCCCGCCTCGTCGCGCGACAAGGTGGCCGAGTACCTGGTGCCCATCCGCGACGCGCGGCTCAAGCGCACCGCCGCGATGGTAGAGCGGGCCAACGAGATCCTCGGCCGCCTCGGCGCGCCGCTGATCGACCTGGAGGAGGACATCGTCGAGCGGTCGCAGTTCCTGCGCGGCGGGACGGTGACCGAGCGTCACCTCCTGGCGGCCATGGCCTCGAAGCTCATCGAGCGCTTCGGGCCGGGGCAGTCCCTGGTCGACGGCCTGGCCGAGATGGGCCTGTCGCTCTCCGGCAAGGTCGCGGACCAGCTGGCGGATCCGGACAACCCGCACCTGGTCTTCGACCTGCTGGGCGTGATGAAGGCCGAGTTCCTGGACCAGATCTACGTGATCCCGGAGCGTCTCGAGGACGGCGGCGAGTGCCCGAGCATGGCGGATGTGATCGCCTTCGCCAAGTCCGTGGGCGCCATCCCGTGCTACGCCTACCTGGGCGACGTCACCGCGTCGCCGACGGGGGACAAGAAGGCGGAGAAGTTCGAGGACGACTTCCTGGAGGAGCTGTTCGTCGAGCTGGAACGCATGGGCATGCCGGCCATCACCTACATGCCGCCGCGCAACACTGCCGAGCAGATGGCCCGCGTGGCCGAGCTGGCCGCCGAGCATGGGATGCTGGAGGTCTCCGGGGTGGACATCAACACGCCCCGACAGGTCTTCAACTGCCCCGAGCTGCAGCGCCCCGAGCTGGCGCATCTCAACGACGCCACCTGGGCGATGGTCGCGCACGAGCAGCTCGCCAACGAGTCGGCGTCGCTGGGCCTGTTCTCGCCGGATTCGCCGCTGGCGGTCCTGCGGTTGACGGACCGGGTGGCGCGCTACGGCGCGCTCGGCCGGGCCCTCGTGGCCGGTGAGACCACCGTCGAGGAAAGTGTCAGTCAACTGAGGAGGGCTCTTTCATGAGCATCGTCGACATCGCCCCGGTGGTCCGGGGCGCCTACCTGGCGAGGCACGGCATCCCGGTCCTCGTGACGTCGCTGGCTGAGGTGCCGACGCAGTCGGCCTCGAAGCCTATGAAGGTCTCCTCGATCGCAGACCTGCCCCAGGCCCTCGCCGACGCCGACATACCCCTCCCCGGCGACGTCGTCGTCGAGGTGGCGGGGGAGCGCCACGCCTTCTCGGCGCGGACCCTCGGCGATCTCACCCCGCTGCCCGGCGCACGCTCGGCGGAGGCGCGCAGCGCGGCCTCGCGGTCCGCCGTCGTCTCGGGGAAGGTGGCCGTGGTCACAGGCGGCGCGCAGGGCTTCGGCGCGGAGATCGTGCGCGGGCTCGTCGACTCCGGCGCGTTCGTCTACATCGCCGACCTCAACGGCGACGGCGCGGCGGCCCTGGCCGCCGAGCTGGGCGACCGTTCCGCGGCGATCACCGTCAACGTGGCGGACGAGGCCTCGGTCGCGGCGATGGCGGAGCAGATTGCTGCCACCACGGGCGGGCTCGACCTGGTGATCTCCAACGCGGGCATCGTCCGCGCCGGGGGAGTGCTGGAGCAGGACCTGTCCGCGTTCGCGCTGACCACGGACATCAACTACACGGCGTTCTTCCTCGTCACCAAGCACCTGGGCCGCCTGCTGGCCGCCCAGCACAAGGCGGCGCCCGGCTGGATGACCGACATCGTCCAGATCAACTCGAAGTCCGGCCTGGTGGGCTCGAACAAGAACGGCGCCTACGCCGGCTCGAAGTTCGGCGGAATCGGCCTGGTGCAGAGCTTCGCGCTGGAGCTCGTCGAGCACGGCGTGAAGGTCAACGCCATCTGCCCGGGCAACTTCTACGACGGCCCCCTGTGGTCCGACCCCGACCGCGGGCTGTTCGCGCAGTACCTGCGCTCCGGCAAGGTCCCCGGCGCCACCACGGTCGCGGAGGTGCGCGAGTTCTACGAGGCGAAGGTCCCGATGCGTCGCGGCACCACCGGCGCGGATGTCATGCGGGCGGTGTACTACATCGTCGAGCAGGCGTACGAGACCGGCCAGGCCATCCCGGTCACCGGCGGACAGGTCATGCTCAGCAGCTGATCAGCCAATCTCTTGGGCGGCGGATCTGGTGGCGACTACGCGACCAGATCCGCCGCTCAGCATTTCCGGGCCCCCCGGTCGACCGCGGGCCGATCCTTAGCCGGCACTTGTGGTGGCGACTACGCGACCAGATCCGCATCCTTGGCGGGAGGGCAGCGTGGGCAGTCGAGCCGCTCCCCTTCCCAGCCCCGCGCGCTCAGCGCATCGGCCAGTTGAGCCGCGACGGCGCACGCTTCGAGCGTCACCGCCTGCCACCCGTAGCGCAGGGTGGCGGTGTCCTCCGCGACGAGGCGTTCGTTGTCGCGGGCCATGTCCTTGGACCATTCGGTGTGATCCCGCATGCCGTCGAGCTCGACGGCGAGCAGCGCGTCTCGGTACAACGCGTCCCCGCGGCCGACGACGGTGGGTACCTGCTTCTCGGGCATCGGCAGCCCGTGTGGGAGCAGCACCTGGGTCTGGAAGCGCCATTCGAGGGCGCTCTCGATGCCTTGGCCGGCATGGCTGCAGAGTTCCTTGAGGACGGCCGAGTGCCTGGTCCGTTGCCGTGCGGCGAGCGCGGTGAGGATCCTGGCTGGCAGCGTCCGGCCCTGCGCGAGGGCACGGGCCACCGCCGCGACAGTCGCGTCCTCAGAACTGACCCGGGCCAGATCGACGAGACTCGTCTCCACAGACGTCCGTGGGGGGCTGCCCATCCCCTTCCTCGTCCCCCGTCGGTACACCACGGTCCACTGCCCGACGGTGAAGCCGTCGCGTCTGGCCTCGGCCCAGACCGCGATCCGCGACGGCGCGTCGCGGACGGCATCGTGAAGATGCGCCGCGGCGTCCTCTCCGAGGATGGCCGACTCACCGCCGCGCAGCAGCCCTGCCCAGGCGACGGCCTGCCACGTGGGTTCCTTGATGCAGTGCAGACCGTCCGCTGGGTTGACCCAAGACCGGGCCATCCGGCCGATGACCGCGCGGGTGAGCCCACCGTCAATGAGTTGGCGCGTGGTGAGGACGCCCTCCTGGGAGTTGGCCAGGGTGAGGAGGGCTGGGGTCAAGCTCTTTCGCCGATGCACGGTCCGAGCCTGCACGCGCCAGCGCGTGCTGTCCTCGTGATGGGGGAGTGCGGACAACACCGTGAGGCGAACGGACAACACCTGGCGCACTGCGTCGAGCGCCGCGACGACGCCACCAGATCTGCCGCTCACCGTTCGCGGGTTCGGCCTCCAGCCTCGGCCCATCCTTGACCGGCACTTCTGGTCGCGACTACGCCACCAGATCCACCGCTCAGCGTTCGAGGGTTCGGCGCTAGCCGCGGCCCATCCTTGGGAGGCGCTTTTGGTGGCGACTACGCCACCAGATCTGCCGCTTGGCGTTGACTCGCTCCCGCTCAGCCGTCGCCGACGTTTGGATCTCCACCCACTGGGTACGAGGGAGGTGGGCAGCCCGTCAGGGCTGCCACTCACCGTAGGAGGAACGATGAAGACAGCACGAGACATCATGACCACGCCAGCGGAGACGCTGCCGCCCACCGCGACACTCACCGAGGCCGCGCAACAGCTCCGGGACCTCAACGTGGGCTCGCTCCCCATCCTCGACGGCGACCACCTACTGGGTGTGGTCACCGACCGCGACATCGTGGTCCGAGGCATCGCCGAGGGCCTGGACCCGTCCAGCGCGACCGTGGCGGAGGTCGCGACGGGCGCCGTCGTGACTGTGGACGTCGACGACGATGCCGAGAAGGTCGCCCGCATCATGGGCGAGCGGCAGGTGCGTCGAGTCCCCGTGCTCGACGGGGGGAGGCTCGTCGGCGTCATCGCGCAGGCCGACGTGGCCCGGGATCTGGACGCCCGCACCACCGGTGACGTGGTGGAGGACATCTCCCAGCGCTGACCCGACGGCGGTCAGACATCGGGTCATTCAGAGCGTGACGACGAGCTTGCCCCGTGCGGTTCCCTGTTCCATCACGGTGTGCGCCTGATGGATCTGGTCGAGGGTGAAGACGCGGTCGAGGGGGACCAGGGCTCGGCCGGCGACGACATCGTCGATGAAGCCCTGGAGAACCTCCGTGGGCAGGTCGTCGGCCTCCCCCGAGTACGCGGTCAGCCGGACCCCCCGGGGCAGGTAGTCGATGGGGTAGAAGTCGCGCACGGTCCACTGGTTCGACAGCATGCCGGTGAAGCAGACGACGCCATGTACCCGGGTGGAGCGCAGGGTGTCCGGGAGCGTGGGCGTGCCCACGAGTTCCAGCGCCGCGTCGACCCCGTCGGGCAGGATGCGGTGCACCTGCGCGGCGACCTCGCCGTCGTCCACGATCACGTGGTCGACTCCCACGGCACGAAGCGACTCTGCCTTCGCCGGGTCGCGGGTGGTGGCGAACACCAGCGCGCCTCGTCGCTTGGCGAGGACTGCGGCCGCCATCCCCACCGATGAGGACCCGCCCCGGATGAGGAGTGATTGGCCCGGCTGCAGATCCAGGCCCACAGTGAGGGACCCGTACGCGGTCTGGAGCATCTCGGGCAGGGCGGCGAGGGTGGCCCAGCCCAGGTCCGAACGAAACGCGATCACCTGGCCGGCGGGCACACAGGTGTACTCGGCGTAGCCGCCGTCGAAGACGCGCCCCATGCCGCCCATCATGGTCACGACCTGCTGTCCCGGCTCGAACTCGCCCCCGGGCGCGAAGTCGACCACCCCGGTGGCTTCGATGCCGAGGACCCGTGGGAAGGTGACGCCCTCGGCGAGCCCCAGACGGGTGTGCAGCTCTGAGCGGTTCAGCCCGAACGCGTGGACGCGGATGCGAACCCAGCCTGGACGGGGCTCCGGGACGGGGAGCTCCCGAAGTCGGAGGTTCGAGACAGGGCCGGGGCGTTCAAGCACCATGGCGCGCATCGTGGGGGGTGTCATCGGGCGGCTTCCAAGGTCTCGCGGAGCCATGCGCGCTCCGCGCGGCTGGTCGCGCGGGCGGTCAGCATGATGCCGCGACGGTAGGGGTCGCCGATCTCCTCGGAGCCGAGGGCGCGGTCCCCGTCGTAGAAGAAGCCGACCCCGGGCTCCTCCAGGAACTCAAGCCGACGACGCAGCACGCCGTGCTGGTCGGCCAGTGCGGGGACGTTGGACAGGAAGGCGAGGACGACGAAGAACCGGTCGCCGTCGGTGATGTCGTGGCCCCGGGCGTCGCGCAGCCGTGCCCGAAGCTCCTCCAAGCCGGCGCCGGTCAGGCGCAACGTCTGCCGCTGCACGGCCCCACGACCGGGGGAGGGATCGTCCCGCCGCACGAAGCCGGCCGCCTCCAGGCGCTTGAGCGCGGGATAGAGCGTGCCATCGCTGATGGCGCGTGCGTAGCCGTGCAGCCGCTCCATCCGACGCCGCAGCTCGTAGCCGTGCAGCGGTCCCTCTGCCAGGAAGCCCAGCACCATCAACTCGATCACGAGCACACCCTACACCTCGATTCGTGTTACCTCGATTCGATATATAGACTTGGGTGTGTTCCCCGATCGGCGGGCTCCTCGCCACAAGCGTGACCAGGCCGGTCACGCTCACCGAGACGCCGGCCCCCGGCGCCTGACCGAAGGAAACCCATGCCCTTGCTCCGTACTCTCACTGCCGTCTCCGTCGGCCTTGCAGCGGCCGCAGGCCTGACCGCCTGCGGAGGCTCTGAGCCTCTCGCGAACGGGGAGACCGAGGCCATCGTCATCGGCTCGCAGGATTACTACTCGAACGAGATCGTCGCCGAGATCTATGCCCAGGCGCTTGAAGCGGCCGGGCATGAGGTCGTCCGCGAGTTCCGCATCGGCCAGCGTGAGGTGTATGTCCCGGAGATCGAGTCCGGGGCCATCGACCTGTTCCCCGAGTACACGGGGCCGCTGCTGCAGTACTGGGAGCCGGACACCCAGGCCCGGTTGGCGGATGAGGTCTACGCCGCCCTGCAGGAGGCCACACCCGAGGGCCTGAGGGCGTTGGACCAGTCCCCGGCCACGGACCAGGACTCGTACACCGTCACCCGGGCATTCGCCGAGCAGTGGGGCCTGGAGACCATCGCGGACCTCGCGAAGGTGAGCGAGCCGCTGACGTTGGGCGGGAACTCCGAGGGGGAGAACCGTCCGAACGGCCCCAGCGGCCTGAGGGCGACCTACGGCGTCGATGTGGCCTTCACGCCCATCGAGGACGGCGGCGGCCCCCTGACGGTGAAGGCGCTGCAGGATGGAGACATCCAACTCGCGATCATCTACACCGCTGACCCCTCCATGCAGAAGAACGACCTGGTCAGCTTGGAGGACACGGAGGGGCTCTTCCTCGCCTCCCACGTGGTTCCGATGGCCAGCGATGACATCGACGACGAAGCGGCCGGCATCATCAACGCGATCAGTGCGGCGATGTCTGCGGAGGATCTAGTCGGCCTCAACCTACGCAGCGTCGACGAGGAGCTCGCGCCCGCGGAGATCGCGGCCGATTGGCTCGCCGCGGAGAACCTGACCTGAGCACCCCAGCAAGACCTGAGCACCCATCGAACCACCCGCTGCACGTTGCGGCGACCACCACCGACACAAGGAGCACACCATGATCACCCACGTCTGGAGCATGACGTTCACCCCCGACGCCACGCCTGAGCAGCGCAGCGCCCTCATCGCCGCAATGGCCGAGTTGCCCGCCAAGATCGAGGGCGTCGAGTCCTTCCGCTCAGGCTCGGACCTGGGGCTCAACCCCGGTAACGCGGAGGTCGGAATCGTCGCCGAGTTCGCCGATGAGCAGGCCTGGCGCAACTACCTCGCGGCGCCGGCTCACGTCGCATTCGTCGACGACCACGTGAACGCGGTATGCGCCACGTGGAGTGCGTTCCAGCTGCGCGCCATCTGAGGTTGGCAGCGCCGGGTCTGGGGCGTGCTCGAACGGTGCCCCGGGACTCGGCCGGCCACCCCGATGATGCTGGAACCCTTCCCTTGCTTGGAGGGGAGGGGTACCGTGGTCCATGTCCTGTTAGCTACATTTCGGGAGGCAAAGTATGGGCTGCGCATATCAGCATCAAGAGACCATCGGTAAGGCCAATGAAGGCCCCGGCGGCTTGATCGAGAACGACCAGCTTCGCCGATAGGTTCAACTTCAGGGCAGGGCGTCATGACGCCCGGCCTGGCATTACCACTAGCGGGACGGGGTCGCCTTCGGGCGGCCCCGTCTCGTGCTGTGCCATGCGCGAGCAAGCGGAGGCGGTGGGAGAGTCCTTCGAGGCGGTCTCACAACGGCCGGTGGACACGTGCTGGTGGTCCTGCCGTAGACCGCCCCAGTGCCCGCTCGACTAGGTGCGACGGGCGCACAGGAATAGTCCTCAAGCTTACAGGGGGTTGGTCGGACCGATTATCTCGGGGGTGCCGTTCCTGGGGGCCGGGGAGCATGGTTGTATTACCCCATGACAGCCCGAAAGATCGGCGTGACGGAGCTTGTACTCCGAGACGCGCATCAGAGTTTGATGGCGACCCGCATGGCCATGGAGGACATGGTCGGCGCCTGCGAGGACATCGACCAGGCTGGTTACTGGTCAGTCGAATGCTGGGGTGGCGCGACGTTCGACGCGTGCATCCGATTCCTGAACGAGGACCCCTGGAAGCGTCTGCGCACCTTCCGCGAGTTGATGCCCAACTCGCGCCTGCAGATGCTGCTGCGCGGCCAGAACCTCCTCGGTTACCGCCACTACGAGGACATGGTGGTGGAGAAGTTCGTGGAGAAGTCCGCCGAGAACGGCATGGACGTCTTCCGCGTCTTCGACGCCCTCAACGACCCCCGCAACATGGCCCACGCCATGGCTGCGGTGAAGAAGGTGGGCAAGCACGCCCAGGGCACCATCTGCTACACGATGTCCCCGGTGCACACCGTCGACGGCTACATCAAGCTCGCCGGCCAGCTGCTGGACATGGGCGCCGAGTCCATCGCCCTGAAGGACATGGCCGCCCTGCTGCAGCCGCAGCCCGCCTACGACATCATCCGCGGCATCAAGGAAACCTACGGCGACGTGCAGATCAACGTGCACTGCCACGCCACCACCGGCGTCACCCTCGTGTCGCTGATGAAGGCCATCGAGGCCGGCGCGGACGTCGTGGACGCGGCCATCTCGTCGATGTCGCTCGGCCCCGGCCACAACCCCACCGAGTCGCTCGTAGCGATGCTCGAGGGCACCGAATACACCACGGACCTGGACATGGAGCGCCTCCTCAAGATCCGCGACCACTTCGCGGGCGTGCGCCCCAAGTACAAGGAATTCGAGTCCGCCACCCTGGTGGACACCGACATCTTCCTGTCCCAGATTCCCGGCGGCATGCTCTCCAACATGGAGTCCCAGCTGCGGGCCCAGGGCGCGGGAGACCGCATCCGCGAGGTCATGGAAGAGGTCCCCAGGGTCAAGGCAGACGCCGGCCACCCGCCGCTGGTCACCCCGTCGTCGCAGATCGTGGGCAGCCAGGCTGTGTTCAACGTCCTCATGGGCCGCTACAAGGTGATGACGGGCGAGTTCGCGGACCTCATGCTCGGCTACTACGGCGAGTGCCTCGGCGACCGCAACCCCGAGGTCATCGAGCTGGCCCAGAAGCAGACCAAGAAGGACATCATCACCGGCCGACCCGCTGATTACCTCAAGCCCGAATGGGACAGCCTCCACACGCAGGCCGAGGCGCTCGAGGGCTTCGAAGGCTCCGAGGAGGACGTGCTCACCAACGCCATGTTCCCGGGCGTTGCGCCGGCGTTCTTCAAGACCCGCGCTGAAGGCCCCAAGAGCGTGGCGAAGACGCCGGAGCAGCTCAACACCGAGAAGGTAGCCGCTGCGAGCCACCAGGGCATCACCGGTCCCATCAAGTACAAGGTGACGCTCGCCGGCCGCGAGCACCACGTCGCCGTCGAGCCAGTCTGAGGAGCAAGCAGATG
Organism: Tessaracoccus luoxuelianae; assembly: GCF_055326245.1. NCBI lineage: Bacteria > Bacillati > Actinomycetota > Actinomycetes > Propionibacteriales > Propionibacteriaceae > Tessaracoccus > Tessaracoccus luoxuelianae. The sequence goes on from NZ_JBUZNO010000006.1 coordinate 71,071, forward strand.
CCCAAGGAATACACCATGGCTGAGCGCCTCGATCAGCTCACCGAGAAGCGCGCCCACGTCCACGCCGGTGGCGGCGAGGACAAGCTGCAGAAGCACCGCGACAAGGGGAAGATGACGGCGCGCGAGCGCATCGCCTCCCTCGTCGACGACGGCTCCTTCCAGGAGACCGGCGCCTTCCGCCGCAACCGCACCACCACCTTCGGGATGGACAAGGCGGACATGCCGGCCGACGGAGTGGTCACCGGCGCCGGCTACGTGCTGGGGCGCCCGGTCCACCTGGCCAGCCAGGACTTCACCGTCATGGGCGGCTCCGCCGGCGAGGCGCACTCCATCAAGGTCACTGAGACCCTGAAGGCGTCGCTGACCACCGGAACGCCGTTCATCTTCATCAACGACTCGGGCGGCGCCCGCGTCCAGGAGGGCATCGACTCGCTCTCCGGCTACGGCAAGGTGTTCTACGCCAACGTCCTGCTCTCAGGCGCGGTGCCCCAGATTTCGATCATCGCCGGCCCGTGCGCCGGTGGCGCGGCCTACTCGCCCGCGTTGACGGACTTCATCATCCAGACGCGCAAGGCCCACATGTTCATCACGGGCCCCGGCGTGATCAAGCAGGTCACCGGTGAGGACGTGTCGCAGGACGAACTCGGCGGCGCGGATGCGCACATGGCACGCTCCGGCGTGGTGCACTTCGTGGCCGACGACGACGAGCAGGCCATCCTGATCGCCAAGAAGCTGCTGAGCTTCCTCCCGCAGAACAACACCGAGGATGCCCCCATCGTCGATCCCGACGACGTGGTGGAGCCCAACGAGAAGCTCCGGAACATCCTGCCCGTGCAGTCCAACAAGGGCTACGACGTGCGCGAGGTCATCGCCGAGATCGTGGACCACGCGGACTTCCTCGAGGTTCAGGCCGGCTGGGCGAAGAACATCGTGGTGGGCTTCGGCCGGATCGTGGGCCGCACCATCGGCATCATCGCGAACCAGCCGAGCGTCATGTCCGGCGTGCTGGACATCGACTCCTCGGACAAGGCCAGCAAGTTCGTCCGCTTCTGCAACGCGTTCAACATCCCCGTGGTGAACCTCGTCGACGTCCCCGGCTTCCTGCCGGGCGTGGCGCAGGAGCACAACGGCATCATCCGCCACGGCGCGAAGATGCTCTACGCCTACTCCGCGGCCACCGTCCCGAAGATCACCGTCGTGATGCGCAAGGCCTACGGCGGCGCGTACCTGGCGATGTGTTCGAAGGACCTCGGCGCGGACAAGGTGTTCGCATGGCCGACGGCGGAGATCGCCGTGATGGGCGCTGCCGGCGCGGCCAACGTCGTGTTCCGTCGCGAGATCGACGCGGCCGAGGACAAGGAGGCGCGTCGCGCCGAACTGGTCGAGGAGTACCGCGAGACGTTCTCCACCCCCTACATGGCGGCGAGCCGTGGCCTGGTGGACGACATCATCGATCCCGCCGACACCCGACGCGAGATCGCCATGGCGCTCGAGCTGCTCGTCGGCAAGCGCGAAGTGCGCCCCGCCAAGAAGCACGGCCTCGGCCCGGCCTGATCGGGGATAGCGATGGAAGACACCACACTGCAGGAGTTGCGCGACGCTGTCGCGGCCCTCACGGACAAGGTTGCCGCCCTCGAGGCACGGGTGGAGTCCCTCGAGGACTGCCGCCAGATTCCCGAGGCGGACATCATCGCCATCGGCGCCGCCGTGGCCGCGTACTTCGGCCACAAGGCCAAGGTGCGCGCCATCCGTTACGGGTCGCAGACCAGGTGGGCCGCGGCCAGCCGGGCCCGCGTCCACGACCGGTCCGTCCCCCACGTCCGCTGACACAGCCACAGGAGAACCAATGAAACTCAAGGTCACCGTCAACGAGACGGAATACGAGATCGATGTCGAGGTCGAGGAAGAGGAGCGCCAGGGGATGGGGCCGGTCATCATCGGCGTCAACGCCGGTGCCAACCCCATTCCGACGAAGGCCTCCGTGTCCGCCGTCAGCTCCAACGCCGTCGTGGCGCCCCTGGCGGGGTCGGTCGCGCGGGTGCTGGTCACCGTCGGCGAGGAGATCGAGGCCGGGCAGGTCCTGCTGCTTCTCGAGGCCATGAAGATGGAGACGGAGATCACCGCCCCCGCGGCTGGCGTTGTCTCTGCCATCCTCGTCGCTCCCGGCGACGCGGTCCAGGGTGGTCAGGCGCTCATCGAGCTCTGACAACCGCATCTACACGACGACGGGCCCCGGGTGCGCCAGCACTCCGGGGCCCGTTGCTGTCCCCTGGCGCGCCCCCCATGTGCCCGACACGCCGCCTCGACGGTGGCCAGGGCACCGTGTCGACGGTGGGGTGCGAGTCCGACGGCGATTCGTGCTCACCCACTGTCACGGGGCGTCGCATTGAGGCGTAAGGTTCGCATCACGGAGATGCGTCGCGGGGGATCAAGGGCGGCCGGCACGACGACGTGCGGGCAACAGTTCAGCCGTCGGAGTGTTCCGTGGCCAGGATCGTCGCTAGAAAGGCACGAGTCATGCAGCATCGACTTCTCACCAAGGGGTTGGCCCTCGCAGCGGGGCTCCTCCTCGCAGCCACCACCATCACCCCGGCCACCGCAGGGCCGACCACGATCAACCGGGGGAGCTACGCGGCCCTCGGTGACTCCTACGCCGCTGGAGTCGGTAACGAGACCCTCCTGCCCGGGGCGGCCAAGTCCGGTCGCACAGCCGAGGCCTACCCAGTTCTGCTTGCCGGCCAGTGGAACAGGGTGGCGTTCCTCGCCTCCTCTGGGGCCACGACCGAGCAAGTGCTCATGAACCAGGTCCCGAAGGTGCCCGAGTCGGTTGACCAGATCACCTTGACGGTCGGCGGCAACGACGTCGGCTTTATCTCCGTCGCTCAGACTTGCGCCGGTGCTCCGGACTATTGCGAGGCTGCCATCGAAGTGGCTCGGTCTGCTCTTCCAGGGGTGGCTGGCAACCTCTCCGCACTCATTGGAGCTTTGAGGGCCCAGGCGCCGAAAGCCACGATTTTCGTGACCGGATATCCGCAGGTCTTCCAACCTATGGAGGTCGCAACTGACATGTACTACTGCCCTGCTCTTGAGCTGGAGGGTATGCCCGAGATCGACCCGGGACTCCTCCATGAAGCGGACCTGGCCGTGGCAGGGCTGAATGCGGTGATCCGCGGTGTCGCAATGGCCAGTGGCGCGGTCTACGTCGACGTCGATGTCCCCGCAGGGATCTGTACTGCTCCGAACGAATTCATCTTTGCTACCGAGGGAGTGCCGCTTCACCCGACCGCCCTCGGCCAGCAGGCCTACGCGGACGCGATCGAAGACGCCTTCTTCGTCACCGGCTGACATACACCGAAGGCCCCGTCGCCCTGGAGTTCTTCCGGGCGACGGGGCCTTCGTCTGCCGTCGGTCTGGCACGCTGGAGGCATGACCGAGTTCACCTTCGCCACCGCCACGTCGATCCGGTTCGGGGCGGGGGTGGCGGCTGAACTCCCTCAGCACAGCCGACGGCTCGGCGAGCGACCCTTCGTCATCACCGGCCGCAACACCCACCGACACGCCGAGGTCCTCCGCGACATTTCTGACGTCGGCTCCTTCGCGCTCACCGGTGAGCCGAGCTTCGACGACGCCCGCGCCGCGGTCGCCGCCGCACGTGCCGCCAAGGCGGACCACATCGTCGGCATCGGCGGCGGAGCGGTACTGGATCTGGCGAAGGCCGTCGCGGCCCTGGCGGCCGGCGACACCGACCCGATGGACCACGCCGAGGTGATCGGCGGCGGCCACCCGCTCCCGCACGAGTCCCTGCCGTTCATCGCGCTCCCCACCACGTCCGGCACCGGCTCCGAGGTGACGGCCAACGCCGTCCTCACCTCCGTCGAACACAGGGTGAAGGTGTCGTTGCGGGGACCGTCGATGCTGGCGACGGTGGCCATCGTCGACCCTGCGCTCACGCTCACCTGCCCCCCGCTGGTGACGGCGCAGTCCGGCATGGACGCCCTGACCCAATGCCTGGAGCCGCTCACCTCCCGGTTCGCCAACCCGATGGTCGACGCGCTCGCGACCGCGGGTCTGCGGGCCGCAGCGCGAGGCCTGGCCCGCGCCGTCGCGGAGAGCGAGGACCTGGAGGCGCGCACCGACATGGCCTTCTGCTCCCTCATGGGCGGCCTCTCGCTGGCCAACGCGAAGCTGGGAGCCGTCCACGGCTTCGCCGGTCCGCTGGGCGGCACCACCGGCGCGCCCCACGGCGCCATCTGCGCGGCCCTCCTCCGGGTCACCACCCGCACCAACATCCGCGCCATGGCGGAGCGCGAGCCGGACAACCCGGCGTTGGCGAAGTACGCGGTCGCGGCTGAAGCGATCACCGGTGAGCGGTTCGACGGAGCGCCCACAGCCCTCGTCGGCGAGCGGCTCGATGCCTGGCTCATCGCTTTGGAGGACCAGTTGCGCCTCCCTGGGCTGGCCGAGCTCGGCCTCGCCGAGGGGGATCACGACGCCGTGGTCGAGGCGGCCATGAAGGGCAGCTCCATGAAGGGCAATCCGATCACCCTGACCCGCGACGAGCTGGCACAGATCCTGCGCGAAGCCGCCTGATCCGCCACCTCCGGCGTGCCCGGTACGCTGAGCGGCAGACCGGCGCCAGTCACACCGGCCCGCGAACGCAAGGAGGATGGGTGACCCACCACGAGGATCAGAGGGAAGGTGGCGCCTCGGCGCCCCAGAACAGCACAGCGGACCAGAAGGGACACGACGCGCCGCACCCGGACCTGACGGCCGATTCCGTCCCGGACCCGCGGCCTGGACATCCGAGTGACGCGCTGCTCACACCTGATCCGGCGGAGCCCGTGGACCGCGCTGACGTGATCGGCCAGGGCGGACGCTGGCTCGCCCTGTGGGCGGGCCGGTTCCTCCTCATCGCGCTCGCGCTCGCCGCGTTCGGCTGGGTCTTCGCCCAGTTCTGGGACGGTGTGCTCCCGCTGGTGCTCGCGCTCCTGCTCACCTCGGTGCTGTGGCCGGCCACCGCGGCGCTCAAGCGCGTCGGGGTGCCCTATGCGCTCGGGGCGGCGATCTCGCTGCTCGGAGGCGTGGGGATCATCGCCGGGCTGATCGCCAGCATCGCGCCGAGCGTGGCCAAGCAGTGGCCCGAGTTGTCCTCGCAGGCGGTGCAGGGCGTCCGGCGCCTTCAGGAGTGGGCGGCGGGGCCGCCGCTCAACCTGCGGGACGAGCAGCTCGACACCTGGATCACGCAGGGGCTGGACTACCTGCAGTCCCGAGCCGGTGAGATCTTCTCTCAGGCGCTCAGCATCGGCGGCAGCGTCGGCAACGTCGTCATCACGCTCCTGCTGATGATGGTGCTGACCTTCTTCTTCCTCAAGGACGGCGCGAGCTTCCTGGGCTGGACCCGGAGGGTGGTGGGTCGGCGAGCAGGATTCCATGCCACCGAGCTCCTGACCAGGCTCTGGGGCACCGTCTCCGGTTACATCCGCACTCAGGCCATCGTCAGCTTCGTTGACGCTCTTTTCATCGGGCTCGGCCTGGCACTGCTCGGCGTCCCCCTTGCGTTCCCGCTGGCCGTGATCACCTTCATCGCGGGCTTCATCCCCATGGTGGGAGCAGTGACCGCCGGCGCCTTCGCAGTCCTGGTGGCGCTCGTCTCCAACGGGTTCACCACCGCCGCCCTGGTGTTGGGCCTGATCCTCCTAGTGCAGCAGCTGGAGGGCAACATCCTGCAGCCACTGTTGCAGTCCAAGGTGATGAAGCTTCACCCCGTGGTCGTGCTGCTCGCTGTGGTGCTCGGCAGCGTCTGGTTCGGCATCATCGGCGCCTTCCTGGCCGTTCCCGTGGCTGCAGCCATCGCCGTCGTCCTGCGCTACCTCGGAGACCTGATCGACATCAGGACGGGGGAGCGGTCAGCTGACGAGGTCGAGTGGGCCACGGCCGACGGTCGGGTGGTGGCGAGCGAGTCCGAGCGCTCCGCCCAGTTCTTCAGCGCCTTGGTGCGGCTGCGCCGCACGAGGCGCCCGGAGGTCGAGGTAGCCGATGAAGGCGTCCTAGCGGAGGATGAGCACGGTGATGAGAGCCACCGGTCCTGGCTCGATCGGATGCGTCGCCGCAGTCACTGACCTTCGCGGTACACCTTGTGCTGGGCGGCCTGCGCCCGCGGGCGGATGGTCAGCCTGTCGATGTTCACATGCGACGGGCGGGTGGCCATCCAGGTGATCGCGTCCGCCACGTCCTCGGCGCTGAGCGGCTCCGCGACACCCCGATACACGGCCGCGGCGCGGTCCTCATCGCCCCCGAAGCGGGTGACGGAGAATCCCTCCGTGCGCACCATGCCGGGGCAGATCTCGGTGATGCGGACCGGGACGTCGAAGAGCTCAAGGCGCATGGATTCGACGACGGCGCGCTCCCCGGCCTTCGCTGCGCAGTAGCCCGCGCCGCCCTCGTAGCCGGAATCGGCGGCAGTGGAGGTCACGAACACGATCACACCCTGGGCCGCGATCAGCGCGGGGAGCAGCGCCTTGGTGACGCGGGTGGTGCCGATCAGGTTGGTCTGCAGCATGGCCGTCCACGCGTCCAGGTCCGCGTCGCTCACTGGCTCCAGCCCGAGCGCGCCGCCGGCGTTGTTGACCAGCACATCGAGGGCTCCGCCCGCCGCCTCGGCGAGGCGGGCCACGTCGTCGTCACTGGTGATGTCGCACTCGACGGCGACCCCGCCGATCTCGGTGGCCAGCGCCTCGATCCGGTCTGCCCGACGCGCGGCGCAGATCACCCGGAAACCCTCCCGCGCCAGGAGGCGCGCAGTCGCTGCCCCGATCCCAGAACTTGCCCCTGTCACCACAGCTGTCTTCATGGGGGCCACTCTAGGACGACGATGAGATCCGCGTGAAGGTGATAGTCACGACCCTTCGAGACGGGCCACGCCGCTTCGCGGGCGGCCCTCCTCAGGGAGCGGTTCGGCGGCCCCGGCACACACCGCGCCTGATCCATCAGGGATGGTTTCCAGGAGTGCTCGTCTGGCGGCTCGCCCTTACTCAACCTGGCTTGTGGAGGCGCATGAGGGTGCTGGGTGACTGGGCGGCTCGGCGCAGTGATGCCCAACCCGACGATCACATGACTGGCGTCCCGCCTCAGCAGGGCCGCACCAGGGCCGCCCCGTCGGCCATCACCCGGACCCGGCCACGCCACGCTGGGACCAGTGCAGGAGTTGTGAAGAGATGCCCGGGCGGCCCTCAAGCCACCCGGGCATCTCCGAACTTGGGAGAGGCACCAAGGCCAATCGCAACGGGCCGCCCGGTCATCGCCTCACAAGTCCTGCACCTACGCCAGGCGCGATGCCGGGTCTACTTCTTTCCTTGGTTCTTCACTGCCTCGATGGAGGCGGCGGCCGCCTCGGGGTCCAGGTAGCGACCACCCGGGGTGACCGGCTTGTAGTCCTCGTCCAGCTCGTAGTAGAGCGGGATGCCGGTGGGGATGTTCAGTCCGGCGATGTCCTCGTCCGAGATGCCGTCCAGGTGCTTGACCAGCGCGCGCAGGGAGTTGCCGTGGGCCGTCACCAGCACGGTCTTGCCCTCGGCCAGGTCCGGCACGATGTGCGCTTCCCAGTAGGGCAGCATGCGCGCGACGACGTCCTTGAGGCACTCGGTGCGCGGGCGGTCCGCCTCGGGGATGTCCGCGTAGCGGGGGTCGTGGTGCTGCGAGAACTCGTCGTCGACGTCGATGAGCGGCGGCGGCGTGTCGTAGCTGCGGCGCCACAGCATGAACTGCTCCTCGCCGTACTGCTCCAGCGTCTGGGCCTTGTTTTTGCCCTGCAGGGCCCCGTAGTGGCGTTCGTTGAGGCGCCAGCTGCGCTTGACGGGGATCCAGTGACGGTCGCAGCCGTCCAGCGCCAGGTAGGCGGTGTGGATGGCGCGGCGCAGCAGCGAGGTGTGCAGGATATCTGGGAGGAGGTCCTCCGCCTGGAGCAGTCCGGCGGCGGCCTTGGCCTCACCGATGCCCTTCTCGTTGATGTCCACGTCCACCCAGCCGGTGAACAGGTTCTTGGCGTTCCACTCGCTCTCGCCGTGGCGGAGCAAAATCAACTTCGCGGTCATGCGCGCAACACTACAGGCGGGGCCGCCGCCGTCAGGCGTTGGGCCAGTCCTCGCCCTCGGGCACGTCGCCGGTGATGATGTAGATCACTCGCCGGCCCACCGCGACAGCGTGGTCAGCGAAGCGCTCGTAGTAGCGGCCCAGCAGCGCGACGTCGACGGCGCCCTCGATGGAGATGTCCGTCCCTTCGGCCAGCATCATCGAGAACTGTTCGCGGCGCAGGACGTCCATCCGCTCGTCGATCTCCACCAGGCGGTGGGCGCCCTTGGCGTCGCGATCCTGCAGCGACTGCCTGGCGAGGGTGACGATCTCGATGGCGATGTCGGCCATCTCGCGGAAGCTCGCATCGAACTGCTCCGGGACGGCGCTGACGGGGTAGCGCAGGCGCGCGATCTTGGCCACGTGGGCGGCGAGGTCGCCCATGCGGGCGAGCTCGAACACCACGCGGATGGCCGAGACGATGGTGCGGAGCTCGCCGGCGACGGGGGCCTGCAGTGCCAGCAGGGAGAGGCACTTGTACTCCATCTCCTCGTGCATCTTGTCCAGCTGGATGTCGTTGCTGATGACGGACTCGGCCTTGGTCAGGTCTGCCGTCAGCAGCGACTCGGAGCCTTCGCGGATCGCCACCTCGACGAGTCCGGCCATATTGACGAGGCTGTCGAGGATCGAATCGAGCTCCTCGTGGTAGCTGGTGCGCATGTGCAGTGCTCCTTGTGTGTCAAAGCCAACGGCCAGTCTAGCCGGGGGAGGGCCATCCCGAACGATAGGCACCCCGGGTAGCGGGGCATTTCCTCTGGGTGAATCGCGGGTGAACGGACGGTGAAGACTCGGCGCCGTCGTCGCTGCTGTGAGGGCTTCCGGAACCGGTCCTCTGGCGGTCGAGCCATATGATGGCGGCATGCACCCAGCCCTCGCCGGACTCATCGGGGCGGGGGTAGCCCTGCTCGGTGTCCTGTTCGCCTACCTGCTCGTCCAGGGCAAGCAGAGTTGGCGCCAGCTGGAGGCCCAGCGCATGGCGGACAAGGCGTCACGGGAACTCCACGACGTGCTGGACACCATCGCCTCCGGCGCCGTCCTCGTGGGCCCTCACGACGAGATCCTCATGGTCAACGAGCCCGGCGTGGCGCTCAACCTCGCCCGCGGCAGCAGGGTCGGCTTCCCCGAACTGCTCGAGCGCGTCCGGGAGGTGCGCTCGTCCCAGGCGCCCTACCGCGGGCCGGTGGTCCGGGAGCTCCACCCCGGCTCCGAGAGGCTGGAGCTCGCCACCCGGATCGCCCCCATGGTGGACGAGAACGTGCTCGTCATCGCGGAGGACGAGTCAGCCCAGAAGCGGGTGGAGGCGGTGCGGCGGGACTTCGTCGCCAACATCTCCCACGAGTTGAAGACCCCCATCGGCGCCATCTCGGTGCTGGCGGAGGCGGTCGAGGCGGCCAAGGACGACCCCGAGGCGGTCCAGCGGTTCGTGCACCGGATGCAGCTGGAGACGGCCCGGCTCGCGGAGCTGGTCAATCAGATCATCGACCTGTCCAGGCTGCAATCCACGGACCCCCTGCTCAGCCGGGAGGTGGTGGACGTGGCCGAGGTGGTGGGTGAGGCGATCGCCCGCTCGCAGGAGCGCGCCACGCAGCGGGACGTCTCCCTCATCCTGGCCCGCACCACGCACGCGAAGGTGATGGGAGACAGGTGGCAGCTCGCCGATGCCGTCACCAACCTCGTGCAGAACGCCATCAACTACTCCGACGAGAAGGCCCGCGTCACGCTCAGCATCCTGCCCGTCACCGCAGACGGGGACCAGTTCGTGGAGATCAAGGTCTCGGACAACGGCATCGGCATCAGGCCCGAGGAGCAGGAGCGCGTCTTCGAGCGCTTCTACCGGGTTGACTACGGCCGGTCGCGGCAGAGCGGCGGCACGGGCCTCGGCCTGTCCATCGTGCGCCACATCGCCAACGCCCACGGCGGCACCGTGAGGGTGTGGTCCAGGCCCGGGCAGGGCTCCACGTTCACGCTGCGGCTGCCCGCCTACCTGGGGCCAGATCCCGCCGACACAGACCACGACACCGACGAGGAGGCCTAGATGACCCGCATCCTGATCATCGAGGACGAGGATTCCTACCGCGACGCCACCAGCTTCATGCTCCGCAAGGAGGGCTACGACGTGGTCACCGCCGCCGACGGCGCCGAAGGGTTGGCGGAGTACGACAGGAATGGCGCGGATCTGGTGCTGCTGGACCTGATGATGCCGGGCATCCCGGGCGTGGAGGTGTGCCGCCAGCTGCGCGCGAGGGGCAACGTGGCGATCGTCATGGTGACCGCCCGAGATTCGGAGGTGGACAAGGTGGTGGGTCTCGAGCTCGGCGCCGATGACTATGTCACCAAGCCGTTCAGCCACCGCGAGCTCGTCGCCCGGATCCGGGCCGTGCTGCGGAGAGGGCAGGACCAGGTGCTGCTCCCCGAGGTTGTGGAGGTCAGCGGCGTGCGGATCGATGTGGAGCGTCACCAGGTCAACGTCGACGGCGTGGACGTCCGCTTCGCGCTGCGCGAGTTCGAGCTGCTCGAGCTCCTGCTGCGCAACGCCGGCCGGGTGATGACCCGGGGCCAACTGATCGACCGCATCTGGGGCAGCGACTACGTGGGCGACACCAAGACCCTCGACGTGCACATCAAACGGTTGCGCTCCAAGATCGAACGCGATCCGTCCAACCCCGAGCGGTTGGTGACGGTGCGGGGCCTCGGCTACAAGTACGACGGCTGACGCCTCAGGCGCCGGCCTGCTCCCACGCCTCGACGAAGTCCGGGTGCTCCGCGGACACGACGGGAACGCTCAGGGTGACGCTCTGCCCGCGGTCGAACTGCACGGCGACCCGCGCGAGGCGCCCCACCAGCAGCTCGGAGGTGTTGAACGTGGTGTCCGCGCCGTCGAGGATGATGGTCTTGCCCTTGGGGATGTCCGCGGTGAACGGCACGGCGTTGAGCTCACCGAACGAGCCGTCCTCCAGCTCGGCGGCGTAGCCGAGGCCCGCGACGCTGGCCGCCTCGTCGCGCGAGGCGATCCCGCCCAGAATCATTCCGGTGCCGTCGCCGTCGGTGACCACCATGAAGTTGCGCAGCTTGAGCCCGCCCTCATCCACCTGGACGCCGGCCGCAGGCGGCGCGGCGTACTCCCACTGGCCTGCCGTGCACCCGCTCACCGAGACGGCGAGCGCGACGGTGGCGACGAGGGCCGCGGTGCGGCGCAGGGTCTTGCTCATGTGTCCTCCGGCTGTGGGGCGTGGCTAGGCACATCCTAACCGGATCCGGGCTGCGTGTACCACGAAGCATCCAGCGCGGGGCCCCGGGGTGGGGTAAGAATCGCCGTCTGGGTGGGTGGCGGCGGCCCTGCTAGAATTGAGTTCTGGGAAAGGGGTCATTGAATGACTTTTTCGATCGGTGAAACGGTGGTCTACCCAAATCATGGGACTGCTGTCATTGAAGACATCGAGAACAAGACCATCAAAGGCGAGGACAAGTTGTACTTGGTCCTCCGCGTCATCGGACAAAACGACCTGGTGATCAGCGTGCCGGCGTGCAACCTGGATCTGGTTGGTGTGCGGGACGTGGTCGACGCTGATGGTTTGGAAAAGGTGTTCGCGGTGCTTCGCGCCGAGCACACCGAGGAGCCGTCCAACTGGTCCCGCCGCTTCAAGGCCAACATGGAGAAGCTGCACTCCGGCAACGTGATCAAGGTCTCCGAGGTTGTCCGGGATCTGTGGCGTCGAGACCGCGACAAGGGTCTCTCCGCCGGCGAGAAGCGGATGCTGGCGAAGGCCCGCTCCATCCTGATCGCCGAGCTCGCGCTCGCCGAGCAGGTCAACGAGGACAGGGCCGAGGTCATGCTCGACGAGGTCCTCGCCTCCTGAATCCAGAAGTGTCACATCTTGATACGCCGGTCGTCGCCGTTGTGGTGGCGGCCGGTTCTGGTTCCCGGCTGGGCGCAGCCCAGCCGAAGGCCCTCGTAGAGCTGGAGGGCGTCACCCTGGTCCGCCGTTCCGTGGACGCCCTGGCAGCAGGGGGAGTCGAGCAGGTCGTCGTCACCGTCCCCCACGGCCTGGAGCGGGATTTCCGTACCGCGCTGGACGGGGCCGCCGTGCCCACCACCTGCGTCGAGGGGGGCTCAACCCGGCAGGACTCCGTACGGATCGGGCTGGCCGCCATCACCGCGCCGGACCGGGCCGTCGTCCTCGTCCACGACGCGGCCCGCGCCCTCATCCCGCCCACCGTCGTGCGGGCCGTGGCGTCGGCCGTGGCCGGCGGCGCGGAGGTGGCCATCCCCGTGCTGCCTGTGGTGGACTCCATCCGCCGGATCGACGGGGCCTCGTCGCAGGTGGTGGACCGGGCCCCGCTGCGAGCGGTGCAGACACCCCAGGGGGCGCGGTTCGGCGCGCTGCGGCGGGCCCACGACCTCCTGCTGGCCGAGGCGCTCGAGGTCACCGACGACGCCGCCGCCTGCGAACACGCCGGCCTCAGCGTCACGCTCGTCGACGGGCACCGGGACGCGTTGAAGATCACCGAACCCGTGGACCTGGTGCTGGCCCGAGCCATCCTGGCCGCTCGGGATCACTCACACTAAGGGGCAGCAACGATGAATCGAGTGGGGATCGGCACGGACGTGCACCGGCTGGAGCCGGGGGTGCCCCTCTGGGTGGCCGGCGTGCACTTCCCCGACGAAGCCTCCGGCCTGGCCGGTCACTCCGACGGCGACGTCGCCGCCCACGCGGCGTGCGACGCGCTGCTCAGCGCCGCCGGGATGGGCGACCTCGGAAGCAACTACGGCACCGCCGAGCCGGAGTGGGCGGGCGCCAGCGGCGTAGCCTTCCTCACCGAGACCGCCCGGCGCGTCCGCGCGGCCGGCTACGCCATCGGAAACGTGGCCGTCCAGGTGATCGGCAACCGGCCCAAGCTCGCACCGCGCCGTGCGGAGGCGGAGCGCGTGCTCAGCGCCGCCGTCGGAGCCCCGGTGACCGTCAGCGCCACCACCACCGACGGGCTCGGCCTCACCGGCCGGGGCGAGGGTGTCGCGGCCATCGCGGTGGCCACGGTCGTCGCGGAGGACTGACGTCGCGGGTGCGCTAGGTTGCTGCTACCTGAAGAGGAAGGGCTGCGATGAGCCGTCGTGCGCGTTGCTGGATGCTGATCGCCGCCGTCGCGACGATGCTGTGGTGGCCCTCAGCCGCCCTCGCGCAGGGCGGTGAGGCGGCCGCCGAGGTCGCGGGCGTGGTTGCTGCCGACGGGACTCTGCGCGTCACGCAGACCCTCACCTTCGACGCGCCCCTCGACGAGCTCACCCAGGTGCTGGCGCTCACCCGAAGCATCGACTCCTCCCACTTCCACCGGTACCGCATCAGCAACATCTCGGCCACTGTCGCGGGCGAGGCGGTGGACCTCGCCACCACCACCACCGCCACCCAGGTGGAGATCCGGATGGCCGTCGACGGTGCCGGCCCTCTCATCCTCGCCTACGACGTCCACGGCGCCACCCGCACCGAGCAGGGCCAGGACGGCGCCCTCACGATGCTCCAATGGCCCCTGATTCAGGGCCTTCCGGTGGCGCTCAGCCAGGTGGCAGGAGTGGTCGAGGGGCCGGCGCTCCCGGACATGATCGGCTGCGAGGCCGGCCCCCGCGGCAGCGTCGGCCGGTGCGCGGCGCTCGGCGGCGGCACGTTCGCCCAGCCGGATGCGGCGTTCCAGGACGGTCCCCGAGACGCGGGCGACGAGGTGGTGCTCAGCGTCGCCTACCCCGCGGATGAGGTGGCAGCTACGGCGGACCTCCAGGAGCGGTGGAGCCTGGATCGCGCGTTCACCGTCTCCTGGCCGACGGTGCTCGCGGCCCTCGGCGCCGCCCTTCTCGGGGGCGCGCTGCTGCTCCTGCTGCATCGCCGCGCCGGCCGCGACCTCGCCCCTTCCGCGGCCCACGCCATCGGATCGTTCGCGCCGGTCGGGCCCGGCGAGTCAGTGTTCCGGGTGGCGGAGGGCGTGCGCCCCGGGCACGTGGGCACGGTCGCCGACGAGCGGGTGGACCCGATCGACGTCACGGCCACCCTCGTTGACCTCGCCGTCCGCGGGCACCTGCTCATCACGGAGCTGCCGCGGCCCAGCCACGGGCTGCTGGACTGGACGATCGAGCGCACCGAGGCCCCCGTCGACGAGCTGGCCCGGTTCGAGCAGGAGCTGCTCGACGCCGTCGCGCCCGAAGGCGAGCAGACCCTGGTGTCGCGGCTGAGCGGACGCCTCGCCGATCGGATCGTCGGCATCCAGGACGCACTGTACGACGACGTGGTGGCACGGGGCTGGTTCGAGCAGAGGCCGGACTCCACCCGGTCGTCGTGGCGCACCCGCGGGTACGTCGTGCTCGGGCTGGCCTTCCTGGCCGCCGTGGTGCTGGTGGCGTTCACGACCCTCGGCCTGATGGCGCTGGTGCTGGTGTCGGTGGGGGCCGCGGTGGTGTGGGTGGCGGACCGGATGCCGCGCCGCACCGCTGCGGGCACCGCCCTCCTCGACGGTCTCGGGGCCCTGTCCGCGCTGTTGGCCACGCACACCACCGCCGAGATGCCGCGCGGCCGCGAGCTCCAGGAGATCTCGCGGCTGCTCGGCTACACGGTCGTGCTGGGCGGCAAGGAGCGCTGGCTGGAGGCGATGGTGGCCGCCGACGACGACGCCACCGTCCCGGATCCCGCCGTGCTCAGCTGGTACCACGCGCCCGGCACCTGGCACCTCCAGGACCTCCCCGCCTCCATGACGCAGTTCATCCACACTGTGCAGGGCGCGTTGTACTCACGCTGAGGCGGTGCGCCTCAGAGCTCGAAGCCCGGGTACAGCGGCCGCATCGACAGCAGGCGCTCGGCCTCGGCCAACGACGTACTGCGGGCGTCGTCGGTGAGGACGTACTTCGCCTTGCTCGGGTCGCCCGCGGCGGTGGTGGTCGGCGTGGTGGACTTCAGGACGCCGGAGATCATGTCCGCCACCGCATCCATGTCCGAGGCGGTGAAGCCGCGCGACGTCAGCGCGGGGGTGCCGAGCCGGACGCCGGTGGTGTACCAGGCGCCGTTGGGATCGTTGGGCACCGCGTTGCGGTTGGTGACGATGCCGCTCTCCAGCAGCGCGGACTCCGCCTGGCGGCCGGTCAGCCCGAAGGAGCGCACGTCCATCAGCACGATGTGGTTGTCCGTGCCTCCCGTGACCAGGGTCACGCCGCGCCGGAGCAGGCCCTCGGCCAGCGCCTTGGCGTTGTCGGCGACGTTCTGCGCATAGGTCTGGAACTCCGCGGTGCGGGCCTCGGCCAGCGCCACCGCCTTCGCAGCCATGACGTGGGACAGCGGGCCGCCGAGGACGAGCGGGCAGCCGCGGTCCACCGACGGGGCGAACTCCTTGGTGGCCAGCACCATACCGCCGCGCGGGCCGCGCAGGGACTTGTGCGTAGTGGTGGTCACCACATGCGCGTGCGGCACCGGATCCTCGTCGCCGGTGAACACCTTGCCGGCCACCAGACCCGCGAAGTGGGCCATGTCCACCATCAGCACGGCACCCACCTCGTCGGCGATCTCGCGCATTGTGGCGAAGTTCACGCGCCGCGGGTAGGCGGAGTAGCCGGCCACCAGGATCAGGGGCTTGAACTCGCGGGCCTGGGCGGCGAGGGCGTCGTAGTCCAGCAGCTGCGTCTCGGGATCCGTCCCGTAGGAGCGCTGGTGGAACATCTTGCCCGACACGTTGGGGCGGAAGCCGTGTGTGAGGTGGCCGCCGGCGTCCAGCGACATGCCGAGCAGCCGCTGGTCGCCGAAGCGGCGTCGCAGCGTCTCCCAGTCCGCCTCGGACAGGTCGGCCACGCCCTTGGCGCCGAACTCAGCCAGGCCCGGGGCCTCGACCTTGTTGGCCAGGATGGCCCAGTAGGCCACCAGGTTCGCGTCGATGCCCGAGTGCGGCTGCACGTAGGCGTATTCGGCGCCGAACAGCTCGCGGGCGTGCTCGGCCGCAACGGCCTCAACCGTGTCCACGTTCTGGCAGCCGGCGTAGAAGCGGTGCCCGACGGTGCCCTCGGCGTACTTGTCGCTCAGCCAGGTGCCCATGGTGGCGAGCACCGGAAGACTGGCGTAGTTCTCCGACGCGATGAGCTTCAGCGACGCGCGCTGGTCGGTGAGCTCCTGCCGCGTCGCCTGCGCGATGCGGGGCTCCACCTGCTCGATCATGCCCAACAGGGTCTGGTAGGCCGAAGAGATCGACTCGAGATCGCTCACAGTTCTCCTTGAGTGTGCGGTGTGGGTACCAATCTAGTCGCCCCGTCGCCTGGGGGCATTTTTCACCGTTGGCGGCTGGACATCACTCCGACGGGGTGATCCCGGAGCGCTGCTGGGTCACCTCGTACAGCGCGATGGAGGCGGCGACGGAGGCGTTGAGCGACTCCACCGAGCCTGCGATCGGGATGGAGACCAGTGCGTCGCAGTTCTCGCGCACCAGGCGCGCCAAGCCCTCGTCCTCGGAGCCCACCACGATCACCACGGGCCCGTCGAGGCCGGGCGCGCCGGAGACGGGCACCTCACCCTCGCCGGCGAGCCCGATGATGGTGAAGCCCATCTTGGACGCCTGCTGCAGGGCTCGGTTGAGGTTGGTGGCCATTGCGATTGGCAGCCTTGCGGCGGCCCCGGCGGAGGTCTTCCACGCCGCGGCCGTCATGGAGGCAGAGCGTCGCGAGGGGATGATGATTCCCTGCGCGCCGAACGCCGCCGCGGATCGCACGATCGCCCCGAGGTTGCGCGGATCCGTGATGCCGTCGAGAGCCACGACGATGCCGTCCAGCTCCAGCGCGTCCGCCAGCACATCCTCGGCGTCGGCGTACTCGTAGGCGGGCAGCTGCACCGCGACGCCCTGGTGCACCAGACCGCCGGTGACCCGGTCCAGCTCGGCTCGGGTGACCTGAAGCAGGGGCAGGCCGTGCTCAGCGGTGAACTTGAGGATGTCGCGGAGACGGTCGTCGCGCTCCGCGCCCTCCGCGACGAAGGCCTGCTTCACCGGCAGGCCGGCCGTGAGAGCCTCGAAGACGGGGTTGCGCCCCACCACCCAGTCCGCCCCGACGGGGTTCTTCGTGGTCTGGGGACGTCCCTGCCCGGCGCGCTGCGCGGCCTGCTTGGACTTGTAGGCCTTGTGGTAGGGCCGGTCCTCGGCCTTCGGTGTGGGCCCGCGACCCTCGAGGCCGCGCCGGACGCGCCCACCCGATCCGGCGGTCTTGTTCTTGCCCTTGCTGGTCGCGCCGCGGCGCGATGAGTTGCCTGCCATCTACTTCTTCTCCAAGCTCCACCGGGGGCCGGTGGGGGTGTCTGTGATCACGAGGCCGAGGCCTGCGAGGGTGTCGCGGATGGCGTCGGCGGCGGCCCAGTCCTTGGACACGCGCGCTGCTGCGCGCTGGTTCAGGAGGGCGCCCACCAGGCCGTCGACGACGGGGGTGAGATCGTTGACCGCGCGGCTGGAGGCCCAGTCTGGGGCGCCCGGGTTGAGGCCGAACACGTCCAACATCTGCCCGACGGCCACCGCATACACCTGGGCCCTGGCCGTGTCGCCGTCGGCGATGGCCTGGTTGCCGGCACGGACTCCTTCGAACAGTGCGGCCGTTGCCGCCGGGGTGCCGAGGTCGTCGTCCATGGCGGCCGTGAACGCGGCGAACTCGGGGGCCTCCGCAGTGCCGACGGCGGTGGAGCCATCAGCCAGGAACTCCTTGGCGCGGCCGACGAACGAGTCGATCCGCTCGATCGCCTTCTCCGCCTCCGTCAGCGACCCGCGGGTGCCCTCGTCGGCGGGCGAGAACTCGATGGTGGAGCGGTAGTGCGGGGCGAGCAGGAAGAAGCGCACGGCGCGCGGGTTGTAGATCCTGGTCACCTCGGAGACCAGCGCGGTGTTGCCGAGCGACTTGCTCATCTTCTCGCCGGCCATGGTGACCCAGGCGTTGTGCATCCAATAGCGGGCGAAGCCCTTGCCCGCCGCGGCGGACTGCGCCAGCTCGTTCTCGTGGTGCGGGAAGCGGAGGTCGACGCCGCCGCCGTGGATGTCGAAGGTGTCGCCGAGGTACTTCCCGGCCATCGCCGAGCATTCGAGGTGCCATCCGGGACGGCCGCGACCCCAGGGCGAGGGCCAGGACGCCGTCGCCGGCTCGCCCTCCTTGTGTCCCTTCCAGAGGGCGAAGTCTCGCGGGTCGCGCTTGCCGCGCGGATCCGCGTCTGCCGCGGGCTCCATCTCGTCGACCTTCATCCCGGACAGCTCGCCGTAGCGGGGCCAGGACTTCACGTCGAAGTAGACGTCGCCGGACCCGTCCGGCGCCGCGTAGGCGTGGCCGCGCTCGATGAGGGTCTCGGTGAGCTCGATCATCTCCGGAATGTGGCCGGTGGCGCGGGGCTCGTACGTGGGGGGTTTGCAGCCCAGTGAGGCGTAGGCGTCGTGGAGTTCGCGCTCGAAGTGGTAGGCGTGGGCGAACCACTCCACGCCGGCCTCGGCGGACTTGGCGAGGATCTTGTCGTCGATGTCCGTGACGTTGGCCACAACAGAGACCTCGAGGCCCGTATGTTCCAGCCATCGGCGCAGGACGTCGAAGACGACCTCCTTGCGGATGTGCCCCAGGTGCGGCGACGCCTGGACGGTGAGCCCGCAGTGGTAGATCGACACCTTGCCCTCGGCGAGGGGAACGAACGCGCGCACTGAGCGGGTCGCGGTGTCATAGAGCTTGAGGGTCACAGGAGCAGAGTCTACTGGGCAGCCCGCGGATTCGCCGCTCAGAGGTGATTGAAACATGTACTATCCTGGGCTGGTGACTCTCAACGTATCGATCTGGTCAGACATCGCCTGCCCCTGGTGCTACATCGGCAAGCGCCGCTTCGAAACCGCGCTGGGCCGGTTTCCGCAGCGCGATCAGGTGGTGGTCCAGTGGCGCAGCTACCAGCTCGATCCGGGCCTCCCCGAGCACGACCATCGCACCGAGGTGGAGTACCTCGTGGCATCGAAGGGCCTGCCCGCCAGCAGCGTGGAGGCGATGATCGCCCACGTCTCCGAGCAGGCTGCCGGCGAGGGGCTCACCTACGACTTCGACAGCCTCGTCGTCGCCAACTCCCGCCGCGCGCACCGCGTGCTGCAGGCCGCCAAGCGGGCCGACGCCGTCGACGGTGGCGCCCGCACCGACCGGCTGAAGGAGTCGCTGCTGTCGGCCCACTTCGAGGGGGGCGTAAACATCGGGGACACCGAGGTGCTGGGCGGGCTGGCCGCCGCGGCGGGGCTGGCCGAGGAGGAGGCGCGCGCCGCCGTCGACTCCATGGATCTCGACGCCGCGGTGGACCGCGACATCGCGGAGGCGACCGCCATCGGCGTGCGCGGAGTGCCGTTCTTCGTCTTCGACGACAAGTACGGGGTCTCCGGCGCACAGCCTCCTGAAGTGTTCCTCCAGGCGCTCGAGGTGTCATGGTCTGAGCGGGTGCCCGGGTTGATCACGATCGACGGCTCCGGAGAGGCCTGCGGTCCTGACGGCTGCGCGTGACAGCCGCTCGACGCCGGTGGTCTACTTGACCCATGTCGAAAGCGCGCGAGGAACGGCTCCGTAACCACTGGGACGAGGGAGCCGAACACTTCGACGACAAGATCGCGCCCCTTGAGCGCCGGTTTCTGGCCGGGAGCCGGGCCTGGGTGGCGGAGCGTGCGGCTGGCCAGGTGCTGGAGGTCGCGGTGGGGACTGGACTCAACCTGCCCTACTACAGCCGCGACATCACACTCTCCGCGATCGAGCTGAGCCCCGGGATGTTGGCGGTGGCCGAGCGCAGGATCGACCGTCTCGGGCTCACCGTCGAGGCGCAGGTCGGGGACGGCCAGGAACTGCCGTTCGACGGCGGGTCCTTCGATGCCGTCGTGTGCACCTACTCGCTGTGCGGCTTCGCGGACCACCGACGCGGGGTCGAGGAGATGGTGCGGGTGCTTCGCCCCGGAGGCAGCCTCCTGCTCGCCGACCACGTGGGCTCCACCAATCCCGTGCTCCGCGCCGGGCAATGGCTTCTCGAAGCCGTGACCATCCCGCTGCAGGGGGAGTACTTCACTCGCCGCCCGCGCCTGGTCGTCGAGGCGATGGGCCTGGAGGTGGTGGCGGCGGACCGGTTGCATCACGGCGTCATCGAGCGGGTCCACGCCCGCAAGCGCTAAGCCTTCTTGGGCTTCTTGGCGGCCTTGGCGCGCAGGGCGTTGATGTCGAACCCGGCTACCACCGGGATGTCGGGGTCGTTGGCGCCGTCCTCCCAGGGGTCGTAGGGCTTCTCGTCGTTGTCGTCGACGTAGCCGTGCGACGGGTCGTACTTGTTGGCGAGTTCGCCGCCCACCGGATCGATGTTGGCCATCTGCTCGTCAGGCAGCTGGGTCAGCACCTCCTGGATGTACCCGGAGGCCGCCTCGGTGGTGGGCACCTCACGGTTCTCGCGCTGCGACTGGTACCACCGGTAATCCAGCACCTCGTGGAAGAACTGGGCCGCGTCGCGCTTAGCGCGCAGGTCCGCGGGGATGCGGGTGACTGCCGGCTCGAAGACCTCGACGAGCCACTTGTGGGCGGCTACCGACTCGGGGGCGTGCGGGGCGTTCTTGGCGCGGAAGGTGTCCATGTCGTTCAGGAGGCGCCTGGCCTGGTGTTCCTCGGCGTCGAGCCCCGTCAACCGCATGAGCCGACGGGTGTGATGCCCGGCCTCTACCACCTTCGGGCGCATCCGGATGGTCTGCCCGTCCGGCGAGGCGTCGACATCGATCTCGGCCACGTCGAAGCCGAGTGCGTTGAGGCGACGGACGCGACCCTCCAGGCGGTAGAGCTCCGAGCCGGCGAACTCCTCCTCGCCCGTCAGCTCGGCCCAGAGCTGCTGGTAGCGCTCCTCGATGGTGGCCACCAGCCACTGCGGGTCCAGGGAGGCATCGAGGATGCCGCCGGCCTCAAGGTCCAGGAACTCGCCGAAGAGGTTGGTGCGGGCGATCTGCAGGTCGTGGGCGCGCTGACCGTCGGTGAGTGTGTCGTGCAGCTCGCCGGTCTCGGCGTCGACGAGGTAGGCGGCGAACTCGCCTGCGTCTCGGCGGAAGAGGATGTTGGACAGCGACACGTCGCCCCAGTAGAAGCCGGTGAGGTGGAGGCGGGCGAACAGCGCCACCATGGCATCCAGCAGCCGGTTGACCGTCTCGTGCTTGACGCCCGGGTAGAACAGCGAGCGGTACGGCAGCGAGAAGGGAAGGTGCCGCGTCAGCAGGATGGGGTCCAACGGGTCACCGTCGGAGTCCACCCGGCCCAGGACCACGCCGACGGGGTCCACCGACGGCACTCCGAGGCGCTTGAGCTCGGTGAGCATGCGGTACTCCTGCACCGCCACCTCCTCCAGGATCTCCTTGGCCGCGAAGATCTCCTCCCCGACAGTGAGAAACCGCACCACATGGCGCGAGATGCCTCGGGGGAGGGCGACGAGGTGGCGCGCGGGCCACTCCACCAGCGGGACCTGCCAGGGCAACTGGAGGAGGTCCGCGTCGGGCTTGGCAGCGAGGAACCGGGGCACGGGCCGAGTCTAATGCCCGCCGCGGCGGCTGTCGCTGCCCGAGCCCTCGGCGCGCTGCAACGCTTCCGCGACGACGGCCACCAGGTCCTCCTCGGCCTCGATGCCGACGCTCAACCGCAGCAGACCGCCGTCGATCCCCGCGGTCTCGCGCGCCTCGGCGGTCATGCCAGCGTGCGTCATGGTCTCCGGATGGCACACCAGCGATTCGACCCCGCCCAGGGACTCCGCCAGGTGGAAGATCTGCAGCCCGTCCAGGAAACGGTGCACCGCGGCCACTCCGCCGGCCAGCTCCAGCGAGATCAAGGAGCCGAAGCCGCTCTGCTGCCGGGCCGCGACCTCGTGGCCCGGATGCGACGCGAGCCCGGGGTAGTGCAGCGCCGCGACAGCAGGGTGACCGTCGAGCAGCCGCACGAGCGCCTCCGCGTTGGCGGCGTGCACCCGCATGCGGGCGTCGAGCGTGCGGAGCCCGCGCAGCGTCAGGTAGGCGTCGAACGGGCTGGACGTGAGGCCCAGCGCGTTGGCCCACAGCCGCAGCTTCGTGTGGACCTCGGGATCCGCCGCGACAGCCGCGCCCCCCACGACGTCCGAGTGCCCGTTGATGAACTTGGTGGTGGAGTGGATGACGATGTCCACCCCGTGCTCCAGCGGCCGTTGGAGGAGCGGCGAGAGAAAGGTGTTGTCCGCCGCGACAAGGGCGCCGACGGCGTGCGCCCGGGCGGCCGTGGCCGCGATGTCGGTGATCCGCAGCAGCGGATTCGACGGCGTCTCGATCCACACCAGGGTGGGGGAGCGGTCCAGCGCCTCGTCCAGGGCCGCGTCGTCGTTGAAGTCGACGAAGTCCACCTCGAACCGGCCCTGCGAGGCCAGGAACGTGAACAGCCGCCAGGTGCCGCCGTACGCGTCGTGCTGGACCACGACCCGGCCCCCCGCGGGCACGAAGGCCTCCGCCACCAGCGTGATGGCCGCCAGGCCCGTGGCTACGCTCGTGGCGCCGGCCCCGCCCTCCAGTGCGGCCAGGGCGTCGTTGAGGACGTCGCGGGTGGGGTTGCCGGAGCGCGTGTAGTCGTACTCGCGGGGCTCGTCGAAGCCGTGGAAGGTGAAGTTCGTGCTCAGGTACAGCGGGGGCACGACGGCGCCATAGGCGCCGTCGGCACCCAGCCCCGCCCGCATGCCCCGGGTCCAGCGTCCAAGCTCAGCCATCAATCGCTCCTCTGTACAGACCCCTGAAAAATAGTGGAGCCCCGGCGAACCGGGGCTCCACTACAGAAGGATTTCGCTCTCAGGAGAGCGATCGCGCGCTCAGGAGAGGCGCTCCTCCGTCTTGTTGCTGAACACGTGGACGGCCTCAGGAGCCGCCGCGAGGCGGACGACCTCACCCTTGTGGGGTGCGGTGCGGGCGCCGACGCGGGCGACGAACTGCTGCTCGCTGACGATCTCGTCCTCGTGCGAGGAGGCGAGGGTGCCGTACAGGAACGAGTCGGCGCCGAGCTCCTCGACGACCGCGATGTGGAGGCCGATGCCCTCGTCCGCGACGCGGAACGCCTCGGGACGGATGCCGATGGTGAGGGTGTCCTCGCCGTTGGCGGCCTTGGCCAGGGTCTCGCGGGGAACGCGAACGACGTAGTCGCCGACCTGCACGCCGTCCTCGACGCGCTTGCCGGAGATCAGGTTCATGGCGGGCGAGCCGATGAAGCCGGCGACGAACAGGTTCTTCGGCGCGTCGTAGAGGGCCAGCGGGGTGTCGACCTGCTGCAGGTTGCCGTCCTTCATCACCGCGACGCGATCGCCCATCGTCATGGCCTCGACCTGGTCGTGGGTGACGTAGACGGTGGTGACGCCGAGGCGCTGCTGCAGGGCGGCGATCTGGGTGCGGGTGGAGACGCGGAGCTTGGCGTCGAGGTTCGACAGCGGCTCGTCCATGAGGAAGACCTGCGGCTGACGCACGATGGCGCGGCCCATGGCGACGCGCTGACGCTGGCCACCGGAGAGGGCCTTCGGCTTGCGGGAGAGGAAGTCCTCGAGGCCCAGGAGCTTGGCGGCTTCCTGGACTCGCTTTTCGCGGTCCGCCTTGGGCACGTTCTGCATCTTGAGCGCGAAGCCCATGTTGTCAGCGACGGTCATGTGCGGGTACAGGGCGTAGTTCTGGAAGACCATGGCGATGTCGCGGTCCTTCGGGGGAAGGTCAGTCACGTCGCGGTCGCCGATGTAGATGGAGCCGGAGTTGACCTCTTCGAGGCCGGCCAGCATGCGCAGGGAGGTCGACTTGCCGCAGCCCGAAGGGCCAACAAGGACCATGAATTCGCCGTCCTCGATCTCGAGGTTCAGCTTGTTGACGGCGGGACGATCGGTCCCGGGGTAGACACGGGACGCGTCCCGGTAGCTAACTGTGGCCATAGCCATATTCCTTTCCACGGGCAGGTACGTGCCCGACGATCCGTTGTGGATAGGAACCTGTTTTCAGGTGTTCCTGAGGCGAGACTTTACACCCCACCCCCCGGGATTTCGAAGCCGGGGTGCAGAAGTGGAACCCGCACTCGAGGGTTCCGCATCCGGTGCCGCGATGTGTGGTGAGGGCATCGGCGCCTGTCCACGTACCATTCAACGCGTGACTGATGAGCAGCCCCGCGACGACGCCGCGGTTGAACCGGGCGGCCCCGCCGACCCGGACCAGCCCGCGCCGGAGGACGCAGAGCAGGCCTGGTGGGAGGCCGACGGCATGCCGTGGCGCAAGGAGCCCGGCCGCGACGACATCGCCTGCCTCGCCTGGTTCGGCGTGGTGGGCGTCTTCGGGTTGATCCTGCTCCCCACCCGGGCCTGGCTGTTGGCCACCGCGCCGGACTGGCTGGCGATGATCACCGGCGGCCGCACGTCCGTGGCGGCCAGCGGGGCGATCGCGTCGACGGGCGGGATGGCGCACTGGCCTGTGGTCCTGATCGTCGCCTCGATCCTCAGCCTGAAGTTCGACTGGATCTACTGGTGGGCCGGCAAGCTGTGGGGGCGCGGCATGATCGAAGTCTGGGCCGGGCAGTCCAAGCGCGCCGCACGCGGCTACGCACGCGCCGAGCGCTGGGCCGAGAAGCTGGGTCCGGTGGGTTTCCTCATCGCGTATTTTCCGATGCCGCTGCCTCTGATGCAGGTGGTGTTCGTGCTGGCCGGTGCATCGGGGATGAGCCTCCGACGGTTCCTCATCTACGACTACATCGCCTCGACGCTGTGGCTGATCGCGTTCTTCCTGACGGGCTGGCGCTTGGGTGACGCCGCGGTCGCGGTGCTCAACGCCTACGCCAGGTTCGCGGGCTACGTGGCGATCGGGCTGATCATCTTCATCTTCGTGACCACCTACCTCAAGCAGCGACGAAAGGTACGTACGTCATGACAACGCAGCCGTATCGGCCCACCGGCGTCCGCTTCGGGGCCGCCTACTACCTCGAGTACCAGCCCACCGACGACCCGACCCGTGACCTGGACCTCATGCAGGCCGCCCACTTCACGGTCATCCGAGTGGGGGAGTCGACCTGGAGCACCTGGGAGCCGCGCAACGGCGAGTTCAATCTCGACTGGCTGCAGCCCGTCCTCGACGGCGCGCACGCGCGTGGCATCAGGGTCATCCTCGGCACCCCCACCTACGCGGCCCCACCGTGGCTGGCGCACGCCTACCCCGAGATCGCCGGCGAGCCGCGCACCGGGCAGCGCCAGCCCTGGGGCGCCCGCCAGGAGATCGACATCACGCACCCCGCGTTCCTGTTCCACGCGGAGCGGGTCATCCGGAAGGTCGTCGCCCGCTACGTGGACCACCCCGCGGTGATCGGCTACCAGGTGGACAACGAGCCTGGCGTCATCCCGCTGCACAACCACGGCACGTTCGTGCGGTTCCTGGACTGGCTCAAGAAGCGCTACCACAACGTCGAACGGCTCAACGAGGAGTGGGGCCTCACCTACTGGTCTCACCGCATCAACCACTGGGTCGAGCTGTGGCGGCCCGACGGCAACGCCCAGCCGCAGTACGACCTCGCCTGGCGCACGTTCCAGAACGAGTGCACCACCGAGTTCATCGCGTGGCAGCGCGACATCGTGCGCGAGTACGCGCGGGAGGACCAGTTCGTCACCACCTGCGTGGCCTTCGACAGGCCCACCATCGACGAGGCCCAGGTGAGCGCGGGCCTGGATGTCGCGGCGGCCAACGCATACTACGCGATGCAGGACCACCTGGCGTGGGACTCGGAGCTTGAGCGCCCCGAGCCGTGGGTGCGCACCGGCGTGCACGGGCTGCTCGAGCTGGCGGACCGCTCCTACGGGCTGCAGCAGCGCCGGTTCCTCGTCACCGAGACCAACGCCCAGGCCATCCAGTGGGCCTCGGCCAACTATCCCGCCTACCCGGGCCAGCTCATCCAGGCCGGGCTCGCGCTCGTGGCCCGCGGCGCGGCGATGGTGGAGTACTGGCACTGGCACACCCTCCACTTCGGCACCGAGACCTACTGGGGCGGCGTCCTGCCCCACTCGCAGGTGCCCGGACGCGTCTACCGCGAGGTGGCGGAGCTGGGCAGCATCCTGTCGGCGGTGGGGGAGCACCTCGACGGCTACGTGCCGGACGCAGAGGTGGCCATCCTGTGGGACACCGCCACCAAGCAGCACTACGAGTTCACGCCGCCGCTGAACGACGACGGTGGGACGCCGCGCCGGACGGCCTACCACGACATCGTCGGCGCGTTCCAACGCGGCGCCGTCGATGCGGGCGCCCAGGTGCGCTTCCTCAACACCGAGCAGTTCCGGGCCATGTCGGCGGCGGACCTGGTGGCGCAGTACCCGGTGCTGGTGGCCGCGTCGCAGTTCGTGGCGAGCGGTCACGACCTGGCGCGGATGGCGCGCTACGCGGAGATGGGCGGCACCCTCGTCGTCGGACCGCGCACCGGCTACGGAGACCTGGAGGCCCGCGCCCGGCTGGCAGTGGCCCCGTACCGGCTGCGAGAGGCCGCGGGGCTCACCTATGAGGAGTTCTCGAACCTGGACGCGCCGCTCCCGCTGGTGGCCGAGGGCATGGCGCTGTCCGAGGGGGCGAGCGGCACCCTGTGGCTGGACGGCTACCTGCCCACCGACGCCGAGGTCCTCGCCCGCTACGATCACCGCCGGTTCGGCGAGTTCGCGGCCGTGACCCGCCGTCGGCACGGCGAGGGACAGGTGGTGTGCGTGGGCACGGTGCCCAACCCGGCCCTCGCCGCGGACGTCTTCCGGCTACTCGTCGCGTCGCCCGTCTCGGCCCCCTGGGTGCGCGACGCGTCGGTCTCGGTCATGTCCGGACGCTCCGACGGGCGGCTGATCTGGTTCCTGCACAACTGGAGCGACGAACCCGCCGCCGCGACCGTCCCGTCCCCGGTGGTTGACCTGGTCAGCGGGGCTCAGCACCTGGCCGATCAGCGACTGAGCCTCGGCCCCTGGTCCTGCCTGGTGCTGGCCGATCCGGCCTGAGTGTGGTCAGGCCCTGGAGCAGAGGGCGACGAGGAAGTCCGACTGCTCGGTGAAGGGGCGCAGGTCCCACGTGGACAGCGCCACGTCCAGGCGTAGCCCGGCGGCGTCGAGGTCGGCGAAGAAATTCGCGAACTCGTAGCCGCGGCCCCCACCGAAGCCGATGATCGCGCGTCCCTCCGGTGCCAGGTGCGTGCCGAAGCGGCGCAGCACCTCCACGCGCGTCGACGGCGCCAGGAAGCCCATCACGTTGCCCGCGGCGATGATGACGTCGAAGTCCGCCTCCACGCCCGCGGCGGGGAGATCAAGCTCGGCCAGGTCCCCGACGACCCAGGTGGGTCCGGGGTGATCCGTCTCCGCGGCCTCGATGAGGGCGGGGTCCACGTCCACGCCCACCACCACGTGGCCCAGCGCGCTCAGGCGGCCACCGACCCGCCCAGGGCCGCAGCCGGCGTCCAGGATCCGGGAGCCGCGCGGCACCATCGCGTCGACCGTCCGGGCCTCGCCGGCCAGGTCGTGGCCTGCCGCTTCCATGATCTTGAAGCGCTCGATGTAGCGCTGGGAGTGATCAGGGTCCGCGGCGATGATGCGCGCCCACTTGCTGGGTTCAGTCATGGGGTCATTCTTGTCCCGAGTGCCTCGGGTCACAAAGTGGAGCCTCCTGAGGGAGTCGAACCCTCGACCACTCGCTTACAAGGCGAGAGCTCTGGCCGCTGAGCTAAGGAGGCAGGCGCCCCTATTCTGCCGGGCGCAAGGGGGGGCAGCGCAACTAGGCGCCCGACGCGGCGACGAACAGCTGGCCCTTGCCGGTGACCGTCACCTGCTCGTCGGCGGGGACGAACACCGCGTCCCCGGACTCGACGCGCTGCGGCTCCCCGTCGCCGTGGAGGGTGAACGAGCCGGAGGTGGCCAGCGCGATCCGGCCGGAATCCGGACGGGGGAGCGCCAGGGCACCGTCGTCGCACGGGGCCAGCAGCCACAGCTCGAACTCGGGGAACGACGTGGGATACAGGTAGACGCCGTCGCCCCCCGCCGGCACCAGGATCTGCGGGACCATCGGCTCGAAGCCCACCACCTGCAGCAGGCCGTCCACGTCGATGTGCTTGGCGGTGAGGCCGCCGCGCATCACGTTGTCCGAGTTGGCCATGATCTCCACGCCGGTGCCGCGCAGGTAGGCGTGCATCACGCCGGCCTCGAGGGCCACGGCCTCGCCGGGCTGCAGCGCGAAGCGGTTCATCAGCAGCGCCGCCAGGATGCCCGGATCACCGGGGAAGTGCTCGTCCAGCTCGACCGCGGTGCGGGCGAACTCGCCCAGGCTCGCCGGCGCGTGCAGGCGCTCGACGGCGGCCGCGAGCACCACATCCACGAGGTAGCGCCGCTCGGCCAGCGACAGCACGTCGAGGAACACCTCCTGCAGCGCCGGTGCGTCGCGGCGGTCCCGCAACGGCCCGATGACTGAGGCGAGCTCGTCGGCCACCCCGAGGCCCTCGAAGAGGCCTGCGGTTTCCACGGGATCCCGGAAGCCCAGCAGGCCCTCGAAGGGGGTGAGGGCCACGATGGCCTCCGGCTTGGGCCAGTCGTCCTTGAAGGAGCGCACCGGATCCGCGGGATGGAGACCCTGGAGGGATTCGCGCGCGTAGCCCACCTCGGCCTGCTCGCGCGACGGGTGCGCCTGCAGGCTGAGCGGCGAGGACGCGGACAGGATCTTCAACAGGAACGGCAGGCGGGCGCCGAACTGCGTCTCGGTGGCGCTCCCCAGGACGTGCGGCTCGTCCTGGACGAGATCCGCGAGCGCCCGCCCGTCGTCGAGGAACGCGTGCCCGCCCGGGTGGGTGCCCAGCCAGTACTCGGCCCACGGGCGCCCATCCGGGTCCCTACGGAGGATCGCGGGGATCTCGGTATGGCTTCCCCAGGCGAAGTGCTGGACGTGGCCGGTGAGTCGGCGCATGGCGATGGAGTCCTTGAGGTGTGGGGGCCAGGGTGCCCTCGACTGTACCGCGCACGCTGGGTCGACGGGGTGCCCAGCGGTCGCCGGCTAATGACACTGATGTGATTCGGGTTTAGACTGGGCGCCATGTCTGAAGCCTTCACCGTCAGCGCACCGGCCGAGTTGTCGGACCGTGACGCCGCGATCCTGGACTTCGAGGACCGATGGTTCACCTCGGCGGTGCCGAAGGAGCAGGCCATCATGGAGCACTTCAACCTGTCGTCGGCCCGCTACTACCAGCACCTCAACGTGCTCATCGACACCCCCGAGGCCTTGGCCTATCGGCCGCTCCTGGTGAAGCGTCTGCGCCGGATGCGCGGCCAGCGTCACGCCGCCCGCTCGGCCCGCCGGCTCAACGGCTGATCAGCCTCCGCAGCCCCAGCCTCAGCGGCATCGGCGGATTCCTGCGGTAGCCGCCCTTGAGCAGGTCCGCCTGCACCTCGAAGTGATTGGCGCTGGCCCGGTCTCCGGTGCGCACCATGGACCACGCCACCGCCATCGCGTAGAGCGGCAGGAACGGCAGCCCCAGGCAGTAGGCGTACTGCCAGGCGTGGCCGTCCTCGTGCTCCATCAGCGTGGGCGTCGAGGCCTCCACCTCCTCCAGGCTCCGGCGGGGCACCAGCACCACCGACCCGATCGTCATGGCGCCGGCGTTGGTGATCGGCAGCCGCACCCGGTCCGCGACGATCAGATGGTCGCGGAGACGGAGCCGGGACCGACCCGCCAGCGCGACGACGAGGCCGAGCGGGGTGGACAGGTTGGCCAGGTTGGCGGCGTTGCGGAGGAGCCGCGGCAGATCAGTCGTCGGCCGCCGCTGTCGTCGAGAGCTGCGCGTCACAGGCCGAGCCTAACCTCCACTTCCGGCGACGGAGGCGGCTCGCAGCCACGAAATTCTTTGCACTCTCTTGTGTCGAGTGCTAATAATGGGGTTAGCACTCTCACGCTTTGAGTGCTACCGAACTGTGGTGAGGCTTAGCCGTCCGTCGCGGGCACCGCGGTTCACCCGACACTGCACACTCGGGGCTCCGGCCCCACTTGACGGGAGGACTCCCGAAACACCATGGCAAAGCTGATTGAGTTCAATGAGGAAGCGCGCCGCGCCCTCGAGCGTGGCATGAACACGCTGGCCGACGCGGTCAAGGTGACGCTCGGCCCCAAGGGTCGCAACGTCGTCCTGGAGAAGAAGTGGGGCGCCCCCACGATCACCAACGATGGCGTGTCCATCGCCAAGGAGATCGAGCTGGAGGACCCGTACGAGCGCATCGGCGCCGAGCTGGTCAAGGAGGTCGCCAAGAAGACTGACGACGTCGCCGGCGACGGCACCACCACCGCCACCGTCGTGGCGCAGGCGATGGTCCGCGAGGGCCTCCGCAACGTCTCGGCCGGGGCGAACCCGATGAGCCTGAAGAAGGGCATCGAGACCGCCGTGGCCGCCATCGTCGCCGAGCTGGCCAACATGGCCATCGACGTCGAGACCAAGGAGCAGATCGCGGCCACCGCCTCGATCTCCGCCGCCGACACCACCGTCGGCGAGATCATCGCCGAGGCGATGGACAAGGTGGGCAAGGAGGGCGTGATCACGGTCGAGGAGTCCAACACCTTCGGCCTGGACCTCGAGCTCACCGAGGGCATGCGCTTCGACAAGGGCTACATCTCGCCCTACTTCGTCACCGACGCCGAGCGCATGGAAGCCACCCTGGATGATCCCTACATCCTGCTGGCCAACTCCAAGATCTCCTCGCTGAAGGACCTCCTGCCGGTCCTGGAGAAGGTCATGCAGTCCGGCAAGCCGCTGCTGGTCATCGCCGAGGACGTCGAGGGTGAGGCCCTCGCAGGCCTGATCGTCAACAAGATCCGCGGCACCTTCAAGTCCGTCGCGGTCAAGGCCCCCGGCTTCGGAGACCGCCGCAAGGCCATGCTGACCGACATCGCCATCCTCACCGGCGCCGAGGTCATCAGCGAGGAGGTCGGCCTGTCCCTGGACGCCGTCACCCTGGATCTCCTGGGCTCGGCGCGTTCCGTGCTGGTCACCAAGGACGAGTGCACGATCATCGAGGGCGCCGGCGAGTCCGCGCAGATCGAGGGTCGCGTCTCGCAGATCCGTCGCGAGATCGAGAACTCGGACTCCGAGTACGACCGTGAGAAGCTGCAGGAGCGCCTCGCCAAGCTGGCCGGCGGCGTTGCCGTCATCAAGGTCGGCGCGGCCACCGAGGTGGAGCTCAAGGAGCGCAAGCACCGCATTGAGGACGCCGTCCGCAACGCGAAGGCTGCGGTCGAGGAGGGCATCGTCCCCGGCGGTGGCGTCGCGCTGCTGCAGGCGGCGAAGTCCGCCAAGGTCGAGGGTCTTGAGGGTGACGAGGCTGTCGGCGCGCAGATCGTCTTCAAGGCGGCCTCGGCCCCGCTGAAGCAGATCGCGTTCAACGCCGGCCTCGAGGGCGGCGTGGTGGCCGAGAAGGTCTCCAACCTGCCCGTGGGTCAGGGGCTCGACGCGGCCACCGGCGAGTACGTCGACATGGTCGCGGCCGGCATCATCGACCCGGCCAAGGTCACCCGTTCGGCGCTGCAGAACGCGGCGTCCATCGCGGCGCTGTTCCTCACCACCGAGGCCGTCATCGCCGACAAGCCGGAGAAGGCCCCCGCGGGCGGCGCCGGCGGCGGCATGGACGAGATGGGCGGCATGGGCGGCTTCTGAGCCACCCCGTCGCAATAGACGTATCAGGAGGGCGGTCCCATTCGGGGCCGCCCTCCTGTGCTGCCCACTAGACTCGTCGGCGTGTCGTCGGCGAGTCCGCCGTGACCTGTCGGAAGGGCCATCATGCTTCGCTTCCTCGCCTCGACGGCGCTGCACCTGCTGGGCAACGCTGTGGGGCTCCTGGTGGCCTCGCTCGTCCTCGACGGGTTCCACCTCGAGCCGCTCGGATTCATCTTCAGCGTCGTGTTCTTCACCGCCGTCGAGGTGCTCCTCGGACCCTTCGTCCTCAAGATGGCGATCATGCACATGCCCGCGCTGCGCGGCGGCATCGCGCTGGTGACCACGTTCGTCGGACTGTTCCTCACGACGCTGTTCACCGGTGGTCTCCGGATCGAGGGGGTGACCACCTGGGTGCTGGCGCCGCTGATCGTGTGGGTGTCCGTGCTTCTGGCGGCCATTCTGCTGCCCATGGTGCTGTTCAAGAAGGTACTGGCGGAGCGCTCGGAGCAGAGGACGGCCCCACCCGTCCTGTGATCACGGGCATCGAGATGGCGGGTGTGGCGGCCGCCGCTACCGGGGCCAGGCGGGCGGGGGAGACGGCCGGCATGAAGCTGCTGCGCGCAGAGCTCATGCCGGTGGTGGTCGCCATCCTCGTCAGCCGGTTCGGCGATCGACGCTCGCTCGCCTACGGAGAGTTCGTCACCCAGGTTGCCGAGGACCTCGACGAACTGCGCGACACCGGCTTCACCCTGCCTCGCACAGCCCAGGAGTACGTGGGGGACTGGATCCGCGACGGGTACCTCATCCGGAGGCCCACCGCAGCTCGCGAGGAGTCCGTCGAGCTGTCCCGCAGTGCCGCCGACGCGGTGCGCTTCCTGGGGGCGCTGGAGCAGCCTCGTTCGGCCGTGACGTCGTCGCGCCTCAGCACCGTGACCGGGCTGCTGGGCGCGCTGGCCGCAGAGTCCGACACGGACCCGGCCACCCGGCTCGAGGCGCTGCACGACAGGAGGGCGGAGCTGGACGACGAGATTCGCCGGATCGAGTCCGGCGAGATCCATGTGCTCGACGATGCACTGGCACGGGAGCGCCTTCACGAGATCCTGCGCCTGGCTGGAGAGGTGCCCGGGGACTTCGCGAAAGTGGCCGACGATCTCGAGGCCCTCAACTCCTCCCTGAGGGAGCAGATCATCAACAACGAGGGCGCCCGCGGTGGGGTCCTCGACGAGGTCTTCGCGGGCGTTGACCTGATCGAGAGCTCCGAGGCCGGGCGAACCTTCGGCGCGTTCCACGAGCTCCTCCTGGACCCGGTGCTGTCGGACACCTTCCATCGCGCCGTCGACGCGGTGCTCGAGCGACCCTTCACCCTGGAACTGCCGGCTCCGGATGCGGCCTTCCTGCGCCAGTTCCTCGTCGTCCTGCAGCGGGAGAGCGCTCAGGTGCGCGAAAGCCTCACCGACTTCTCGCGCAGCCTTCGACGATTCGTCGAGACCCAGGAGTACCGCGAACACAAGCGGCTGGCGGACGCGCTGTCCCGCGCGGAGCAGGTGGTGCTGCGCGTGATGGCGCGCGTGCACCCCACCACGGAGATCGGGCGCGACCTGGACCTCACCTCGATGTCCATCTCGTCCATCGGAAGCTGGACGCTGGACAACCCGGCTGAGATGCGCGCCACCGCGGACGTCCTCCGCGGGGAGGTGCTCGAGCTGGACCTGGAGCGGCTGAAGGCCTTGGTGAGGCTCACCGAGATCGACTTCGCGGAGCTCCAGCACAACGTGGCCGACACCCTCGACGCCCTCCCCGCGCCCACCGTCGGCGACGTGCTGGCCCGCCACCCCGCGACACAGGGCCTGGCCACCATCGTCGGGCTCCTGCTGTTGGCCGAGCAGCAGGCCTCGAGGTCGCCGGGCTCGGAGCCGTGGACATGGACCTCGCAGGCGGGCACACGGCGAACTGTCAGTGCGCCGCGCTACGTTTTCACACAAGTACCGCCAGAGTGGAGTGCCCATGACGTTGCAGCCGGCCCCGCGGCGCGCCGATGAGGCCGTCGACGACTTCGATGACGCCCCAGTCGAGCCGCCGGTGGATCACGGCGAGCTGGATCCGGCCACGCGCCGGGTCCTGCTGAGCCTCATCCGCGGCCCGTACCTGCGCGCGGAGGAGCAGACCAAGGTGTGGTCCGCCCTGGTGCGCCACGAGGGCGTGGTACGGACCCGGTTGGCGGACCTCTACCTGGATCTCGTGCTTGACCTGGACGCCGGGGTGGCGTTCGTGCGCAACCTCGAGATCGACGATGCGCCGAAGGTGGTGCGCGCACACCGATTGACCGTCCTCGACACAGCTCTGGTGCTGTTTCTGCGCAAGCGGCTGCTCGCCGGTCAGGGCTCGGTCGCCCGCACCTTCGTGGGACGCGATGAGATCGAGGACCAGCTGCGCTCCTACCAGCGCCTCGTCGCCACGGACAAGAAGGGTTTCGCGGACCGGATCACGGCCTCGATCAACAAGATGACGAAGAACTCGGTGCTCCTGACAGCCGGCACCGAGGACCGCTGGGAGATCTCCCCTGTCCTGGCGCTCGTCTTCGGCGCCGACGAGGTGGCCGCCGTCACCGCAGACCTCGCCAGGCTGGTGGAATCGTGAGTCAGCATCGCCTTCGGCGCGTGCAGGTGGTCAACTGGGGCACCTTCGACGGCGAGTGGAGTGTCGCCGTGCCGTGGAAGGGAATGCTGCTGACGGGTCCGTCGGGCGCGGGCAAGTCCTCGCTGCTGGACGCCATGGCCGCCCTGCTGGTGCCGCCGGGCAGGATGCGGTTCAACGCCGCGGCCCAAGGCACCGACACGGGGGACCGTGAGCGGAGCCTCGTCACCTACGTCCGGGGCGCCCACAAGCGCGAGACGGACGAGGAGACCGGCGAGGTGGGCACCGCGTTCCTCCGTAAGGGCCCCACCTGGAGCGCGGTGGCGCTCACCTACGCGGACTCGGCCGGCGCCGTCTCCACGCTTGTGCGCCTGTTTCACATCCGAGGTTCGTCCACGGATGCGCGGGACCTCAAGAGCATGTACATCCTGGCGCCCGAGCCGGTGGACGTCCTCACGCTCAAGAGCTACGTCGAGAACGGGATCGAGAACCGTCGGGTGAGCGCCGCCTTCCCGCACTGGGACTGCTACAGCGCGGACGCCTACACCGCCTTCTCGACGAAGTTCAGGCGGGCGCTGGGGATGGGCAGCCAGCAGGCTCAGATCCTGCTGCACAAGACGCAATCGGCGAAGAACCTCACGAACCTGGACAACCTCTTCCGGGACTTCATGCTGGACCTCCCCGAGACGTTCAAGCTGAGCGACGCCACCGTCGAGCAGTTCGAGGAGCTCCGGCTCGCGCACGCCTCGGTGGTGGATGCCCGCCGCCAGGTGGAGGCACTGACCCCCTTGCGGGCCGCTGACGCCCAGCTGCGTTCCTTGACCGCGGAGCGGACGGCTCTGGCCGCCGAGGAGGAGCACCTGGGCACCTGGGTCCTGGGGCGGAGCCTGAACGGCGCCCGGGCAGAGCTGGAGCGCGAGGCGCCGGTTCTGGAGAGGCTCGAGGCCGAGGTGCGGATCGCCGAAACAGCCCTCGACGAGGCGGCAGACGAGGTGCGCCGGGCGGAACGCGCCGTGGAGCAGTCCGGCGGCGCCCGGGTGGGGGCGCTGGAGGGGTGGCGCACCGCCCTGCAGATCAGCCGCGACGAGCTGCGGACCCGCGCCCAGATGTTCGCGGAAGCCGCCACTGAGCTCGGGCTCGCGTTCCCCGGCGACGCAGTCGAGGCCGTGTCCTTCGGCGGGCGGCTCGACGAGCGCGGCAGAGGAATCGCCGCAGACCGGGCCCTGCAGCGGGCCGGGCAGTACGACGTCCTCGCCCGGAAGGCGGACCTCGTGCGGGCGCGCGACGGTCTCGACGAGGAGCTGACCGCGCTGAGGCGGCACCGCTCAAACCTCGACGCCCGTCTCCTGCAGGTCAGGGAGCGGCTCGCCGGCCTGCTGCACGTAGAGGAGTCGAGGCTGCCCTTCGTCGGCGAACTCATCCAGGTGAGGGCGGCCGACGCGGAGTGGACAGGGGCCATCGAGCGAGTGCTGGGATCCCTCGCCCGCACCCTCGTCATCCCTGAGCAGCACTATCTCGCGGCCGCGGAGTTCATCGACGGCGAGTTCCTGGGCACCCGGCTGGTCTACGAGCGGGTGCGGGCCGCGGAGCCGGTGGCTTCGGAGGTGAGCGCCCCGGCCGGATCGCTGGTGGCGAAGGTGGACATCGCGGAGGGTCCTTTCACCGGCTGGCTGGCGGATCGGCTGATCCGCCGCTACGACTACGCCTGCGTGCCGAGCCCGGCAGGGTTTGCCGGTGTGGAGCGGGCGGTCACCCGCCAGGGCCAGGTCAAGCACTCCGCGGCCCTGCACGAGAAGGACGACCGTCGCCGAGTGGACGACCGCTCCCGCTGGGTGCTCGGATTCTCGACGGAGGCGAAGGAGGCCGAGCTGGTCGAGCGGCTCGCTCTCGCCGAGCGAGAGCTGGCCGAGGTGGAGCAGCGCCTCACGGATCTCGATGAGGGCGAGCGGCGGCTGCGCGGGCTGGAGGCGGCCCTGGGCCGGCTGTCCGGTTTCGCGTGGGAGTCGGTGGACGCGGCACCGGTGGAGGCGCAGCTCAGGACTGTCGAGCGGGAGCTGGACCAGTTGCGTGAATCGCACAGCGATCTGCGCCAGCGCGAGGCCGAGCGGGACCGCGCCCTGGATGCGCACAGCCGGGCCGAGCAGGACCGGCGGAGGCTGGTTGGGCGGCACGACGAGAAGGCCTTGGTCGTGGCGCGGCTCCGCAGCAGCATCGAGCGTTGGCAGGCCGAGATCGACGAGGCCCCCAGCGTGCCGGAGGGGGTGTCGGCGGCGCTGGACCTGAGGCTGCTACGCCTGGCGGTGCCCGAAGAGAGGGCTGAGGTCGCGATGCGCGCCGAGTTCCGCGACGTGGCCGAGTCCATTCAGAGGCGCACGGCCAAGGCCGAGCGCGCGGCCGCGTCGGCCATGGCGGAGTACGGCCGGGGGTGGCAGAACCAGGCGGCGGACTGGGGAGACACCGTCGAGTACCTGCCGGAGTACCTGCAACGCCTCGAGGACCTCGAATCGGACCGCCTTCCCGAGTTCGAGGAGCGGTTCTTCTCGCTGCTCCAGAGCCAGGCGCGCAACAACGTCAGCCAGCTGGCCATGATGATCCGAGGTGCCAGAAGGGAGATCCGCAGCCGCGTCGACGAGGTGAACAAGTCGCTGCTGATGACGGCGTTCTCGCCCACGGGGTTCCTGCAGATCGAGGTGAAGGACCGGTCCCTGCCGGATGTGGACGCGTTCCTGGCCACGCTCAACGCCATCACGTCAGGGTCGGTGATGGACTCTGTGGCCGCCGGCCTGCCCGAGGAGCGACAGGCGGCCGAGGCCCGGTTCGTGCTCATGCAGGAGCTTCTTCAGCGGCTGGGATCGGCCGACGCCGCGGACAGGGCGTGGCGGGAGCGATGCCTGGACACGCGCCAGCACGTCGCCTTCCAGGCGCGGGTGGTGGACGCCGACGGAGTGCAGCTGGACGTGTTCACTGGCTCGGGCGGCAGGTCCGGCGGCGAGCGGCAGAAGCTCGTCACGTTCTGCCTCGCGGCCGCGCTGCGCTTCCAGCTGGCCCCGCCAGGAAGAACCGAGCCCACCTACGCTCTCGTGGTCATCGACGAAGCCTTCGACAAGGCGGACCACACCTTCACCCAGGCAGGTCTGGAGGTGTTCCGCTCCTTCGGCTTCCAGCTCCTCCTCGCCACCCCGATGAAGATGCTGCAGACCATCGACGACTACGTCGGCGGCGTCGTCATGGTCACCAACGAGCCGGGCCGAGGGTCGGCACTGCAGGAGCTGCACTACGACGTCGACGCCCCGATCGCGGGCTCGGAGGGGGCTCAGGAGGTCCTCCTGTGAGGACGGTCGCAGACCTGCACGGCTGGGCGGTGCGCCAATGGAGCGCACACTGGCCGGAGTGGCTCGCCAATCCCGACCCATCCTGGGTCTCCTGGCCGCTGCACCCTCCCACGGAACGCGAGCTCTCGGCGGACCCCGATGGGATCGCCCGCGAGGTGGCTCACTGGGTCGCCGTCGACAAGACTCCGGGGCTGGTTGTTGAGTGGGTCGAGCGCCGATCGGGCACCTTCGGGCGCCAGCGGCTCCCCGCCAGGGTCACGGCATCGCCCCACGCGGTGGCGGTGCTGGCCGGTGAGGCGCAGACCTGGGCACGGGCCTCCCAGACCGCGGGGATGCTGCGCCGATCGTGGCCGGACCGAGACCTGGGGGCATCGATGCGGGCAGCGGCCAAGAGCCTTGGGAAGCTCGGCGAAGAGGATGTGACCAGGCTGCTGGCGGTGCTCGGCTGGCTGGAGGCGCACCCGGAATCAGGACTGTGGGAACGCGAACTGCCGGTGACCGGCATCGACTCCAAATGGCTCGAGCGGCATCGGGGGCTGGTGGACGCGCTCCACGAGGGGATCGTCGGTGGCGCGGCCGGGCTCCGCAGGCACAGACCCGTGTTCCGCGTCCGGTACCTGGACTCCACTCTCACCGACGGCCCGCGAGAGTTCGCCGTCGGAATCTCAGGGATGGCGTCCCTGACGGCCGCGGGCCGCGTGCTGCTGGTGGAGAACCTCACCTCACTGCTGGCGCTGCCCGACCTACCAGGCACCGTCGCGGTGCACGGCATGGGCTTTTCGGCGCCGTCACTGGCCCACGTGCCGTGGATCCGTGACGCGGACGAGGTCTGGTACTGGGGTGACGTGGACACCTACGGCCTGCTCATCCTCGGCCAGGTAAGGGCTGCCCTGCCGAGCGTCCGCTCGGTCCTCATGGACCCCGCGACCCTGCAGGCGCACAGCCAGTGGGCGGGGACCGAGCCCAGCCCGTTCCGCGGTGAGATCGGCTTCCTCACCGCCGACGAGCATCGCACCCTCTCCGCACTCCGCGACGGAGACCTGCGCCTCGAACAGGAGCGCATCCCGCGCGCGCACGCCCACGCCGCCCTGCGCTCCGCGCTGCGCGCCTCCGCCCGCCAGAGGCCCGGCGTTGGCAAGATGGCCACATGAATCTGCTGGAGGTCATCGCACTGCACGCGGCAGACGCCGAGCGGGCCGAGGCCGGCGGTGCGGACCGGATCGAGCTGCTCGGCACCATGGACGACGACGGGCTCTCCCCGGAGCCGCGAGCAGTCGAGAAGGTGCGCCGCGCCACGTCGATCCAGATCCGGCCCATGGTGCGTCTCCGCGCGGGCTTCGGCACCGACGGCGGCGAGGTCACCCGGCTGAAGGGCCTGATCGCCGGCTACCTGGACGCCGGCGCCGACGGGGTGGTGCTGGGCTTCCTCAATGGCCTCAACCGGATCGACAAGGAAGTGGTCAGCGAGCTCGTCGGCGACGGCGCGTTCCCGTGGACCTTTCATCGCGCCATCGACCACTGCCTGGACCCCGATCGCGCCTGGGCCGACCTGCGCACGCTTGCCCGCCTGGACCAGGTCCTCACCGCCGGGTCCGCCCGCGGTGTCGAGCACGGACTCGACGACCTGGTGCGCAGGGCCCGCGCTGATGCGGACGTGGCCCGCCTCATCATGGCCGGCGGCGGGCTGACCCCCGAGCACGTGCCGTGGCTGGTCCGGGCCGGCGTCAGATCCTTCCACATCGGCTCCCCGGCCCGCCCGGGACGCTCCTTCAAGGCATACGTCGACTCGGAGCTGGTGGCCAGCTGGCGCGACCTCATTGACGACGAGGTGGCGCACACCAGGCATCCCCATGGGTGATCGCCGGGTCCATCGCCGGCTGGCCGCGCGCGTGATCGTGCTCGCTGAGGATCAGGTGCTCCTCATGGGCGACGTGGACCCAGGGGTTCCCGGCTCCCGATTCTGGCAGGCGCCGGGCGGGGGAGTGGAGGCCCGCGAAAGGATCCGTTCCGCTGCGGCGCGTGAGCTCGACGAGGAGACCGGCCTGGTCGTCGACGAGCGCGCGCTCCTCGGCCCCGTCGCGGTGCGGCGCCTGTTCCGTGGCTACTCGGACCGCATCCTGGTTCAGGACGAGACGTTCTTCCTCTACCGCACGCAGTGGTTCGAGCCGGTGGCTGCGGGCCTCACGGAGCGCGAACGCTCCCGCCACGTGGCCACGCGGTGGTTTCCCCTCGACGACCTGCCCGAGAACACCTGGCCGCCGCAGATCGCGGCCCTGGCGCGATGGGACGGGCCGGAACCCGTGGAGCTGGGTGACGTGGAGGAGTCGACGGTGCCGATCGAAGCCGGGGACCTCTAGGCGCGCAGGGCGCCGACGACGAACACGATCGTGAACACCAGCGAGGCGAGCATTCCCACCAGCGAGTCTCTGCCGAGGGTGTCCATGAGCAGCTGCCAGCCAAGCGTGGCCAGGCCGATCGCCAGCGCCGAGCGGCCCGCGCGGCCGGTGAGCGCCTCGGTGCGCATCCCGAGTCCTCCGGCGGCCGTCAGCACGAACGGCGACAACGACGGCAGCACGAAGCCGAGGAAGCACAGCCCGCCGGCGATGAAGGCCAACTGCTTCTGCGCGGCCAGTGGGCGTTGAGGCGGGCCGACGGGTGGGGGCGGCGGATACCCAGTGGGGGTCGGGTAGCCGGTGGGCGTCGGGGCCGGGTATGGCGCGGGTGGCTGTGCGCGCCTGGGGGCCGCCTCCGCGAGGGGGTGGGGAACAGCCGGGGGCGGCGAGGGCGCCAACTCGCCCGGCGGCGGGAGCCTGGGGCCGGTGGGCGGCGGCAATTGGTCCCCCATGGCGCTCGCCCATTCCCGCCCTACGGGCTGGGGTGCGGAGGTGACGATGGGGTCGCGCGGGTCCCGCTTCACCGCGACACCCGGGCCCGGCGTCAGCGCGGACGCCGCGACGGCGAAGGAGTCCCGAGGGTCCCTGGCCTGCTTCGGGCCGCTGGACAGTTGGGCGAGTGGAGCCTGGGGGGCCGCGTCGAAGCCCGAGGGCGCCGCGATCGGGCCGGGCGTGGCGGACTTCCACTGGTCCCCGGAGGGCAGTGGCTCGACGCGGGGGGTGGCGAAGCCCTCGGGCCGCTCCGTGGGCGCGTAGGCCGCGCCGTCCTTCCAACTCGCCATGCCCCCATGCTACCGACGCCTCCGGCACCTGACGCGGGCAGGCGACTGCGCACTCAAGATGCTCATGTTCCGCTCATGTGATCAGAAAACGCGCGTTCTGGCTGGCCCGGGCCTACTGTCATCGTGACGCGCTGCCAGACCTGGCTGCGCACGGTTGAGGCGGAGGTCCGGAAGATGGAAGTGGTGCTGTGCGCGGATGCGCAGGCCGTGGGTGAGCTGGCGGCGGACCGGGTGACCCAGTATCTGCAGGGAATCCCCACCCCGGTGCTCGGCCTGGCCACGGGCAGCTCGCCGCTGCGCCTCTACGAGGAGCTGGCCCGCCGCGTCCAGGCCGGGACGCTCGACGTGTCGCACGGCCTCGGGTTCGCGCTGGACGAGTACGTGGGCATCGACCCCGGGCACCCCGAGAGCTACCGCAGCGTGATCACCCGCACCGTCGTCGAGCCTCTGCGGATGGACCCCGCCAGGGTGAGCGTGCCCGACGGCACCGCGACAGACCTGCAGGCGGCGGCGGACCGCTACGACGCGGCCATCGCGGCTGTCGGGGGCGTCGACGTCCAGATCCTCGGCATCGGCACCAACGGGCACATCGGCTTCAACGAGCCCTTCTCGTCGTTCGCCTCCCGCACGCGGATCAAGACGCTCACTCCCGAGACCCGCCGCGACAATGCCCGCTTCTTCGACGCCACCGAACAGGTCCCGTCGCACTGCGTCACCCAGGGCCTGGGTACCATCATGGAGGCCCGCGTGGCGCTCATGGTGGTCACCGGAGAGCACAAGGCGGCAGCTGTCGCGGCGATGGTCGAGGGCCCCGTCGCGGCCTCCTGCCCGGCCTCGATCCTGCAGTTCCATCCGCGGGCGGTGATTATCGTCGACGAGGCGGCTGGGTCCAGGCTGAGGAACGCCGGGTACTTCCGGGAGATCGCCGAAACAGAGCGCACGCTCCCCGGTCTCGGCGGGCGCTGACGCGGCTGCGGCTCCATTGGGGTTCGGCGCTCCGGAGCGGATAGACTGCGCGTTCTGACTACTCCTAGTGCAAGTGAGGGCGACGTGCCTACCGGTAAAGTGCGATTCTTCGACGCTGAGAAGGGCTTTGGGTTCATCACCAAGGACGACGGCGGCGATGTCTACGTGCGCTCCAATGCGCTTCCCGCCGGCGTCGAGGCGCTCAAGGCGGGGCAGCGCGTCGAGTTCGGCGTGATCGAGGGCCGCAAGGGCGAGCAGGCGCTGAGCCTGCGGGTGCTGGAGCTGCCGCCGTCGCTGTCCAAGGCCTCCCGCAAGGACCCGGAGCAGATGGCGGTGATCGTCGAGGACCTGATCAAGATGCTCGACGGCATCGGTAACGACTATCGCCATCGCAGGCACCCGGACACCAAGCACGCCACGCGCGTGGCCGAACTGCTGCGCCGCGTCGCCGACGAACTGGAGCTGTAAGACAGATGCCCAAGCCCAAGCTTGATGTCGTGGCGGCCTCGGCCGTGGATCTGGCCCGCGCCGCCGCCGTCGAGGTGGGCGGCGGGGACTCGGTCGGCGAGCACCTCGGCGTGCTGGCGGAGGACGGCGACAGGGTGGTCACCCACTCGTTCGAGAGCCTCCACCCCGGCTACCGGGACTGGCATTGGGCGGTCACGCTTGTGAGGGCCTCGCGCGCCAAGGAGGCCACCGTCAACGAGGTGGTGCTGCTGCCGCTGCCCGGTGCCCTCCAGGCGCCGGCGTGGGTGCCGTGGGCCGATCGGATCGGGCCTGGGGACATCACCCCCGGCACGCTGATGCCCACCCCCGACGATGATCCGAGGCTCGAGCCCGGCTTCGCTGCCACGGACCTGCCCGCGGACGCGGACACC
The DNA here is from genome assembly GCF_055326245.1 of Tessaracoccus luoxuelianae. NCBI lineage: Bacteria > Bacillati > Actinomycetota > Actinomycetes > Propionibacteriales > Propionibacteriaceae > Tessaracoccus > Tessaracoccus luoxuelianae. The sequence continues at coordinate 113,851 of NZ_JBUZNO010000006.1, forward strand.
TCCGAATGGGTGCAGCTGCGCACCACTGTGGCCGAGCTCGGCCTGGGCCGCCCGCGGGTGCTCAGCAGGTTCGGCCGCGACGAGGCGGCTGAACGCTGGCTCGAAGGCCCGCCCGGGCCCGACGACGAGGGCTCCCGAGAGGCGCCCGCCCCGTGCATGACCTGCGGCTACTTCGTCGCGCTCCGAGGCTCACTGGGCACGCTGTTCGGGGCCTGCACCAACCAGTACTCGCCCTGGGACGCGCACGTGGTGTCGTTGGAGCACGGCTGCGGAGGGCACTCGGACGTCGTGGACGCCGAGCGCGCCAGGGAGCTGCCGGCCCCGTCGTTCGACACCATCACCATCGACGAGAACCTGTTCGACTGAGCCTGGCACCGCCCACAACCCGGGGCTGGTGCTGACGCGGCGCCGCGAGGCCGTACGATAACCGTCCGTGGTTACCAATACTCCCAAGGCAGCACGGCTGCACCCAGAAACCGAGCCCCCGCGATCCGGCCTCGACGGATTCTTCGAGATCACCAAGCGCCACTCCACCGTCGGTCGGGAGATCCGCGGCGGCCTGGTGACGTTCTTCGCGATGGCCTACATCATCGCCCTCAACCCACTCATCATCGGCACCGCCGTCGACAAGAGCGGCAACCTCATCTCGGGGCAGCCGAAGTTCACCGACGCCGCCATGACGGTGGTCAACGACGCGGCGGTCGGCCAGTCGATCGGCATGGTCGCGGCGGCCACGGCGCTGATCGCGGGCCTCCTCACGCTCGCGATGGGTGTCATCGGCCGGTTCCCGATGGGCCTGGCCACCGGCCTGGGCCTCAATGCGCTGGTCGCCTACGTCCTGGCGCCCCAGATGACCTGGCCGCAGGCCATGGGTCTGGTGGTGTGGGAGGGCATCCTCATCTTCATCCTGGTGTTGACCGGCTTCCGCACGGCGGTCTTCAAGGCCATCCCACGGACGCTGCGCACGGCCATCTCCGTCGGCATCGGCCTGTTCATCGCCTTCGTCGGCCTGATCAACGCCGGCATCGTGCGCAAGCCCGCCGGCGCGCCCCCCGTCGAGCTAGGCATCAACGGCTCGCTCATGGGCTGGCCCATCGCCGTGTTCTTCCTCGGCATCATGGTGCTCATCGCGCTGCACGTGCTGAACGTCAAGGGCGCGATGCTCATCTCCATCCTCGTGGCGACGGTCGCCGCGGTGATCATCGAGGCCATCGCGAAGATCGGGCCGCAGTTCACCGCTGACGGACTCAACCCCGTCGGGTGGTCGCTCAACGTGCCGCAGCTCTCCAACCTCGCCCTGCTGCCGGACCTGGGCCTGATCGGCCGCGTCGACATGATCGGCGCCTTCTTCCCCGAGGGCGAGTTCTCGATCACCAACTTCCTCGCGCTGGCCATCCTCGTGTTCTCCCTGTTGCTGGCCGACTTCTTCGACACCATGGGCACCGTCGTGGCCGTGGGCAGCGAGGGTGGGCTGCTGGACGAGCACGGCATGCCGCCGCGCACCACCGAGATCCTGCTCGTGGACTCCGTGGCCGCCGCGGCCGGTGGCTTGGGCTCCGTGTCGTCGAACACCTGCTACATCGAGTCGACGGCTGGCGTCGGCGAGGGTGCCCGCACGGGCCTCGCGTCGGTGGTGACCGGCGCTGCCTTCCTGGCGGCGATCTTCCTGGCGCCGCTGATCAACATGGTGCCCTCCGAGGCCGCCGCACCGGTCCTCGTCTTCGTCGGGTTCCTCATGATCGCCCAGGTGGTGGACGTGGACTGGAACGACGCCGAGGTGGGCATCCCCGCGTTCCTGACCATCATCCTGATGCCGTTCTCCTACTCGATCACCACGGGCATCGGCGCCGGTTTCCTCGCCTACGTGTTCATCAAGCTCGTCAAGGGGCACGCCAAGCAGGTGCACCCGCTGATGTACGTGGTGGCGGCGCTGTTCGTCATCTACTTCATCCAAGGCGCCCTCATCGGCCTGATCAACTGAGCCCAACCTCCCGGCCCACGCGGCCGCGACACAGCCCATCGGGATCCGTCAAGCAACCACGGATGGCGATGGAAGCGTCAGTGTCGCGTCCGCGTGGGCCGGTAGTCTGTCGCCCATGTTCCAGAAGGTATTGGTAGCCAATCGAGGCGAGATCGCCGTCCGCGCCTTCCGCGCGGCCTACGAACTCGGCTTCCGCACCGTCGCCGTCTTCCCGTACGAGGATCGCAACGCGGACCACCGGATCAAGGCGCAGGAGTCCTACCTCATCGGGGAGGAGGGCCATCCGGTCCGCGCCTACCTGGACATCGACGAGATCATCCGCGCGGCCAAGGAGTCCGGCTCGGACGCCATCTACCCCGGATACGGCTTCCTCTCGGAGAACCCGGACCTCGCCTCGGCCTGCGCGGCCAACGGCATCACGTTCATCGGCCCCTCCGCCGACGTGTTGACCCTGGCCGGCAACAAGGTGCGCGCCATCACCGAGGCGCGCCGCGTGGGCGTCCCCACCCTCGCGTCCTGCCCGCCCTCCACGGACACCGACGAGCTGATCAGGGCCGCCGAGGAGATCGGATTCCCCGTCTTTGTCAAGGCTGTCGCCGGCGGCGGGGGCCGCGGAATGCGCCGCGTGGACGACCCCTCCAGGCTGGCCGACGAACTGGGCGCGGCCATGCGCGAGGCCGAGGCCGCGTTCGGAGACGCCACCGTCTTCATCGAGCAGGCCGTCGCGGCACCGCGACACATCGAGGTCCAGATCCTGGCAGATACCCAGGGCAACGTGGTGCACCTCTTCGAGCGGGACTGCTCCATCCAGCGCCGGCACCAGAAGGTGATCGAGATCGCGCCCGCGCCCCACATCTCGCAGGAGCTGCGCGACGCTCTCACTGCGGACGCGGTGAAGTTCGCTCGTGCCATCAACTACACCTGCGCCGGCACCGTCGAGTTCCTTGTCGAGACCGAGGGTGAGCGCGCGGGGCGTCACGTGTTCATCGAGATGAACCCGCGCATCCAGGTGGAGCACACCGTCACCGAGGAAATCACCGACGTCGATCTGGTGCAGGCGCAGATGCGCATCGCCGCCGGCGAGTCCCTGGATGAGATCGGCGTACGGCAGGACGAGCTGCAGATCCGCGGGGCCGCGCTCCAGTGCCGGATCACCACCGAGGACCCGCAGAACTCGTTCCGCCCCGATACCGGCCTCATCACCGCCTACCGCTCCGCCTCGGGGGCCGGCATCCGGCTCGACGGCGGCACCACCGGAACCGGCGTCGAGATCAGCCCCCACTTCGATTCGCTGCTGGTCAAGCTCACCGCCCGGGGCCGCGACTTCCCGATGGCCGTTGCCCGAGCCCGTCGGGCGCTGGCGGAGTTCCGCGTCCGTGGCGTGGCCACCAACATCCCCTTCCTGCGGGCGGTCCTGGACGATCCGGACTTCGCCGAGGGCGCTGTCACGACGGCGTTCATCGACCAACGCCCGTATCTCCTCCACGCGCGCACCCCCGCGGACCGGGCCACGAAGCTGCTGCGGCACCTCGCCGAGGTGACGGTCAACCGGCCCAACGGTGAAGCGCCGACCACGCTCGAACCCCTGACGAAGCTGCCCAAGGCAGACCTCGCCTCGCCCGCGCCCGACGGCGCCCGCCAGCGGTTGCTGGCGCTCGGGGCGGAGGGCTTCGCGCGGGAGTTGCGCGAGGCTGTGCCCGTGCGAATCACCGACACCACCTACCGCGACGCCCACCAGTCGCTGCTGGCCACCCGGGTGCGCACCCGGGACCTGCTCGCCGTCGCCCCCACCCAGGCGCGCCTGCTGCCGCAGATGTTCTCGGTGGAGTGCTGGGGTGGGGCCACCTACGATGTGGCGCTGCGGTTCCTCGGCGAGGATCCGTGGGAGCGCCTCGCCACGCTCCGCGAGGCGATGCCCAACCAGAACCTGCAGATGCTGCTGCGCGGCCGCAACACCGTCGGCTACACCCCCTACCCCACGGAGGTGACCAATGCCTTCGTCGCGGAGGCGGCCGCCACGGGCGTGGACATTTTCCGGATCTTCGACGCCCTCAACGACGTCGAGCAGATGCGCCCGGCGATCGAGGCCGTGCGCGGCACCCCGTCGGTGGCGGAGGTGGCGCTCTGTTACACCTCCAACCTCCTGGACCCGGCCGAGAAGATCTACACGCTGGACTACTACCTGCGGCTGGCCGAGCAGATCGTCGACGCCGGCGCGCACATCATCGCCATCAAGGACATGGCCGGCCTGCTGCGTCCCGAGGCGGCCCGCCGGCTCGTCACAGCGCTGCGTGACCGGTTCGACCTGCCCGTCCACCTGCACACCCACGACACCACCGGCGGCCAGCTCGCCACGCTGATGGCGGCCATCGACGCCGGCGTCGACGCGGTGGACGTGGCCAACTCGGCGATGAGCTCGACGACGTCGCAGCCCCCGATGTCCGCACTGGTGGCGGCGCTGGACCAGACCGAGCGCCAGTCCGAGCTGGACCCACAGGCTGTGCTGGACCTGGAGCCGTACTGGGAGGCGGTGCGCAAGATGTACCGGCCGTTCGAGTCCGGGCTTCCCGCCCCGACGGGCCGCGTGTACAGCCACGAGATCCCCGGGGGGCAGCTGTCCAACCTTCGCCAGCAGGCGATCGCGCTGGGCCTGGGGGAGAAGTTCGAGGCCATCGAGGACATGTACGAGGCGGCCGACAAGATCCTCGGCCGGCCCACGAAGGTCACCCCGTCGTCGAAGGTGGTGGGAGACCTCGCCCTGCATCTGGTGGCGGTGGGCGCGGAGGCCGCCGCATTCGAGGCGGACCCGCAACGCTTCGACATCCCGGACTCGGTGATCGGATTCCTCAACGGCGAGCTGGGCGAGCCCGCCGGCGGCTGGCCCGAGCCGTTCCGGAGCAAGGCAATCGAGGGCCGCCGCACGCCAGCGCGCGTGACCGAGGTGGCCGACGACGACCTCGCCCTCCTCGCCCAGCCCGGCCGCACCCGTCAGGAGACCCTCAACCGGCTCCTGTTCCCCGGCCCCACGAAGGAGTTCCAGCAGCAGCGTGAGGACTTCGGGGACATCTCCGTGCTGCCCACCGTGCCGTACCTGTACGGCATGGAGCGGGGCAAGGAGTACCCCATCACGCTGGAGAAGGGCGTCACGCTGCTGGTGGGCATCGAGGCGATCTCGGAGCCGGACAAGCGCGGCAAGCGGAGCGTGATGTGCCTGCTCAACGGCCAGATCCGCCCGGTGCGGGTGCGCGACCTGAAGATCAAGTCCGAGGTGGCGACGGCGGAGCGCGCCGATTCGAAGAACAAGGGCCATGTCGCGGCGCCGTTCAGCGGTGCCGTCACGCCGACGGCCGAGGAGGGCGCGAGGGTCGCGGTGGGGGATCAGGTGGCCACCATCGAGGCCATGAAGATGGAGGCCGCCATCAACGCCCCCGTCGCGGGCGTGGTCAAGCGAGTCGTCCTGACCGGCACCACGCAGCTCGAGGGCGGCGACCTGGTGCTGGTGATCGATCCCGAGTGATCGGCGGGGCTAGGCGGTGGTTCCCACCACCACCACGTCGAGGTGCGGCTGCCCTGAGGCAACGGTGAGTACCTCGATGAGGGGGGTGAGGAACCTCCGGTCCTCGTCGGTCAGCTCGGGGTGGTCGAACGCCGCGCGCAACCCGGCCAGTGTCTCGACGGCGTGCACGTGCTTGGCGTAGCCGGCAACCTGTCCCGGCTGGATGCGCAGGGCGATGCCCAGGTCGCGGTCCGCGAGGCTGCGCAGCGAGTAGTCGCTGTTGAGCCCGGCCCGGGCGAGGTTCCATTCGGTGCGCTCGAAGGCGGCCTCGTCCCAGACCACCCTCCTGGTGGCGGCGGCCAACTCCTCCAGCCACGCGATCAGCACCCGCCACGACGGGGCCACCCGGTCCGGGGCGATGTAGGCGCCGTCGAGCAGCGCGTCCACGTCCGCGCTCGAGGGCGCGGCGGGATCGACGGCCATGGAGGGGTCGCGGCGAAGGAGGGGACGCAGCCAGCTGCGGTGTGCGGGGGCGGGGCGGGCAAAGTAAGCGGCCGCCGAGGCCCGAAGCCGTTCGGCGAGGGCGGGGGAGGCGCCGAAGATGTCGCGCACATCGTCGATGGCGATGGCGCACGCGACGAGCTGTTGCATGCATCCAACGGTAACCGTGGGCGTACCATCGGCACAGTGAATCCGAGAACTCGCCGCATCATCGTCACGGGCGTCCTGGTGGCGCTCGTTCTCATCGCGGTGATCGGCGCCATCCTGCCTGCCTGGGCCGAGGACGTCGAGCCGCCGGAGGGTTCCACGCCGGTGGTGGGCATGGCCTACGGCTCGGGCTCGTCGACGCTGTGGCTGGCCGGTCCGTCGGCCGACGACGGGGTGGTCGTGTCCGCGGAGGACGGCAGGGAGATCTCGTTCGGGGGTGACCCTGAATCGGTCCAGGCGCTCGCCTGGCGGGGAGACCGGTTGTGGGTGGGCGACATCGGTGATCCGGACGCGTCCCGTGACTTCGTGGTGGTGTTCCGGCTCAGTGAGCTGACCGAGTCGCGGCTGACCTACTTCGCCTACGACTTCGTCTACGAGGACGGACCGCACGACGCGCAGGCCATGATGATCTCGGGCCGCGGCCGCATCTACATCGCCACCGCAGGGGCGGACCCCGGCATCTACCGCGCCGAGCTCGAACCGTCGCGTCAGGAGATGAACACCTTGACCCGCGTCGTCGACGCTCCGGAGGGAGTCACGGACGGGGTGTTCCTCTCCGACGGCACCACACTGGCGCTCCGAACGGGCGTGGGCATTGAGTACATCGACGCGCTGACGTGGGAGCCGTTGGCCACCGACACCATCATCGGGGCCCCTGAGGGCGAGTCGCTTGCAGTGGGGCCGGATGACCAGATCTTCGTCGGCGGCAACCCTCTGATCCGCGAGGTCGAGGTTCCGTCGTCGGACGTCACCACGACGGTCGCGCCCCCGGTGGATCCATCGGCATCGGCATCCCCCTCGCCGGACGCCTCGGCGTCCGCGTCGCCGTCGGCCAGCGCCGAGGCGGAGGTTCCCGGGCCGGAGTCGGCCCCGGCGCGCACCGGCACGACGATCGCGCTGCTGCTCGCCGGCCTCGTCGCCCTGATCGCCGGCGCGGTGACCTTCCTCGTCCGCACCTGATTGGATGAGGCCATGGCCCATCAGCTCACCGTCGCCCACGCCGTCACTCCGGAAGGGGTGATCGACGACGCCACCATCGTGATCGAGGGCGGACGGATCGTGTCCATTGAGCCGGCCGGGGGAGGGGGCGCGCTGTGGGCGGTCCCAGGCTTCGTCGACACCCACTGCCACGGCGCTGTCGGCGTCAGCTTCGGCGACCCGGACCCGGCCCGCAACCTCGAGGCCATCGCGTACCACCGGACGCACGGCACCACCACGATGTTCGCCAGCACCGTCACCGAGCCGTTGGAGAAGCTGGAGGCGCAGTTGGCGGTCCTCCGCGCCCTGCATGATGCGGGCGATCTCGCGGGCATCCACCTCGAGGGCCCGTTCCTGGCCCCGGAGCGCAAGGGCGCCCACGACGAGGCGCTCCTGCGGGTCCCGGACCCGGCCTCGGTCGAACGGCTCATCGCCGCGGGCGGCCCGGCGCTGCGGATGATCACCCTCGCCGTGGAGCTCGAGCATGCCGAGGCCGCGACCCGTCGCTTCACGGAGGCGGGTGTGGCGGTGGCGTTCGGGCACTCCGACGCGGACGACATCCGGACCGCGGAGTCCATCGAGTGGGGCGCCACCGTCGCCACCCACCTGTTCTCAGCGATGCGCTCGATCCACCACCGCGACCCCGGCCCGGTGCCGGTCCTGCTGGCCGACCAGCGCGTGATGGTGGAGCTGATCTGCGACGGTGTCCACCACAAGCCCGTGATCGCCGCGATGAGCATCGACGCCGCGACACCCCGCCGCGTCGCCCTGGTCACCGACGCCATGAGCGCCACCGGCAAGGGCGACGGGCGCTACATCCTGGGTGAGCTCGAGGTGGAGGTCTCCGACGGCACCGCGCGGCTGGTCACCGCCGACGGAGCAGCAGGCGCGATCGCGGGCTCGACCTTGACGATGGACAAGGCGTTCGAGTTCGTGGTGCAGGAGGTGGGGGTGAGTATCCCCGACGCGGCCCTGATGGCGGCCACCACGCCCGCGGCCTGGCACCGGCTCGACGATGTGGGCCGCCTCGCGCCCGGCTGCCTGGCCGACGTCTGCCTCGTCGACGACGATGGGCGCCTGCACGCCGTGATGCGTCGCGGCGAATGGGTGGTCCCGCCTCGGCCCTGATCGTGCCGCGTCCACGACACTAGGATGGGCGGCGAAGGGGGCAACCGGACATGAGCGACCTGATCGACACCACGGAGATGTATCTCCGCACCGTCTACGAGCTGTTGGAAGAGGGGGTGCAGCCCCTCCGTGCCCGGATTGCCGAGCGGCTGCACCAGTCCGGCCCCACCGTGTCCCAGACCGTCGCCCGCATGGAGCGCGACGGCCTCCTGCACGTCGACACCGACCGAACGATCCGCCTCACCCGCACCGGGGCCACGCTCGCCCGCGACGTGATGCGGAAGCACCGCCTGGCCGAGTGCCTGCTGACCGAAGTGATCGGGCTGGAGTGGGAGAAGGTGCACGACGAGGCCTGCCGCTGGGAGCACGTCATCTCCATCGACGTCGAGAAGCGGCTGGTGGCCATCCTGGATTCGCCCACCCGCTCGCCCTACGGCAACCCCATCCCGGGGCTCAAGGAACTGGGCGTGGACGTCGAGCACACGCCGTTCCGGGAGCACGCGGACCCGCTTGCTGACCTCGTCACAGATCAACCGCAGCGCTTCGTGCTGCAGCGGATGAGCGAGAATCTGCAGGCGGATCACGGCATGCTGCCCGCGCTCGCTGCCGCCGGGTTCAGGCCGGGCGTCTCGCTCCTGGCCCACCGCGACGTGGACGTGGTGCGCGTGGACATCGACGGAGTCACCACGGACGTGGGTCTGTTCGCCTCCGAACTGCTGTTCGTGAGTCGCGATGAGTGAGAACCACGAGGAGCTGAGGTGGCTCGGGACGAGCGGCCCGGGCGCCATGGAGGACGTGCTGAGCCGCGCCTACGGCGGTGATCGGACGCCCTACGAGTGGTTGGCGCGCTCGGTGTCGGCCTCGGCGTCGACGGTGCTGGACCTGGCCTGCGGCGCCGGTGCGATGATCGAGCGGCTGCAGCGGCCCGGCCGGACGGTGATCGGGCTGGACCGCTCGGAGGCGGAGCTGGTCGAGGCGGCGCATCGTCACCGCGGACCGCTGGTGCTGGGCCACGCGTCGTACCTGCCCTTCTCGGACAACAGCTTCGACGCCGTGGTCTCGTCGCTGGGCATCGCCGTCGTGGCGGACCGGCCGCGGCTGATGTCCGAGGTGTCGCGGGTGCTCCGCCCGGGCGGCGTGTTCGCCGCGCTGACGCCGTCGCTGCGCCCCGCCAACACCCAGGACCTGCGGCTGGTCACCCGGCTGGCCCAGATCCTTCGGGTGGCGCCGCTGCTGCCCGGGATCACAGAGTTCCGGGCGCGCGACGCGCTCCTCGCCGCCGGCCTCACCAAGGCCGAGGACCGTCGGGCGAAGTACTACGTGGAGGTCGCGAACCGCGAGGACGCGGAGCGGCTCTTCGCCGGGCTCCGCGGGGCGACGACCCGGAACCGCACCATGGCCGCCGTCGACTTCCTCGTGGCCCGCGCCGAGCAGTCAGGGCCGGTCCGGGTACCGCTGCCCATGCGCCGGCTGATCGCCATCAAGTAGCCGATCCGAAGGTCGGCTACGCTGGGCCATACCCCACGGGGTGTCCCACTGCGGGAATACCGCGCCGCAGTCGCGTGTTGTACCCCGCGACGAACGACACAAGGAAGAAAGGGGATCGCCCATGGCGACCACAGCCCTGACCGCAGAGAACTTCAACGACACCGTCAGCGAGAACGAGGTCGTGCTGATCGACTTCTGGGCCGACTGGTGCGGCCCGTGCAAGCGCTTCGCGCCGATCTATGAGGATGCCTCGGCCCGTCACGACGACGTTGTGTTCGCCAAGGTGGACACCGAGGACGCCCGTGACGTGGCCGCCGCGTGGGAGATCCAGTCCATTCCCACCATCATGGCCTTCCGCCGCGGCAACCTGGTCTTCCGCCAGGCCGGCCTGCTCAACGGCAAGCAGGTGGACTCGCTCATCGAGCAGATCAAGGCCCTGGATATCGACACCCTCGTCGCGGAGGCGCAAGCCAAGCCGTGAGCGTGAGCCACAGCTGACGCGAAAGGCCCGCTTTCACAAGCGGGCCTTTTGTCTGCCCCCAGGTCTCCCGGCATACCCCGCCCCCCTACGATGCTTGGTAGTAGCTACGAAAAGGGGCAACGATGGCCGCCGAGCGCAGGGACATGACAGTCCAGCCGGATCTCAGTCACACAGCGGGGCGGGTGGCCCCGGTGCGATCCCGGAAGCCGATCTATCTGGACATGCTTCCGCCGTGCAACGCGGGCTGCCCTGCAGGGGAGAACATCCAGGAGTGGCTGCGGCTGATCAAAGCGGGCGAGGCGGAGGCGGCGTGGCGTCAACTCGTCACCGACAACCCGTTCCCGGCCATCCACGGCCGCGTCTGCTACCACCCGTGCGAGACGGACTGCAACCGCAAGGACCTCGACGAGGCGGTCTCCATCCACTCCGTCGAGCGCTATCTCGGAGACCTGGCGATTGAGAAAGGCTGGCGCGTCCCGCAGCCCCGACGCCGCTCCGGCAGGCGCGTGATGGTGGTGGGCTCCGGCCCGGCCGGCCTCTCCGCCGCCTACCACCTTGCCCGGCTCGGCCACGCCGTGGAGATCTTCGACGCGGGCGACAAACCCGGCGGGATGATGCGCTACGGCATCCCCGAGTACCGGCTTCCGCGCGACGTGCTGGACGCCGAGCTGCTGCGGTTGGTGGAGCTCGGCGTGGTGTTCCGGCAGAACACCCCCATCAAGGATCTTCTCGCCACCCAGCGCGATGGCGCGTTCGACGCGGTCTTCGTGGCAGTGGGTGCCCACATCTCCAAGCGAGTCGACATCCCGGCGGCAGACGCCACCCGTGTGCTGGACGCCGTCAGCTTCCTGCGCGACGTCGCCTCCGGCGAGCGCCCCATCATCGGGCGCAAGGTGGCGATCTACGGCGGCGGCAACACCGCGATGGACGCCGCTCGGGTCGCGCGCCGGCTCGGCGCCGAGGAATCAGTGGTGGTGTATCGACGCAGCATGGCGCAGATGCCCGCCCACGCCGACGAGCTGGAGGGAGCCCAGGCCGAAGGCGTGCAGATGAACTGGCTGCGGACCATCACCTCGATGAACGACGAGGACCTCACCGTCGAGATCATGGAACTCGACGAGGACGGCAAGGCCCGCGGCACCGGGGTGTTCGAGAGGTTGGAGGCGGACACCGTCATCCTTGCCCTCGGCCAGCGTGCCGACACCCACTTCCTGCGCGCCATCCCCGGGATGAGCTTCAACGACGACGTGGTGGAGGTGGACCCGCACAGCCTGATGACGGCGGTGCCGGGCATCTTCGCCGGCGGCGACGCCGTGCCGTCGGACCGCACCGTCACCATCGGCGTGGGCCACGGCAAGAAGGCGGCCCGGCGGATCGACGCCTGGCTCAACAAGGAGGAATGGGTGCCGGTGGAGAAGCACCCGGTGGTCACCCTCCCGATGATGAACCTGTGGTATTTCGGTGACCACGAGCGCCGTGTCCAGGCCGAGACCGACATCGAGGAGCGGCTCGAAGGCTTCGGCGAGGTGGTAGCGGGCCTCACCGACGCAGAGGCCGCCTACGAGGCCGACCGGTGCCTGAGCTGCGGCAACTGTTTCGAATGCGACGGCTGCCTGGGCGCCTGCCCCGAGGACGCGGTGATCAAGCTCGGCAAGGGCAACCGGTACCGCTTCGACTACGAGAAGTGCACCGGCTGTGCCAGCTGCTTCGAGCAGTGCCCCGTCCACGCCATCGAGATGATCCAGGAGGGCCCCCGATGAGCACCAAGGCCATCATTGACGGCAACGAGGCGGCGGCCGACGTCGCCTACCGCGTCAGCGAGCTGTGCTCGATCTACCCCATCACCCCGTCGTCGACGATGGCGGAGCTGGCCGACGAGTGGTCCGCGCACGGCCGGGCCAACATCTACGGCCAGGTTCCCACCGTCATCGAGATGCAGTCCGAGGGCGGCGCGGCCGGAGCCATGCACGGCGCCCTCCAGGGCGGTGCGCTGTCCACCACGTTCACGGCGTCGCAGGGCCTGCTCCTGATGATCCCCAACATGTACCGGATCGCCGGCGAGCTCACCTCGACGGTGTTCCACGTGGCCGCGCGATCCCTGGCCACGCAGGGCCTGTCCATCTTCGGCGACCACCAGGACGTGATGGCCGTCCGGCAGACCGGGGTGTGCCTCCTGAGCTCGGCCTCCGTGCAGGAGGCCCACGACATGGCCGCGGTGGCGCACTCGGCCACGCTGCGCACCCGGCTGCCGATCGTGCACTTCTTCGACGGGTTCCGCACCTCCCACGAACTCAACACCCTGACCAAGCTCACCGACGACGAGCTGCGCCAGTTCATCCCCCGCGAGCTGGTGATGGAGCACCGCGCCCGTGCGTTGAGCCCCGCCAACCCGTTCATCCGCGGCACCGCGCAGAACCCCGACACCTACTTCCAGTCCCGCGAGACGGCCAACCTGTACTACCAGTGGGCGCCGAAGGTGATCGCCAACGAGATGGACAAGTTCGCCGAACTCACCGGCCGCCGCTATGGGCTCGTCGAGTATCACGGCGCGCCGGATGCGGACCGCGTCGTGGTGATCATGGGCTCCGGCGTGGAGGCCGTCACCCCCGTCGTGGACCGCATCAACGAGGCAGGGGGGCGCGTCGGCGTCATCCAGATCCGTCTCTACCGGCCGTTCCCCACCGACGCGTTCCTGGCCGCACTGCCGGCCAGCGCGAAGAGGGTCGCGGTGCTGGACCGCACCAAGGAGTCGGGCGCCTCCGGCGAACCGATGTTCCTGGACATCACCTCGCTGTTGGCGGAGGCTGTCGCGGGCGGGCTGCGCGACGAGCTGCCGATCACCATCGGCGGCCGCTACGGCCTGTCGTCGAAGGAGTTCACGCCCGCCATGGTGCAGGCGATCTACGAGGAGCTCGGTCTCGATTCGCCCAGGCCGCGGTTCACCGTCGGCATCCACGACGACGTCACCCATCTCTCGTTGGACTACGACCCGACGCTGGACCTGGAGAACCCCGAGACCCTGCGCGCCGTCTTCTACGGCCTCGGCTCGGACGGCACCGTCGGCGCCAACAAGAACACCATCAAGATCCTCGGCTCCTCCGAGGACACCTTCGCGCAGGGCTACTTCGTCTACGACTCGAAGAAGTCGGGGTCGAGGACGGTGTCGCACCTGCGCTTCGGGCCTCACCCCATCCACGCGCCGTACCTGATCAACCAGGCGGGCTTCATCGGCTGCCACCACTGGTCCATCCTGGAGCGGGTCGACGTGCTCGAGTTCGCCAGGCCCGGCACCGTGCTGCTGCTCAACGCCCCCTATGGGCCGGAGGGGACCTGGCATCAGCTGCCCCTTCCTGTTCAGCGCAGGATCATCGAGCTGGGGATCAAGGTCTACGTCATCGACGCAGGGAAGGTCGCGCGCGCCGCCGGGCTGGGCAGCCGCACCAACACCATCCTGCAGACCTGCTTCTTCGCCATCTCCGGCGTCCTGCCACGCGACAAGGCCATCGACAAGATCAAGGACGCGATCACCAAGACCTACGCCCGCAAGTCCGCCGAAGTGGTGCGCAAGAATCACGAGGCCGTGGACGCGGCGCTGGCCGAGCTGCACGAGGTGGTCGTGCCGGACTTCGCCTCCTCGGATCACGGGTTCATCCCGCCCGTGCCGGCCAACGCGCCCAAGTTCGTGCGCACCGTCACCGCGACCATGCTGACGGGTCGCGGCGACGACCTGCCGGTCTCGGCGCTGCCGGTGGACGGGACGTACCCGTCGGGCACCACCAAGTTCGAGAAGCGCAACATCTCCGAGATCGTGGCCGAATGGGACGCCGAGTCCTGCATCCAGTGCGGCAACTGCGCGTTCGTCTGCCCGCACTCGGTGCTGCGCGCCAAGAGCTACCCGGCAGACGCCATCGGCGACGCGCCGGAGGGGTTCCAGTCGGCGCCGCTCAACGCCGCCGGCCTGCCGCAGACCCGCTACACCCTCCAGGTCTACGTGGAGGACTGCACCGGCTGCGGGCTGTGCGTGGAGGCCTGTCCGGTCAAGCCGGTGGACCAGCCGTCGCGGCGCGCGATCAACCTGGTGCCCCTGCTGGAACGGGAGAAAGAAAAGGAGGCGGTCGAGTACTTCGAGACCATCCCGCAGAACGACCGCTCCCGGGTGGACTTCGGCACCATCCGCGGCACGCAGTTCCTGGAGCCCCTGTTCGAGTTCTCGGGCGCCTGCTCCGGCTGCGGCGAGACCCCGTACCTCAAGCTGCTCAGCCAACTGTTCGGGGACCGCGCCACGATCGCCAACGCCACCGGCTGCTCCTCGATCTACGGCGGCAACCTGCCGACGACGCCCTGGGCCAAGAACGCCGCGGGCCGCGGGCCGGCCTGGTCCAACTCCCTGTTCGAGGACAACGCCGAGTTCGGCCTGGGCATCCGCCTGGCCGCGGACCTGCACGAGAACCTCGCCCGCACCAGGCTCGCCGAACTCCGCGACGAGATCGGCGATGACGCTCTGGTCGACGGCATCCTGGGCGCGCCCCAACGCCAGGGCTCCGAACTGACCGCGCAGCTGGAGCGGGTCAACCGGCTCAAGGAGAAGCTCGTCGGGCTCAAGGGGATCGCTGCGGAAGACCTGCGCAGCGTCGCGGATCACCTGATGCGCCGCTCGGTGTGGATCGTCGGCGGCGACGGGTGGGCCTACGACATCGGCTCGGGTGGCGTGGACCACGTCCTGGCCTCCGGGCGCAACGTCAACATCCTTGTCCTGGACACCGAGGTGTATTCCAACACCGGGGGCCAGGCCTCGAAGTCCACGCCGCTGGGCGCCGTCGCGAAGTTCGCCTCCGGCGGGAAGCTGACCAACAAGAAGGACCTGGCCATGCAGGCGATGGCCTACGGGTCGGTCTACGTGGCCCGCGTGGCGATGGGCGCGGACCCGCAGCAGACGCTCAAGGCGTTCCGCGAGGCAGAGGCCTACGACGGCCCGAGCCTGATCATCGCCTACAGCCACTGCATCGCGCACGGCTACGACATCCGCAAGGGCCTCGAGCAGCAGTACCGGGCCGTCAACTCCGGACACTGGCCGCTGATGCGCTACAACCCCGTCATCCGCGACTCGGGCGGCAACCCGTTCCTGCTGGATTCGCCGCGGCCGCGGATGTCGCTGCAGAAGTACCAGTCCGCCGAGCTGCGCTACAAGGTGCTTCGCGCGGCGGATCCCGTGGAGGCGGACCGCCTCCTTGCCCTGGCGCAGGAGCAGGTGGACCGCAAGTGGTCCGAGTACGAAGAGCTCGCCGGCCGGGGCGCTCACCAGTTCGCAGCCGATCCGAGGAACCGATGATGACCGATCTCGCCACCACCTACCTGGGGCTCACCCTGCGCAACCCGGTCGTCGCGTCCGCAGGGCCGCTGTCGCAGACGGTGGCCGGCGTGAGGGCGCTGGCCGACGGCGGCGTCGGTGCCGTCGTGCTGTACTCGCTGTTCGAGGAGCAGCTGCGCCGCGAGGCTGAGGCGGTCGCGGCGCTGGAGGAGATGTACGAGGACTCACACGCGGAGGCGCTGTCCTACTTCCCGACGGTACCGAGGGCGGCCCACGACGCCAGCCACGCCTACCTCACCCTGGTGGAACAGGCGGCCGCGGCCGTCGACGTCCCCCTCATCGCCTCGCTCAACGGGGCCTCGGTGGGCGGCTGGACGCAGACGGCGCGCCAGCTGGAGGAGGCCGGAGCCGCCGCCATCGAGCTCAACATCTACTTCGTGCCCGGCGACGTGATGATGTCGGGCCACTCGGTGGAGGAGCGGCACCTGGCCATCCTCGCCGCGGTCAAGGGCGCCGTCGGCATTCCCGTGGCGGTGAAGCTCAGCCCCTACTTCTCCTCGGTGGGCAACATGGCGGTCCGCCTCGACGCGGCGGGGGCGGACGGCCTGGTCCTGTTCAACCGGTTCCTCCAGCCGGACATCGACCTGGACCGCATGACCGTGGAGTCCGGGGTGACGCTGTCGTCTCCGGTGGAGGCGCGGCTCCCGCGGACGTGGATCTCGGTGCTGCACGGCGCGGTGGAGGCCTCGCTGGCCGCCACCACCGGTGTGGACACGGCCGACGACGTGGTCAAGTACATTCTCGCCGGCGCGGACGTGGTGATGACCACCTCGTCGCTCATCCGACGCGGGCCGGCCTATGCGCAGGTGCTCGTCGACGGCCTCGGCCAGTGGCTGACCGCTAAGGGCCTGACGCTGTCCAAGGCCCGCGGGCTCCTGGCGGTGCCCGCGGAGGCCGCGCCGGACGCCTACGAGCGCGAGGGCTACGTGTCGGCACTGCAGAAGGCGCAGCACACCTACGGTTCGCTGCGCTGACGTCCCTACGATAGGGGCGTGCTGACAGACGTCCTCCTCATCCTCGGCGGTCTCGTGCTGCTCGTCCTCGGCGGCGAACTGATGGTCAGGGGAGCGGGGTCGCTGGCCAGGCGCCTGGGAATGTCGCCGCTGGTGGTCGGTCTCACCGTGGTCTCAGTCGCGACGTCGGCGCCCGAGCTGGCGGTCACCGTCGACTCGGTGCTGGCGGGCGCCCCGGAACTGGCCGTCGGCAACGTGATCGGCAGCAACACCGGCAACGTGCTGCTCATCCTCGGCGTCGGCGCGCTGATGGCGGCGCTCAGCGTGCAGCGCCAACTGCTGCGCTTCGACCTCCCCGCCATGGTGGGCCTGTCCTTCGTGCTGCTGCTGCTCAGCCTCGACGGTTCCCTCGGCCTGATCGACGGCGTGATCCTGATGGCTGCCTTCGTCACCATCATGGTGACCACCGTCATCCTCGGCAGGAGGGCGGTGGCCCGGGAGGCAGCCTCCGGCGGCGACGACGCGGAGGTTGAGGCCCCCTCCCCGGTGTGGGTGTCGGTGGCGTTCGTCGCGGTGGGGGTCGCGGCGCTGGTGTTCGGCGCACAGCTGCTGGTCCGGGGGGCGGTGTCCATCGCCTCCGGACTGGGGGTCTCGGAACTGATTATCGGCCTGACCATCGTGGCCCTGGGGACGTCGCTGCCGGAGCTGGCCGCAACGGTCGCGGCCGTGCGCCGCGGCGAGGTCGACATCGCGGTGGGCAACATCGTGGGGAGCAACATCGCCAACATCGGTCTCATCCTGGGTCTTCCCGCACTGTTCTCGCCCGGTGGACTGCCGGTGCCGGCGTCGTCCGTGGCGCTGGACCTGCCGCTGATGATCGCGGCCGCGTTGGCGCTCGGCACCGTCGCGTTCACAGGGCATCGGGTGGTGCGGCTCGAGGGCGGCGTGTTCGTCGCCCTGTACGCGGCGTACCTGGGTTACATGGTGCTGGCCTCCGCGGAGCACGACGCGCTGCGCGGGTTCTCGCTGGTGATGGTGGCGTTCGTGCTGCCGCTGCTGCTCGTGGTGGGAGCGGTGACGGTGTGGGAAGAGGTCCAGCTGCGCCGATCCCGACCAGCTGGTTGAGCCAGCCGGGCGCGTAGCGCCACCGGCTGCGTCGAAACCGACCCGCACACGGGACGGGGATGATGCTGGCGACCCCGGGAAGATTCGAACTTCCGACACAAGGTTTAGGAAACCTCTGCTCTATCCCCTGAGCTACGGGGCCACGCGACCCCTGAGGCGGAGTCAACCCGGACAGGATACCGGGCTTCTTCTATACCGCAGAACCGGGACATCCCCTTCTGGTGGCGAGGAGCGAACACGACATCCGTCCCCCATGCATGCCTCGCAGATTGAGCCGATCCTGCTGCCGCGTCCCGCGGATGCACTCTTGCTAGCCCGCCAGGACGAGCAGCACGTTGTCGTGGATCTCGTAGACGATCCTGTAGTCGCCGGTCCGGACACGCCACTCACCGTCGCCGCCAACCAGCTTCTTGGCACCGCTCGGGCGCGGTTCGCCCGCCAGCAACTCGATCGCCGCCTGGACCCGCCGCTGGGCGACCCGGTCCAGCTTGCGTAGCTGTCGGACCGCAGCGGGCGCGACCTCGATCCGGTAGCTCATGCCAGGCCGAGGTCGGCCTTGACCTGCTCCCAGGGGATCGCCGACTCACCATCGGCCATCTCGGTACGTGCCACACGGCCAGCCTCGAGATCGGCCAGGTCTTCCGCGGCCGCAATCAACCGGTCCAGGTCGTCGGCGTCGATGACGGCTGCCACCCGCTGGCCCCGACGGGTCAGGTACACCGGGTCGTGCCCCACGCGGGCCGCGTCCACGACATCAGCGAGGCGGGCCCGGGCGTCGCTCACAGTCATCTCAGTCATGCCACCCATGATAGCCGCTGGAACGGCTGAAACGTACAACTCAGCGCCCGCGGTTGCTGTGCGCCGAAAGCGCGACTCTCGGCAGGATCGAACGCGCTGGCTGCGGCAATTGCGGATGTTCCAGAGGTGGCTCAGGAGGCCTCTGAGAGGCGTTGCACGACGTACTGGTTGAGGCTGAGGTGCTCTTCGGCAGCTTGGATCGCGAGGCGGCGGTGCAGGCTTTCACCGACACGGAGGTTGAACTTGCCCGAGTAGGTCCGCTCCGACAGCGGTTCGGGGACGGCCTCACCCTCTGCCAAGAGGTCGGCCACGGTGTCGGCGACCAGGTCAACCAGCCCCTGGAGGGCAGCCGGCTGGGAGTCGGCGAGCCACGACAGCGAGGGGAACTCGGCGCAGGTGGCGACGAACTCGTCGTCTTCGACCGACCACGTCACGCGGTAGGTATAACGGGACACGTCGGCCGTTTCGGTGTGGGACATCACTTCGCCTCCTTCTTGTCGATCGCGGCCAGCACCTGCCGCACCTGGTACGGCTTGGCCTGGCCATTGCTGTTGGAGGATATTCACCCGGGGATCACCGGGCCAAGGGGTCTTGAACACCGCGTGTGATCCGCCGGTTCTGCGGGGCGGACCGAAGTAGTGCTCGCAGACCTGGTGGAGGTCGTCGAAGCGCACGTTCCGTGGATTCTTACGCATCGCTGCCACGAGCTTGTCCACGGTCGCCACAGAGATATGGTACCGCGGGCAGTACCACCGTCAAGCCTACATCGGTCGATCTTCGCCATCCAGATCACACCAGGAGCGGCAGGTCCGTGCGCTCAGCCCGGGTGCTCCGTCAAGGCCGGAGGGGGATCCCGGTCGAACCCACCCCTCCTGCGAGGAAAAGACGGTCCCACTGTTTGTGTGTCTGCAACTTCCTATCCATAGAGCGGCATCTGCGCATATATGCAGAAGCCGCTCTATGGATCGCAAGTTGCAGACCCCTCGTCGATATCGACGACGACACCATTAGGGTCGCCTGACGCGGGCTCTCGGCCTGATCGGCCCCGCGTTCTCCTCACGCTCGGCGGGGAATCCGCGTGAGGAAGAGGTCACAGGCCCGTTACCGGGCGGCTCATCGCCCGTCACATCCTCTACGTAGTTTCTGTGGGGAGCAGCGTCGCTCAGGTATCCCGTGACCGAGAAAGAGCCGAAGGAGCGACCATGACTACCACCCAGACACATCCGTCGAACGAGCCGGAGGGGATCGTCGACGACACCCTGACGGCTGACCAGGTCGCCGCCCGGGCGCTTCCCGCCGCTGGAGGCCTCACGCACCGTCCCGGCCGCTGGATCGACGGCTGGGACCCCGAGAACCCGGAACAGTGGGGGAGTGTGGGCCGGCCCATCGCGCGCCGCAACCTCACGCTGTCGATCTTCGCCGAGTTTCTCGGCTTCGCCGTCTGGGCGCTGTGGAGCATCGTCGTCCCGCAGCTCAACGGCGTGGGCTTCAACCTCAGCATCAACGAAATGTTCTGGCTGGTCTCGACGCCGGCCCTTGTCGGCGCCACGCTCCGCCTTCCCTACACGTTCGCCGTGCCCCGCTTCGGCGGCCGCAACTGGACCGTGGTCTCCGCCCTGCTGCTCCTCCTCCCGGCTGGGGCGCTGGCGTGGGCCGTCAACCACCCCGAGCTGCCATTCATGGCGCTGATGGGGATCGCGGCCCTCGCGGGATTCGGCGGCGGCAACTTCGCCTCGTCGATGGCCAACATCTCCTTCTTCTTCCCCGCCAAGGAGAAGGGCGCCGCCCTCGGCCTCAACGCCGCCGGTGGAAACCTCGGCACCGCCGCCGTGCAGCTCGCGGTCCCGATCGTCATCACCATCGGGGCCGGGGTCAGCCTGGACCGGGCAGGCTTGATGTTTATCCCGCTCGCACTCCTGGCGGCAGTGCTGGCCTGGCGCGGGATGGACAACCTGTCCAACGCCAAGTCCGACCCACGCGCCTACGCGGCCGCGCTGCGCAACCCGCACACCTGGATCCTGTCGTTCATCTACATCGGCACCTTCGGCTCGTTCATCGGCTACTCCGCCACCTTCCCGACGCTGCTGAAGAACCTCTTCCCGGCGGTGACCCTCTCGCTCGCCTTCATGGGCGCGCTGGTGGGCTCGGTCTCGCGCCCCTTCGGCGGATTCCTCGCAGACCGGGTGGGCGGCGCCCTGGTGACCTGCGCATCCTTCGTCGCGATGGCGGTGGGGGCGGTCGGTGCGATCATCGGGCTTCGGCTCGAATCGTTCGAGATCTTCTTCATCTCCTTCCTCTGGCTGTTCGTCTTCACCGGCATCGGAAACGGCTCCGTCTACCGGATGATCCCGGCGGTCTTCGCCGGCACCGTCCGCGACAGCGGCACCGGATCCTTGATGGCGGCGGGCCGCGCGGCCGCCGGCTGCATCGGCATCGCCGGCGCGATCGGCGCCTTCGGCGGCTTCCTCATCCCGCAGGGATTCGCCCTCTCCAGGACCCTGACCGGGGACCTGCAGGCGGCCCTCTGGACCATGGTGGGCGCCTACCTCCTCATGCTGGGTGTCACCTGGTTCACCTACCTGCGCCGCGGCTCACGCATGGCCGCGCTGAAGGTCTGACCCATGGCCGCCACCCACTGCCCCTACTGCGCGCTCCAGTGCGCGATGAACGTGGCGCCGTCAGACCCGGGGGTGACCCCGACGGTGACCCCGCTGGAGTTCCCCACCAACCGGGGCCGGCTCTGCCAGAAGGGGTGGACGTCCGCCGAGGTGCTGACCACGCGGGACCGCCTCACCAGCCCGCTGGTGCGGCGCGACGGTGAGCTGGTGCCCACGGACTGGGACACCGCGCTGACGCTGGTCGCCGACACGCTGATCCGCCTACGGGTGGAGCACGGGCCGGAGTCGGTGGCGGTGTTCGGGGGCGGCGGGCTCACCAACGAGAAGGCCTACCATCTCGGCAAGTTCGCCCGGGTGGCGCTGCAGACGCCCAACATCGATTACAACGGCAGGTTCTGCATGTCGTCGGCCGCGGCCGGCGGCCGGAGGGCCTTCGGGCTCGACAGAGGGCTGCCCTTCCCGCTCACCGATCTCGACGGCGCCGGCGCGATCCTCCTGGTGGGGTCCAACCCCGCCGAGACGATGCCTCCGTTCTGCACCCACCTGTCTGGGGCGCAGGAGGCGGGCGGGCTGATCGTCGTCGACCCCCGCCGCACGCCGACGGCGGCCCTCACCGGCGACGGCCGGGGCCTGCATCTCAGCCCGCTGCCCGGCACCGACCTCGTGCTGCTGCTGGGCCTCACCCAGATCCTGTGGAGCGAGGGACTCGTCGACCTGGGCTATCTGGAGGAGCGGGTCAACGGCGTCGACGAGCTGCGCGCCAGCCTGGCCGCGTGGTGGCCGGAGCGCGTGGAGCGCGTCACGGGGGTGCCGGTGACGCAGCTGCGCGCCGCCGCCAGGATGCTGGCCGAGGCGAGCCCGGCCCGGGGTGGTAGGGGGGCCTACGTCCTCACCGGCCGCGGTGCCGAGCAGCACGCCCACGGCACCGACACCGTCACCGCCGCCGTGAACCTCGCCCTCTGCCTGGGGCTCCCCGGGAGGGTGGGCTCCGGCTACGGCTGCCTCACTGGCCAGGGCAACGGCCAGGGCGGCCGCGAGCACGGGCTCAAGGCGGACCAGCTGCCCGGCTACCGCTCGATCAGCGATCCCGCGGCCCGCGCGCACGTCGCGGCAGTCTGGGGCGTGGACCCTGACTCCCTGCCCGGCCCCGGGAAGCCGGCGGTCGCGCTGTTCGAGTCCCTGGCGACCCCCGGCGGCCCGCGCGCCATGCTCATCCACGGCGCCAACCCCGTCGTCAGCCTGCCCGACGTGCTGCGCCTCACTGAGCGGTTGGGCGACCTCGACCTGCTGGTGGTCAGTGACTTCGTGCTCTCTGAGACCGCGGCCCTGGCCGACGTGGTGCTGCCCGTCACGCAGTGGGCGGAGGAGACCGGCACCATGACCAACCTCGAGGGTCGGCTGCTGCTGCGCGCCCGGGCCGCGCTGCCCCCCGTCGGCGTCCGCACCGAGCTGGAGGTCTGGAGCGAGCTGGCCGAGCGCCTCGGCAGCCCCGTCGAGTTCAGCGCCGACCCCGCCGTCGTGTTCGAGGAGCTGACCCGCGCCAGCGCCGGCGGCGTGGCCGACTACGCCGGATTCAGCCACCAGCGGCTCCGCGACGGCGACGCGCTCTACTGGCCGTGCCCCGCCCCTGACCACCCCGGCACGCCGCGGGTGTTCCTCGACCGCTTCGAGACCCCGGACGGGCGCGCAGTCCTCCACCCCGTCGACCAGACCCCGCCTGACGACGAGCTCACCCCGGAGCTGCCGCTGTACCTCGTGACCGGCCGGGTCCTGCAGCACTACCAGTCCGGCGCCCAGACGCGGCGCGTCCCGGCCCTCAACAGCGTGGAGCCCGAGGCCTATATCGAGCTGCACCCTCTCCTCGCGCAGAGGTTGGGTGTCGCGGCGGGTGACCGGGTGGCGGTGCATTCGCGTCGAGGCAGCTGCGAGGCGGTGGCCAGGCTCACCGAGGGCATCCGCCACGACACGGTCTTCATGCCCTTCCACTACCCGGACGCCGGCGCGGTCAACCGGGTCACCAATGCCGCCACCGACCCCATCTCGGGCATGCCCGAGCTGAAGGTCGCGGCCGTGCGGCTGACCCGGATCGGAGCTGCGTCATGAGTCACCGGATCGTCGTCGTGGGCAACGGCATGGTGGGGCACCGCTTCCTCGCCGACCTGGCCTCCCACCGCCTCGACGACGTCGAGGTCACCGTCCTGGGCGAGGAGGGGCACGCCGCCTACAACCGGATCCTCCTACCCGATGTCATCCTCGGCCGGGCGGACCTGCCGGGGCTCACGCTGCCCGAGAGCCGTGGCGTGCGGATGCTGCGCGCCCGCAAGGCCACCGGGATCGACCGCCGCAACCGCACGGTCGTCGACGCTACGGGGGAGGAACACCCCTTCGACACACTCGTGCTGGCCACCGGGGCCGATCCGGTGTTCCCCACCGTCGACGGCGTGGTCCGCGCCGACGGCACCCCCATGCCCGGCGTGGCCGCGCTACGCACCTGGGACGACGCGGACCGGGTCCGCTCGGCCGCGGCCGCCGGCGCCAGGGTCGTGGTCATGGGGGGAGGGGTCCTCGGTATCGAGGCCGCCGTCGCGCTCGCCGAGGCCGGCAGCGACGCCACCATCGTGCACCGCGGCTCGGCCCCGCTGGACCGCCAGTTCGACCCCGCCAGCGGCGCCGTCGTCCGCGCCGGGCTGACCGACCGCGGGATCACAACGCTGGTCGACGTGCGCGTCGCCGGGGTTGAGCGCCGCCGCGACGGCGCCCTCACCTCCGTCAGGTTGACCAGCGGCAAGCACATCCCCGCCGACCTCCTGCTCGTCGCCATCGGGGTCCGGCCCCGCACCCGCCTGGCGGAGGCGGCCGACCTGTGGGTGCGCAACGGCATCCTGGTCAGCGACACGTGCCGCACCGACGACCCGGCCATCTACGCCATCGGCGACTGCGCCCGCACCCCCCGCGGCTGCCCGGGGCTGGTCGGCCCCGGCTGGGAGCAGGCGCGCGTCCTCGCGCACCACCTGGCCGAGAAGATCAGCGGCCGGTCCGGACCCCGCCCAGTGCTCGGCGCCGACTCCGGCGTGTTCCGGGTCAAGGCCGAGGGCCTCGAGGCGGTCACCATGGGCGAGTTCCCGGCCGACGAGTACGCGCCCGGCGCGCCGCGGGTGCTCTCCCTCACCGACCCTGTGGGCCGCCGCCGGGTGCGGGTCGCCGTCGCCGACGGACTGCTGGTGGGCGCCACCTGCGTCGGCGATCCCCAGGTCGCGGCCGACCTGACGGTGGCGTTCGACTCACGGACGCCTGTCCCCGACGACCCGGCCGCCCTGCTGGCCCGCCCGCTCGCCGGCGCTGCTCCCGCGACCTCAGTGGCGGACCTGCCCGATGCCGCGATCGTGTGCCGCTGCAACGCTGTGACCAAGGCGGCCATCACCGACGCCGTCAGGGCCGGTGCAGACACGCCCGAGGCCGTCGCGACGGCGACCCGCGCCTCCACCGGTTGCGGCAGCTGCACCTCGGACGTCTGCAGCCTGGTCGCCGCTCTCTGCGCAGCCGGCAGCCCGCGAACCTCACTCGAGCGGGTCACCGTCGCGTGAGTGGCTTGTTGCACAGCCGAAACGTGAATGATCCAGCCCCGGAAACTGCGCCGCCTAGCGTCGTAGATACCGAGGAGCCCAACCGACAAGACCCCTGGAGGCCGATATGAGCAAGCTGTGTGTGGTGGTCGGGGGTGGCATGGTCGCCCACCGATTCGTCGAGGCGCTGCGTTCGCGCGACGAGGCCGGCGAGTGGCGCGTGACCGTGCTGGCCGAGGAGCCTCGCCCGCCCTACGACCGGGTGGCCCTGACCAGCTACTTCGAGAACCGCGACCCCGAGCTGCTCAACCTCGGCGAGGCGCACCTCTGGCAGGACCCGAACGTCAAGCTGCGCCGCGGCGCCAAGGTGGTCTCCGTGGACCCGGCGGCGCACACCGTCATCACCGAGAACGGCATGTCGCACGCCTACGACTCCCTGGTGCTGGCCACCGGCTCCTACGCGTTCATGCCGCCGGTGCCCGGCCGCGAGCTGCCCGGTTGTTTCGTGTACCGCACCATCGACGACGTGGCGGCCCTGCGCGGCTACGTCGAGACCCTGCAGGAGCGCAACCCGAAGCGTCGCGTCAGGGGTGCCGTCATCGGCGGTGGCCTGTTGGGCCTCGAGGCCGCCGGCGCGCTGAAGAAGCTCGGCGCCGACACCACGGTGGTCGAGTTCGCGCCCAGGCTGATGCCCCTCCAGGTGGACGAGGGCGGCGGCGAGTCGCTCAAGCGCCTCATCGAGGCCATGGACGTCGACGTCCGCGTCGGCACCGCCACCTCGGCCATCAAGGGCCGGATCGCCGTGGAGAAGATGGTCTTCAACGACGGCTCCTCCATCGACGTGGACGTGGTGATCTTCGCCACCGGCGTCCGCCCCCGCGACGAGCTCGCCCGCGAGGCAGGCCTCGAGGTGGGGGAGCGCGGCGGCATCGTCGTCGACGACTCCTGCCGCACCGCGGACCCCGACATCTACGCCATCGGCGAGGTGGCCTGCATCCAGGGCCGCGTCTGGGGCCTCGTCGGCCCGGGCTACACCATGGCCGAGGTGGCGGTGGACCAGATGCTCGGCCGCTCCGGCACCTTCACCGGCGGCGACCTCTCCACCAAGCTGAAGCTCCTCGGAGTCGACGTGGCCAGCTTCGGCGACGCCTTCGGCACCACCGACGGCACCCTGTCCGTGGTCTACACCGACCCGATCGCCGGCGTCTACAAGAAGCTCGTCCTCTCCGACGACGCCCGCACCCTGCTCGGCGGCATCCTGGTGGGCGACGCCTCGGCCTACGCCGGCCTCCGGCCCCTGCTGGGCCGGCCGCTCGGCGTCGACCCCGCCGCGTACCTGGTGCCCGCCGGCGCGGAGGGCGCCCCCGTCCAGGGCGAGCTGCCCGACGACGCCCCCGTCTGCTCCTGCAACAACGTGACCGCCGGCGCCATCCGCTGCTCGGTCACCGAGGGCGGCTGCACCGACCTCGCCGGTGTCAAGGCGTGCACCAAGGCCGGCACCAGCTGCGGCTCCTGCCTGCCGCTGGTGCGCAAGCTGATGGTGGCCGAGCTCGAGAAGTCCGGGACGGTGGTGAGCAACGCCCTGTGCGAGCACTTCGAGCTCTCGCGGGCCCAGCTGTTCGACGTCGTCCGGATCACCGGCCTCACCACCTTCTCCGAGATCATCGGCCGGCACGGCCGCGGCCGCGGCTGCGACATCTGTAAGCCCGTCGTCGCCTCGATCCTGGCCAGCCTCGGCAACGGGCACATCCTGGCCGGTGAGCAGGCGGCGATCCAGGACACCAACGACCACGTGCTGGCCAACATCCAGAAGGACGGCACCTACTCCGTGGTGCCCCGCGTGCCAGGCGGCGAGATCACCCCGGACGGGCTCATCGTGATCGGTCAGATCGCCCGCGACTTCGGGCTGTACACCAAGATCACCGGCGGTCAGCGCATCGACATGTTCGGCGCACGGATCGACCAGCTGCCCGACATCTGGCGGCGCCTCGTCGACGCCGGGTTCGAGTCGGGCCACGCCTACGGGAAGTCTCTGCGCACCGTGAAGTCCTGCGTGGGGTCCACCTGGTGCCGCTACGGCGTCCAGGACTCCGTCGGCCTCGCGATCGACCTGGAGCTGCGCTACCGCGGCCTCCGTTCGCCGCACAAGCTCAAGCTCGGCGTCTCCGGCTGCGCGCGCGAATGCGCCGAGGCCCGCGGCAAGGACGTCGGCATCATCGCGACGGACAAGGGCTGGAACGTCTACGTGGGCGGCAACGGCGGCTTCACCCCCCGACACGCCGTACTCCTGGCGGAGGACCTCACCACCGAGGAGCTCGTGCGCACCATCGACCGCTTCCTCATGTACTACGTGAGGACGGCGGACCGGCTGCAGCGCACCGCCGTGTGGCTGGAGTCGATCGAGGGCGGCCTGGACCACGTGCGCACGGTCATCATGGAGGACTCCCTCGGCATCGCCGCGGACCTCGATGCCGCCATGGCCGGCCACGTCGACGGCTACCGCGACGAATGGCGCGACGTGCTCGAGGACCCGGTCAAGCTGGCCCGGTTCGCGGGCTTCGTCAACGCGGCCGACTCCGTCGACGACAACCTCCAGTACGTGGGGGAGCGCGGACAGGTCCGGCCCGCCACGGACGCGGACCGCACCTCCGGCGTCGAGCTGGTCGATTCCGAGCGGCGGCCGGTCCTGGTCGCCGGACCCACCATCCCCATCGGAGGAGCACGATGATCACCACCACCGAACCTGTCTGCCGCCTCGACGACCTGCTGCCGGAGAGACCTGTCGCCGCCCTGATCGACGGCCGGCAGGTGGCCATCGTCAGGCTCCACGACGACCGCGTCGTCGCCGTCGGCATGTGGGACCCCTTCGCCCGCGCCAACGTGATGGCCCGTGGACTGGTGGGCTCGTCCCTGGTGGACGGGGAGGACGTGCCCGTACTCTTCTCTCCCATGTACAAGCAGGCGTTCGACCTCCGCACGGGCGTGTGCCTGTCGGACCCTGCGAAGGCGCTCGGCACGTGGGCGGTGGCGGTGTTCGACGGCCGGGTGTTCGTCGGTTCGCAGGTCACCGAGGAGGCCCCGCTCCGCCGGCCCGCTGAGGGCCTGGCCAGGGCGGGCTGAATGGACGCGACGGTGACCGCCATCGGTTCCACCGCGGCAGCCGGCGCGCACTCGCTCGCCGGCTGCCGCGTCGTGCTGACGGCGAAACGACGCGCCTCCGAACTTGCCTCGGCGCTGGAGCGCCGCGGTGTCGAGATCATCCGGGCCCCCATCCTCTCGATCGTGCCCCACGCAGACGACGAGCAGCTCATCGCGCAGACCAGGGCGCTCATCGCCGATCCCCCTGATGCGGTGGTGGCCACCACGGGCGTGGGGTTCCGCGGCTGGATGGAGGCCGCGGATGCCGCAGGGTGTGCCGACGAGCTGCTGGCGGTGCTGCGGGGAGCCCGGATCATCGCCCGCGGGCCGAAGGCCCAGGGCGCGGTCCACGGCGCGGGCCTGACTGCCGACTGGGTGGCGGACTCGGAGACGGCCGCCGAGATCAAGGAACTCTTCGAGACCGAGGGCGTCGCGGGCCTGCACGTGGCCGTGCAGCACCACGGCGCGGGCAGCGACGGCATCGACGAGCTCCTCGTCGAGTTGGGGGCCCGCGTCACCTCGCTGGTCGTGTACCGGTGGGGGCCCTCTCCGGACCCCGAGGCCGTGAGTCGGGCCGTCGCCCTCGTGGCCGCAGCCGAGGTCGACGCGGTGGCCTTCACGTCGGCGCACGGCGTGCTGGAGTTCATCGCCGCGTGCGAGCGGGAGGGCTTGCGGGACGCCGCGATCGAGGCGATGGCGGGGCCCGTTCTCCCCGCGACCGTGGGGCCTGTCACCGCGGCCCCCCTCGTCGAGCTCGGCCTCACTCCGCTGATCCCGGACCGGTTCCGGCTGGGCGCACTGGTGCGGGAACTCACCGCGGCGCTGTCGGCCCGCGGCGTGGCGGAGGTGGCCACCCCGGCGGGCGTGCTGTGGCTCCGGCGGTCCGCGGCGAGCCTGGGCGGGCGCGCGCTGCCGCTCAGCCAGGTGCAGTTCGCGGTGCTCCGCTCACTGGTGGAGGCGAACGGGGGAGTGGTGTCGCGGGAGGAGATCCTGGCCGTGCTGCCCGGCAGCTCCAACGACCCGCACGCCGCCGAGGTCGCGGTCGCGCGGCTGCGTGACAGTATGGGGGATCGCTCGCTCGTGCGCACCGTGCCGCGGCGGGGTTACCGGTTGGAGGTGAGCGCATGAGACCGGCGCTCGTGGTCTGTGCTCACGGCACCGACGACCCGGACGGCCAGGCCGCCGTGCTGGCCATCGCGGACGCGACGGCGACAAGGCTGCCGGAGGTCACCGTCGAGGTGGCCTACGTGGACGTGCAGGAACCGAAGCTCGATGTCGTGGTGGACCGCCTCGTCGCGGCGGGTCACCGCGTGGTGGTGGTGCCCGTACTGCTCACGCTCGGCTTCCACACGGAGGTGGACGTGGCCGAGGCGATCGCCGGCCACCCTGGGCGGGTGGTGTCCACGGGCCCGCTGGGGCCGGATCCGCGGCTGGAGGACGCTCTCGTGGAACGGCTCCGCGAGGCCGGCGCCCCCGAGGGGTCGGCGGTGGTGGTGGCCGTGGCCGGTTCGTCGCGCCCGGAGGCGGCGGAGGTGGGTCGCGGTGTGGCGCGCGCCGTGCAGGATCGGTGGGCCGGGCCCGTCACGGTGGGGTTCCTCTCAGCGGCCGAGCCCAGGGTCCCTGAGGCTGTCGCGGAGGCCGGCGGATCTGGCCCAGTTGCTGTGGCGTCCTACCTGATCGGGCCCGGCTTCTTCCAGCGCAGGCTCTCCAGGGCCGGTGGAGACGTGGTCGCCCAACCCCTCGGCGCGCATCCCGGCCTGGTCTCGGTGGTTGTCGACCGTTACCGAGCGGGCGCGGGTCAGCTCGGCTGATCCGTCGGAGTCCATGGGGGCTACCCCGGAGATTAGATACAAGTTTCTTGTAGTAATCTGTGGGGCATGACAGAGATCTCCCTCACCCCCAAGTCAGGCTGCGGTTGCGGCGGTCATGACGAGTCCCTTCCCGAACTCGACGCGCGCATCATCCCGCACGCCGTTCGCCACGCCGCCATTCACGGCGTCGTCGACGGCCTCCAGCCGGGCGCGGCCTTCGTCCTGGTGGCCCCGCATGACCCGGTGCCGCTGCTCCGCCAGATCACAGAGCGCCACGGCGAGTCGATTGCAATCAGCTACGTGCAGGAGGGCCCCGAGGCCTGGAAGCTGAAGCTGGCGCGCCTCTGATGTGCAGCTACTGCGGGTGTGACTCGATCACGGTGATCGGTCGGTTCATGAATGAGCACGTCGAGATCGTCAACGCGTGCGGACAGTTGCGCCGCGCCGTCGTCGACGGTGGAGACGTGCCTGAGCATGCCCGCGCCCTCGCCCTCCTCCTCGGGCCGCACACGCAGTCCGAGGAGGTGGGTCTCTTCACGGTGATGAAGCGCCGCGACGAGTTCGCTGACCACGTCAGCATTCTGTGCGGCGAGCACCGCTCGCTCGACGAACTGCTGGCTGCCATCGCCGCAGGCGACCACTCGCTCATGGACGTCTTCGAGGACGCCCTACGTGACCACATCGACAAGGAAGACAACGGATTGTTCCCGGCCGCTGCCCTCGGGCTCGACGGCGACGAATGGGCCGAGATCGATACCGCCACCCATGAGCACGACCACGCCGCCGGCACCCCGCACCATCACTGACCCAGGGGCGCGCACGCGCCCCCTCCGCGTCGCGCTCATCGCGCTGGCCGGGGTCTCGCTGCTGACGGGCCTCAACGCGGCGTTGCTCCGTCTCGGGATGTGGGCCCCCGTGGATTCCGACCGGCTGGCGGACCTCCACGGCCCCGCCATGACGCTCGGCTTCATGGGCACCCTCATCTCCCTCGAACGGGCCCAGGCACTGCGTTCCCCCCTCGCATACCTGGCGCCCGCCCTGCTGGGTGCGGGGTCGCTGACGTTGATCGCCGGCGCCCCGCCCCTGCTCGGCGAACTGCTGCTGCTCGACGGCGGGCTGGCATTCCTGGCGGTGGCCGTCGCGCTGTGGTTCCGCGCGCCCCTGCCGCTGGTGGCGGCCCAGGCGCTCGGCACGCTCTTCGTCCCGCTGGCCGCGGCCGCGATCCTGCTGGCCGACATCCCGGCCGCCCTTCCGCTGCTTGCCGCCTTCGTGGTGATCACCATCGCCGCGGAGCGCGCCGAATTGGCGCAGCTCACCATGGGCGCCCGTGCGGTGCCCATGCTGCTCGCCCTGGCGACCGTGGTGGCGCTCGGCGCCGCCCTCGCGACCGCCCTCCCCGCCGTCGGCTATCGGGTGCTGGGGTTGGGCTGCCTGCTCGTGGCCGCCTGGCTGATCCGCGACGACGTGGGCCGCCGCATGATCCGCGGCACCGGGTTCCGCCGCTTCAACGCCGCCGCGCTGCTGGCCGGCAACGTGTGGCTCGCCGTGGCGGGCGCCGTGTGGCTCGTGGTTGGGCAGCCGGTCGCTTCGGGCCACTACGATGCCACCATCCACGGCGTGTTCCTCGGCTTCGGGGTGTCCATGATCATGGCGCACGCCCCCACCATCTTCCCTGCCGTCATCGGCCGGCCCCTGCCGTATCGTCGGTCGATGTGGCTCCCGCTCGGGCTGCTTCACGCCGGCATGACCGCGCGGATCCTCGGCGACCTTCTCGCCGTCGGTGACCTGTATCGAACCGGAGGAACCCTGACTGTGATCGCGCTGCTCGTGTTCGCCCTCACCGTGATCGCATCGGCGGTGAGGGGATGAGGCGCCGCCGCGGGCTGCGCGACTTCGCGCTGGTGGTGTGGCTGGCGGCGGCCGTCGTGGTGGCCCTCGCGCATCGCTGGATCCCGGAGTCCACCTGGCTCATGGTGCACCTCGTGGCGCTCGGCGCGCTGACGCACTCGGTGATGGTGTGGAGCGCCCACTTCACCGCGGCGCTGCTGAAGACCCGCGACGACGACGCCACCCGCCGGCTCGCGGACGTACGGCTGGGCGTGCTGGGTGCCGGCTCCCTGCTGGTGTTCCTCGGCGTCCCGACGGCTCAGTGGTGGCTCGCGGTCACCGGCGCCACCGTCGTGTCAGCCGCCGTGCTGTGGCACGGCGCCGTCCTGGTACGGGACCTCAGACGCGCCCTGCCGGGGCGGTTCCGGATCTGCATCCGCTACTACATCGCGGCGGCGGCCTGCCTGCCCGTGGGAGCCGGGTTCGGCGCGACGCTGGCCTGGGGGCTCGACGACCGCTGGCACGCCGCCCTCCTCGTGGCCCACACCATGACCATGCTGCTGGGCTGGATCGGGCTCACGGTGGTGGGCACCTTCGTCACCTTCTGGCCCACGGTGCTGCGCACCCGGATGGACGACCGGTCCGAGCGCCTCGCCAAGCAGGTGCTGCCGGTCCTGCTGGCCGCCATCGCCGTCGTGATCGGGGGCTCCCTCACGGGCCTCCGGCCGGTCTCGGTGGCCGGGCTGGTCCTCTACGCCGCCGCGCTGGGATGGTGGGGGCGCTGCCTCATCGTGCCGTTGAGGAAGCGTCCGCCGCGCGAGTTCGCGGCCGCGTCGATCCTTGCCGGGGCCCTGTGGGCGTGCGTGGCGGTCCTCGCCACCGCCGTCCATGTCGGACGCTCCGACGACATCGAGCTGGCGTCCGGATACCCGATGCTGGCCTCGCTGTGGGTGGTGGGCTTTCTGCTGCAGCTGGTCACCGGCGCTCTGTCCTACTTGTTGCCGTCGGTGATCGGCGGCGGGCCGCGCGTGGTCCGCGCAGGCGCCGCCGAGTTCGACCGGTTCGCCACCGTCCGGCTCGTCGTCATCAACGGCGGGCTGCTCGCCTGGGTGGCGCCACTGCCCAGCTGGGTCAAGGTCACCGTCTCCGTGCTGGTGCTCGCCGCGCTCGTGACATTTCTCCCGCTCATGGTGCGCGGCATCCGCGCGTCCGTGGCGGAGCGACGCCGGGCCGCGGCCGGCGAACCTGCACCCGAGCTGAAGGAACGCCGCAGCGTCTTCACCGGCGACGGACTGGTCGCGGGCGTGGCCGCGCTGGCGATCGCGCTCAGCGTCGGAGTCGGCCTGGATCCGGCGGCGGCAGGCGTGGCCTCGACCACCGCCCCGGCCGCGTCGGTGCCGGCCACGGGCGAGACCGTCCGGGTGAAGGTGGCGGCGCGCGACATGACGTTCGTGCCCGCCAGCGTGGAGGCCCAACCGGGCGACCGCGTGATCGTTGAACTCGTCAACGAGGATCCCACCACCGTGCACGACCTCCTCATCGGAACTCTGCGCACTCCACGGCTCGCGCCGGGGGAGAGCGCCGAGCTCGACCTCGGCATCGTGGGCCGGTCCATCGAGGGCTGGTGCACCGTCGTGGGGCACCGTCAGATGGGCATGACGTTCGACGTGGTGGTGGCCGGTGCGCCCGCCGCAGCCTCCGACACGGAGGCCGATCAGCCGCAGCACGGCCACGCGGCCGGCGACCCGGACGCGACGCTCAGCGCTGTGGTCGACCCCCTGGCCCCGCCGCTGACCGACGAGACCGTCCGCCGCTACGAGTTCCGGGTGACCGAGGTGCCCCTGGAGGTGGCGCCGGGGGTGTGGCAGCGGCGCTGGACCTTCAACGGGGGCAGCGTGGGTCCCACGCTGCGCGGACGGGTGGGTGACACCTTCGAGATCACGCTGATCAACGACGGCTCCATGGGCCACTCGATCGACTTCCACGCCGGCGCCCTGAACCCTGAGGGGCCCATGCGCACGATCGCGCCCGGCGAGCGGCTCGTCTACCGGTTCACGGCCGGGCGCGCCGGCGTCTGGATGTATCACTGCTCGACGATGCCCATGAGCGCGCACATCGCCGCCGGCATGCACGGTGCGGTCATCGTCGAGCCGGAGGGTGGGTTGCCGGAGGTGGACCGCGAGTACGTGGTGGTCCAGTCCGAGGTCTTCGTCGCAGACGACGCCGCCACCGCCGAGGCCGCCACCGAGGTGGACGCGGATGCCGTCTCCGCCGAGCAGCCGGACCGGGTGGCGTTCAACGGCGTGGCCAACCAGTACGACCAGGAGCCCTTCGTGGCGCGGGTGGGGGAGCGGGTGCGTTTCTGGGTGCTGGACGCCGGCCCCAACCGGGCCACCAGCTTCCACATCGTTGGCGGGCAGTTCGACACCGTCTACCGCGAGGGCGGCTACCTGCTGAAGGACGGCGTGGACGCCTTCGGCGGCAGCGGCGGGGGCGCCCAGGCACTGGCGCTGGCGCCGGCCGAGGGCGGGTTCGTGGAGTTGGAGTTCCCGGAACCCGGGCGATACCCCGTCGTCAGCCACGTGATGGTGGACGCCGAGCGCGGGGCGCACGGGATTGTCGCGGTGTCCTGATCGCGAGGGCGCGCCCCGGGCGACCGCTGGCCTAGGATCGGTGTCGAGAACCGCAACGAAGGGAACAGCTGTGTCCGAAGCCGGCCTCAACGCCGCCCGCCAGAAGATGATCGACGCCGGGGTCGCAGCCCCCGCGATCGAGGTCTTCTCCCGCTTCTACGAGCTCCTCGAGTCCGGTGCCACCGGGGTGATCCGGGAGGACACCATCGAGCCGCTGCTCGACCCGCCGATGCTCGCCGACGTGGACATCTCCGAGACCGAGGCCCGCGAGGCGATCGGCAAGACCGTCATCATCAAGCTCAACGGCGGCCTCGGCACGTCGAT
The DNA here is from genome assembly GCF_055326245.1 of Tessaracoccus luoxuelianae. Taxonomy (NCBI): domain Bacteria; kingdom Bacillati; phylum Actinomycetota; class Actinomycetes; order Propionibacteriales; family Propionibacteriaceae; genus Tessaracoccus; species Tessaracoccus luoxuelianae. Next base: position 148,269 of record NZ_JBUZNO010000006.1, read on the forward strand.
GGGCCTGGACAAGGCCAAGACGTTGCTGGAGGTGCGCGACGGGCTCAACTTCCTTGATCTCATCACCCAGCAGGTCCTGGCCGCCCGCGACCGCTACCACGCCCGACTTCCGCTGCTGCTGATGAACTCGTTCCGCACCGAGGACGACACGTTGGCCCACCTCGAGCGCTACGAGGAGCTTCCGGTGGAGGGGCTGCCGCTCAGCTTCACGCAGAACCAGGAGCCGAAGCTGCGCGCAGATGACCTGACCCCCGTCGAGTGGCCCGCAGATCCCTCCCTGGAATGGTGCCCGCCCGGCCACGGCGACCTCTACCCGGCGCTGGAGGGCTCCGGCGTGCTGGACCAGCTCCTCCAGCACGGCTTCCGCTACGCGTGCGTCTCCAACGGGGACAACCTGGGCGCGGCGCCCAACGCCACCATCGCCGGCTGGTTCGCCCGGTCCGGCGCCCCGTACGCCGCCGAGGTGTGCCGCCGCACCATCAACGACAAGAAGGGCGGACACCTGGCCGTCCGGAAGGCGGACAATCAGCTCATCCTGCGCGACACCGCCCAGACCGCGCCGGAGGAGATGGACTTCTTCACCGACGAGCACCGCCACCCGTTCTTCCACACCAACAACCTGTGGTTCGACCTGCAGGTCCTCCGCGACACCCTCACGGAGCGCAACTCCGTCCTGGGCCTCCCGCTCATCCGCAACGACAAGACGGTGGACCCCTCCGACGGCGACTCCACGCCCGTCATCCAGGTGGAGTCCGCGATGGGTGCTGCCATCGAGGTGTTCGAGGGGGCCACGGCCATCTGCGTCGGCCGCGACCGCTTCCTGCCGGTCAAGACCACCAACGAGCTGCTCCTGCTGCGCTCTGACGTCTACGACCTGACCGACGAGGGCCGCCTGGTGGCCACCACCTCGAGCTCCCCGGAGATCAGCCTCGACTCCCGGTTCTACAAGAAGGTGGACAAGTTCCTGGCCCGGATCCCGGTGGCACCATCCCTACGGCAGGCGAGCTCTCTCAAGGTGGACGGAGACTGGACCTTCGGCGCGGGGGTCACCGTGGTGGGGGACGCGGAACTCGCCGACGAAGGCTCTCCCCAGCAGGTCCCCGACGGCGCCACCCTCGGTGGGTGACCGCGACCTGTCGGCGGCGCTTGGCCTGGCGCTGACGGGGGAACGGCTTCCGCTCAGCTCCCCGTCCTCGCTGCCCGAGGAGCTGGCCCGCCTGGGCTTCGACGCCGGGCGGCTGCCCGCCCTGCGAACGCAGCGGCAGGAGGCCTGCGAGCCGTGGCCGTTCCCGGTGCCGCTGGAGGAACGGCGCGCTCTCGGGTTCGCACGGTTCGACGCCGCGCTGGCGGAGGCCCGCCGGGAACTGGGCCTCACGGGCCTCACGCCGTCGGCGCCGGCTTCCCGGCCGCTTGACCGCCACGAGCAGCGCCTCGCTGACGACCGGCCACCCCACTGGTGAGGTGACGCCACAGGGACGCCACCCAGTGGGTGACGCCCCTGTGAGAACGACGAGCGGGGCTCAGACGCGGTTGTTGACCAGCGAGTCGCGGATCTCTTCGAGCAGCTGCTCCGACTTGGTCAGCGAGGGGGCCTCGGCTTCGGTCTTGGCGAAGCGCTCCTTGGCCTTGGTGTAGGGGAGCACCACGCCGAAGTACACGACGAAGGCCACGATGACGAACGCGACCAGTGCGGTGAGGAACGCGCCCACCGACACCCCGCCCGGCGAGTAGGACGAGAAGTCCGGGGTGCCGCCGAGCTTGCCCAGCAGGTCCATGAACATGGCGGTGAACGCGGTGACGACCGTGGCGAACGAGGCGCCGACGACGAACGCGACGGCAAGCTCGACGAGGTTGCCGCGCATGAGGAATTCCTTGAAGCCCTTCATGGGAATCAGGTCTCTTTTCTGTGTTCCGCTGAAGCGGGAGACGACCCGTCACGCGATGCAGCGACGGGGGCGATCCGTGGGGAAGGCCACACGAGAGGCCGTCCGGATCTGGGTTGAGCCGTCAATGACGCTAGCGGGCATGTCGCGAGGATGGCAAACCGGCGCGGCTACACGCGTCTCACAAGGCGCCCAGCACCACGCTGAGCTGGCCGCTCTGACCGAGGGCGGCCACCATGGCGGCCTCATCGGCCGGCACGTCCATGAGCACAAGGCCGTCATCGCCGGCCCCAGCCACCGCGAGCGCGGACCCGCCTGGCGGGGACGGCAGCGCCGCGACCCTGGCGTCCCGCGTCAGTACCTCAGCCGACTCGGTGGAGGTGACCACAAGCGTGACTGGATCCCCGGGGCGCAGCAGGGACCGCAGAGCCTGGTCCGGCAGGGTGATGGGCACGACGGCGCGGCCGGGAGCAACGCCTTGACCCGTGGCCAGGAGCCCGGTCTGGAGCAGGGTGCCGGCGGCTAGATTCACCGCTGTCACCTCACCGATGACGTCATCGAGGCTAGGTGGAGCGGCCGAGAACACCAGGTGGGCGGGGACGTCGGTGAGCGTCACGTCCGCCGAGGTGAGCGTGTGGCCCGCGGCCACCGGCCCGGTGAGGACCGGCGCCGACACCGTGGGACCGCCCGGCTCCGCGAGCCATTGCGCCACGAGCACCACCGACAGCGCTGCCAGCAGCGCGGCGACGGCCCGGCGATGCCAAGACACGAACGAGGCGATGGGGGTGAGGAGGCGTCTCATGCCCCCTTGATCGCAGGTGGAGAGCCCGATTTCCCGCTGTCCACAGGTTCAGGCGGACTTGGCCTCCACCTTGGGCGCCGACGCGGCCTTGACCGGCTCGGACTTGGCCGGCTCCGTCTTGGCCCCGGACTTGGCGGGGGAGGAGGCGGCCTTCTTCGCGGCGCGCGAATCCGTGGCGTAGAAGCCGGAGCCCTTGAACACCACGCCGACGGCGCTGAACACCTTCCGCAGTCCGCCGTCGCACTCGGGGCAGTCCGTCAGTGCGGGGTCCGTGAACTTCTGCACGGCCTCGAGATCGGTGCCGCAGTCTGTGCAACGGTACTGGTAGGTGGGCATACAGGATCCTCCGTGGGAGACGACTCCACCCATGGTAGTTCAGAGCGTCAATCTGACCGATTCGCGCTCTGTGACGTAGCCGTCGACCGGGATGTCGTGGGGGAGCGTGAGGGGCCCCAGATCGTCGCGGATCTCCTCGTGGCGCGCCAGTGCAACCACGAAGGACAGCGGGTCGCGGTGGGGCAGCGCCCGGTCGTACCAACCGCCGCCGGTACCGAGGCGCGCGCCGTCGGTCCCCACGGCAAGGCACGGCGCCACCACGAGGCCGGCCTCTGCCAGCGCCTCGGGAGGGAGGACGGGCCCGGTGGGTTGCGCGATGCCTCCCCACCCCGTGGCCATCGCGTCCCACCCCTCGAAGCGCGCCCACGCCACCCCGCGGCCGGTGATCCTCGGCAGCAGGAGGCCCCAGCCGCGGGCGGCAAGCGCGTCGATGGCCTCGACGGTGCCCGGCTCACCGTCGCGGGATACGTACGCGGCGACGGTGCCGACGGGGAACCCCTCCGCCAGGGCGAGGAGGAAACGAGTGCGTGCGGCGTTGTCAGCGGCCCATTGTTGGGCTGAGACCCGGGCGCGGGCCGCGGAGATCCGGGCGCGCAGCGCGTCCTTCCGGGCCGAGAGGGTCATTGGCCTATCGTAGGCAGCATGGCTTGGTTTGCCCGGAAGAAGCAGGACGACGTCCCCGGTGAGGAAGAGGCGGTCGAGGAGGAGCCGCGGCTCCCCGATCCGCCAACCCTGGACGCCTCCGGGCTGCGGAGCGTGACTGATCACACCGCCTACCTGCTCCGCCTCGTCGAGCCTCTGCGGCCGTTCGGGATGTCGTTGCTGGAGGCGTGGAACCAGGTCCTCTGCGAGGACATCGACTCGATGATCGCGGTGCCACCCAACAGCACCTCCAAGGTGGCCGGCTACGCCGTCCGCGCCAAGGAGTTGCTGGACGACGAAGGGCACCTCGCCGCACCGATGGAGATCGTGGACCTCACCGTCGCCAGGCTGCCCGAGCGGGCGGCCGCGTCGGTGGCGCCCGGAGACGTGCTGCCCCGCGGCGCCACGGCGGTGCTGCCGGCCACCTTCGGCACCGTCGAGGACGGAAAGGTCCGGCTCATCGAGCGCGTCGGCGAGGGGGAGTACGTGCGCGCCGCCGGGGAGCACCTCAAGCTCGGCACACGCCTGCTCAGCGAGGGAGACCTGCTCGACGATCGGGGCATCGGCCTCCTCGCCAGCGCGGGCATCGACAAGGTGATGGTCCGGCCCCGCCCCCGGGTGGTGGTGGTCAGTTCCGGGGATCACCTCGTGGATCCCACCAGCAGCGTCCAGCACGGCGAGGTCACCGACGCCAACTCGTTCATGGTCGCCGCGGCGGCCAAGGCAGCGGGCGCGACCGTCTTCAGGGTGGCCGTGCACTCCAACGATCCCTCAGCCATCGAAGAGGCGGTCACGGATCAACTGATCCGGGCTGACCTGGTGATCTCCACCACCGGCGGACGCCGCGAGGATTACGAGGCGGTGGCGTCGGTGATGGAGCGGCTCGGCCTGGTGGACTCGGTCAACGTGGCCATGTCGCCCGGACGGACCCAGACCTTCGGGCTGATCGGCGAGGACCATGTGCCGATGCTGATGCTGCCGGGCAACCCCGTGAGCGCCTACGTGTCGTTCCATGCCTTCGCCCGCCCGCTGATCAGGCAGCTGATGGGCGCCCACACCGGACACCGGAGTGTTCGCGCCATCGCCTCGAGCGGGCTCCGCTCGCACCGGGGCCAGATGCATCTCCTGCGGGGCCGGGTCACCACAGAGGGGAGCGTCCGCCACGTCGCCCAGGTGACGGAGAACTACGCGCTGGCCGAGCTGGCCCATTCCAACGCGTTGATCGTGCTGGACGAGCACGTCGAGCAGGTCAACGCCGGCGAGGCCGTCAAGGTCTGGTTGCTGGACGAGGAGTGAGAACTCGAAATAACCGGCGTTGATCCGCCGACTCGCCGCAGCCGGGGGACCAAATCACAGCGTTGTTGTTTAACGTAGGCGGCGTGCTCGCCGGAATCCTCATCGCCATCGTCGTCGTCGTCGGTCTGGCCCTAGGGCTGCCCTGGGTGAGGAATGCCCGTGAGTTGGACGCGGACCTCGACGGGGACCCCTCGCAGCGGTTCTCGGACTCGGTCCGGATTCTCCATCGCGACGTCGTCGATCACGTCGAGGACGACGGTGCGGCGCAGGTCTCGACCCCGTTGACGCGCCGGACCGACCTTCTCGAGCTTCGCCTCATCGCCCGCCAGGCGGCCCGCCGTCGGCTCGTCGTCGCGGCTGTGCTGGGGGCGGCGCTGGTGACGCTGGCGGTGCTGGCCGGGCTGGGCGTCGTCGCATGGTGGAGCGTTCTCATCCCCTCCGGGCTGCTGGTGGCGTTCTTCGCCGTGGCGCGGGTTTCGGTGGTGGCGATGCATCGCAGTCTCGACGCGCGCTCGGCCGCGGTGAAGGCGGGGTTCGACGAGGACGAGGACACCGTCGTCATCGACCTGTCGGACCGCGAGGCCACCGAGAACATCGAGATCTCGATCGATCTGTCGATGCCCACCACCATCGGCGCGCTGTGGGATCCCATCCCCGTCGCTCCGGCCACCTACGTGCAGCAGCCGCTGCTGCCCCGGACGGTGCGCACCATCGACCTGTCTGCTCCGGTGAGCCAGCAGCCGGCGCAGATTCCGACGGCGGACAACCCGGCAGGCGAGGCCCGGGAGGTCTCCGAGTACCGGCCACGGGCGGTCGGGGACTGACTTGGAGCCCCGCTCGGCTCGGTGCTAGGCTTCGTGATGCTTCAAGGGGCTATGGCGCAGTTGGTAGCGCGTCTCGTTCGCAATGAGAAGGCCGGGGGTTCGAATCCCCCTAGCTCCACCAAGGTCGGTCCCCCGGGACCGGCCTTTCTGGTTTCACCCCTTCTGGTTCACTGCGTGCACGCCTGGGTGCTGACCTCCTGCGTGGCCGAGGCCGCCCCGTCGATCAGGGCGTTGGTCTGAGCGTTGGTGAGTGCATAGGTGGTCTCTGCATCGACGAGCGAGATGGCGAAGACCGTCCCGGCCACCTCGCCGTTCTCGTTGAGCACCGGACCCCCGGAGTTTCCCTGCTCGGCGTGGGCGCGAAGCGACAGGACCTCCCGCGACACCACCGTCGAGCCGTAGATGTCGTCGCCGCGGGCGTCGATCGTGCCCCGGACGCGCCCCGAGGTGACCGTGTACGGGCCCCCTCCGGGGAAGCCGGCCACCGCCACCGGCGTCTCGGCAGCCAGCGGGCCGCTGCGGGTCAGCGGCTCGGCCTCCAGCCCCGGCACGTGGAGGACAGCGATATCGATGTCCGGGGCGAACGTGACGACGGTGGCGGCGAGTGTGCGTCCACCCACCTCGACCGCCACGGCGTCGGAGCCGGCCACCACATGGGCGTTGGTGACCACCCGTTCCGGGGCGCTCACCCACCCGCTGCCGCTGTTGGCGGCCAGCGGGCCGCGACACTCGGGCACTGCGGCCGCGATCTTCAGCACGCTGTCGGCTGCCGCCTGCACCCCGGGGGATTGCGCCGTGGCGTCGTCCGGGGCTGGGACCGGCAGCTCGGGCTCGGGGAAGAGCCCGCTGAAGACCCGCGGGAGGCCCGCGGCGTCGAGCATCACCGTCAGTCGCGATGCCTGCCGGGCCGCCTCCTCGGGCATCGCGCGCCCGATGACACCGAGGCTGACCGACGAGTCGATGGTGCGCACCCATGCGGGCGGGGCGATGGGCTTGATCGCTGCGGCGAGCACGCCCAGCACCAGGGCGGAGACCACCACGGCCCCGCCGGCCCCGAGGATCGCGTCGACGGGGTTCGGCCTGCCCGGCCCGCGGAAGCGGCGGCCGATCGAGCCGATCACGGCGTCGCCGAGCGCCGCGCCCGCCATGGCTGCCCCGACCAGGGCCATCGTCTGGCCCAGGACCGGCCAGTCGGAGCCGAACGCCGCCACCAGCCGCGGCCCCGCCCACAGGCCGGCCAGGATGCCCGCCACCGTGCCCGCCAGGGAGAAGGCGCCCGCGACCAGCCCGGTGCGCCAGCCGCGCGCGCCGTAGCTGAGGAGCATCAGGACGATGGCGGCTTCGAGGATCCAGTTCATGGGGGCTCCTGACTAGTGGGACCCTCTCAAGAGTGCCACCTCCCGCGGGCGCCCGACGCTGCTGCCCCGTCGCGTAGCCTGGTGGGGTGTCCGAGCCCCGCAAGCCTCGCCGTCCCGCCCTCCGCGCACCATCGGTGCTCGATGAGATGGGCGAGAGCGTGGACCCCGTCGCCGAGCTGCACGCCGCCCACGCCACCGCGGCCACGCTCGTCGGAGCGGGCCGCCAGGGCAGGGATCCGGAGCTCACGGCGCGCCTCATCGGTGTGGTCGACGAGGTGGGGATCACCACGCTGGCAGACCTGTGGGCCTCGCGTCCGGCCCGCTCGCTTCCCGGGGCGCTGTACCGGCTCTACGTTCTCCGCGAGTGGGTGCGACGCGACGCGGACGTCGCCGCCCGCCAGTACTCCGCCGGAACCCACCTCTCAGAGTCCAACCACGCCATCGCCGGCGCAGATCCCACCGGGCCCGACGAGGTCCTGCGGGTGGCCGACGACATCCTGCGCGGCGTGTTCGAGGGCGACCTGGCGCTCGCCTTGGAGCGGGCCGGGGCGTTCGCCCGCGTCGTCTCCGCCGGGCGGGGAAACCTGCAGCCGCACGACGACGTGCACGCCGACCGCCTGATGCACCTGGCGGAGGATCTTGCGGCCAGCGCCCGGCTCTGGCGTCGCGGCGAATTGGAGTGACCGGTTGGCACTGGGGATCGGGGCGGGTATTCTCCAGACGGGTGCCGAGCTGCGGTAGCCCCGGGCTCCACACTTAGCCGCTTTGAGCGGCCCCGCGCCGAGAGGCGCTCCCGGCTCGGCACCCCACACCTCCGTCCCGCTGGGATCCGCGCTGGACGTCGTGCGGGTTTCCGTAGGGTGTTTCGCTAGTCTTGGTCCCCGGAGTGTCGGGAAGTCTGGTCGACGTCGTGACTGGCGTGCTGTCATCACGGCCTACCGAAGGAGACGCATGACCCCGCCAACCGAGCAGAACCGTCGGAGCCGGCTGCGGCACTGGGTGACCCTGGAGACCACGAGCGGCGTGCTGCTCCTCATCGCCGCCGTCGTGGCCCTGATCTGGGCCAACTCTCCCTGGCGCGAGGCCTACCAGGCGCTCTCCGGGCTCGTGGTCGGCCCCGAGGCGCTCCACCTGGATCTTTCTCTGGCGAAGTGGGCGGCCGATGGCCTGCTGGCGATCTTCTTCTTCATCGTGGGCGTGGAGCTCAAGCACGAGATCGTCGCGGGCAGCCTCCGCCGCCCGAAGGAGGCGGCCGTGCCGGTGTTCGCCGCGATCGGAGGGATGGTGATGCCGGCCCTCATCTACGTGGCCGTCGTCACGCTGCTCCAGGACCCGACGGCGCTCCAGGGATGGGCCATCCCCACCGCCACCGACATCGCGTTCGCGATCGCGGTGCTGGCCATCTTCGGGCGTGGCCTGCCGCGGGCTCTGCGGACCTTCCTGCTGACGCTCGCCGTCGTCGACGACCTGCTGGCCATCATCGTCATCGCCGTCTTCTACACCTCAGGCCTCAACCTCCTCGGGTTGGGCGCCTCGCTGGCGGTCATCGCGCTGTTCGCGCTCGTGGTGCGCTCGCGCACGCCGGCCCCGTGGCTGCTGCTCATCCTGGCGCTGACCGCTTGGGCCCTCATGCACGCCTCCGGCGTCCACGCCACCATCGCCGGCGTGGTGCTTGGTTTCGTGGTGCCGGCCGTCGTCATCCACGGCGAGACGGAGACGCGCACGCACCGCTACGAGCACGCAGTGCGGCCCATCTCCTCAGGCATCGCGCTGCCTCTGTTCGCGTTCTTCTCGGCGGGCGTCTCGCTCGTCGACGGCGACGGCCCCGCCAGCGTGCTTGCGCAGCCGGTGGTGCCGGCGATCGTCCTCGGACTCATCGTCGGCAAGCTGGTCGGCGTGCTCGGGGTGACGGCACTGGTCACGAAGTTCACGCCGCTGCGGCTGCCGGACAGCATCGGCCTGCGCGACCTGCTGCCGGTCGGCTTCCTCACCGGCATCGGGTTCACCGTGTCCCTGCTCATCGCCGAACTGTCGTTCCCGGATGCCGAACACACTGCAGGGGCGAAGCTCGCGATCCTCCTCGCCTCGTTCCTCGCGGCAGGTCTGGCCGCGGTCTTCCTCCGCTGGGACGCCAAGAAGCTCCGCACCCGTGACATGAACCTGGACGGCATTCCGGACATGGACAGCGCCCCGATCCGCGACGCGCGGGACGTCTCAGACCACTGACGCCTCAGCGTCGGTCATGGGTGCCGGGTGGGGACGAGGGCCTGGAACTGGCGCATGTGGTAGGCCAGGGACGCGTCACCCTGGAACGATGCCGCTGCCACGGTGCCCAGGATGATGGTGTGGTCACCGCCCGGCTCGAACGACAGTTCGTCGCAGCGCAACCAGGCGACGGCGCCGTCGAGGCGCGGGAGGCCGTGGTCGTCGTGCCAGACGAGGCCTGAGAACCGGTCGGGGAGATCGTTGCGGGCGAACCGGAGAGCCAGCTCAGCCTGGTCCTCGCCGAGCACGTTGACGCCGATCCGCCCGGACGCCCGCACTCTCCCGATCATTCCGCCCCGGTTGTCCAACGCGAGGAGCACCATGGGCGGGGAGATGGACAGCGACGAGAATGCCGAGACCGTGGTGCCGGTGGGGACGCCGTCGACTGTGGTGGTGATCACGGTCACGGGCGCCGCCACGCGAGCCATGGCGTCGCGGAAGGTGCTCTGCAGGTCATCCACGGCCCCCACGGTATCGCCCCGCGGCAAAGGGCCGCGGGGCCGTCCGAGCCTCAGCGGGGCGAGTCGTCGTCCTCGTCGACGTAGATGCCGGGGGCGTCGTAGATGAGCGAGGCGCCGTCGGCGCTCTCACGCATCTCTCGCGGCGCGATGACCCGGGCCAGGTGGTAGATCCCGATCGTCACGATGGTGCCGAGTGCGATGCCTCCGATGCTGAAGTCGTCACCCAACGGCAGCTGCACGTCGCCGACACCGATGATGATGCCCGCCGCGGCAGGGATCAGGTTGAGCGGGTTGCCGAAGTCGACCCCGTTCTCCTTCCAGATCTTCGCGCCGAGGAGGCCGATCATGCCGTAGAGGACGACGGTGATGCCGCCCAGCACTGCGCTCGGGGTGGCGGAGATGACGGCGCCGAACTTCGGGGAGAAGCCGAACAGGATGGCCACCAGGGCAGCCACCACGTAGGCGGCTGTGGAGTAGACGCGGGTGGCGGCCATGACGCCGATGTTCTCCGCGTAGGTGGTGGTGGGGCCGGCGCCGACGAGGGTGGCGATCATCGAACCCGCGCCGTCTGCCGCGATGGCCCGGCCCATGACGGGGTCCAGGTCCTCGCCGGTCATCTCGGCGACCGCCTTGACGTGTCCCGTATTCTCCGCGATGAGCGCGATCACGACGGGCAGCGCCACGATGATGGCCGCGAACGAGAAGCTGGGCAGGTGGAAGCCCACCACGTTGTCCGTGGCGCCATAGGTCCAGTTCGCCAGATCGCTGACCGGCGGGAGGCCGAACCAGTTGGCCTCCGCCACCGGGGCCCAGTTCACGCGCAGCTGCTCGGTGACCGTGCCGTCCTCGGCGACGCGCTGGAGGGGCCCGAGGACCAGGTCGAAGACCCAGCTGAGGACGTATCCGATGATCAACGACAGGAAGATGGCGATGCGGCCCATGAAGCCACGCAGCCCGATGCTCAGTGCGATCACGATCAGCATCACGGTGAACGCCACCCACGGATCCACCGGCCAGTAGACCGACGCGACCACAGGGGCCAGGTTGAAACCGATCAGCATCACGACGGCGCCGGTGACCACCGGCGGCAGCGCCTTGTGGATCACGCGGGCACCCGCGAAGTGGATGATGAGACCCACCATGAAGAGGGTCAGGCCCACCACGAACAGCGCACCCGTCAGGTCCGCGGGGTCACCGCCGGCGGTGTAGATCGCGGTGGCCACGCCGACGAAGGAGGCCGACGATCCCAGGTAGCTCGGCACCCGGTGCTGGACCGCGAACAGGAACACCAGCGTCGCGACGCCGGACATCATCACCGCGAGCTGCGGGTTGAGGCCCATCAGCAGCGGGAACACGAACGTGGCGCCGAACATCGCCACCACGTGTTGGGCACCGAGCCCGACGGTGCGGCCCCAACTGAGCCTCTCCGTCGGCTTCACCACCGCGTCCGGGGCGAGAATTCCGTTGTTGTGCAGCTTCCACATGGGGCGCTTCCTTTCGTCGGCCAGACTTTACTGCCTTCGCGTGGCGGGCCTGTCACCGGTCCCGCCGTCGTGGTCTCGGGCTAGGCTGAACCCATGGCACACGACGTGGTTGTCCTGGGGGCGAGCGTCGCGGGGCTGACCGTGGCCCGCCGCTTGGCGGCAGAGGGTTACGACGTGCTGGTGCTCGACCCCAACCAGGAGTTCCGCAGCGCCGCGATCGGACACGGGGTCGCGGCGTTGGGCCACGCGTCCACCGTGGCCACCATGACCATCGCCTACGGGGTCGCGGGCGCGCTGGAGCACGCCCGGCGCAACCTCGCCGCCATGGCGGAGATCAGGCAGATCCATCCCGGCCTGACCACCATGACGCTCCGCGACAGTTCGCTGCCCGGGGGCGACGAGCGGGAGACGCGGGAGGTGGCGGAGCTGTTCCGCACCGCGGGCGCGGAGGCGCAGGTCGACGGCGGGCCTGGCGGGGCGGCACTGGTCACCCAGGCGCTGTGCGTGGACACCGACGAGTACGCCCGGCTGCTGAGGGCTGCGGCTGTGGCCGCGGGCGCCCAGGTGGTGCACGAGGTGACCGTGACCCACCTGACGCGACGCGAGGGCATCACCCGGATCGGGTTCCGCAACAACCTGGCCTGGGTGCGAGACGCCGGCTCCGTGGGCGGAGTCGCCGTCATCGACACCCTGGGCATCAGCCCGTGGGGGAGGGCTGCGCGCATCGGCCCGGCGCAGTGGGTTCCGGTGCTTCGCTGCATCCCCGCCCGCCCCCGCACGGAGGTGAGCCTGCACGCCACTGGGCCCGCGTGGATGATCCGACCGGTGGGGGAGGCCGCCCTCGTGGTGGGCCAGAAGGTGAGCCTCTCGTCGATCGACGCCGCGACGGCGGGGCTGGCGCAGTGGGCGCGCTCGGAGCTGGGCGCCTCGGCCCTCGAGACGGGCCGGATGGCCATCGATCCCAGTGACCACGGCCGCCCCGTGGTCGGTGCCTCCGCGATCCCGGGCGGGTTCTACGCGCGCGGCAACGGTCGCGGTGAGCTGATGAACGGCACCGCCAGCGGCTACTACCTGGCCGGCCTGCTGTTGGGGGACTCGCCGGCCAACGCCCTGCCGCGGTTCAGCAGGATGCGCGCCTACGGGTCCCGGCTGCTCAGGCAGCGCGGCGCGGAGGGCTAGTCCGGAGACCGCCTAGATCCAGGCGTTGCCGAACCACATGCGCATCAGCCAGGCCGGCCGCGTCATGATCTCAGCGGTGAGGATGGGGTAGAAGAACGCGAAGTTGAGGATGATCAGGGCCAGCAGCACGCCCACCGCCATCGCCCGCACGCGCCGTCGAGGATGGTGGGCCGGGCCCAGGATCTTGCCCAGGGCCATCGCCAGCACCGTGGCGCTGAACGGGATGATCATGATGGCGTAGAAGAAGAACAGGGGCCGGCCGGCGTAGCGGAACCACGGCAGGTAGGTGGCCGCGACGGCCAGCAGCGGAACGGAGAACCGCCAGTCCCGGCCCATCAGCCACCACACCAGCCCCGCGCCCAGCGCGAGCGCCGCCGCCCACCACAACAACGGGGTGCCGATGCCGTTGACGATGCTCACGCAGGTGGTGCCCACGGCCTCGCAGCCGTCCACCCCCGGCTCGATGTCGTTGACGGCGTAGATCGCGATGGGGCGCTGTAGGAACAGCCAGCCGGCCGGGTGGGCCTCGTAGGAGTGGGTGGCATCCACCATCATCCCGTCGCCGGTATGGAAGCGGTACATCTCAACGTGGTAGTGCCACAGTGAGCCGAGCGCCTCGCCGAAGCGCTGCACGACGGGGTCCTCCGGGTTGTCCGCGCCCCAGCCGCGGTAGTAGCCGCCGTCGGTAGTGAACCAGCCGAACCAGGAGCCGAGGTAGATCGGCACCACCACGACCACCAGGTTGACGAACGCCATCGGGGCGTCCACCAGCACCGACCACCACTGGGCGCGCCCGGCGCCGGCCAGCCGCCGCGCGCCCAGGTCCCAGAAGACGACGACGATCCCGAACATGGCGATGAGGAACAGCGAGTTCCACTTCACGGAGACCGACAGAGCCAGCATCACTCCGGCCGCCACGCGCCAGGGCCGCCACAGCAGCAGGGGCCCGAACGAGCCGCCCAGGTCCGGCAGGTCGTGGGCCCGCAGGTGGGCGGCGAGCTTGTGGCGCATCCAGTCCCGGTCCGCCACGAGCGCCGCGACACCCGCCACCGCGAAGGTGGCCTGGAAGATGTCCAGCAGGGCGATGCGGCTCATCATGAAGGCCAAGCCGTCGAAGGTGATCAGCAGCCCCGCGACGCCGCCGATCAGCGTGGAGCGCGACAGGCGCCGGGCCATCCGGATGGTGAAGAACACCAGCAGCGTGCCGAAGATCAGCGCCATGAACCGCCAGCCGAAGGGATTCATGCCGAACATCGCCTCGCCGGCCGCGATGAGCAGCTTCCCCACCGGCGGGTGCACGATGTAGGCGGCCGCCTCCTTCATGCCGGAGAGGTCCCCGGCCAGGATCATGTCGTTGGCGTCCTCGACCCACTGCCGCTCGTAGCCGGACTGCAGGATCGCCCACGCGTCCTTGGCGTAGTAGGTCTCGTCGAACATGATGGCGTGGGGCTGGCCCAGGTTGTGGAAGCGCAGCAGGAACGCCATCAGCGTGATGCTGAGGGTGACCACCCATCCGGCGGTGCGGTCGCGGAGCCGGCCGTCGTCGAGAGCCTGGAGCGTGGTCAGCACCCATGCATCATAGGCTGAGCTCATGCACCCCCTTCCCGACGGAGCCCTGATCCTGGCGGCCACGCCCATCGGGTCCTCCGACGACGCCAGCCAGAGCCTGCGCACCGCCCTGGCTTCGGCGGATGTCATCGCGGCGGAGGACACCCGCCGATTCCTCCTGCTCACCAAGCGGTTGGGGATCGAGCCGACGGCGCGGGTGGTCAGCTACTTCGAGGGCAACGAGGCCTCCCGCACCGTCGAGCTCGCGGCCGCCGTCGCGGCGGGGCAGCGGGTGGTGCTGGTGACCGATGCCGGCATGCCGTCGGTCAGCGACCCGGGGTATCGGCTGGTGGTGGCCTGCATCGACGCCGGCCTTCGGGTGACCGCCGTGCCCGGGCCTTCCGCGGTGCTGACCGCGTTGGCCGTCTCCGGGCTGCCCGTGGACCGGTTCTGCTTCGAGGGGTTCCTGCCCCGCAAGGCCGGCGAGCGGGGCCGTCGATTGGCGGCCCTGGCAGGCGAGGAGCGCACGATGGTGTTCTTCGAGGCCCCCCACCGCCTGGAGGAGTTCCTCCGCGACGGCGCCCGCGAGCTGGGCCCGGACCGTCCCGCGGCCGTGTGCCGCGAGCTCACCAAGCCCTACGAAGAGGTGATTCGCGGGCCGTTGGCCGAGCTGGCCGAGTGGGCTGGGGGCGGGGTGCGCGGCGAGGTCACCGTCGTGGTTGCCGGGGCGCCGCCGTCGACGGCATCGGCTGACGACGCGTTGGAGCTGGTGCGGCGGGCGCGGGCCGGTGGTGCGAGACTGTCCGAGGCGGTGGCGGACGTGGCGAAGGTCACCGGAGCCAACCGCAAGGAGCTGTACGCGGCTGCGTTGGCAGACAAGGAGAGCGCCAAGTGAATCCCCTCGACACCCTCGGCCTGCCGCCCCTGCCGGAGGCGCTGCCCCGGCCCGTCGTCGACAACCACACCCACCTGTGGTCCACCCACGAGTATTCGGGTCTGCCGGTGGGTGACTCTCTTCGGCTGGCCGCCCAGGTGGGGGTGTCGCGGGTGATCGAGGTGGGCTGTGACGTGGAGTCGTCGCGGGCGGCGATCGAGCTGGCCGAGCGCCAGCCCGCGGTGCGCGCCGCAGTGGCGCTGCACCCCAACGACGCGGCCCGGGTGTTCCTCCGCGACGGGGCCGCGGGTCTCGCCGCGGTGCTGGCGGAGCTGGAGCCGCTGGTCGCGGCGCCCGAGGTGGTCGCGGTGGGGGAGACCGGCCTGGACTACTTCCGGACGCGCGAAGCGGCGGGCCAGGAGGCTCAGGAGGTGTCCTTCCGGGCGCACATCGGGTGGGCGAAGACCTACGAGCGGACGCTGGTGATCCACGACCGCGACGCCCACGACGACATCCTGCGCGTGCTCGACGACGAGGGCCTCCCGGGCCGGGTGGTGATGCACTGCTTCTCCGGCGACGCCGACTTCGCGCGGCGCTGCGTGGAGCGAGGGGCGTTCCTGTCGTTCCCCGGGGTGGTCACTTTCGGCTCGGCCGGGGCGTTGCGCGACGCAGCGCTGGCGACGCCGCTGGACCGGATCCTCGTCGAGACCGACGCGCCGTATCTCACCCCGGCACCCCGAAGGGGCAAGGCCAACGCGCCCTACCTGCTGCCGCACACCGTCCGGTTCCTTGCGGACCTGCTCGGGGTGGAGCTGGCTGAGTTCTGCGACCGGATCGTCACCAACACTGCCGCGGCGTACGGGGAGTGGGGGACGGATGCCTGAGCTCGGACTGCTGGACCCGGCCTCGGTGCGCCGCATCGCGGCGGAGCTGGACCTGCGCCCCACCAAGCAGCGGGGGCAGAACTTCGTGGTGGACCCCAACACGGTCCGGCGGATCGTCGCCCTCTCCGGCGTGACGGCCGAGGATGTGGTGCTGGAGATCGGGCCCGGGCTCGGGTCCCTGACGCTGGGGCTGCTGGAGACCGGTGCCCGGGTGGTCGCCGTCGAGATCGAGGATCGGCTCGCCGCGCGGCTGGAGCGGACCGTCCGCGAGCGGATGGGCGAGGATGCCGCCGAGCGGCTGACGGTGGTGGCCGCGGACGCGCTCCAGGTGGACGCGCTCCCGGGGCCCGCACCGTCGTCGCTGGTGGCCAACCTTCCCTACAACGTCTCCGTGCCGGTCCTGCTGCGCATGCTCGAGCTGTTCCCGGACTGGACCGACGGCCTGGTGATGGTGCAGCTGGAGGTGGCGGACCGCCTGGTGGCGCCGCCCGGAAGCAAGGTCTACGGCGTGCCCAGCGCGAAGGTGGCCTGGTACGCCGAGTCCGCGAGGGTGGGGACGGTGCCGCCCAAGGTCTTCTGGCCGGTGCCCAATGTGGAGTCCGGCCTGGTGCGGATCACACGCCGGCCGGCCCCCGCGACGACGGCGTCCCGCGAGGACACCTTCCGGGTGATCGACGCGGCGTTCTCGCAGCGACGCAAGATGCTGCGCGCCGCCCTGGCGGGGCTGACCGGGTCGTCGGCGGCAGCGTCGGAGCTGATCGAGGCGGCGGGCGTGGACCCTCAGCTGCGCGGCGAGATGCTGGACGTGGCCGCGTTCGCGGCCATCGCCGAGCGGGTCTCTGGCTGACGGACTGCGCTGGGCCGGCGGCGTGGTTTGCGCTACGTTCAGGGGGTGACGGCGGTCAGGGTTCGCGTGCCCGCGAAAGTGAACCTCACCCTGCGGGTCGGCGGGACCGACGCCCAGGGCTATCACCAGTTGGGCACCGTCTTCCAGGCCGTCTCCCTCGGCGACGAGGTGGTGGCCGAATCGGCGCCCGCGGGCGAGTTCCGGCTTGCGTTCCAGGGTGAGGGCGCCGCGTTCCTCCCCGTCGACGACACCAACCTGGCGATGCGTTCGGCCAAGCTGCTCGCGGAGCGCTTCGGGCGCCACGACGTTGGTGTGAGCCTGCTGGTGCGCAAACGGATCCCGGTGGCTGGCGGCATGGCGGGGGGGTCGGCGGACGCAGCAGCGGTGCTGGTGGCGTGCAACGCCCTGTGGGCGCTCGGCGCCACGCGGGAGGACCTGCACGACCTGGCTGCCCAGATCGGCTCGGACGTGCCGTTCCTCCTGCTGGGCGGCACCGCGATAGGCACGGGGCGAGGGGAGATCCTCACCCCGGTGATGTCGAGCGGCACCCTCCACTGGACGCTGGCCCTCTCCCACACCGGGCTGTCCACGCCCGCGGTGTTCAAGGAGTTCGACCGGATGTGCAGCCCCCAGGACACGAGCATCCCCGTGGCGCTGCTCGAGGCGCTCCGGGCGGGTGACGCCCCGGGTGTGGGCGCGGCCCTCATCAACGACCTGGAGCGGCCCGCGATCTCGCTGCAACCCACCTTGGCCCGCACCCTGGAGATCGGGCTGGGCGCCGGCGCTCTGGGCGCCATCGTCAGCGGGTCGGGGCCCACGTGCGCGTTCCTCGCAGGCTCGGACGCGCACAGCCATGAGTTGGCCGAGGTGCTCGGCGTCTTCAGCGGGGTCCGGGCCGTCCGCCGCGCCTACGGGCCGGTGCAGGGAGCGCAGGTGCTCGGATGACCGGCGACGAGGTCGACGAGGTGGTGACCGCGTGGGCGCGCGAGCGCGACGACCTGGCGCTGGAACCGATGCACATCTGGTCGCGCATCGACCGCCTGGCCGGCATCCTGGCCGGTCACCGCAAGCGCGCCTTCTCCGCCCACGCCATCGAGGGATGGGAGTTCGACGTCCTCGCCGCCCTGCGCCGGGCCGGTGAGCCTTACAGGCTCTCGCCGGGGCAGTTGTTGCGCGAGACCCACGTCACCTCGGGCACGATGACCAACAGGGTGGACCGGCTGGTGGCGCGCGGAGCAGTGACGCGGGATCCCGATCCCTACGACGGTCGCGGGATGCTGGTGACGCTCACTGCTGCCGGTCTGGAGCTTGTGGATGCGGCGTTGCTGTCGCTGCTGATGCTCGAGGAGGCGCTCCTCGCGGAGTGGGACCCGCATGACCGGGCGGAGATGACCGACTACTTGAGGCGGCTGCTGATCGGCTCGGTCTGATCCTCGGCTTCAACTTCGGGCGTGTTGCCGGCGCGGCGCCGGTCGATGCCTTCCATGATCAGCCTCGGCTCGGCCTGGAGATGGGCCATGCCGTTCCAGGCGAGGTTGATGAGGTGGCTCGCCACCACCTGCCGGGACGGCTCGCGGTTCTCCAGCCACTGCTGACCCGTCTGCGCCACCAGCCCGACGAGGGCCTGGGCGTAGAGGCCGGCGAACTGGGGATCGTGCCCGGTGCGCTCGAACTCGCCCGCCAGAATGTCCTCCACCTGTGCGGCGATGTCGCTGAGGATGGAGGCGAACGAGCCGCTCGCCTGCCCCGTCGACGAGTCCCGCGAGAGGATCCGGAAGCCGTCGGGGCAGCCGTCGATGTAGTCCAGGAGGGCCATCGCGCCTCTCTCCAGCAGCTCTCGGGATCCGGCACCGGGGGTGGTCAGTGCGCTCCTGATGGAGGTGTGCAGCACCTGGGTCTCCCGATCCACCACAACGGCGTAGGCGCCCTCCTTGCCGCCGAAGTGCTCGTAGACCACGGGCTTGGAGACTCCGGCCCGCGCCGCGATCTCCTCCACCGAGGTGCCCTCGTAGCCGCGCTCGGCGAAGAGTTCGCGGGCGATCTCCAGCAGCTGCTCGCGGCGCTGCGTGGCCGTCATCCGGGTGCGGGAACGGCGTGCGCGGGCAGGTTGGCGGGTGGACACGGGTGCCATTGTCTCACGGCCGCCAGAGGTCGGCCCCGACGGCGGATCCACGCCTGTCACTCGGGGCCGGTGGCCCGCTTGAACCGCTGTTGGGCGCCCTGCTTCGTCAGTCCGTAGAGCTCCCCGATGCGGGACCAGGAGGCGCCGGCCCTGCGGGCGTCGCGGACGGCGGCGTTCTCGGCCAGGTCCGCCGCTTCGCGGGCGAGGCGCGCGGCGTCAAGGGCGCCGAGCGCCGCGGCTCGTGCATCGCCCTGACTCTTCTCCGCCATGTGCGCATCGTAGCCCGCGACACGCGTCAATGGATACTTGACAGATCCGTCAAGCGATGGTTGACTCGTGTGTCAACGAGACATTGACGCACAGGAGGTGACATCATGGCGAAGAAGGATAAGAAGTCCAAGAAGGACAAGAAGTCGAAGAAGTCCAAGAAGTCCAAGAAGTGACTCGAACCCCACCGAGAAGGCCGGCCCCGTGAGGGGCCGGCCTTCGGCGCGTCTGGGCCTGGGCTCCGCGCTACGCCGTGGGCTGAGCCAGCCAGCAGCCCTGAATGTGGTCGTCTGCCATCCCCACCGCCTGCATGAGCGCGTACAGAGTGGTGGGGCCCACGAAGCGGAAGCCGCGCTTCTTGAGGTCCTTGCTCAGAGCGACGGTTCCTGGTGTCTGGGTCGGCACGTCCGCAAACGTGAGCGGTGGACGATCGCGTGGCTCTGGGGCGTGCTCGGCCACGAGGTCCGCCAGACGGAGGCCACCGTCGTGCATGTCCAGCAGCGCCCGGGCGTTGCCGATGGCCGCGGTGATCTTGGCCCGGTTGCGCACGATTCCGGCATCGCCCATGAGTCGCGCGATCTCCTCCTCGCCGAACTCCGCGACCGCCGCCGGCCGGAACCCCGCGAAGGCGGCGCGGAATGCCTCGCGCTTGCGCAGGATGGTCAGCCAGGACAGGCCGGCCTGGAACCCCTCCAGGCAGAGGCGCTCGAACAGTGCCGCCTCGTCCGGTGAGTCCGGCACGGGCCGCCCCCACTCCTCGTCGTGGTAGGCCTGATACAGCTCGTCGCCCGCCCCGAAGCAGCGCACCTTGTCCATGAGTAGATCTCCCTTCAGAGATTCGAGTGTGCCCCCACTCTGGGCCGCGCGCGTGGCGATGTCCCAGACGACTTCGCGGGCTGGGGATAAGTCGTCGCGTCTTCGGGCGCGCGCTCCTGGCCCGCTCACCGGTTCGGTGGCGGGCTGAGCCGAATGGGCGGAGGCCCGGGGTCAGTTGAGGGCGACGGTGCCGTGCGGGGTGACGCGGTAGAGGTAGCCGAGTGGGCTTCGCCACAGCGCACAGCCTGGACTCTGCAGGTGGGCGAGCCAGTGGCCGGCGGTCTTGGCTCGGTGGATGCGCGTCCTGAGGGGCGCGAGGTTGCCTGTCCAGGTCTGCCCCGGCGGTCCGGACGCCCGGTAGGCGACGGTGTGGTCCTGCTGCAGGCCGCGGCTGGGTGTCTGGGAGTAGGGGAAGGCGTCGGTGGGGAAGATCTGGATCACCGCCTCGCGGAGCCGGTGGCTGGGGCGGTAGGGATCCTCGGCCGGAATCTCCGGCAGGTCGATGACCGGGCGGACCACCACCTGCTTGTCGCCGAGGAGGAGGCGCAGCGTGTCCTGCGTGAGGGAGCCGGCGCCTTCGACCCGGGCAGGGCCGTTCAGGCCGGCCAGGGATGCGGCCGGGATGTGAACGAACACCTGGGTGACGGGGCGCAGCTTCTCCAAGGGCGTGGTGATGGTGCCGCAGGTGTGCCCGGTGCAGCCGGCAGGGTGTGGGCGGTGGCGCTCCGCGTCCGGATCCTGGTCTGCGATGGGACCTGGGGCGGCCGCGTCGAGTAGGGCCGGCTGACCGGCGGCCTGCTGCTGCAGCGCCAGCGCATAGGCGGGGTGGGCCAGAGCGCCCAGAGCCCGGGCCCGCAGCTCGGCCTTGGAGACGCCGGCGGCGGTTGGGTCCGCGCCGGGGAGGAGCGCGGCGATCTGTTCGATGGCGGCGTCCAGGTACTTGGCATCCAGAACGTCGAGCTGGGCGGAGACCTGCATGGAGCCCTCCCTGTACGCATAGATCGACACGTGACGGGCTTCCAGGGCCCGGCGTTCCTCCTCGGCGGCGAGCTGGGGAGCGGCCTCGATGATCAGCTTGTCGATCAGGTTCATCGACGCAGTCCAGCTGAGCCGGTGCTGCTGCTTCAACCAGCGCGTGGACAGGGCGTCGGCCACCTCCCGGGGGAGCGATTCACAACGACCCGCGGCCGCGGCGGCGCGGTGGGGATCCACCTGGAGCTGTTGGACGGCGGTCCACAGCGTGGGGTGCCGGTAGCGAAGGTTGAGTGCGCGGCCGGTCAGGCTGACGGCCTGGCGTGTGGTGCATCCCAGGAGCCCGGCCAGTTCGAGGCCGAACCACTCCGAGATCAGTGGGCAGCCCTCCCCGCCGACCCGGAGGTCCTGCTCGTAGAGGGCCTCGTGGACCTCGTCCTCGGTGTCCAGGTGGTAGCCCACGGCCAGCTGGCTGACCAGGCGTAGCTCGTCGGCTTCGGCCCGTCGTTTCGTGATCCGATTGGCGCGCAGCTGGTCTGCCAGGTGCTGCGCCTCCGTTGTCTTCATACCCCTCACGATAGAAACGACCTCTGACAATTTCGGCCTCCAGAATCGCTCCGGCCAACTTTTTCTTCGACGACTTTTTCTGAAGGGTCCGAGCGGGGCGGAGCCCGTGCGTTGACCGCGGGTGGTCGCCCAGGCTGCGGCTGTATAGACTCTGTCAAGGCCCTCCGGGGCCGTTCCCCGGTTGGTCTTTCGGTAGGGCCCGCCTGACTTTGAATCAGGATTAGCGCAGCAGGTTCGACTCCTGCCCGGGGAGCTCAGACCTTGGTGCGGCGGCGAAGGCTGGCCTGATACCGAAGAAGCCCGCCGTGCCGCCCCCCACCCTCGCGGGATCTCGAAAGCCGCCGTGTGCAGCGCTGCTGCGCGGCCGCCTTGCTAAGAGGCGGATCTGGTGTCGACTACGCCACCAGATCCACCGCACAAGCAGCCGGCTCCGGTGACCCCGAGGGCGTGGTCCTCGATCTCAGTCCGGCGTCTGCGTGGACTCCCGACGTGTCTTCTCAGGGTGGAGGGTGCGGTCCTCGGACTCCTCCAGGATCGCTCGCGCCTGAGCCTCTGGGTCGTCGCTGCCTGCGGCCAGTTCCTCGGGAAGCAGCTGTTCGCGTCCCTCGATCAGTCGGTCGTCCGGTGACTCGGTCATGGTGTGAAGACTAGCCCCGAGCTTCCCGCAGGCGGGCTTCTGGCTCGCACCCGCAGGAGCGGCGGACGACGAGCTCCATCGGGAACGTCTCGTGGGCTTCCGGGCGCTGGTGGAGCACAAGGTCGATCGCCGCGACGGCCATGGCCACAACCGGCTGGCGGACGGTGGTCAGCGGGGGAGCCGAGAAGCGGGTCTCCTCGGTGCCGTCGAAGCTCACGACTGCGACGTCCCCCGGTACTTGCAGGTCGAGTTCGTCGGCGGCCGTTAACAGTCCGATGGCCTGCAGGTCGGAGCTCGTCACCACGGCCGTCGGCCGGTCATCGCTGCCGAGGAGTTCGAGCCCGGCGCGGTAGCCGCCGTCGCGCGTGAAGGAGGTGCGTACCACGCGGCCGGGGTGCTGTCCGCGGCCGCTGTGCGCCTGCATCCATCCCTCCTCACGCCCGTCGGCCTCCGGCGTGACGTACTCACCGATGATCAGGGAGACGCTCTGATGGTGGTGGACGCTCAGCAGGTGCCCGACCGCCATCGCCATCCCGTGGGCGGCGTCCGGTCCGACGGTGGCGTAGCCGGGGACGGGCGCGGCCGAGTCGATGATCACCACGGGCTGGCTCGCTCCGAGGCGGCGCAGCTCGTCGAGCCTGCCCATCGCCGTGGCCCGAGTCACGATCAGGCCGTCGATCTGGCGGTCGCAGAGATCGAGCATCGAACGTAGATGGGCGTCGGGTCCGGGACCCCCGGCTGTCATGAGCAGGGCGTAGCCCACATCGGCTGCGGACTGCTGGAGCTCCCGGGTGTACTCGGCGTAAAAGGGATTCGTGGTGTCACCCACCACGAGGCCCAGGGTCTGGGTACTGCCGAGTGACAGGGCGCGGGCGGTCCGGTTGGGGCGGTAGCCCAGGTGCTCGATGGCCTCCAGCACGCGCTGCGTCGTGGCCTCCGACACCGTCTTAGGGCCCCCGTTCACGACGAAGCTGACCACGGCTGTGCTGACCCCGGCGTACCGCGCGACGTCGCTCCGGGTCACGGCGCGGGGTCTGCTCCGGGGCTGCGTGGGTTCCGAGGTCACCAGCGGCCTCCTGTCTGACGTGGCGATGAGAGCAATCCTAAAGCAGCTTGCGCCAGGAAGGTTACCCGGGTAACTTCGTGTCTACCGCATCGCTGCGGGGACGCATCACGCATCAGCTCCACCCATTGCATCAGTCGAAAGGACTGTGACCCTCATGAAGATCGGTGTCATCGGAACCGGCCAGTTCGCCCGGAGTTTCATCAGCCTCTGGCAGCTGCACCCAGCCGTCGAAGAGGTCTATGTGACGGACCTCGTCCCGGAGCGGGCCGCGCAGCACGTCGAGCAGCACGGCCTGGCCGGCAGCTTCCCCGACGTCGGCGCCCTGCTGGCCTCCGACGTGGACTCGGTGGCCATCATGACGCAGCGCTGGAGCCACGGTGAGCTGGCCCTCAAGGCGCTCGAGGCGGGCAAGAACGTCTACTCGGCGGTGCCGATGGCCATCAGCGCCGAGGAGATCGCCGCGATCGTCGCCAAGGTCGAGGAGACCGGGCTCATCTACATGATGGGGGAGACCAGCTACTACAACCCTGCCGTCATCTACGCGCGTAGCCGCGTCGCCGAGGGCAGCTTCGGCCGCGTCTTCTACTCCGAGGGTGATTACGTCCACGACATGGACAACGGCTTCTCCGCCGCCTACCAGTTCAGCGGCGGTGAGGACTGGAAGCCCACCGCGAGCTTCCCGCCCATGCTCTACCCCACCCACGCCATCGGCGGGGTGCTCGGGGCGCTGCCCACCTACGCCACCACCGTCTCCTGCCTCGGCATCGTCGACACCGGAACCGACGGCATCTTCGACAAGTCCATCTCCCGCTGGGACAACGACTTCTCCAACATGACCGCGCTGTTCGAGCTCGCCGACGGCGGCGCGATGCGCACCAACGAGTTCCGCCGGGTGGGCTATTGGAAGGGCCACGAGTCCCGCTTCCGCTTCTACGGCACCGAGGAGGTCTTCGAGCAGTCCGGCGACGGAGCGACGCTGAGCGTCAAGACCGAGGGCGAGGACTACGCCAAGGGCGAGACCCTCGACGTGAGCGACCTCCTCGCCACCGGGCCCGGCGAGCTGCCCGAGGGCTTCGGCGACGTGGACCCGGCGCTGATGCAGAGCTTCGCCTCAGGCAGCGCCAAGGTCCAGGACCGGGCGCGGCTCCCGCGGGAGTTCGACGGCGCCCACAACGGCCACGAGGGCAGCCACCACTACCTGGCAGACGACTTCGTCCGTGCGGTGACCACCCGCACGCAGCCGCCGGTCAACGCGTGGCGGGCGGCCCGGTTCACGCTCCCGGGCGTGGTCGCGTTCGAGTCCGCACGCCAGGGCGGGGCGCGGCTCCCGATCCCCGACCACGGCGACGGCCCGGCAGATCCCGGCTGGGACTGACCCACGCCCGGGGCGGTCCGGGCGCCCGAGCTATCGTCGACGCATGGCGTTCAGACCACGGCCCGACCGGCCCGGCCCCGGCCAGGAATCGGTGTGGGACTATCCCCGCCCACCCGCCCTTCGGAGATGCACCCTGCCGATCGAGGTGATGCTCGGCGGCGAGGTCATCTGCAGGACATCGGAATCCTGGCAGGTCCTGGAAACCAGCCATCCGCCGACGTACTACCTGCCCAGGTCGAGCTTCGTCGACGGCGCGCTCCGGCCGGCCGAGGGCCGCTCGTTCTGCGAGTGGAAGGGCGCGGCCCGGTACCTCGACGTGCATGGCGGGGGCCGCACGGCGCCGTCGGCGGCCTGGCACTACCCGGAGCCTACGGCGCCCTTCGAGGCGCTCGTGGATCATGTGGCCCTCTACGCCGGGCCGATGGACGCGTGCGTGGTCGGCGGGGAGACGGTGACGCCCCAGCCCGGCGGTTTCTACGGAGGTTGGGTCACCTCGTCGGTCACCGGACCCTTCAAGGGCGCGCCCGGCTCCATGGGCTGGTGACCACCCAATAGCAGACCGGCCCGCGGGGAGTGATCTCCACGCGGGCCGGCCAGGGTCATTCCTGCTGATGGCTCAGATCAGGCCACCTCCACCTCGAAGGCCCCGGCGTCGGGGCCGTCGCCCTGCGGGCGGGCGACGCCGCGCTGGTCCGTGGCAGGTGCGGCCGCCGGATCGCCCGCGTCGACTGCGGGGCTGCCGGCCAGCAGCGCGTGGGTGAGCGTCGGCCCGCCGTTGTCGGCCAGCGGACCGAGCAGGGACTCCTCGACGACGATGTCCGTGGGGGCCGCCGCACCACAGGTGGTGTCGCCCAGCACGTTGGCGCCGAGCGACTCCATCACGAACGGGCCGCCGTAGGAGACGATGCACTCGTCGCCGGAGTTGCCGGAGATGATCGACGCCTGCAGCGTGGCGCTGCCGGCAACCAGAGGGCTGAACGAGCCGAAGAACGCACCGCCGGCTGTTCCCCCGGGCGCGGTGTTGTCGGTGACCGTCGATGACGAGATGGTCATCGCGCCGTCGGTGTGGAACACCCCGCCGCCGTGCCAGCCTGTCGAGACGTTGCCGCTGACCGTGCTGTTGACGATCGTGGTGTCGCCGAGCGACCGGACGCCGCCGCCCACGTCGTTGGCGGAGTTGCCGCTGACGGTGGAGCGCTCGATGGTGACGGTGGAGTTGCGGAACCCGTAGACCCCACCTCCGGCGCC
Organism: Tessaracoccus luoxuelianae; assembly: GCF_055326245.1. NCBI lineage: Bacteria > Bacillati > Actinomycetota > Actinomycetes > Propionibacteriales > Propionibacteriaceae > Tessaracoccus > Tessaracoccus luoxuelianae. Next base: position 174,022 of record NZ_JBUZNO010000006.1, read on the forward strand.
GCCCGTGACGGAGTTGTCGCGCACCGTGCTGTCGCGCAGCACGAGCGTGGCTCCATCACCTGTGTAGATCCCGGCCCCGCCCCTCCAGTAGTCGATGCCGCCGGTGGTGACCCTGCTGTCGGCGACGACGACGTGGTCGAGCGTCAGGTTCCCGTTGTTGAGGACGCCGCCGCCGACTTCGTAGCCGTAGCCGTCGCGCAGCGTGAGCCCCGTGACGGTGGCCTCCACGCCCGTGTTGACGACGAGCGCACGCACGGAGTCCTGGCCGCTGACCGCCACCCCGGGCGCCGCCGACGCGTCGATGACGACGTCCTTGCCCAGCGTGAGCTCGGAGCCGCTCAGGATCGTGGCGCCAGCCAGGTCCGGCGCAAAGGTGACCGTCCCACCGGAGCACACTGCGCCCAGCGCTGAACGCAGGGAACCCGGCCCGGTGTCTGCGTCCGTGGTGACCTCAATGGCTGACGCGCAGGCCAGGCGCAGGTCGTCGACGAGGACGGCCTGGCCGCGCTTGGTCTGTGCGCTGAGGGACAGCGCCCGGACGTCGGCGAGGTCGAGCGTGGCGCCGTCGTCGTTGGTGAACGAGCTGAACGGCAGCGTCACCGTGCGCCATCCCGCGGTGTCGTCGCGGAAGGTCGAGGTGAACGTCACCGGCCGGCTCACCGGCTGGTAGACCCGCACGTAGTCGATCTTCAGGGTCTGCGGGAACGTCGTGTTCTCCCCGACCGCGCCGCCGAAGTTGCCGCCGACCGCCGTGTTCATGATGAGGAAGAACGGGTGCTCGAAGACCCACTGGTTCGGGTCCACGTCGGCGGGTGCCGCGTCGTGGAACTCGATGCCGTCCACCGTCCAGGTGATCTTGCCCGGCGCCCACTCGACCGCGAAGGTGTGGAAGTCGTCGGCGACCGGGACGTCGAAGTCGTACGTGCCGCCGAAGGACTGGCCGCCCGAGTAGCCCGGGCCGTGGATGGTGCCGAACACCGTGGTGGGGTTGCGCCCCACGTTCTCCATGATGTCGATCTCACCGGAGGCGGGCCACGGGTTGCGGTTGATGTCGTTGCCGAGCGCCCACACCGCCGGCCACAGGCCCGAGCCGGATGGCACCTGCGCGCGGGATTCGATCCGGCCGTATTGGAACTCGGCCTTGTCCTGGGTCACCAGGCGGGCGGAGGTGTAGAGGCAGGGGCCGTAGTAGCACTGCTGCGCCGTCTCGGGATCGGTCTCGCGCGTGGTGATGACGAGGTTGCCCTCACCGTCGGTGGCCACGTTGTCCGTGCTGTCCGTGTAGTACTGCAGCTCGTCGTTGCCCCAGCCCGGCTTGCCGATGATCGTGCCGTCGCCGATCTCGTGGGTCCAGATGTCAGCGTTCGGCGCGGTGCCGGCGGGGGTGTTGAACTCGTCGGCCCAGGCCAGCTCCCAGTTGGCGGCGTTGGCGTCGCGGTCCTGCGTGGCGTTGTTCTCGATGCCGACGCTCACCCTCTTGCCGCTGCCCGTGCCGTAGTAGAGGAACTCGAGCCCGGCCGAGCTGCTCCAGTCCTGCGCGGCGGGGAATTCGCGGCGTACCGCGGTGTTGCCCGAGGTGGGGAGCGTGGCTTCCAGCACATTTTCGTACGCGTCCTGACCGGGCACCGCGAGCGCATCGCCGGCCGCGATCTCAGTCGGCAGAAGGCTTGCTCAGCTTCACCTCGACGGTCGCGGGCTTCCCCTCGTCCACCTGGGTGTCGGCGGCCGAGAAGCCGACGGTGAGCGGCCGCTCCGGTGCGACGCCGTAGAGCTCGAAGTCGTCGAGGTAGTACGACTGGGTGGTGCCGCCGGTGGCAAGCGTGCCGAACGCCCAGCCATGGATCTCGGTGAGCCCGAAGCCGTCGTTGGGGGCGCCGTTGCCGATCTCCTTGCGCGTCATCTCGGCGAACGGCAGTTCGACGGTCCTCCAGCCGGAGATGTCGTCGACGAAGGCCGCGGTGAACCGCTCGGCCTTGTCGGCGGTGGAGCCAGGGACGGTGTTGTCGATGACGTCGACGAAGAGATTCGTGCCGGTGCCCTGGCCGTGGAGCTTGAACTTCAGGCCTTCGTAGGCGCTCCAGTCCTGGGACACCCACTGGGTCTCGGTCTCGTCCTCGAAGCCGTGGATGATCACGCCGAAGGAGTCGACGTTGAAGTCGCCCCTCAGCACGTGGTTACCGTCTGTCGCGCCCTCTATGGGTGCGGGCGCGGACGTGGTGCGCTCAAAGGTGGTGGTGCTGTCCGGATCCGTGGCGACGAAGAACCCCAGGGGCACGCCCTCGGCCGTCTTGGCGCCGGTGACCAGGGGAGCCTCGAAGTCGTCAACGACGAGAGGCTCGGCGGCGAAGGCGGAGGGAACAGTGAACAGCGAGAAGAGCAGGGTCGACGCCAGGACGGCGCCACCTGCTCGCGAGATGGAACGGGACCCCGGTCCGGACATGCGGTGGCCTTTCGTGAGGGGGCTCTGCGGGCAACCTTGCCCGGAGAGAGCGCTCCCAGAGAGCGCTCTCTCAGAGAACCACAGAAGTCGCCTTGAGGCAAGAGGTCAGGCGGATTCGCGCGCCACCAGGCTGACGGGGAGCAGCAACCGGTCCACGCCACGGACCTCGGGCACGCCGTCGCCCAGGGACAGAATCCTGTCCGGGCGGGCGATCCCGAGCAGCATCCGGGCCATGGTGCGACCCTGGAGCACGGTGTCCTGACGCACCGTCGTGAGCGGAGGCTCGGCGGCGGCCGCCAGCGGGATGTCGTCGAAACCGACCACCGCCACATCCTCGGGCACCCGTCGACCGGCGCGGCGGAGCGCGCGGAGGGCGCCCAGCGCCATGAGGTCTGAGGCGGCGAAGATCCCGTCGATCTCCGGGGACCGGCTCAGCAGGCGCTCGGTGGCCAGCTCTCCACTCGGTTGTGTGAAGTCCCCGTGCTCGACCAGGGTCGTGTCGAAGAGAACTCCGAGGGCCCCCGCGAATCCTTGCAGGCGGTCGATGGCGGCGGACATGTCGGCAGGCCCTGCGACGGTGGCGATACTGCGGCATCCCCGCGACACGAGGTGTTCGGCGGCGATCCGCCCACCGCCGAGGTTGTCGTTGTCGATGTAGGGCACGCCCAGGGAGTCATCGATGGGACGCCCACCGATCACGAGCGGCACCCCGGCGTCGATCATCGCGCGCGGGATGGGGTTGTAGGTGGCGTGCTCCGAGATGAGCAACACCCCGTCGAGCGGTGCACTGCGCAGGTAGCGCTCGATGCGGTCGAGATCGGGGTACGACTGCGCCATCAGTAGCGTCAGCTGGACGTCAGCCTCCAGCAGCTCCTGGCTCACCCCGCGCACGATGGCGGAGAAGAAAGGGTCTCCGAAAACCCGTGGGTCCGGCTCGGCGGCAACCAGGGCGACGGCGTCCGTGCGGCTGGTGGCGAGGGTGCGGGCGGCCTGGTTCGGGACGTACCGCATGTCCGCGATGGTCCGCTCGACACGCGCCCGGAGCTCCGGGTCCACCGTCGAGACGCCGTTGACGACGCGCGACACCGTGGCCCGGGAGACACCGGCAGCGGCGGCCACCTGCTCCAGGTTGGGGCGGCGTGGCGTCTGCTCCGACGATCCCACCACGTCTCCTCACGACTGCCTACGCCACGGCTGCGGCCTGAGGAGATGCTACTGGACGGGTGTGGCCCGTCCGCCGCAGGAGGCGAACGGGCCACACAATCCCACGTAGGTCTGCTGTCAGAGTGGCTGCGAGAGCAGGGTCCCGTTGCCGAAGGCTCCGACGGTGGCGTAGAGCGTCGACCCGCTGACCTCGACATTGGCCGCACCGTCGGCTTCCAGGAACAGGCTGGCGGTGTCTCCGCCGGCCGGGACCTTGAAGACGCCGGGACCGAAGAGCGAAGCGACGTAGAGGTTGCCAGCCCCGTCGAGGGCGATCCCGGTGGGCGTGATCAGCCCGTCGACGTACATCTCATACGCTCCGGTTCTCGCGTTCACCCGGTACACGGCGCCGCGAGCTCCGAGGCTGTCGTCCTCGGGGCCACCCGGCAGCGACGACACGAACAGCCGTCCGCCCGGGCCCACCTCGACATCTGTGGGCACCCCCTCGAACCCGTAGCTCAAGCCGGCGCAGGACGGCACACCGAGGGCTTCGGCCGCCTCCTCGGTGATGGTTGCCATACTGGCGGGCAGCACCATCAGGGTGCTGATCGCTCCTGACCTGAGGTTCACCGAGAAGACCGCGTTGGCTCCCGCGTCGGCCACGTAGGCGGTATTGCCCGCCACCGCCACCGCGTAGACGTGGCTGTCGACGTCGACGTCGGCGCCTGTGTAGCTGGCAGGGATGCCCAGCGCGTCCAGCTCCGAAACGCACTCCTGGTTGGCCGCCGCATCCTCGGCTGACAGGCCGTACTGCACGTCCTGGTCGGGATTGTTGTCGATCTCGTACTGGGCCAGCTGGTCGGTGATCGTCGTCACGACGCCGTGGGAGTCGATGGACTTCAGCGAGCCGACCATCGGCCTTGGGTCCTCAGGGCCCGCGCCCTGGCTCTCTACGAAGAAGAGGGTGCTGCCGCGGTAGTCGCTGCCGGCGACATCCCACTCGGGCGCCTCATAGAGCGTGGTGGCGTCGCCGCCGGCGACGGTGGTGAGCCTGCCGGCGAACTCCTCCGAGACGGTCACCGCCTTGCCTGGACCCACCGACAGGTGCAGGGGGCCGATCAGCCCATCGGCCAGCGTCGTGGGTTCGTCCGACGGTGGTGCGGCCTGGGCGAATGAGGCCGAGGCGAGAATCATCAGGGCGGCAGGTACGGCCGCCAGCGTGCGCGTCTTCATCGAGGCTCCTCTGGTCAGTGACGGTGGGAGCCGGAACGACATCCTGGTCAAGCCCCCTGAGGGGAAGGCTCGTGGGGAGGCGGGCGGGTGTCAAGGTGTCCTGGCGCAACCCAGGTGGGGTATGCGGCGGTCAGCGGGGAAGCGGGACACCGTTCGTTCCGTCGCCGCCCATATCTGCGTGAGGATCACTGCTTGGGGTGCCTCAGACGAGCGACTCTCACCTCCCGGATGAGCGGCGGTTCGCCGGTGGGATTGAGCAGACTCAGCGGCTGGTCGGCAGTGGTCAGAGTCACGGGGATGGCCCGCTCCCAGAAGTTGTCCCAGGAGTAGGTGTATCGGACGTGGGCGTCGCCCGCCTGGCTCGCGCCCTCCCACACCTCCAGGCGGCGGTCCACCACCTGGGGGTTGTAGTCGTGGCTGCCCCGCAGCTCCGCGTTGGCGTAGGTGACCACCACGACGAACTCGCCGGCCGCCGCCAGGGCCCCGTCGCGGGGGAGGGTGGCGCCCCCGTGCCAGGGCACCCGGACCACATCGACGTCAGCGGTACGCGTCACCACCAGCGACCGCACCAGGGCGGTCCCGCCCGGGCAGCTCAGTTCGATCTCGTTGATGCCCTGGGCCAGGAACACCCGGTCGACGCCGGCTGCCGCTCCCGCCGCGACACCGACGCTTCCGGCGTCCTGGCCGTTGACCCGGAGCGAGACCCCGCGCCCGCCGTCGTCGACCATCCGCACCGCCAGGTCGTGATAGCCCGACTCCCAGGCGGAGGCGTAGACGTCGGCCCGTCCGGCCCCGGAGAGCCGGGCCGCGCCCGCGCCCGCCGTCGTCCAGTCCAGGTGGGCGCCGTCGAACAGCCGGAAGGTGGCGGCGGGGTGGACGGTGGGATCGCCGTCGGTGGCGTCCATCAGGGCGAACCGGTCCAGGGTCACCTCGGCCCCCGGGAGCAGCGAGACCCCGTCGACGCTCGTCCGAAGCGACAGCTCCCGCCGCCCCTTGGCCAGCGGCCCGAGCGTCTCCGCGCTCCCGCGGTACTTCCCCCGCGACCGCTCGTTGAGGGCGAGGCTCGCCGGGTGGTCGACGAAGGCCGCGAACACGCCGTCGACGAACAGTGCGTGCCGCCCGGGCTCGCCCGCGGCGCTGCCGATCGCCTGGAAGCGATACGTCCCGTCGCGGGGCACCTCCACCGTCCACATGGCCGCCGAGGAAACCTCCCGGAACGACGACACGTCCGCCCCGCCCGCGGCCAGGAACTGCCAGCCCTCCGCGGCCCTCGGGTCGTAGCGCGACACCTCGGCCGCCGTGAGGATCGTGTCCTCCGCCTCCACCGTCGCGCGCCACGGATCAGCGGTCGGTGGCCCGGCGACGGCGGGCGTGATGAGCGCCTGGTAGGCGCAGTACCGGTCGTACGGCGCGACCGACAAGCTCAGGCCGCCGTCCTCGACGAGCGCCCCACGCACCGACGACACCATCCGCGGCGCCGCATGGAGTCCGTCGACCCCCGTCAGCACCGCCTCGCGCACCTCGACGTCGACCAGCGTCCCGAACACCGCCGGGTCCAGGCCGGTCAACTCCAGGACGAACTCGCCGTCGCCGCCTCCGCACAGCACCGTGGCGCGCGCATTCCCGGCGTCGACGGCGGCGATCGCCTGGAGGGTGTCCGGCACGTCCGGCTGGGGAGGGGTGACCGACACCGTCGTCGAGCCCTCGAGGTCGCCGTACCACTTGAGCATCCACCAGCCCCCGTTGGCGCCGTGGGCGCGGGCGGTGTTGTCCGACAGGTTGCCCGCGTAGTTCCAGTAGGCCATCTGGGCGTCCACCTTGGTGTCCTCGAACATGGCGAGCCACTGGATCAGCTGGCCGGGGACGGCCATGTCGCGGAGCATGCCGTACTCGGTGATGTTGACGTCGATGGGCTCGATCCCGCGCTCGGCCTCCATCGCGCGGTACTCGCGCAGGTGGCCGCGGTAGGTGCCGAGGTTGTCGATGCCCAGCTCGTGCCAGATGAACACCTCCGGCAGGCAGCCGTGCACGACGGCGTAGTCCAGGAAGTCGGCGGTGCGCTCCGGCTGCCACTGCATGTCGCCCGGCCCGCCGATCCTCGGCTCGCCGAGGCCGTGACGCGCCCAGACCCCGCGGATGACGCCGACGACCGCCAGCCAGTCGGCCAGGAACTGCTCCCGGTGCTCGGGCCACTCCGGGTACCAGTTGCCCCCGTCGGGCTCGTTGAAGGGGATCAGCACGTAGTCACCGGGCCGGGCCGAGCGGGTGGCGACGGCCTCGGTGATCCTTTCCACCACCTCGAGGAAGGCCCAGGCGCCGTCCGGGCCATCGCCGGGGCGCCGGCTGCCGTGGTAGGGCCAGTCCGGGTAGTGGTCCTGGATGTAGATGTACATGTCGCGGCCGTGCTTGGCGAAGAAGGCGCCCTCGACGGCGAGCGCGTCGCCGCTGGGGTGCTGCGTCCCGAACGGCGCCTTCTGGCTGGTGTTGGTGAGGTGGGCGCCGTTGAGCAGCGCGGCGGTGGGGACGCCGTCGTCGCCCAGGCCGTACAGGGTCCCGGAGGCCCCGCCGCGGAAGGAGCCCACGGGGGAGGCGCAATCCACGAGGAGTCGGTCAATGGTCACGGGCGGGCCTTCCGGGGCGGGGTGCGGCGGTGCTGGCGCGCAGGATGAGGTCTGGGGTGAGGGTGATCAGGGACTCTCCGACGGCGCGGTCGCGGAGGAGCTGCCAGCCGCGGCGGCCCAGCTCGGCGAAGTCCTGCGCGACGGTGGTGAGCGCCGGGTTCCACAGCTGCGCCAGGGGATGGTCGTCGAACCCCGCGACACTCACGTCCCGCGGAACCCTGACGCCCCGGTCCCGGAGGCCGGCGATCACGCCCATGGCCACCTCGTCGTTGCCGCAGAACACGGCCGTCACCTCGTCGCGCCCGGCGAGCGCTCGGCCGAGGGGGCGCGCCTCGGCGGGCTCCCAACCCGCCTCGATGATGGCGGGCACCGGCCGGCCTGCCGTGATCAGCGCCCGGCGCCAGCCCGCAGTCCGGCCGCCATCGCCGTCAGGGGAAGGGACGCGCACGTGGTGCACCGTCGGATGTCCGAGGGAGAGGAGGTGGGAGGTCAGCGCGAACGCGCCGGCGTCCTCACCGATCACGATCTGCGCCCTCCCGTCGAAACGACCCCCTGACAGGGCCACGGCTGGCACCCCTGAGGGCAGCCGGTTCAGGGCCGCCACGCCCGCGGGGTCGAACGCCAGCACGATCACCCCGGCCACGGGCTGGGACAGCGCCAGGCCGACGGCGGCGCCCAGCTCCGCCTCCCCGGCGCCGTCGAGCGCGGTGATGGTGACGAGGTGGCCGTCGGCCCGCGCCGCCTCCTCGACCCCGCGGAGGGTCTCGGCGTAGCCGTAGCGCGACGTGTTGCCCGCCAGTACCGCGACCACCCCGGGCGCCCGCCCACCCAGCGCCCGGGCGGCGGGATTGGGCGTGAAGTTCAGCTCCGCGACGGCGGCGGCGACGCGGGCGCGCTTGTCGTCGCTGATCCGCGCGGCGCCGGTGAGATACCGCGACACCGTCGGCACCGAGACCCCGGCCAGCGCGGCCACGTCCTTGATGGTCGCGGGCTGGGCCGTCGCCTCATCCACGGCGGTCCGAGGGCGTGAGCCGGATCAGGCGGGCGCTGGTGGTCAGGGCGGTGTCGGCGTGGAGGGTCCCGGAGGTGGCGTCCCAGCTCAGGTCCCAGCCGTCCGCGGCTTGTGGAAACACGGTCGTGACGGTCACGGGGCGGCCCGTGAGGTGGGGGACCGGCAGCGCCACGCCGTCGGCCTCCTCCCGCTTCCACAGCGCGACGAGGGCGTCGTCTCCGGTGCGGAGTCCAACGGCGACCACCGGGTCCGTCCAGGCTGGCAGCCCGAGCGGCCAGAAGGGGAGCGCGTGCCGGAGCTCGGAGCGGAGAGCCTTGGCCACGTCCACCGCCTCCCGCACCAGCGCCAGCTCCGGACCCGACATGGTGTTGAGGTAGCCGGAGAGATAGATGCGGCCGACGAGCCCAGTGACCAGGCAGAACGCGATCTCCTCCGGGTCCATCCCGTGCTGCGGATAGGCCCAGCTGGCGGCCTGTTCGGGGAGCATCTGCATCGGCGCCGACGCCGCGATCGGCGGGTAGAGCCTGAAGTCCTGTTGGTCCGAGGTGGACTGGAGTTGAAGGCGGCTGAGCATGGCGAAGTCCGCCCGCATTCCTCCGGAGCCGCAGTTCTCCAGAATCAGCCCGGGGTGTCGGTCGAGGACGCCGTCGAGCCAGGCCAGCACGGCGCGCGAGTGCTCCAGCAGGCCGTGGCCGACGCTGTCGGAGGCGTGGTCCGTGCCCGCACCTGGGTTGATGTTGTAATCCAGCTTGAAGAAGCCCACGCCGAAGTCGCTCACCAGGCGGTCGACGACGCCGTCGAGGTGGGCGCGTGCCGCGGGGTGACGCAGGTCCAGGTGGTAGCGGTCCTGCTCGACGATCGGCTGGCCGTGCCGCTGCAGGAACGCCTCCGCGGGGAGTCGGTCCGCCATCGGGCTGCGCACGCCGATCACCTCGGGTTCGAGCCAGAGGCCGGGCGTCACGCCGTGGCCGCGGATCCGGCCGAGCACCTCGTCGAGCCCCCCTGGGAAGCGGGTGGTGGACGGCAGCCACTCGCCGACGCTGTCCCACCAGTGGCCGGAGTCGTCGTACCAGCCGGCGTCCACGCAGAACACCTCCGCGCCCACCTCCGCGGCGGCGTCGATGAGGGGGAGGAGCTTGTCGGTGGTGGGGTCGCCGCCCAGCGTATTCATGTAGTCGTTGAAGCACACCGGCATGAGCTCGTTGTCCGGGTGCGGCCGTCGTGCGGCGCGTCGGTAGCGGGTCATCGCGGCGGCGGCGTCGTCGAGGGTGGCGCCGAGTGCGACGGCGGCCTTGACGGTGGTGAAGGACTCGCCGGGGGCCAGGACGAGGGACCAGGCGTGGTCCAGCTCCGTCGGGCCCGACAGGGCCACGGAGAAGTCGTCGTGCTCCTCGCCCACCTCGATCCGCCACGGCCCGTTGTGTTCCACCTGCCACAGCCAGGCCGCGCCCTCGGGGTCCGAGGTCGCGGCGGCCACCGGGGTGAGCTCGCCGCTGGACCAGGTGCCGCGGGAGACGAGTGTCGCGGCGCCCCTCGGGCGGACGCCGGTGAGGTGGGCCGCGATGGCCGGGAACAGGTCCGGTCGGAAGGGGCGGGCGCTCCACCGCGACTCGGCCAGCCAGTCGCTGGCGGCGCTGTGGAACTCCCAGGAGCCCGCGTCGCGCACGCCCAGAGGCGCGGCCCAGGAGGAGACCGACCGCAGGCAGACCGGCGCCGCCCCGGTGGCCGTGACGGTGACCTCGGAGGAGAACGCGGCCACGCCGTCCGGGGAGGCCAGGAGCACGTCGGCCTGGATCCCGTCGCCGGAGAGGGTGAGGCGGAGACGGTGCCAGGCTCCGTCCGTGGTCGCCTCATGCGTGAGGTAGCGCAGCCGCTCGCCCAGGGCTGTCATGCCGACGCGGGTGCTGGCCAGCGCGTGCCCCGAGGTGGTGGTGAGGATCTGCACGAGCCCGACAGGTTCGGCGGAGGTGACCTCCACTCCGTCAGCCCCTGCCGAGGTCAGTGCCACCGGCCCTTCGGGCGCCGTGGTGAAGGTCAGCGCCAGCCCAGCGTGCCCCCAGGTCAGTTCGGTCACGGTCACTCCCTTGTCGCGCGGTCGCGGCCAGTCAACCACATTTCTGATAACGGTTTCAAGGACGGCCCGCCCGGAGTCCGCGCAGTGGCGGGCGCGGGGCTGGTATTTTGACCGGGTGAGCCCCGGGGGGAGCTCGCGGTCGGCGACCGAAGGAGAAACACCCGTGTCCACCACTGACAGCGACCTCGCGCCCGTCGCGGCCGTAGTCGTCCTCGCCGCAGGCGGCGGGACCCGCATGAAGTCCGCCAAGTCGAAGCTGCTCCATGAGGTGGGGGGCAAGCCGATGCTGAGCTTCGCCGTCTCCGCGGCCGCCGCGCTCAACCCGGCTCACCTCGTCGTGGTGGTGGGGCATCTGCGAGAACAGGTCTCTGACCACCTCGAGAAGCTCTCCGAGGCGGTCACCACGGCCGTCCAGGACGACCAGCTGGGCACCGGGCACGCCGTCGCCTGCGGGCTCGCGGGTCTCGGTGAGCTGGAGGGCGACGTGGTGGTCACCTACGCGGACGTGCCGATGCTGACGGGAGACACCCTCCGCCAGTTGGTGGCCGTGCACCGCGCCCATCACCATTCGGTCACGGTGCTGACCGCGCGCGTCGAGGACCCCACCGGCTACGGCCGCATCATCCGCGACGGGGACGCGGTGACCGGGATCGTTGAGCACAAGGACGCCACCGACGAGCAGCGCGCCATCGACGAGATCAACTCCGGCATCTATGTCTTCGACGCTGCCACGCTCCGCGAGGGCCTCGCCTCACTCACCACCGACAACGCCCAGGGCGAGCAGTACCTCACCGACGTGCTCACCTACGCCCACTCACGCTCGCAGCGCGTGGGCGCCCACCTCATCGATGACGTGTGGCAGACCGAGGGAGTCAACGACCGCGTCCAACTGGCCCGGATCAACCTCGAAATGAACCGCCGGATCCGCGACGCGTGGATGATGGCGGGGGTCACCATGGTTGACCCGTCCAGCACGTGGATCGACGTGGACGTGGACCTCGCCCGAGACGTCGTGCTCATGCCCGGCGTCATCCTCCAAGGGGCCACGACGGTGGGGGAGGGCGCCATCATCGGCCCGGACACCACACTCATGGACGTCGAGGTGGGCCCCGGCGCCGAGGTGATCCGCACGCACGGGTCCTTCGCCGTGATCGGCGAGAACGCCACCGTCGGCCCGTTCGCGTACCTGAGGCCCGGCACCGAACTGGGCAAGGGCGGCAAGATCGGCACCTTCGTCGAGACCAAGAACGCGGTGATCGGCGACGGCGCCAAGGTGCCGCACCTCACCTACGTCGGGGACGCGGTCATCGACGAGGGCGTCAACATCGGAGCCGGCACGATCTTCGCCAACTACGACGGCGTCTACAAGTCGACGACCCACGTCGGCAAGCGCGCCTTCGTCGGCTCCAACTCCGTGCTCGTCGCGCCCGTCGACATCGGGGCGGGTGCCCTGGTGGGCGCCGGCTCCACGATCACCGATGACGTGCCGGCCGGCAGCCTCGCGCTGGCGCGTGGCAGGCAGCGCAACATCGACGGCTGGACGGCCGATCGCCGCCCTGATTCGAAGGCGGCCGCCGCGGCGGCCGAGCACGACGGCAGCATCCACCCTGCTGTTCTGGAGTCCCGAGCGAAGAAGAAGGCCTGATCGACGTGTCGCAGATCGCCAAGAACAACAAGCACCTCATGCTCTTCAGCGGGCGGGCCTATCCCGAGCTGGCGCAGGAGGTGGCCACCCTCATGGACGAGCCGATCGTGCCCACGCGGGCGCTCACTTACGCCAACTCCGAGATCTACGTGCGCTTCGAGGAGTCCGTGCGGGGCTGCGACGCCTTCGTCATCCAGTCCCACACCGCGCCGGTCAACGAGTGGCTGATGGAGCAGCTCATCATGGTGGACGCGCTCAAGCGGGCCTCCGCCAAGCGGATCACGGTGGTGGCGCCCTTCTACCCGTACGCGCGCCAGGACAAGAAGCACCTCGGCCGCGAGCCCATCTCGGCGCGGCTCGTCGCGGACCTGTACAAGGCTGCAGGCGCCAACCGGATCATGTCCGTAGACCTCCACGCCGCCCAGATCCAGGGCTTCTTCGATGGCCCCGTCGACCACCTGTGGGGGCTGCCGGTGCTCTCGGACTACGTCAAGAAGAACTACGACGTGGGCAACATGTGCGTGGTCTCCCCCGACGCCGGCCGGGTGCGGCTGGCCGACATGTGGACCGACGTGCTCGGCACCCCGCTGGCCATCGTCCACAAGCGGCGTGACCACGACAAGGCCAACACCGTGGCCGTGCATGAGGTGGTGGGCGATGTCGAGGGCAAGGTGTGCCTGCTGGTCGACGACATGATCGACACGGCCGGCACCATCGCGCAGGCAGCCCAGGCCCTGCATGACCGGGGTGCGTCCAAGGTGATCACCGCCGCAACGCACGCCATTTTCTCCGGCCCCGCGGTCGAGCGGCTCAACGGCGCGAACGTCTCGGAGATCATCGTGACCAACACGCTGCCCATCCGCACGGAGCAGCCCATCAACAACCTGACGGTGCTGTCCATCGCTCCGTTGATCGCCAAGGCCATCAACGCGGTGTTCCTCGACGGCTCGGTCACCTCGCTCTTCGGGGGCGTCTCGTAGTTTCGTCCGCCGCGTCGCCGCGAGGGCGCCGTCAGGCCTTGGCCACCTGCTGTCGGTACGCCTCGGCCTCCCAGGTCTCGATGAAGCGGCGCTCCGCCTCGTTGAGGGCCCGCACGCGGCCCAGTGCGGTCGCGGCACGGCCCACGGTCAGGGCGTCGACATAGACCTGCAGCGCCGTGGTGGCGGACTTCTCGGAGTCGCCGACCGCGGCCACGCCGGCGCCGGGCACCACCACGATCACCGGGTCCACCCCGCGCGCCTCGCGGAACGCGGCCAGCGCGCCCGGCAGCTCGTCGGCAGTGGTCACCACGAGCGGAAACGAACCGGCGTAGACGATCTGGTCCGGGATCAGCGGGCCCTCGACGAGGAACCGCGCACCGGTCTCGGTGGCCGGGAAGCTGCGGGCGATGCCGCCCTCGTCGGTTGCCACAGCCACCGCGCCCAGGGCCGCGCGGAACGCCTCCGCGACGGCGCCCAGGTCCGCACCGGACGGAGTCGAGGGCTCGTCGGCGGACGCCGACGCCACCGCCTCCTCGATCCTGGCAAGGATCCGATAGCTCTCGGCACGCACGTCGTCCGGGTTGTCGCCGGCGACGATGAGGCCGTGGTTCATGAGGAACGTCGCCTTGGGCGCCGGCTGGCCGGTGCGTGAGGTGAAGTCCTCGCGCCGCGCCGCGATCTCGCGGGCAAGCGGAAGGCCGGGGTCCACGTAGGACACCCAGAGCACGTCGTTGCCGAACATCTCGGCAGTCAGGTGCTCGCCGTCGGCGTTGCAGGTGATGGCGTTGATCAGCAGCGGATGCGTGTGGAACACGTAGGTGTCCGGGATCAGCGCGTGAAACAGGATCTCCACCGACGGACGGCGGGGGCCGTCGTCGCGGCGGGCGAGCCCGGCGATGTGGTTGACCGGGTCGCCAAGGCTCGGGTCGGGGTCCGGGGCGTCGAGGGAGTTCAGCAGCACCTGCATGTCCAGCGGCACCAAGTCCTCGGCGGTGATCGAGGCCAGCGAGACGCCGCTCGGCTTGATCCACAGCACGCCGTCGGCCTTCGCCGACGAGTTGCCACCGCCCGCGCGGGTGAACGCGGGATTCGCGCCGAACTCGTGGGACAGCGCGGTGATCTCGGCGAGCTCGAGCTCGGGGCGGGAGAGGAACTGGGTCACGGTGGTGGAAGCCATCACGGTCTTTCTGAGGTCTGAGAGGGAGCCGGAGAGGATGCCGACGGAGCGGGCCTGGATCAGGCAGTTGCCGAGCGCCGTGGCCTCGACCGGGCCGGCCGAGACGGGAAGGCATGTGCGGTCGGCAGTGCGCTGCGCGAGCAGCCTGTTCTGGCTACCCCCGCCCACCACGACGACGCGGCGCGGGGAGCGGCCGGTGATCGCAGCGAGCTCGGAGATCACGCCGGCGTAGGCATCAGCCAGGGACTCGATGAGGGCGCGCGTGAACACAGCGGGGTCCTCGAGCCGCCCGTCGCCGCCGGCCAGCGCCTTGACCCGGCTCACCATGTCGCCGGGCGGGAGCAGGCTGGGATGGGTGGCGTCGAAGTGCGGGGCGTCGGTGACGGCGCGGGCGGCCTCCACCAGGTCCGGGACGGAGTACTCACGGCCGGCCGCCGCCCAGGTGCGGACCGCCTCGGAGAGGATCCACAACCCCATCACGTTCTTGAGGTATCGGACGGTGCCGTCCACGCCCCCCTCGTTGGTGAGGTTGGCCTGCCGCGACTCCTCGGTCAGGATCGGCGCGTCGAGCTCCATGCCGACGAGGGACCAGGTGCCCGACGAAATGAACACGTCGTCGGCCTCCAGCGGTGCGCCGACGACGGCGGAGGCAGTGTCGTGCGAGCCGACGGCCACCAGCGGCACGCCGGCGGCCGGACCCGTCGTGATCGGACCGACGACGGCGCCCGGCTCGACCACGTCGGCGAAGATCCGGCGGGGGAGGCCCAGGCGCTCGATCAGGTCCCAGTCCCACTGGCCGGTCAGGGGGTCGAGCAGGGCGGTGGTCGACGCGTTGGTGCGCTCCGCGACCGCCTTGCCTGTCAGCCAGTAGCCGAGCAGGTCGGGGAGGAGGAGGAACCGTGTGGCGCGGTCCAGCCGGCCGGCAGCCTCGTCGTCGGCCAACTGGTTGACCGTGTTGAACGGCACGTCCTGCAGGCCGACGCGG
Organism: Tessaracoccus luoxuelianae; assembly: GCF_055326245.1. Lineage (NCBI taxonomy): Bacteria > Bacillati > Actinomycetota > Actinomycetes > Propionibacteriales > Propionibacteriaceae > Tessaracoccus > Tessaracoccus luoxuelianae. Next base: position 189,332 of record NZ_JBUZNO010000006.1, read on the forward strand.
GAGTACAGCTCCTCCTCGCTGATCCGCTCGCGCACGAGGGCGCGGCCGCGCTCGGTGCGGGGGTCGCGGTAGTTGAAGGGGAGCTCGAGCAGTCCGTCATCGCCGATGAGCCCGTAGTCGACGGCCCAGCAGTCGATGCCGAGCGCGGCCACCCCGTCCGGGGCGGCCTCCATCGCGCGGCCGATGCCCGCCTGGATCTCGTCGAAAAGCGCCACCACGTCGAGCCGGAGCCCGTCGTCGGTCTGGCGGGCGGCGGTGGAGAAGCGGTGCACCTCGTTCAGCGAGACGCGACCCTCGGCGAACGTGGCCAGCACCACCCGGCCACTCGTCGCGCCGAGGTCCACCGCGATGACGGACTGCTTCGGCATCAGGCTCCCCAGCCCGCCTGAGCCCCGCCCACGCGCTCCTCAGCGATCTTGGCGAGGTAGCCCGAATCGGCGAACGCCTTCATGGGGTCGCCGGCCAGCCCCCGCGACTCGCGCCACTCGGCCAGCATGGGCCGCACGTCGGTGTAGAAGGCGTCCATCATGATGGCGTTGGCGCCGAGGACGTCGTTGGAGTCCTGGGCGTCCTGCAGGGCGTCGGCGTCGACGAGCAGCACGCGGGCCGTCATCTCCTGGACGTTGAGCACGGAGCGGATCTGGCCGGGGATCTTGTCCTCGACGTTGTGGCACTGGTCCAGCATGAACGCCACGCCGTTGGCCGGGTCGAGGCCGCCGCCGCGGCGCACCTCCCAGAGGATGCGGAACAGCTGGAACGGATCGGCCGCGCCCACCACGAGATCGTCGTCGGCGTAGAAGCGCGAGTTGAAGTCGAACGAGCCGAGCTTCCCGAGGCGCAGCAGCTGGGCGACGATGAACTCGATGTTGGTGCCAGGCGCGTGGTGGCCCGTGTCGAGGCAGACCAGCGCGCGGTCGCCGAGCGCGTTGACGTGCGCGTAGGAGGTGCCCCAGTCCGGCACGTCCATGTGGTAGAAGGCCGGCTCGAAGAACTTGTACTCCAGCACCAGGCGCTGCTCCGCGCCGAGCTGGCTGTAGATTTTGGCCAGGGAGTCTGCCAACCAGTCCTGACGACGGCGGATGTCGCCCTGGCCGGGGTAGTTGGAGCCGTCCGCGAGCCAGATCTTGAGGTCCTGCGAGCCGATCTCGGTCATGATGCCCAGGCACTCGAGGTGGTGGTCGATCGCCATCTGGCGGACCTTTGGGTCGTTGTGGGCGAGGCTGCCGAACTTGTAGGCCTCGTCCTGGAACGTGTTGGAGTTCACCGTGCCGAGCTCGACGCCCAGATCGGCGGCGTAGGTCTTGAGCGCGCTCCAGTCCTCGACCTTGTCCCAGGGGTAGTGCAGGGCGACCTTCGGCGACAGGCCGGTGTACAGGTTCACCTGGGCGGCGTCGGCCAGCTTCTCCTGGATGGTTCGGGGGGTGCCGGGGGTGCCGAACACGCGGAACCGGGTGCCCGAGTTGCCGTAGGCCCACGACGGGACCTCGATGACCTGGTCCTCGAGTTGCTTGCTGATGGTGCTGATCATGGTGGGCGCCTCCTCGCGCTTTAATCGTTTCAGGCGATTGATTGAAACGATACAACTCTGTGGGTGTGGGGTCAACGCCGGGGGTACTACGAGACGCTTGATGCCCGGGCTACCAGGGTGGGGGTGAAGGTGATCGTGCGGTGCTCGTGCGGGCGGCCGTGGTCCTGGTCCTCCAGCTCCTGCAGCAGGAGTTCTGCCGCGGAGGACCCGAGCTCGCGCCTCGGCTGCGCCACGGAGGACAGCGGCACGGCCGCGGCGGCGGCGAAGTCGATGTCGTCGTAGCCGACGATGGCCACGTCGTGCGGGACTCTGATCCTGGCCGCCACCAGGCCCTGCAGGAGCCCGATCGCGATCATGTCGTTGGCGCAGAAGATCCCCGTGGGGCGCTCCGTGGCCGACAGCAGCGCCAGCTGCTCCGCCGCCGCACGGCCCGACGCGAAGTCAAGAGCGTTGACGGAGATCGCGAGAATGCTGACGCCGGCCGCAGCCGCGGCCCGCTCGGCACCCTCGCGTCGATCCCTGACCTGCGCCAGCGACGACGGGCCGCCGACGAAGGCGAGCGCCGTGTGCCCCTGGGCGATGAGATGCTCGGCCGCGATCCGCCCGCCCGCCACGTCGTCGACACCGACGGTGCAGCCTGTCCCGCCGTGGGCCCGGTCCACCAGCACTGTGGGGATGCGCGCCTGGAGCAGGGCGTCGACCTCTGGTGGCGTGGCGCCGATCGGCCCGAGGATCACGCCCCGGACCCGCTGGTCCCGGAACGAGCGCAGCGCGGAGGCCTCCCGCTCAGGGCGGTTGTCCGAGTCACCGATGGTGGCCGCGTAGCCCGCCTCCTCCAGCCTGCCCTGGGCGCCGCGCAGGACGTCGGCGAAGAACGGGTTGGCCACGTCCATCACGGCCAGCCCGATTACTTTGCTCTTCCCGGCCCGCAGCGCCTGAGCCTGTTGATTGGGCGCCCAGCCAAGGTGGCGGATAGCCTCCTCCACGCGCTCACGGGTTGCCGGGAGTACCCGCTCGGGGTTGTTGATGACGTTGGACACGGTGCCGATGGACACGCGCGCCATCTCGGCCACGTCACGCATGCTGAGGCGCGGATGGTTCACCGGACTCCGTTCGGATTCGGGGGGCTGCGCATACTTTACGCGCCGACCCCCCTCGGGCCGCGGACGACGAGGGCGCCGCGACGACGACCCCGTCGCGATGGTCATCCCTTCACCGCTCCCGATGTCATCCCGGCCACGATCTGGCGCTGGAAGAAGATGTACATGATCAGCGGCGGGATGGTGATGAGCATGATGTTGGTGAACAGCAGGTTGTAGGACGTGTTGAACTGGCTCTGGAAGTTGAACAGCGTCAGCTGCACCGTGGCGTTCTGGTCCCCCGGGAGGAAGTAGAGCGGGTTCTGGAAGTCGTTGAACACGAACACCGACTGCACCACCACGACGGTGATGATGACGCCCCGGAGCAGCGGGAGGACCACCTGGAAGAACAGCCGCATCGGCCCGGCGCCGTCGACGATGGCCGCCTCGTCGATCTCCTTGGGGATCCCGGCGATGAACGCACGCATCATGAGGACGGTGAACGACAGGCCGAACGCCACCTCGATGAGGATCAGGCCGGGCAGCGTCTTGAAGATGCCGAGCGTCTGCATCACCCAGATGGTGGGCACGACGGCGGGCGGGATGATGAGGCCGGCGAGCACGAGACCGTTGATCCACGGGTTCAGCCAGCTCTTGCGACGCTGCAGCACGTAGGCGACCATCGCGCCGAAGATCACCATCAGCGTGACGCTGGCCACGGTGAGGATGGTGGAGTTGATGAACGCGATGATGAGCATGAAGTCCCGGGTCTGGATGACCGTGACGATGTTCTCCCACAGCACGATCTGCTCGGGCCAGGAGAACTGCAGAAGGTTGGCCTCCTTCTGCGGCTTCATGGCCGTGAGCAGGATGAAGGCGAAGGGGAGCAGGAAGATGACGCTGGTGAGCGCGATCCCGATGATCCCGATGATGTAGCCGATGGGCTTCATCCTGGTCACTGGGCCACCTCCTTTGAGTTGAGCCACCGCGAGAGCGGGTAGATGATCGCGGTCACGACGATGAAGAGGATGACGTTGCCCGCGGTGGAGAGGCCGTAGAAGCCCGCCTGGTACTGCTTGTAGATCACCGAGGCGATGACGTCCGAGGCAAAGCCGGGACCGCCCTGGGTGGTGGTCCAGATGAGGTCGAAGGAGCGCAGGCCGCCGATCAGCGACAGGATGATCACCGTCGAGGTGGCGGGGAACGAGAGCGGCAGCATGATGCTGCGGAAGATGTCCCACGCGCTGGCGCCGTCCACCTTGGCGGCTTCGTAGTACTCCTGGGGGATGGCCACCAGGCCGGCGATGTAGATCAGTGTGGCCAGGCCGATGCCCTTCCAGACGTCGATGGCGGCCACGGTGAGCAGCGCGATGTTGGGGTCGACGAGCCAACGGGGGCCCTCGATGCCGACCACGCCCAGGGCTGCGTTGACCACGCCCGACGTGGGGTTGAGCAGCACCTGGAACGTGAGGCCCACGCCGACGGCCGAGACCAGCACCGGGAAGAAGGTGACCGAGCGCAGGTAGCCGCGCGCCCAGATCTGCTGGACCAGGATGACGGCCAGCAGCATGCCCAGCACCACCTTGGCGCCCGAGGTGACGAACGCGTAGATGAGCGTATTGATCAGCGCGCCGACGAGGCCGGGCTCGCTGAAGAAGGTGACGAAGTTGTCGAAGCCGACGAACGTGGCCTTGAACAGCGTCCACCTGGTGAACGCGAAGTAGAAGGACAGGACGGTGGGGACGATGAAGAGGGCGATGAACACGATGCCGCCCGGTAGGAAGAACCACAGCGGGTAGCTCTTGTCGATGTGCACGGGGGAGATGCGAGGTTTGGCGGCCGACTGCGGCCCGGCAGCCGCGCGCGGTGGGGAGTGGATGGCGGACATGGAGGCTCCTGATGGCTGAAGGTCACGTCGTCGTGGGCGGCTGCGGTGCCGCTGGTTTCAGTGTCGCGGGGACAAGGGAGGAGGGTGGGGGAGGAGCGAACGACCCCCACCCTCCGCGGGTGTGTGCCGGCCCTCACGGGCCGGGGTGGATCACCAGCCCTCGAGGCCCAGCTGCTGGGCCTGCTTCTCGACGTCCTGGTCGTAGAGCTGGGCGCCGTCAGCGGCGGAGCGGATGCCGGAGCCGACCTCGACGGTGATCTTCTCGAGGTTCGGGCCCTTGACGGGGGACAGGAACTCAAGAGCCGGGCTGGCCATGCCGTTGTCGAAGTAGGTCTGGAGATCTCCCACTGCGGCCGGCAGGTCGGCGGGGAGCTCGCAGCCTTCGACCAGGTACGGGCCGGTGGGGGTCACCGCGGCGGTCTGCGCGTCGCAGGCCTCGGGGGTGGCCACCCAGTCCACGAACTTCTTGGCCGCCTCGAGCTGATCGCCCTCGGTGGTCTTCGGGATGTAGAGACCGGCCGGGGTCCAGGCGGTGAGGCCGTTCTTGGCCGCGTCGTCGCCCGGCTGGGCGAAGAAGCCGATGTTCTCAGCGGCGTCGTCCGACAGGCCGACGTAGGTGTTGATCACGAAGGAGAGCATCGGGTAGTGCGCGCCGGAGCCGGTCACCAGCTGGTTCAGCGCCTGATCCAGCTTCGCGGTGGCGAAGTCCTCGTTCACGTAGCCGGCCTCGTAGACCTCTTGGAGCCGCTGGAATCCCTTGAGCGCGGGCTCGTCGACGTACTTGGCCTGGTTGGCGGTGTACTGCTCGGCCCAATCGGGCTCAACCGCGGTCACGTTGTAGAAATCGGCCAGAATGAACAGCTGCGAGGTCCAGGTGTCGCCGTAGCTCTGGATGACGGGATCGATGCCGGCTGCCTTGATGGCCTCGTTGTTGGCCATGAACTCGTCCCAGGTGGTGGGGACCTCGAGGCCGAGGTCCGCGTAGACGGCCTTGTTGTAGAGGATGCCGCCGCCCATGGCCTGGCCGACGGGGACGCCGAACATGGCGTCGCCGCTGCTCACGGCGGTCTTGAAGGTGTCGTCGACACGCTCGGCAAGGGCCTCGCCGGAGAGGTCGACCAGCGTGGTGGTGGGGTCCAGTGCCTGGAGCAGTGATCCGGAGTTGTACCAGAACACGTCGCTCATCTCGTCGGTGGCGAGGCGGGTCTTGACGATGTTGTCGCCATCGGCGCCCTGGGGTCGCGATTCGATCTCCACGACGACCTCCTCCTGGGCGGCGTTGAAGCCGTCGGCGATGGCCTGCGCCGTGAGGAGCGAGGTTTCGGAGTTGTCGACGAGCAGTGTGATTTCGACGGACTCAATCAGATGAAACGTTTCATCTGCATGTGGAAAGGTTAAAATGTTGCTGGTCTCCCTGTCAAGGGGTTCCAGGTCTCAGTTTGGTCACGGCCGACGCCGGAGAGCGTCGGCCGTAACCAACTGGGTTTCGTCAGGTCAGGCTCTCCCGAACCACGGCCAGGATCTCGTCCCGACCGCCGTCGCTGCCGCCAAGGGTGAAGGCGTCCACCAGGACCTCCACACGGTCCTCGAGGTGCGCAGCCATCCGGTCGGCCACTGAGGCCTCGTCGGTGAAGTGCACCATGCCCCGCAGGGGCGCTGCGATGGTGCCTTCCACGAAGCGGTCCCATCGGGCGGGATCGTCCATGAGGTCGCGCACGGTCGCGGGCGGGCCGTACGTCGGCTCGGGCAAGCTGACGCGCCACTCGTGCGTGCCGGAACCCGCCTCGACGGCGACACCAGGCAGGTCCACCTCGGCCGTCACGCCCGCGGGGATCCTGGCGGAGACCACCACGTCGTCGCCTTCACGCTTCCAGCCCACCGCGATCTCGCCGAAGGGCGACAGGTGGCGGGCGGAGGCGTGGGTGAGGCCGCCGCCGGGGCGCGGCGCGATGCGGATCCGGCGGTAGCCGGGTGCGGCGGGGGCGAGGCCCGCGACGGTGCGATGCAGCCAGTCCGCCACCGCGCCCAGGGCGTAGTGGTTGAACGAGGTCATCTCGCCGGGGTTGATGGTGCCGTCGGGCAGCATCGAGTCCCAGCGCTCCCAGATGGTGGTCGCGCCCATGGTCACCGGGTACAACCAGGAGGGGCAGCCCGTCTGCAGCAGCAGGCGGTAGGCCGTCTCGACGTGGCCGGCATCGGCCAGGGCATCGGTCACCAGCGGGGTGCCCACGAAGCCGGTGGAGATCCGGAAGCCCGAGACCCGCACCAGGTCTGCCAGCCGGGCGGCGGCCGCTGCGCGCTGCTCGTCGGTCTCCAGGAGGTCGAACACCAGCGCCATGGCGTAGACGGTCTGCGCGTCGCTGAGGATGCGGCCACCCGGGGTCACGAACTCGCGCCGGAAACCGGCCAGGGCCCGATCAGCCACGGAGCGGGCGTAGGCCTCGGTGTCGGAGTCGCCCACGATGGCCGCGGCGCGGGCCGTGAAGTCGGCGCTGCGGTAGACGTGGGCGGTGGCGACGACGTCCGGATCCGCCTTGGCGCGGGCAGGCTCCTCCGGCGGCGCCGTCGGGTCCAGCCAGTCGCCGAACTGGAAGCCCCCGGACCACACGCCGTCGTCGCCGGCAGCCTTGTCCAGGTATTCCACCCAGCGGCGCATGCTCGGCAGCTGGCGGGCGAGGACGGCCTCGTCGCCGGTGCGCTCGTGCAGCACGGTGGGCACGATCGCCGCGGCATCGCCCCAGGCGGTGGCCACCATGCCGCCGAGGACGTTGGGCACCACGATCGGCACGCCGCCGTCGTCGAACTGGTCGGCCTCGAGGTCGCGGAGCCAGGAGCGCAGGAAGCCGGTGCTGTCGTAGAGGAACTCGGCTGTGGGGGTGAACACCTGGATGTCGCCGGTCCAGCCGAGGCGCTCGTCGCGCTGCGGGCAGTCGGTGGGCACGTCGACGAAGTTGCCGCGCATGCCCCACACCACGTTCTCGTGCAGCCGGTTGAGGAGCTCGTGGGAGGAGTCGAACCAGCCGGTGCGCTCCATGTCGCTGTGGATGACCACGGCCTCGGCGGAGACGATCTCGGCCTCCTCGACGCCGTCGACGCGGGCGTAGCGGAAGCCGTGGAACGTGAAGGTGGGCTCCAGCACCTCGTCGCCGGTGCCGGCGAGGTAGTAGGTGTCGGTGGCCTTGGCGGTGCGGAGAGGGCGGATGCCCAGCTCGTCGTGCTCGAGCACCTCCGCCTGGGTGACGATCACCTCGCGGCCGGACTCCGCGCGCACGATGAGGCGGACCCAGCCGACGACGTTCTGGCCGAAGTCGATGAGAAGGGCGCCCGACGGGGAGCGCCACGTCTTCTGGGCTGCCACCACCTCGGTGACGCGCACGGGCGGGCCGTCGGGGGCCACCAGCAGGCTGAGGTCGGCGTCGACAATCTCGACGGCGTCGTCGCCCTGGGGCTCGGTGATCCGCAGATCGGTGGTGCAGCCGTCGTAGATGTCGTCGGCGAGGACGCGCCAGGTGTGGGCGCGCCAGGTGTCGTCGGTGCCGAGGATGTGCCGGGTGCCGTCGGCGGTGACCACCTCGAGCTGGGCGAGGAGGGAGAGCCTGTCTCCGTACAGCGCACGCCGGTTGCCCCAGGTGAGGCGCCCGCGGTACCAGCCGTTGCCGAGCAGTGCGCGCACGTCGTTGGCGCCCTCGTGCAGCAGGTCGGTGACGTCGTGGGTCTGGTAGCGCAGGCGGTGGCTGTAGGTGGTCCAGCCGGGCGCGAGGTACTCGTCGCCGACGCGCTCACCGTTGAGGCTCATCTCGTAGAGGCCGTGCGCCGTCACATGGAGGCGTGCGCTGACGATCTCGCTGGGGAGGTCCCACTCGGTGGTGAGCAGGGGTGCCGGGGTGAGGATGCCACCGAGGGTCGCGGGGGAGATGAACCGGGCCTTCCAGTCGGTGGTCTCGAGGAGCCCGGCCTCGACGGCCACCGGCTCGCTCCAGGCGGCCCACTCGCCTTCAGCGCCCTGTGCCCGCACGCGCACGACCACACGCTCGCGAGAGGTGAGCGGCGCCTGCGGCCAGGCGACGAACAGCTGCTCGGCGGACTCGGTCTCGTGAACCGTGGCGGAGTCTTCTCTCTGGATTTCGACGGCGTACGCGGACTGCGCCCAGCCGTCGGGGGCGTCGGTGACCTGCCAGGAGAGGCGGGGGGAGGGATCGCCCAGGCCCAGGACAGTGGGGGAGACGGGGCGGTTCTCGACTCGGAGTCGTGTGGTGGTGGTCATCTGCTTCCTCGACGTTGAGACTGACGCTTCCTCGTGAAACGTTTCATCTTATGGTGGCCCGAGGGGAGGAGTTCGTCAAGCCCTGTTCTGGGTTCCGTTTCGCGGCGAATGGAGCGTTTCATCTTCGGAGCGCCTACATTGCTGCCTATGAATCCGCGCGCCGGGGGGCGCCTGCCCAGCATGAACGACGTCGCCCGCGAGGCGGGCGTCTCTCTCGGCACGGTGTCCAACGTGCTCAACAAGCCGCAGGGTTGCCGACCGGAGACCGTCGAGCGGGTGCAGGCCGCGATCACCCGCCTCGGCTTCGTGCGCAACCTCAATGCCCGCTCCCTCGTCGGGGCTACCTCGCACACCATCGGGCTCAACGTGTTCGACCTCAGCAACAGCCTCTTCGTGGACATCGCCAGAGGCGCTCAGGCCACCATTCGGGAGCGGGGCCACCAACTGGTGATCACCGACTCCGACACCGACCAGCGCCAGCAGCGCGAGCATCTGGACTACTTCGACGAGACGCGGGTGGCAGGCATCCTGTTGGCGCCCCAGTTCGACCCCGACGATGACATCGATCGGCTCGGCTCCCACGGCCGACGCGTCGTCGTCCTCAACCACGACACACCGGGTGCCTCGTGGTCCACGGTCCTGGTGGACAACGAGCACGTGGGCTACCTCGCGGCCAGCCATCTGATCGGCCGTGGCTGCCGCCGCCTCGCCTTCGTCGGGGTCCCCGAATCGCTCCAGCCGGCCGACGAGCGTCGGCGGGGCGTCGCCCGGGCGGTCGCGGAGTCGCAGGCCGTCGACCTGCTCGACATCAAGACCAGCGATCTGCAGATCGCGGGTGGCATCGTCGCCGGGCGTCAGCTGCTGGCCATGGATCCTCAGCTGCGCCCTGACGGTGTCGTGTGCGTGGCCGACCTCACCGGCATGGCCATCATCCAGGTTCTGGCGGCCGGGGGCGTGCCGGTGCCCGGTGAGGTGCTGGTGATGGGCTGCGACGCCAACATCAACGCCTGGGGTGGCCCCGTGACGCTCACCACCGTCGCCCAGCACGGCGACGAGATGGGGTCCGTCGGGGCCCAGATCCTGCTCGACGAGTTGGCCGACCCCGCTCGCCCGCCGACACGTCACGTGATCAGGCCGGAGCTGATCGAGCGTTCGTCCACGGCTGCGCTGGCCCGCTGACGCCGGCCCACACGGTGGACGAGACGGCATCCCACTTGGGGAGATGGGCCATGCTTGAGTCGATAGCGAGGGGAGGCTGCCATGGCCGCGAAGATCACAGACGCATCGCTTCGGGCCTTCGTGCTCCAGTTGGGGGACAAGCACCCGCCCATCCAACTCGCCTCCGCGGACCGCACCGTGCGCAACCCGGAGCTGGTCCGCACCCGGTTCGCCCACGTCATCGACTACCTGGCCCGCGTCGAGCTCGAGGTGGACCGCAACGTCCTGGAGCTCCTGACCGTACTGCCGAACGTCAGCGAGGTAGACCGCATCTTCTATCAGGACGTCTGGTACGACCAGGAGATGGCCCACGGCTACCTCCTGGATCAGCTTCAAGGCGACCTCGGGATGGAGCCGCAGGAGCCCTTCATGAGCATCCCGCTCCGGATGAAGCTGCTCGGCGCGCTCGCGCACTGGGAGCCCATCCACGACATCTCGCGCATGCTCTACTACCTGACCGGCGCGTCGACAGAGCGGCAGGCGGTGCTGGCCTACTCGTCGCTGATCAAGGAGCTCACCCGCATGGGGGAGACGGCCATCGCCGAGACGATCATCCACCCCATCAAGCAGCAGGAGCCCGGGCACTTCGCGTTCTACAGGATGAGCGCCGAGAAGATGGTGCAGGACGATGAGCTCAAGCCCTGGCAGGTGCAGGTGGCGCGGCTGCTGCGCTCGAAATCGTTCACGATGGTGGGTGTCGACTACGTGAAGTACTACCAGCAGGAGTTCGGCGGTGTGATGGCCGAGCTCGGCATCGACGCCGAGATCGAGATCTACGCGCGCGAGATCGGGCGCCTCGAGGCGAAGCTGCTGTGGGCCAACGAGAAGGGCATGGACTTCCCGCCCTACTTCCTCACGGCGCTGCGCGAATCGGTGGAGATGTATCGCGGCAGCAAGAGCTTCGAGGCCCCCCGCCCCAACCAGTTCGTCCTGTAGATCCGATTGGCGCGCCCCGGAGCGGCTGGGGTAAGCTTGGCGGGCTGCCTGGCGAGGGACCCCCAGGGTCCGTGATCGACTAGCTCTTTTCCTCGCTCGGCGCCCGCACGCGCAGATATCCACAGCTTGAGGAGATTCACCATGGCAGATGTCAACCTGACCGCCACCACCCGCACCGAGTTCGGCAAGGGCGCCTCGCGCAGGCTCCGCCGCGCCGGATCCACCCCCGCCGTCCTCTACGGTCACGGCACCGATCCCGTGCACCTCGCGCTGCCGGCCCGGGAGACCTTCCTCGCGCTGCGTCAGCCCAACGTGCTGCTCCAGATCACGGTGGAGGGCGACAAGACGCCGTTCCTCGCGCTGCCCAAGCAGGTCCAGCGCCACGCCATCCTGCACTCCATCGATCACATCGATCTCGTGCTGATCAAGGCGGGCGAGAAGGTCACGGTCGACGTCCCGCTGACGTTCACCGGCGAGGCCGAGCGCGGCACCCTGGTCAACCACGAGCTCAACAACCTGAGCGTCCTGGCCCCGGCCGCCAGCATCCCCACCGAGTTCGTCGTCTCGATCGAGGGCCTCTCCTCCGGTTCGCACCTGACTGTCGGGGACATCCCGCTGCCTGAGGGCGTCGAGGCGGCCGTCGCGCTGGACGTCGTGGTGGTCAGCGTCGGCCAGGCGCCGGTGCAGGACCTCGGCGACGAGCCCGAGGCTGCTGCCGCTGAGGGCGCCGTCGCGGCCGAGTGACCGATTCCACCTACCTCGTGGTCGGGCTCGGCAACCCGGGCCCGACCTACGAGGCCACCCGGCACAACGTCGGGTTCTGGGCCGTAGCGGACCTCGCGGACCGCTACGGTTCCTCCTTTTCCTCCCACTCCCGGATGCGCGCCGAGCTGGCGACGCTGACCCTCCCGGGGCCGTCGCCCGTCAAGTTGGTGCTGGCCAGGCCCACCACGTACATGAACGACTCCGGGTCCGCGGTCAAGGCCGTCGCGGCGTTCCACAAGATCAAGCCCTCTCACGTGATCGCCATCCACGACGAGCTGGACCTGGAACCCGGCCGCCTGCGCGTCAAGATCGGCGGCGGGGACAACGGGCACAACGGGCTCAAATCCATCCGCGCCCACCTCGGCACGGGCGACTTCTACCGGGTGCGCGTCGGCATCGGCCGGGCGCCGGGCAGGCAGGACGCGGCCGCCTGGGTGCTGGCGAAGATGAAGCCGGCAGACCTCGAGGGCCTCCGGGTGGACGCGGCCGTCGCCGCCGACGCCGTGGAGCTACTGGTGCGCGAGGGCCTCGTCGCCACGCAGAACCGCTTCAACTCTTGAAACCCGGTGCAAGGATGATCGCGTGAAGTTCCCCGGATTACTGACCGCACTCGAGCGCGACCACGCCCTTGCGGCCACCCTCGCGGACTCGCGCCGCTCGGGTGTCACCGCGCTCGACGTCACGGCAGTGACGCCTTTCTTCCCGCTGCTGACCGCCGCCATCGCTGAGGAGTCCGGCCAGACGGTGCTGATGATCACCTCCACCTACCGCGAGGCCGAGCAGGTGACCACAGAGCTGGGCGGGTTGCTCGGCGAGGACGCGGTGGCCTACTACCCCGCCTGGGAGACCCTGCCCCACGAGCGGCTGTCGCCCAGAGCGGACACGGTCGGGCGCCGCCTCGCCGTGCTCCGCCGCCTCGCCGGCAAGGGCGAGCAGCCCCCGCCGAAGGTGGTCGTCGCCCCCATCCGATCCATCCTCCAACCCCAGGTCAAGGGGCTGGCGGACATGGCGCCGGTGCGGATCGTCGTCGGGGAGGAGTACCCCCTCTCGACCTTGCTGGCGGACCTTGCGGGCGCCGCCTACAGCCGCGTTGATCTGGTGGAGCGCCGCGGAGAGTTCGCCGTCCGCGGCGGCATCGTGGACATCTTCCCGCCCACCGCCGAGCATCCCGTCCGGGTGGACTTCTTCGGCGACGACGTGGACGACATCCGCTCCTTCACCGTCGCGGACCAGCGCTCGACCGGCGAGACGGCATCGTCGGTGATCGCGCCGCCCTGCCGCGAGCTCCTCCTCACGACGGCGGTGCGGGCCCGCGCCAAGCGGCTGGCCGCCGAACACCCCGAGCTCGGGGACATGCTGGGGCGCATCGCGGAGGGCCAGGCCGTCGAGGGCATGGAGGCGCTCACACCGGTGCTCGTGGACGGCCTCGAGCTGCTCGTCGACGTGCTGCCGAAGGGCTCGCTGATCCTCGCCAGCTCGCCCGAACTGATCCGGGCGCGCGCCGCGGAGCTCGTCCAGACCAGCCAGGAGTTCCTGGAGGCCAGTTGGGCGGCCGCGGCCGGCGGCGGGAAGTCTCCCGTGGACCTGGGTGCCTCCGCCTACTGGGGCCTCTCCGACGTGCGGCAGCACGCGTTGGCGATCGGGCACCGCTGGTGGTCCCTGTCTCCGTTCGCCGCCGACGACGAGCCGCACGCCTTCGACGCCGACTCGGTGCACTCCCGCACCATCAAGGTGACCACCACGGAGTCCTTCCACGGAGACACCGAGGTGGCCACCCGCCACATCTCGGCCAAGCTCGCCGACGGCTGGGGCGTGATCCTCTGCGTCGAGGGTCGCGGGTTGGCGGCCCGCATGATCGAGGTGCTGGATGAGGCCGGAATCCCCGCCTCACTCGACGACCTCGAGAAGCCGCCCACCCCTGCCCGCGTCGCCGTGGTGACGTCGTCGCTGCGCCAGGGCTGGCGCGCCGACGAGGCGAAGCTCGAGGTGATCACCGCCGCCGAGCTGACGGGCCAGACGGTCACCGACCGGACGGAACGCAAGCTCCCCGCCCGACGCAAGGCCGCGATCGCTCCACTGGAGCTGAAGTCCGGGGATCCCGTCGTGCACGAGCAGCACGGCGTGGGCCGGTTCGTCGAACTCGTGCAGCGCACCGTCCAGGGCGCGGTCCGCGACTACCTCGTCGTCGAGTACGCGCCCAGCAAGCGAGGGCATCCCGGGGACCGGCTCTACGTGCCGATGGACCAGCTGGACCAGCTCAGCCGCTACGTCGGCTCCGAGGCGCCCGCACTGGACAAGATGGGCGGTGGGGACTGGACCAAGCGCAAGGCCAAGGCGCGCTCGGCCGTACGCGAGATCTCCGCCGAGCTGATCAAGCTGTACGCGGCCCGGCAGGCCACCAAGGGCTATGCGTTCGGGCCGGACAACGTGTGGCAGCGGGAGCTGGAGGACGCCTTCAGTTTCGTCGAGACCCCGGATCAGCTCGCCGCCATCACCGAGGTGAAGTCGGACATGGAGAAGCTGATCCCCATGGACCGGCTGATCTGCGGCGACGTGGGATACGGCAAGACGGAGATCGCCGTCCGGGCCGCCTTCAAGGCAGTTCAGGACGGCAAGCAGGTGGCGGTGCTGGTGCCCACCACCCTCCTGGTCACGCAGCACTACCAGACCTTCGCCTCGCGCTTCGCAGGCTTCCCGGTGCACCTGGCGCAACTCTCCCGCTTCCAGAGCGACTCCGAGTCCAAGAAGGTGATCGACGGCCTGGCCACGGGCCGGGTTGACGTGGTGATCGGCACCCACCGTCTGTTCAGCAAGGAGATCCAGTTCAAGGACCTCGGCCTGGTGATCATCGACGAGGAGCAGCGGTTCGGCGTCGAACACAAGGAGCGGCTCAAGGCCATGCGGGTCAACGTGGACGTGCTGTCGATGTCCGCCACCCCCATCCCGCGCACCCTGGAGATCGCCATCACCGGCATCCGGGAGATGAGCGTCATCGCCACCCCGCCCGAGGAGCGGCACCCGGTGCTGACCTTCGCCGGGCCTCACGACGACGCGCAGGTGAAGGCCGCCATCCGTCGCGAGCTGGCGCGCGAGGGCCAGGTGTTCTTCGTGCACAACCGGGTGGGCACCATCGAGAAGACGGCCGCCCACCTCCGCGAACTCATCCCCGAGGCGCGGGTGGTCACCGCCCACGGCCAGATGAGCGAGAGCCGCCTCGAACAGGTGATGCTGGACTTCTGGGAGCGCCGGGCTGATGTGCTCGTCTCCACCACCATCATCGAAGCGGGCCTCAACATCCAGAGCGCCAACACCCTCATCATCGACCGCGCTGACACCCTGGGCCTGTCCCAGCTGCACCAGCTTCGCGGGCGTGTGGGCCGCTCCCGGGAGCGTGGCTACGCCTATTTCCTCTACCCGCAGGACAAGCCGCTCACCGAGGCCTCCCATGAGCGCCTCGCCACGATGGCCGCCAACACGGACCTCGGCTCCGGGATGGCCATCGCCATGCGTGACCTCGAGCTGCGCGGCGCAGGTAACCTGCTCGGCGAGGACCAGTCCGGGCACATCGAGGGCGTCGGCTTCGACATGTACCTGCGCATGGTGGGCGAGGCCGTGGCCAGCTATCGCGGCGACGACACCGAGACCGAGCCCCAGATGCGCGTGGAGCTGCCCATCGACGCGCACCTCCCGGAGGACTACATCTCCTCGGAGCGGTTGCGGCTGGAGATGTACAAGGAGATCGCCGAGATCCGCACGGAGGCCAACCTGGAGGCGGTGCGCGCCGAGATGACGGATCGCTACGGCCAGCCGCCGGCCCCCGTCGAGGCCTTGCTCGGCGTGGCACGCCTTCGAATGCTGGCCCGGGCGCACGGCATCCAGGAGATCGTGCCCCAAGGCAAGGTGGTGCGGTTCTCACCGGTCCACCTGCCCGAATCACGGCAGATCAGGCTGCAGCGCCTCTATCCGGGCGCCTCGCTCAAGCCGGCCCAGGATCAGCTGCTGGTCCCGAAACCGGAGGGCGACCACCTGACGTGGGCCACCACGCTGCTGGGCCAGCTGTTCGGCTGAGCCGACGGCGGCCTCGGGCTCGCCGAGGGCGATGCGCTAGGCTGACCGCGGTGCCCTGGGGCACGGTCGAAGGTTCGGTGAAAGGTCACACATGTTGCTGAAGCGCGTTGTCCCGCTGGTCGCCGCCGCGGCCCTGTTCGCCGGCTGCAGCCCCATGCCGAGCACGGCCGTTCAGGTGGGGGACACGCGCATCTCCGAGGCCCAGGTGGACGGCGTCGTCGCCAGTTGTGAGTCCGTCGGCATCGGCCCGGATCAGGTTGATCGCCGCACGCTGGTGATGTCTGAGATCCTGGGCGCCGTCGCGGTGGAGATCGCGGCAGAGCTCGATCAGACCGTCACCGACGAAGAGGCGCTCGCCGTGCTGCGCGAGACCGCCGGCGAGAGCCCCGCGCTGAACGACCCGGAGTGCGCGAGGATCGCGGCGGCGGGCTCGAAGCTGCAGATCCTGGTCGCCAAGCTGGGCGAGGACGCGGACATCGCAGTACTCCAGCAGATGTTCGAAGACGTGGACGTGGACCTCAACCCGCGCTACGGCCAGTGGGACCCGGCGGGCGAGGGCGTCACCGGCACCGGCTCGATGTCGGTCCCCTCCTGATCGGAGCCTCGCACCACATGACCTCTGAGCTCGAGCGGCTCCGCCAGGTGATGGCCGAGCTGCGGCTCAAATGCCCCTGGGACGCCGAGCAGACGCACCGATCGCTCCTCAACCACCTCATCGAGGAGGCCTGCGAGGTGGTGGACGCCGTCGAGACCGGAAACGACGTCGAGCTCCAGGAAGAACTGGGTGACCTCCTGCTTCAGGTCTACTTCCATGCGCGCATCGCCGAGGACGAGGGTCGCTTCACCCTCGATGACGTGGCCGCCGGCATCGCGGACAAGCTGATCCGCAGGCATCCGCACGTGTTCGCCGACGAGGCCGTGCCCCAGGACATGTGGCAGAGCTGGGAGGAGCGCAAGCGCGCTGAGAAGGGGCGATCCTCCGCGCTGGAGGGCATCGCCGAATCGCTCAGTGTGCTCGGCCGCGCTCACAAGGTGATCTCACGCAGCCGCTCCCATGGGGTCCCCGTCGAGTTGCCGGACGAGCCGTTGGACGCGCAGAGCGTGGGCCGCGGGATCCTGGATCTCGTGGCCCGGGCGCAGGCGCACGGGATCGACGCCGATGCGGCTGCCAGGGAGGCGCTGCGCGAGCTCGAGAACCGCGTCCGGAGCGCGGAAAGTTAAACCGTCCCGCCACTGCTTCCCACCCTGTGGAAGCTAGGCTGGGCCACGAAAGAGAACCACTCTTGAAAGGGAGCACATGGCATCCATCGAATTCATCCAGGCCCGCGAAATCCTCGATTCCCGAGGCAACCCGACCATCGAGGTCGAGGTCGAGCTTGATTCGGGAGCGAGCGGCCGCGCCGCCGTCCCGTCGGGTGCCTCCACAGGCGCCTTTGAGGCCGTTGAGCTCCGCGACGGCGACAAGGGTCGCTTCGGCGGCAAGGGCGTCCTCACCGCCGTCCAGAACGTCACCGAGGTGATCGGCGAGGAGATCCTCGGCATCGACGCCTCCGAGCAGCGGCTGGTGGACATGGCCATGCTGGAGCTCGACGGCACGGACAACAAGGCCAAGCTCGGCGCCAACGCCATCCTCGGCGTGTCCCTGGCCGTCGCGCACGCCGCGGCCGAAGAGGCCGGCCTGCCGCTGTACAAGTACGTCGGTGGACCCAACGCCCACATCCTTCCCGTCCCCATGATGAACATCCTCAACGGTGGGTCGCACGCCGATTCCAACGTGGACATCCAGGAGTTCATGATCGCCCCCATCGGCGCCGAGAGCTTCGCTCAGGCCGTCGAGATGGGCGCCGGCGTCTACCACGCGCTGAAGTCCGTCCTGAAGGAGAAGGGCCTCAACACCGGCCTCGGCGACGAGGGCGGGTTCGCCCCCAACCTCGAGTCCAACCGTGCAGCTCTCGACCTGATCCTCGAGGCCATCAAGAAGGCCGGCTACGAGCCCGGCGTCGACGTGGCTCTCGCCCTGGACGTGGCCGCCTCCGAGTTCTTCGAGGACGGTGGCTACACCTTCGAGGGCGCCACCAAGACGGCCGACGAAATGGTGGACTACTACGCCGAACTCGTCGACGCCTACCCGCTGGTCTCCATCGAGGATCCGCTCAACGAGGAGGACTGGGACGGCTGGAAGGCCATGACCGATCGCCTCGGCGACAAGGTCCAGATCGTCGGTGACGACCTCTTCGTCACCAACGTCACCCGCATCCAGCGGGGCATCGACACCGCCACCGCCAACGCGCTGCTGGTGAAGGTGAACCAGATCGGATCGCTCACCGAGACCATCGACGCAGTCGACCTCGCCCACCGCAACGGCTACCGCACCATGATGTCGCACCGCTCCGGCGAGACCGAGGACGTCACCATCGCGGACCTCGCCGTCGCCCTGGGTTGCGGCCAGATCAAGTCCGGCGCCCCGGCCCGGACGGACCGCGTGGCCAAGTACAACCAGCTGCTGCGCATCGAGGACGACCTGGACGAAGCGGCCGTCTACGCCGGTCGTTCGGCCTTCCCGCGTTTCAAGGGCTGAGTTGAGGGCCTGATCCGGCACACTGGATCAGTGCCTCAGACTCCTCGGAACAAACCGACCACCAGTGGTCCGGGTCGCGGAACCCCGCGGGCCCGGACCACTGCGCGTCCGGGGGAGCGTGTGCAGCGCCCGCGCGTGGAGCCGCTGCCCGACACCGAGGCCAAGGCCGCCCTTGATCCGAAGCCGGGTCCGCTGCCGCGCGCGCAGCGGGCTCTGTCGGCCACCTGGCGGCTCGCCATCCTCCTCGTCGTCGTTGCCGGGGTGGGGCTGGTGCTGGCCCACTCGCTGCGGGTGTACTTCGCGCAGTCCCAGGAGATCGCCGCCGTCCGGGCGGACATCGCCCTCAAGCAGGAGCAGATCGCGGACCTGGAGGACAAGCTCAACCGCTGGAACGACCCCGAGTACGTGCGCGCCGTCGCGCGGGTGCGGCTCGGCTGGGTGATGCCAGGCGAGGTGGGGTACCGGGTGATCGGCGCGGACGGGCAGCCGCTCGACGGTGCCAGCATCGAGGCCCCAGACCCGGCGGGCACCGGATTGTGGTGGGAGCGGATGTGGGGCTCGGTGGCGCTCGCGGACCAGCCCGTCGAGGAGAGCGCGCCCGCGGCTGACCCGGACCGGACCGTCGCGCCCAGCCCAGAGCCCGAAAGCTAGGAGTCCCTGCCGATGATCGAGCCCACAGAGGCGGACCTCGCCGCGGTCGAAGCACAGCTCGGACGCGAGCCACGCGGGGTCGCTGGGGTGGCGTGGCGCTGCCCGTGCGGAAAGCCCGGCGTGGTCAAGACCCACCCGCGGCTGCCCACCGGGACGCCGTTCCCCACCACCTACTACCTCACCTGCCAGCGCGCCGTCGCCGGATGCTCCACCCTCGAGGCCTCCGGCCTGATGGCGGAGATGACGCAGCGCCTCGCCGAGGACGATGACCTGGCGGCCCGCTACCGGAGCGCCCACGAGGCCTACCTCGCAGACCGCGCTGAGCTGGGGCACGTCCAGGAGATCGAGGGCATCTCGGCCGGGGGGATGCCCACCCGCGTCAAGTGCCTGCACGTGCTGGTCGGGCACGCCCTCGCCGCCGGACCGGGCGTCAATCCCCTCGGCGACGAGGCGCTCGCGCTGCTGGGCGAGTTCTGGACCACCCCCTGCCTCCAGGAGGACGCATGACCACCGTCGCTGCCATCGACTGCGGCACCAACTCCATCCGTTTACTCATCCTCCGGAAGGAGGCCGACGGCACTGTCGTCGAGCTGGCGCGCGAGGTGCGGTTGGCGCGCCTCGGGCAGGGGGTCGACGCCACAGGCGAGTTCCACCCGGACGCGCTGGCGCGGGCGAACGTGATCTTCGAGGAATACGCGGGCATCATCGAGCTCCACCAGGTGGGCGCAGTGCGCTTCGTGGCCACCTCGGCCGCGCGCGACGTCAGCAACCGGGCGGAGTTCGAGCGCAATGTCCGCGACAGACTTGGCGTGGAGGTGGATGTCATCTCCGGCGACGAGGAGGCACTACTGTCCACCACGGGCGTCCTCAGCGGCGTCGAGGCCGCCACCCCGGCGCTCGTCTTCGACATCGGAGGCGGCTCCACGGAGCTGATCGTCGTGCACGACGGGCCGAGCGTCGCCTCGGCGGTCAGCCTCGACGTCGGCGCCGTGAGGGTCAACGAGCGGCTCATGCTCTCGGACCCCGCCACGCCCGACGAGGTGGCCGCGGCCCGCCGCCACGTGGGGAGCCTCCTCGACGGTGCGGGGGTGGACTTCGACTCCTTGGCCTCCGCGCTCGGTGTCGCGGGGACCGTCACCAGCGTGGCCGCATCCGTCCTGGGGCTTCAGCAGTACTCCCGGCAGGCGGTGCACGAGACGCTGCTCAGCCGCGCGGACATCGAGCGCACCGTGGAGCGGTGGCTGGCCCAGACCGCGGCCGAGACCGCGGCCGAGCCGTGCATGCACCCCCTCCGGGCGGCCGTGCTCGGCGCCGGTGGCCTGATCCTCGACGAGATCTCGCGCCGGGTGCCTGGGGGAGCGGTGCTGGTCAGCGAGACCGACATCCTCGACGGCATCGCGCTGGGCCTGCTCGGCGGCTAGCCCTCCACTGGCTGGGCGCTCTGCTCCTTCTGCGTGAAGCCCTCCAGCACGGTGGTGAGGTCGTAGCCCGTGGTGTCCTTCACCAGTTGCAGGGTCTGCAGCATGTTGCTGGCCACCGCCTTGGGCAGCGCGGAGGCACCCTCGGTGGAGACCACGGTGAGGGTCTCGATGTTGGCCATCGGGGCCGCGACCCTCTCCGCGATCTCAGGCAGCACCTCGATCAGCATTTGAAGGACCGCCGCGTCGTTGTAGTGCGCGAACGCTTCGGCCCGCTTGTCCATGGCCTCGGCCTCGGCCTGGCCGACGGCGAGCACCGCAGCGGCCTGCGCCTCGCCCTCGGCGCGCACGGCGTCCGCCTCGGCGACGCGCCGGGCCTTCTCGGCCTCGCCGCGTCGGGCGCCCTCGATGGCCTCGGCCTCGGCCAGCGCCGAGCGACGGGACTTCTCGCCCACGCCGCTGAGCCGTGCCTTCTCCGCCTCGGCCTCCGCGTTGGCGATGGAGGCCGCCTTGCGGGCGTCGGCCTCGAAGATCGCGGCGTTGCGCTGAGCCTCCGCGGCGGTCTCGATCCGGTACCGCTCGGCGTCCGCAGGGCGGCGGACCTCGGTGTCGAGTTGGCGCTCCTTCAGTGCGGCCTGGGCCACGGCCACCTTCTCCTGTTCCATCAGGATGGACTGGTCCCGGTCCGCCTGGGCGAGCGGGCCGGCTGCGGCTGCCTGGGCGCGTGCCGCGTCGGTCTCGGCCTGGATCTCGGCCTGCTTGAGCACCAGCGCACGGTTGGCGATGGCGATCTCCTGCTCGGCGGCGATCTGCGCCTGCTCGGCCTCGCGCCGGGCCTCCGCCTCCGCGACCGCGGCCATCCGTCCCAGCTTCGCGGACTCGGGGCGCCCCAGGTCCGACAGGTAGGTGCCGTCGTCGGTGATGTCCTGGATCTGGAAGGTGTCCAGCACCAGCCCCTGGCCGGTCAGCGAGGACTCGGACTCGTCCGTGACGCGCTGCGCGAAGGCCGCACGGTCGCGGATGATCTGCTCCACGGTCAGCGAGCCGACGATGGAGCGCAGCGAGCCCGCGAGCGTCTCCTGGGTGAACGTCTCGATCTCGTCCTGCTGGGAGAGGAAGCGCTGGGCTGAGGCGCGGATGGAGTCCTCATTGCCGCCCACCTTGACGATGGCCACACCGTCGACGTTGAGCTTGATCCCCTGCCCGGACACGGCGTTGCGGATGGTCACCATGATCCGTCGCGACGACAGGTCCAGCACGTGGAGGCGTTGGATGAACGGGACGACGAAGACGCCGCCGCCCATCACCACCTTCTGGCCACTGAGGTCCGTGGAGACCAGGCCGGTCTCGGGGTTGCGCACCTCCTTGCCCTTGCGGCCGGTGATGATGAAGGCCTCGTTGGGTTTGGCCACCTTGTAGCGGCTCGCGATGAGCAGCCCCACGAGGAGGAGCAGGGCGATGAGCCCCGCGATGGCGGTCAACACTGGTGGCATGGGACGGGCCTTTCGGTCAGGGTTCCAGTTCTGGGGTGGGGGCCGTGGGCGTGACCTCGACGGCGGTGGGGGACACCATGCCGGAGATCCACACGTCGGTGCCCGCGTCGACGGGGTGCTCGGAGCGGGCGCTGAACTTGCGGACGTGTCCGCTCGCCGTGAGGTGGACCTCACCGAAGCCCCCCTCGGGGATGGGGGTGATGACGCGCGCCGTGGCGCCGATCATCGAGTCCGACCGGAAGGTCGCGGTGTCCTCACCGGAGCGCAGGGCTCGCGTGAGCCAGACCGCACCCCAGGCGGCGGTGGAGCCGATGCCGGCTCCCACGACGACGGCCAGCAGCGTGTTGGGCACCAGGGCCAGCGAGAGTGCGCCGCCGAACCCGAAGGCGCCGACGAACGCGGCGATGCTGGAGATGGAGAACAGATCGCTGTCCAAGGCGTCGAGGCCGAGCGCTCCGTCGAGCACATCACCGAGGATCAGGGTCACCAGCACAAGCGCGATGCCCACAGCGCCGATGATCAAGAACGTAGTCAACGGCAGCTCCCTCCGATGGGTGGACACCCCCAGCCTAGCGGCAGCCCGATGCAGCCCTCCGGCTAGGCGAGCATGCGGGTGCCGTTGGGGGTGACTTCGTAGCGGTTGCCCAGGGGGCTGGACCAGTGGAGCTGGCTTGGTCTGGGTTGGTCGGCGCGCCAGGTGCGGGCGGTTTTCGCGCGGTGGACCCTGCGGCTGAGTGGGGCAAGGTTCCCGCTCCGGGTCTGCCTTCGGCGGCCGGGTGTGAAGGGGTGGGTGTGGTCCAGGTCCAGGCCGTTGGCTCGGCGCGTGGAGTAGGGGAACATTTCGTGGTCCATGCTCAGCAGGAGGGCCTTCTTCAACCCGGCCGATGGTGCGTAGTGGTCTTCGGCGGGGATTGCGGGCAGGTTGATCACGGGCTGCACCGTGACATCCAACCCGGGGAGGAGTTCGGCGAGGAGGGTGGTGGTGATGTGTCCGGCGCGGTCGATGCGGGCGGTGCCGGTGAGCTGGCCGAGGGCGTCGGTGTGGATGTGGACGGCCAGCTCAAGCTTGGGGCGGAGCTTGGCCAGTGGGGTGGTGATGGTGCCACACAACGCGCCGAGGCAGTGCGGATCATGACGCTGCCCACCGTCTACAGGCGCAGGCTCCGCAGGTCCGCCGCCGTAGCCGACTGACCCTGTGTCCGGGGCGTTGGCTGTGGTGGGGGCCGGGGCAGTGTCGAGGGCGGCGGCCAGGCCGTCGTGGAGGGCGGGCTGCGCCGCGTGCTGGAGAAGCGCCAGGGCGTAGGCGGGGTTGGCGAGCACTCCGAGGGCTTTGGCGCGCAGGATCGTCTTCGACTCCTCGGGCTGCTCGACAGCCAGCAGGTCGGCGATGCGGTCCACGGCGGCGTCGAGGTAGCGGGCGTCGAGCACGTCAAGGCGGCCGGTGAGGTTCATCACCCCGTCGTGCAACCCCCACACGTGCACCCCGCGTGAGGCCCGCTGCCGCCGTTCGCGTTCCGCGGCGCGGGCCTGATCAGCCTCGATGATCATCTTCTTCAACAGCGTGAACGCGGCCGTCCAACCCAACCCGTCCTGCCTACCCAACCAGCGGTCGGTGACGGCATCGGCCCCCTCGACCGGCAGGTCCAGACACATCGACGCCGCCTTGCAGGCCCGCCCCGCCTCGATCCGGCCCTCCTGCACCGCCGCGTAGAGGCAGGGATGGCGGTGCTTCAGGCTCAAAGCATCAGCCAGCTTCGAGGCCGCCACAATGGGTGGGCAGCGCAGCAGGCCGGCCAGTTCGAGGCCGATGAACTCGGAGACGGCCGGGGTGCCGATGCCCCCGACCACGACCCTGCGCTCGGCGAGCACCTCCAGCACCTGGTCGTAGTCCACGTCGTAGTGTTCCGCGAGGTCACACAGCAGGGTCAGGGTTTGGGCTTCGGCGAAGCGGCGCAGCTCGTCGGCGGAGCGCAACTGCTCCGCGATCTCGTGTGCCTTGTCCTTCATGGGTTCCACGCTATGTCCGACCTCTGACATTTTTGGCTCCCAGGAGGGTGCCTGGCGAAAATTCTTTGAAGAGATTTCTGGGGGTGCGGCGCGGGTGGCGGGGCTCGACGTGGTGGGTGAGTTGGCTTGTCAGCTTGCGTTTCTGAGGCTTCGAGGCCGCTTCGCGGCCTTTCAGCGAACAGAGGTCTGATGGTTGCCGAGAGGGTGGGGGACGGCAGGGCGGCACTGCGCAGCGGTGCCCAACCCGACGATCACCCGACCGGCATCCCGCTCGAGCAGACCCGGCCCCAACGCCGCCCTGCCGGCACGCACCTGGGACCTGGCAACGCCACAGGAGGACGAGTGCGGGGAGTCGGGAGGCGAGGCCCGGGCGGCCTCACCACCCGACCACCGACCCGGCTGGCCGGTACATCGAGACCCTGGACAACGGCCGCCCGGGCATCGACTCACGGCCCACCGCACCCGACCACAAGAACTGCGTCAAGGTGGTAGTCACAACCCTTCGAGACGGGCCACGCCGCTCCGCGGACGGCCCTCCTCAGGGAGCGATGGAGACCGGCCACGCCGCTCCGCGGGCGGCCCTCCTCAGCTTGTCCGGATATGCACGTGCCACCGGACCGCCCCGAGGAGGCGGTCAGGCGGGTGGCGCAGCAGTGGGAGTGCTTCCGCGGGATAAACTCGCCGTCGCGCCCTCGTGGCCCAACTGGCAGAGGCAGGCGGCTTAAACCCGCTTCAGTGCGGGTTCGAATCCCGTCGAGGGCACGGTCAGGCCGTGGCGTCCACGTCCTCTGGCTCCGCCCCGTCGGCCAACAGACTGACCACCTCTCCGAATCTCGGCACCACGGCCACCCACCCCAGCTCGTCCTCGATCCGCCGCGCAAAGGTGGCGGCGGCGGCCGGTTCGCCGTGTGTCACGAAGACCGTCTCCGGCTCCCTGCCCAGGGCGCGCAGCCAGTCCAGGAGGTCCGACGCGTCACCGTGCACGGAGAACTCGTGGTCGCGGACGATCTCGGCTTTGACGGGCACGTAGCGCCCGTTGATCTTCACCGTGTGGGCTCCGTCCTCCAGCGCGCGGCCACGGGTCCCCTCGGCCTGGAATCCAGTGAGGACCACGGTGTTGCGGGGATCCGGCAGGAGGCGCTGCAGGTGATAGAGCACGCGGCCGCCCTCGGCCATGCCCGACGAGCTGACGATGATCATGGGTTCGGTGCGGAGGTTGAGCTTCTTCGAGTCCTTGGCCTCGCGTGCCTCGCTGAGGTCCAGGTCTGTGAAGTCGGCCAACGTGATGTCGTCGGCAAGCTCGCCCAGCGACTCATCGGCGTACACGGCCAGCGCCGCGATCGACATCGGCCCGTCCACCACCACGGGCACCTGGGGGATCCGTCCCTCTCGGGTCAGCTGCACCAGGGCATGCAGCACGGTCTCGGTCCGGTCGATCGCGAACGCCGGCACCACGACCTGGCCGCCCCGGGCGACGGTGCGCCTGATTGCTTCGGCGAACGGCTCGTGCGCCAACTCCGGCTCGAGATGTTCCCGGTCTCCGTAGGTGGATTCGCACAGCACCACATCCGCGCCGGGCGGGGTCTCACGGGGCTTGAGGATCGGGTGATCGTGGCGGCCGAGGTCCCCGGAGAACAGGACGCTCCGCCCGCCGAAGCTCACGTGGACACTCGCCGAGCCGAGGATGTGCCCGGCGCGGACCCAGCGTGCCAGGACGCCGTCGAGATCCACGTCTTCATCCCAAGGAACCGGGCGCATCAGCGGGAGCGTGTCCTCCACGTGCGCGCTGGTGTAGAGCGCCTCGGGGGGCTCGTGCTTGGAGTAGCCGCCCTTCAGCGCGTCCCTCACGGACTGCTCCTGCAGCCGCCCCGAATCCCGAAGGATGATCTCCGCCAGCCGGGCCGTGGCCTCCGTGCACCAGATGGGCCCGCGGAAGCCGTGCTTGACCAGCGCGGGCAGGTAGGAGGTGTGGTCGGCGTGCGCGTGCGTGAGGAGCACGTCGGAGATCGAGGCAGGATCGACGGGGAAGTGGGCCCAGTTCTGGGTGCGCCACTGCTTCTCCCCCTGGAACATGCCCGCGTCGACGAGGATGCGTCGCCCATCGATGGTCAGGAGGTACTTCGAGCCTGTCACGGTGCCGGCGGCCCCGAGGAACGTCAGGGTCGCGCTCTGAGGTGTTCGCATACCCACGATCCTGGCACGGGGGTGGCGACGCCGCGCCCGAGTGGGCGAAGCACAGCTTTGGTTGCGCCTCTCGGTACCATGGAGATCGACAGCCTCCTCCTCGGGTTGCACCCAGAAAGAGCAAGTGACATGGCAAATCCCATCATCGGGCGCCCCGACGCCTTCACCCGCAACGCTGCCCCGCAGCAGCCCACCTACGGCTATGACCAGCAGCAGTACTCCCAGTACCCGCCGCCGGCCACCGCCCCCTACCAGCAGCCGGTCCGCACCGGCGGCGTGATGACGCTCGACGACGTGATCGCCAAGACGGCCATCATGCTCGGCGTGGTCTTCGTCACCGCGATCGCCACCTTCATGTTCATGCCGCCGAACCTGCTGTACCCGGCGGTCATCGTCTCGGCCCTGGTCGGGTTCGTGACCGTACTGATGGTGGCCGGCCGCGCCAAGCTCCCCATCGGCGGCGTGCTGTTCTACGCCGTCATCGAGGGCGTCTTCGTCGGCGCGTTCTCGCTCCTGTTCGAGATGATGTACCCCGGCATCGTGGTCTCCGCCGTGCTCGCCACCTTCGTGACGGCCGGCGCCACCCTCGCGGCGTACAAGTTCTTCAACATCAGGGTCACCGCGAAGTTCCGCAAGGTCGTGTTCATCGCCACGGCGTCGTTGGCGGCCGTGTTCCTGGTCAACCTCGTCCTTGCGCTGTTCGGCATCAACCTCGGCATCCGTGACATCGGCTCGGGCGCCGGCCTGCTGTCCATCGGCATCTCCGTGATCGCGGTCATCCTGGCCGTGCTCAGCCTCGTGGTGGATTTTGATTCCGTGGAGCGCGGCATCGCCGCCCAGGCCCCGGCTCAGGAATCGTGGCGCGCGGCCCTCGGCATCACGGTCACCATGGTGTGGCTGTACACCGAGATCCTGCGCATCATGAGCTACTTCAGGAACTGAGGCCGGCTGAGCTTGCGGGCGTACTGCGAGAGCAGCGTCCGCGAGCCATTGGTCCAATGCAGTGAGCGCCAGGAGCGCGTCGGCACCCAGCTGGCCCCTTGCGTCGATCCACCCACATCGTGGACGACGGGGTCGCTGGGTGCTTCGCATGTGGCCCCGTAGACCACGCGGAGGGCGTGAAAGTCTTCCAGCCGCCCCGCCAATGAGCGCCCCACCCAGTGCTCGGACTCCAGGGTCAACACCCTGTCGATGACCACGTTCTGGCCCGTCTCCTCGAACACCTCCCGCAGCACGGCGTCCGCCGGTGATTCGCCCGGGTCCACGCCGCCGCCGGGCAGGGCCCAGGTGCCGGGGGCCGCAGTGACGGAGGAATTGATGGTGCCGAGGAGGCCGCGGTCGGAGACCACGAGCGCGTAGGCGCCGATCCGTTGATGCCGGTGCGGGGTCTCACTCGAGGAGGCCACGTACACGGTGTGCCGCTCGAGGGGGCGGTGATCCGCGGCGCACACGTCGCGCACCAGCCAGGTGAACAAGATCTCGCCGTCGTGCATGGTGGCGGACAGGGGCCGGATCGGCACATAGCCGTGGTCGAACATGGTCACCTTCGGGTGCTGCCCGTGCTCCACGTGGTAGCTGATCACCGGCGCCCCCACTGGACTGGTGACCCCCACGACGCGCATTGGACAAGTCTAGACGGTGCCCCCGGGCGCGATTGAGCGCCGCGATGACGGCCGGCGGTTAGTATGGCGGAACAGAGCTGAGGGAGGCGCGCCGTGGAGTTTCGTGACAATGCCCGAATCGACAACGCCAACATTCGCTACGGCGGCGGCGGTGGGGGCAGGCGCGGCGGCCGTGGCCTGGCGGTCGGTGGCGGGCTCGGTGGCCTCATCATCGCGATTTTGCTCATGGTGTTCGGCGGCGGCAACCTGGGCATCAATCCGGACGACATCCTCGGCGGCGGTGAGGCGGCGCCCCAGCAGGTCGAACCGAATCCGGACTGCCAGACCGGGGCGGACATCGAGAGCAACC
This sequence comes from Tessaracoccus luoxuelianae, assembly GCF_055326245.1. Classification (NCBI taxonomy): domain Bacteria; kingdom Bacillati; phylum Actinomycetota; class Actinomycetes; order Propionibacteriales; family Propionibacteriaceae; genus Tessaracoccus; species Tessaracoccus luoxuelianae. Next base: position 217,380 of record NZ_JBUZNO010000006.1, read on the forward strand.
CGGAATGTCGCTGGCCGGCCTATGTCGTCGCGATCGAGAACTACTGGAGCCAGGTCGTCGAGGGCTACAGCCCGGCCACCACGCAGCTGTTCAGCGGGCAGGTGGCCACAGCCTGCGGCACCGGCTCCTCCGAGATGGGCCCGTTCTACTGCCCAGGCGACCAGACGATCTACATCGACACGGAGTTCATGGGCGTCCTGCTCAACCAGCTCGGCGCAGCCGGGGGCTATGCCGCAGAGGCCTACATCGTCGCGCACGAGTACGGCCACCACATCTCCAACCTCACCGGCACCATGCAGCAGGCCCGCTCGATGGGCAACGACTCCGGCCCCACCTCGGGCCAGGTCCGGTTGGAGCTGCAGGCGGACTGTTACGCGGGGGTGTGGTTCGCCAATACGCTCCAGGATCCCGAGTCGCCGATCGAGTCCATCACCCAGGACGACCTGAACCGCATCGTGGACGCGGCGCGGGCCGTCGGGGACGACCACATCCAGCAGCAACAGGGCGGCCGTGTGGTCCCCGAGAGCTGGACCCATGGCTCGTCCGAGATGCGCCAGCTGTGGGTGGCCAAGGGCTTCAACAGCGGCGATCCGAATGTGTGCGACACCTTCTCCACCGACGACCTGGGGCAGTAGGGCCCGCGTTCAGTCGACGAGCGCCGTCATGTCGCGGCCTTCGAGGTCCGCGTAGTGCAGCTCGCCCTGGCAGTCCACCTTGACCACCGGCGCGGAGCGCTGCAGGCTCATGTCGATGACGACGTCGCACTGCTCCTCCGGGGTGGTCTGGAACTGGGCCACCGCCTTGGCGAGCGCGGCAGCCTGGATCAGCGATGGGTCGAACGTGGCTACGGTGGGTGAGTCGTTGCGGCGGGTCTCGAAGACGGGGACGGCGCCCACGCGTGCCCGGTTCAGCACCACCCCGCCCTCCGCATCGGGAAGGTCGGCCCAGTAGCCGCGGGTGGCGTTGAACCCGACGGCGTAGGCCTCGAGGTCCTCCCCGATCACTTCCTCGATGCCCGAGGTGATGTCCGCCACGCTGGTCATGCCCAGCACGGCCACCGCGGTGCCGTCCTGCCGGAAGAAGACGGTCTCGGACTCGGGCCTGGACGTGACGGTCATGAGTACCTGGCCGTCGCGGTAGTCCACGATCTGCAGCACCAGGTCTCCGCGGACCCCGCGGAGGTCTGCGATGTCGAACATCCGCCCCACCGAATCCACGGGAAAATCCTCGGGGTCGAAGGTGGCCTGCTCGAAGTACTGCACGTCAGAGTCCACCCGGCTGATCGTGCCGTCGCGCCACTGGTAGGTGGCCACAGACAGGTCGGGGAGCAGCGCGCTGAGCGTGGCCGCGTCTGCGGTCACGTCCACCTTGAGTACCGGAAGGCCCCCGGCAACCCGGTGCAACTCGGCGACCACCTCTCCCGCGGAGCCGTCCGCCAGGGGCACGGTGACGGTGAAGTCCAAGGGAAAGTAGCTGTCAGGCAGCGGCCTCCCGGTGAACGACGCCGTGGCAGAGGGGGTTGGGCTGGCTGACGGAATGTCCGGTGTGGGGGACCCGCTACCGGTCAGACCGGGGGCGGGTGCTGTGCAGCCGGCGACGAGGGCAAGCAGCGCCACCGCCCCGATCCGCCACGTCCTCATGGCGCCAGTGTAGAAGGGGCCGGGGGGCACCCACTCCACAGGTCAGGCCCGTGGGCCGCACCGCACGCCGGTGGCGTGGTTGGGGCAGTACCCGTGGGGGTTCTTGTGCAGGTACTGCTGATGCTCACGCTCGGCGTAGTAGAAGGTGGCGCCGGGAGTGATCTCCGTGGTGATCTGCCCGTATCCGGCCTCGGTGAGGCGGGCCTGGAACTCGGCTCGCGTGCGCTCAGCCGCTTCGCGCTGGGCGTCGTCGACGGCGAACACGGCCGAGCGGTACTGGGTGCCGACGTCGTTACCCTGTCGGTTGAGCTGAGTGGGGTCGTGGTTCTCCCAGAACAGCCTCAGCAGGTCCTCGAACGAGACGCGGGTCGGGTCGAAGACCACGCGCACCGTCTCCGTGTGCCCGGTGAGGCCCGTGCAGGTCTCCTTGTAGGTGGGGTTGGGGGTGAAGCCGCCCATGAAGCCGGCAGCGGTGTTGACCACGCCCTCGGTCTCCCAGAACAGCCGCTCCTCACCCCAGTAGCAACCGAGCGCGAAGTAGGCCACCTCGCAGCCTGCGGGTACCTCGTCGAGGGGGAGGCCGAGCACCTCGTGGACGGGCATCGGGGACAGCACGGGGGCGCTTCGGCCGGCGAGGGCATCGGCCTCCGACACCATCTGCGGGTGGCCGCGGCGGGCGTTGAGCCAGGCGAGGACGTCGATCTCCATGGTTACGATGCTAACCGGCCCCCCAAGGGCTCAGGATGGGATGCGCCAGTCGATGGGGGCGGCGCCCTGTTCGTCCAACAGGAGGTTCGCCTGGCTGAAGGGCCGCGACCCGAAGAAGCCGCTCCTGGCCGACAACGGCGACGGGTGGGCGCTGGCCAGCACCGGCACCTCGCCCAGCAGTGGGCGGGCCGTCTGCGCGTCCCGTCCCCAGAGGATCGCCACCAGCGGGCCGCCCCGGGCCGCCAGCGCCTCAACCGCGCACGCCGTGACCTCCTCCCAGCCCTTGCCCCTGTGCGACGCGGGCGCGCCGGGCCGCACCGTCAGCACACGATTGAGCAGCAGCACGCCCTGCTCGAACCAGTGCGTCAGATCCCCGTGGGGCGCCGGCTCGATGCCCAGGTCCGCCTTCAGCTCACGGTAGATGTTGACCAGGCTGCCAGGCAGGGGGCGGACCTCCGGGGCCACCGAGAAAGACAGGCCGACGGCGTTGCCGGGGGTGGGATAGGGGTCCTGCCCGAGGATGAGCACGCGCACCTCCGCGAGCGGGCGCGTGAACGCGCGCAGGATGTTCTCCCCGGCCGGCAGGTAGCCGTGTCCCGCGGCCACCTCCTCCCGAAGAAAGGCGCCCATGGCGGCGATGCGGTCCTCCACCGGGGCGAGGGCCGCGGCCCAGTCCGGAGCGACGAGTTCGGCGAGCGGCTTCGGCATGTGACCAACTCTGGCACACACCCACGCCCCGTGAGTCGCCCAGGGATGCACCTGACCCTCCCCCGGTAAATGGCAACCGGGCCTTCCGAATATGGAAAGCAGGCTTACCATTAGGCATGACCAACCCCGATCTCGGTCCTATCCTGGACGACCTGGCCGCCGGGCGCATCGACGCCGCCGAAGCCGGCCGCCGCATCGAAGCAGCGAAGGCGGCGGCAGCCCCGACGACCCCGCAGGACACGCCTCACGACACACCCGCGGACAACTCCGCCCCCGGCGGTCCCAAGGCCGGCGGGCTGGCGCGCATCTCTGTCACCGCGGTGGGCCGGCGGGTGCGGATCGAGGGAGACCCCACCGTCTCGACGCTGACCATCGACGGCCCGCACGTCCTGCGCCGCGTGGGCACGGTGATGGAGGTCAACTCCACCGGCGAGTTCGGCCCCAGCTTCCAGGGATTCTCCCTGATCCGGCCACCGCGCAACCTCGACGATCTCCGCGACATCGGGCTGGGCAAGGAACTCACCATCCGCGTCAACCCTCAGCTCATCGTCGATGCGGAGGTCACCACCGGCGGGCTGCGCACCCTGAATGTGCCGAGGCTGGGACGGATCAGGGTGACGGCCGGCGGCTCGAGCCTTGAGGACGTGCACGAGGTGGAGGACCTGCTGAGTCAGGCCGGCGGGATCAGCATCAGTGGCCCCATCAGCATGGGTCGGTCGCGACTCAGGGTCGAGTCCGGCACCCTCACGGTCCATCTCACGAAGGGCGCCAACGTCACCATCCGTGGCGAGGCGCGCCTTGGCAGGATCACCTGGCCAGGGGGCGGCGAAGGCGTCGACGAATATGTCGTCGGCAACGGCTCGGCGCGGCTCGACGTGGCCGTCGTGATGGGCATGGCCACCATCAGGTCGGAGGACTGAGATGACCGGACGCCACCTGTACCACGCCCCCGCGGACTGCCCCGTGTGCGGGGAAGCGCTCATCACCATCCGCAAGGGATGCCTGCAGTGCGGCACCGAGATCGCCGGCGAGTTCGCCGGATGTGACTTCTGTGCGCTGAGCGAGGCCGACCTCGGCCTGCTTCGGGTCTTCCTCGGCTCCCGGGGAAACCTGCGTGAGGTGGAGAAGCATCTCCAGGTCTCCTACCCGACGGCGAGGGCCCGTCTGGACGCCGTGCTGGCCAAGCTGGGCCTCACGCCGACCGACGAGGCGCCCACATCGGAGGCGTCCCCGTCGGAGGCGCCCCCGTCGGCGAGCGCACAGGATCAGATCCTGGCGCGGGTGGCTCGGGGGGAGCTGAGCGCCGAGGTGGCGGCCCAGCTGCTCGGGTAAGGGTCAGAGAGTGGTGATCCCGGTCACCACGACCATGATCTCGCGGCCGTTGGGCGCCTCGTAGCGCACCTCGTCGCCCAGTTTCGCGCCGACGACGGCGGCGCCGAGCGGCGCCTGCGGCGACACCGCGTGGCTGATGGAGGAATCAGAGCCCAGGATCTCGCGGGAGCCGAGGAGGAACGTTTCGGTGTCGTCGGGGTCGCCGTCGTAGGCGACCGTGATCACCTTTCCCGGCGCCACCTCGTCGTGCGCGCCCTCCGGTTCGCCCACCTGGGCGCGCCGCAGCAGGTGCTCGAGTTGACGGATGCGCCCCTCCATCTGGCCCTGCTCCTCGCGGGCGGCGTGGTAGCCGCCGTTCTCGCTGAGGTCGCCCTCCTCGCGGGCAGAGGCGATGCGTGCGGTCACGTCCGGGCGCCCCACAAGCTTCAGATTGTTGAGTTCGGCCTCGAGCTTGTCGTAGGCCTCTTGCGTGAGCCAGACCACGTCGGTAGAAGTTTCAGACATTCAGCAAGCCTATCAGCCCACCGCGCGGCACCCCTCGATGCTGAGGCTCGTGGCCTCCTTGACCGTGGTCAGCGTCACCTCGACGGTGGTGAGTACCTCGGTGCCGGCCGGGACCTTCACCAGCTGCTCGGCGACCTTCTCGTAGGAGGTCGCCTGCGCGTAGATGCTGCACTCCACCAGCGTGGAGGGATCCGTGCGTTGGATCACGAGCGCCGCGACAACCTTCGTGGGGCTGATGACGTCGAAGTCGCGGACCATGGCGGCCACAGGCGGGTTGGCCCGGGTGATCCCGGTGACGACCACCAGCACGATGACGCCCAGCACGGCGAGGGCGGCCCCGCCGCCGATCAGGTAATCCACGGCGGAACGCCTGGGGTAGCGGGCGGCGATGCGGGCTTCGTCCTGGCTGGTCACGCCGTCCATTGTGCCCTGCCCGCGCCGGCCGGCCATCCGCGCCTGCCACAATACGGGGCATGCCAGGCCCCGAGCCCACCCAGCTGCGGTTGCTGCACGTCCACGCCCACCCCGACGACGAGTCCAGCAAGGGCGCGGCCACCACCCTCAGGTACGTCGACGAGGGAATTCAGGTGATGGTGGCCACCTGTACCGGAGGGGAGCGGGGCTCGGTGCTCAACCCGAAGCTCGCGGGAGACCCGTTCGTGGAGGCCAACATCGCCGAGATCCGGCGGCGCGAGATGGAGCGGGCCAGGGAGATCCTGGGCATCAGCCAGGTCTGGTTGGGATTTGTGGACTCCGGCTTCCCCGAGGGGGATCCGCCGCCGCCACTGCCGGAGGGGTGCTTCGGACTGCAGGACCCGAAGGTCGCGGCGGGGCGCCTGGTTGCGGTGATCCGCCAGTTCCGGCCCCACGTCGTGACCACCTACGACGAGCGGGGCGGGTATCCGCACGCCGATCACATCATGTGCCACCGGATCACGGTGGAGGCGTTCCGCGCGGCCGCGGACCCGGAGGCCTGGCCCGAGCACGGCGAGGCGTGGCAGGCGGCCAAGCTGTACTACCACATGAGCTTCCACCGTCGTCGCTACGAGATGCTGGAGATGGCGATGCACGAGAGCGGGCTGGACTACCAGGTTCCGGCCCGCGACGACGACCCGTACTCACACGCACGGCTGACCACGTTCGTCGAGTGCTCGAAGTACTTCCCGGCCCGCGACGAGGCGTTGAGGGCACACGCCACCCAGATCGACCCCGACGGGCCATGGTTCACGGTGCCGCTGGCCATCCAGCAGGCGGGCTGGCCCACGGAGGACTACCAGCTGGTGATCTCCAAGGTGCCGACGATGATCCCGGAGACCGACCTCTTCGCCGGCCTCCGCGACCTCCCCACCACGCCCGAGTTCTACATCTAGGCGCGCTGCTGATCCGGGCGACGGTGCAGCTGCCAGGCCGCGACCACGCCGCCGATGGCCCCGCCCAGGTGAGCCTGCCAGCTGACCCCAGGCGCCGTCGGGAAGACCCCCCACAACACGGAGCCGTAGAGGAGGAAGACCACCACCGCGATGGCGATCTGGCCGGGCCTGCCGCTGAAGATCCCCCGCACCAGGAGGTAGGTGAGCCAGCCGAAGATGACCCCGGAGGCCCCGGCGGTGATGGTGCCCACCGGGGACAGGAACCAGGCCGCCAGGCCTGAGGTCAGCACGGAGGTGATGCTGGCCACCACCCACCGCACCACTCCGGCGAGGTAGGTGAGGACGCCGAGTACCAGGAACGGCAGCGTGTTGCCGATCAGGTGAGGCCATCCGAAGTGCAGGAAAGGTGCCACCAGGATGTTGGGCAGATCGCTGGTCTGGCGTGGCTCGATGCCGAGATTGTCCAGGCTGTTGAGCGTCAACACGTCGATCACCTCCAGACCCCACATCAGGGCCAGCAGGCCGCCGACGACGACGAGGGCGCGGGACAGCGTGGGGGGTGAGGCCTGTGCTTGGGGCATGACTCAAGTGTGTCGGACGGGGCAAGCCGGCGCACAATACCGGGGGAGGGTACCCGCCGCGACTCCCGTGGCGGCGGCCGATACGCTTACGCGCATGGTCAACCGCCTCGCCCAGTCCGCCAGCGACTACCTCCTGCAGCACGCACACCAAGCCATCGACTGGTGGGAGTGGTCCCCGGAGGCCCTCGCCGCAGCCGTCGAGCTGGACCGGCCCATCATGCTGTCCGTGGGCTACGCCTCCTGCCACTGGTGCCACGTGATGAGCCACGAGTCGTTCGACGATCCCGAGATCGCCCGCTACCTCAACGAGCACTTCGTGGCCATCAAGGTGGACCGACAGCAGCACCCCGACGTCGACGCGGTGTACATGACTGCCACCCAGGCGATGAACGGAGGGTCGGGCGGCTGGCCGATGACAGCATTCCTCACGCCCTCCGGCGCCCCGTTCTTCACCGGCACCTACTTCCCCCCGGAGCCGCAGGGCGGACAGCCCTCGCTGCGCCAGGTGCTCGAGGCGATGGCGGAGGCGTGGCGCTCGCGCCGCGACACGATCATCGGCTCGGCCGACCACATCGTCGCCACGCTCAAGGGCCACGAGGCGCCCGTGCAGGAGGCGGCGCCGGACCTGCGCCAGGCGGTCGACACCGTCGAGTCCTCCTTCGACCTCATCCACGGCGGCTTCGGGCATCAGCCCAAGTTCCCGGCCCCGACCCTCATCGACGCGCTCCTGGTCAAGGGCGACCCGCGCACGCTCGAGCTCGCCCAGCGCACCCTCGAGGCCATGGCCCGCGGCGGCATCTACGACCAGGTGGGCGGGGGCTTCCACCGCTACGCCGTCGACGCCGGCTGGGTGGTGCCCCACTTCGAGAAGATGCTCTACGACAACGCGCTGCTGCTGGGCACCTACGTGCGCGGCTGGCGCCGCACCGCAGACCACGATTCCGGCCTGCGGGCGCTGTTCGAGCGCACCGCCTACGGCATCGTTGAATGGCTGGAGCGGGAGATGGTGAGCGAGCAGGGCGCCTTCATCAGCGGGCTCGACGCCGACTCCTGCGACATCCGAGGCGCCGTCCACGAGGGCATCTTCTACCTCTGGAACCCGGAACTGCTCGACGACGCCCTCGGCCCGGAGTTGGGGGAGTGGGCCTCCGAGGTCTTCCACGTGACCAGGGGCGGCACGTTCGAGGACGGGCTGTCCACGCTGCAGCTCCGCGGACGGCCGGACTTCGCGAAGCTGGAGGAGGTGGCCGCAGTCCTCCTGGAGGAGCGCGGCACCCGCTTCCGTCCCGGTTCCGACGCGCTGGTGGTGGCCGCCTGGAACGGCTGGATGATCTCGTCGCTGGTGACCGGGTCAATGGTGTTCAACGAGCCGGGGTGGTTGGAGCTGGCGGTGAGAGCCGCCGAGCACCTCGTCGCGGTGCACCTGGCCGACGGCGACCTTCGGCGCTCCTCGCGCGAGGGTGTCGCGGGCGAGGGCGTGGGTGTCGCGGAGGACTTCGGGGCCGTTGCCGAGGCGTTCGCGCTGCTGGCCGGGGCGACGGGGGACGCCCGATGGCTGCGCCGGGCGGAGGCGCTGGCCGACCGCGCCGTCGAGTTGTTCGGCCACGCCGACGGCGGGTTCTACGACGCGGCGGAGACCGGGTTGTTCGACCGGCCCCGCTCCTTCACCGACAGCGTCACGCCCAGCGGCACGTCGGCCCTGGTGGCGGCGCTGCGGGTGGTGGGCCTGCTCGCCGAGCGGCAGGACCTCGTCGACAGGGCGGAGGCCGCCGCCCGGACCACATGGGTCGCGGTTGCCGAGACCCCCCGGTTCGCGGGCGCGGCGCTGGCCGACCTGATGATGTCGGACGAGGCGCGCCGAGGGCTGAAGCCCGCTGTCGCGGTGGTGGTGAGCCCTGACCCGTTCGACGAGCTGGCCCGCGCCGCGTGGCGGCTGGCCCCGCCCGGGTCGGTGGTGCTGACGGCGTCCGAGGGCGCGGACGGCTGGGGGTCGCACCTCGAGCACCGCACCGAGCACGCGGTCTACGTGTGCCGCGGCACGGTGTGCTTCGACCCGGTGACCGACTACAACGAGCTGAAGACGCCGCTCTGGTCCCGGGTGTAGCGCACCAGGGTCAGAGCTGCAGTTCTCCGCGCATGATCGTGTCGCCGGAGTGACGGGGCTCGTCGTCGAACAGCTCGTTGGAGAGGTCCACGATGAGATAGCCCGACTCGATCAGCGACGGGTCGATGGTGAAGCGGCCCACCTCGTCTGCGGCGAAGACGCCCACCGAGATCATGCGCGCGAGGTCGATGTTGATCAGCCAGACCTCGACGTAGCCGTTGGGGTTGTTCACCCCGCCGGGCACTTCGACCGCCAGGCTGTAGCCGGCGCTGCGGCGGAGCAACTCCGCGCGGCCGAGCTCCTCATCGGGGCGGTCCAGGGGGGTGAGGACGGCGCGACGCACCGCGTCGCCCAGCTCTGCCGCCCCACCTGAGGCCCACATCCCGGTGGCGCCGGCGGCTGCGCCCAGGAGGACGCCGCCCAGCCCGAACAGCCACTCCCGGCGGCCGATCCCGACGCTCGGGGCAGACGCAGGCTCGGGTGGCGTTGGTGGGCCCGGTGCCGCCGCGACCCCGGTGGCGGCCGCGATGGCGTCCCAGGTGCCGTCGCCGGGATCCGACCATTGGGGTTCGGCGCGGGCAGCGCGGCGGAAGCGGTCAGCCACTGCGTCCAACGGGAAACTCTCGCGCTCGATCATGCTGCGTCCACCTCCTCGAACACTGCTCTCAGCCTTTCCAAACCTCGTCTGACGTGACTCTTCACGGTTCCCAGCGGCAGATCAAGCCGCCTGGCGACCTCGTCGTGGGTGCGATCCTCCAGATACACCAGCCGCAGGATGGTCGCCCGTGGGTCACCCAGGGCAGCCAGGGCGTCGTGGATGATGACCGAGTCGATCACCTCGTCCACCCGGGCCGCCTCGATGGGCGGGTCCCCCGTCATGGCCTCCTGGGTCATGGCCTCGTCCTTGCGGAACGCCCGGGTCCTGGCGCGCAACGCGTCGATCACCTTGAGCCGGCAGATGCCGATCAGCCACGCCGGCAGCGACTCGTCGCTGGCCCGGAGCGAGGCCCGGGACGACCAGGCTGCGATGAACACGTGTTGGGTGACGTCGTCTGCGTCGTCCGAGGACCCCAGCGAGCTTCGTGCGATCGTGTGAATGAGCCGGGACCAGCGTGTGAACGCCTCTCGCAGAGCCGACTCGTCGCCCTCCGAGAAGCGTGCCGCGAGAACCCCGATGGGGGTGGCGGGTGCGTCGACAGTCACGGGACCAGTCTTGCACACCGCCAACCGGCGATGGCGGAGACGAGGCGCGGCTCCCGCCCCTGGGAACCATGTGGAGGGCGGGAGCCGCAGTCGGGGGGACTCGGATCAGCTGCGCGCGCGGGCCCGCTGCGAGGCGACAACCGTGGTGGCCACACCCGCGAGGAGCAGGGACGCGACCGCCAGGTTGAGGAACGAGGTGTCGGCCGGGCCTTCGGCGCCGGTGCTCGGCATGCCGGTGGCCAGCTTCACGGTCTGGGTCGCGAGAGCCAGGTTCTCGTCTTCCAGCGAACCCCACGCGTAGACGATGGTGTTCATGCCGGCCTTGATGTCCAGGTCGGCGGGGCCGAGGACGACGGTGTCGGTGCCCGCGGCCACCACGTCAGCGGCAACCGTGCCGGCGGCGATGTTGAGCTTGGCTTCCTTCGGGTTCTCCAGGCCGGGGACCGCGACGGCTCCGCCGGCGCGGACGTCCACGGCGGGGGCTGCGGCCACGTGGCGAACCGTCAGGCGGGCGCCCTTGTCCGAGGCGGAGGTGTCGTTGACGAAGGGGGTGAGGACGGGCTTTCCGTCGGCCATGAGGTGGGCCACGATGGTGATGTTCGCGCCTGCCGGGACGGCAACGTCGTCGGCCGTGATGATCGCGGCTCCGTCAGCGCCTGCGCCTGCCGCGACGACCTTGAGGTCGTAGGTGCCCTCGGGCAGTTCCTGCGGGTCGGTCAGGGTGCCGGGGGCGAAGTTGGTCAGCAGCTCGGCGCCGTTGGCGTAGACGTCGACGGTGGCCTCGGGCACGCCGTGCAGGATGGAGATGGTGGAGGTGTGGTCGTCGGCGTGGGCCAGAGCAGCGGAACCGACGGTGGCGGCCAGTGCGAGGGAGCCGGCGACGAAGAGGCGGGAGAGCTTCATGGGAGTGGTCCTTTCGAAGTGCTGTTCCAGGCGAGGTTTCGCCTTGACACTGAGTACTTCGAACGGACCACCGCCCTTGGATGCACCGGATCGGAAGTTTTTTCAGATTTCTTTCTGAGGCGCTCAGGCCAGCTCGTCGACCTCCAGCAGGTCGGTCACCAGAGCGGCGATCTGGGAGCGCTCGGAGCGGGTCAGCGTGACGTGCGCGAAGAGGGGATTGCCCTTCAGCTTCTCGATCACCGCGACAATGCCGTCGTGGCGGCCCACGCGGAGGTTGTCGCGCTGAGCCACGTCGTGGGTGAGGACCACGCGGGAGTTCTGGCCCACCCGCGACAGCACGGTCAGCAGGACGTTGCGCTCGAGGGACTGGGCCTCGTCGACGATCACGAACGCGTCGTGCAGTGAGCGCCCACGGATGTGCGTGAGGGGAAGAACCTCGATCATGTCCTGCTCGAGCAGCTCGTCGATCACGTACTTGTTGGTCAGCGACGACAGCGTGTCGAACACCGCCTGCCCCCACGGCTGCATCTTCTCGCCGGCCGAGCCCGGCAGGTAGCCCAGGTCCTGCCCGCCCACCGCGTAGAGCGGCCGGAACACCATCACCTTGGTGTACTTGCGCTGCTCCAGCACAGCGTCCAGCCCTGCGCACAGGGCCAGGGCCGACTTGCCCGTGCCGGCGCGGCCGCCCAGCGACACGATGCCGATGGAGTCGTCCATCAGCAGGTCCAGGGCCACGCGCTGCTCCGCGGAGCGGCCGTGGATGCCGAACACCTCCCGGTCATGCTTGATCAGCTTGACGCTGCCGTCGGGCATCCGGCGCCCGAGCGCGCTGGAGCCGGGGGCGTGCAGCACCACTCCGGTGTGGGTGGGCAGCTCGCGCGCGGCGGCCACCTGGGCGTGTCCGTGCTCGTAGAGGGCCGAGACATCGTCGGTGGTGACGTCGACGGCGGCCATGCCGGTGAAGCCCGTCTGGATCGGGAGCTCGTTGCGGTACTCCTCCGCAGCCAGCCCGACGGCGGAGGCTTTGACGCGCAGAGGCAGATCCTTGGAGACCAGCACCACGTCGTGGCCCTCGTTGGCGTAGTTGAGGGCGACGGCGAGGATGCGCGTGTCGTTGTCGCCGAGGCGGAACCCTGCAGGCAGCGACCGCTCGTCGGAGTGGTTGAGCTCTACCCGTAGGTTGCCGCCCTGCTCGTTGGTGATCAGGGGGGTGTCGAGGCGCCCGTGCTGGATGCGGAGGTCGTCGAGGAGCCGCAGCGCGGAGCGGGCGAAGTAGCCGAGCTCCGGATGGTGGCGCTTCGACTCCAGTTCGGTGATCACCACGATGGGCAGCACGACGTTGTGCTCGGCGAAGCGCAGCATCGCCTTCGGGTCGGAGAGAAGGACGGAGGTATCGACGACGTAGGTCTTGATGGCTGTTTCGGGCTGGACAGCGGTGGGGGAAGCCTGCTGCGGGGACGCGTTGAGCACGATTGCTCCCTTTCGCCGGGGCCCGCGCTCGCCGCGTCGGTCCCCGAATGTTGCTAGAGGACCGTCTGGGCTGTGATGGAGTGGATCTCCATGGCCCGACAATAGCCCCGGAAAGTGGGCACCCGCCAGAGGGAATTACACGGCTGTCATTCGCTGCCGAAGGGAGGGCGTCGTACCTGGGGCCGATGCGATGGGTGCCACGGTCCCCCTCCGGTCGCGACTCGGCCCGCACCTCAGGGGAGCTGACCCGTCGTTGGGCTAGGTTTCTCCCAGGCGTCGCCGTCGACGCCCGGTCCGCGGTCTCGAGCGAGGAGGTTAGGGGTGCCCGCAACAATGATACGGCTTCCCCTGCCCGAGGTGGGGGAGCCCCTGGTGCAGACGCGGGATCTGTCCAAGATCTTCCGGGTGGGTGACTCGCGGGTCGTCGCGCTCAACCGCGTCAACCTGACCATTCCGCGGGGCAGCTTCACCGCCGTCGTCGGCACGTCCGGGTCCGGCAAGTCCACCCTACTCAACATGCTCGGAGGGCTCGAGAAGCCGACGGCTGGGGAGGTGTTCGTCGCGGGGCAGCCGCTCCACCTGTTCACCGAATCGCAGCTGGTCACCTACCGTCGTGAGCAGGTGGGCTTCATCTTCCAGTCGTTCAACCTGCTGCCGTCCCTCACCGCGCTCAACAACGTGGCCCTCCCGCTCAGCTTCCGAGGCATCCCCGCCCACCGCCGTCAGGCCCGCGCCCGCGCCATCCTCACCCAACTGGGTCTCGGCAGGCACCTGCATCACACCCCGGGCCAGCTCTCCGGAGGTCAACAGCAGCGCGTGGGCATCGCCCGCGCCATGGCGGTCCAGCCGATGCTCGTCTTTGCCGACGAACCCACCGGCAACCTGGACTCGCACACCTCCGAGGAGATCCTCACTCTCTTCCGCACCGTGATCCGCCGCTTCCAGCAGACCTGGATCATGGTCACCCATGACCGGCACATCGCGTCGTTCGCTGACACGATCATCTCCATCGGTGACGGCCGCATCACAGACATCAGCCACACCGACCACCGACTCCCAGTGACCACCGCCGACAACCAGAAGGTCGCGCCATGAAGATGACCCAACGACTGTTCCTAGTCCTGATGGTGGTGTTCGGGCTGACGATGATCCCGCTCATCAGCGCCGCAGGCGATCCGGTCGCCGACGGCGGGGCCAGTGCAGGGACCGATTCGGCCGGGGATACCGGCGGCGCCACCGGAGGCACCACGGGCGGTGCTGGTGGCGGCGGTGGTGGCGCGAGCGTCGTTCCGGGTGTGTCCACGCCACGGGTCATCCTGGCCGGGTTCACCACAGACCCGGCGGAGGTCGTCGCGGGTCAGGACTTCACCGTCGCATTCACCCTGCGTAACACCTCGACACGCACCCGCGTGCAGAACATGAAAGTCACGCTGAGTTCGGACGATTCGGCCTTTCTGCCCGCCAGCGGCTCCTCCTCGCTCTTCATCAGCCGGATCAGGGCCGATCAGCTCGAGACCGCGTCCATGGCCTTCCATTCGCTGCCGTCGCTGGAGGAGAAGCCGTACCGGCTCACCCTGACTATCGACTACGAGGACGCCGCCGCCAACCCGTTCACCTCGATCGAAACGGTCTCGATCCAGGTCAGGCAGAACATCCGCGCCGATGCCTCGGTGCCGCAGCTGATGCCCTCTCAGCTGACGCTCGGCCAGGACGCATCGTTGACGTTCAGCATCTTCAATCAGGGCAAGACCAAGCTCTACAACGCCAAGGCCGCCATCAAGGAAGGCCAGGCGATCACCTCGCCGGAGGTCTTCGTCGGAACCATCGACCCGGGTGCCTCGGGCGCCGTCGACATGACGGTCAACGCGGCTGAGGAGGCAGCCGGCCCGATCACGATCACCGTCTCCTTCGAGGACGTCAACGGCAACGTAACCACCATGGACAAGATGGCAGAGGTGGCCGTCATGGCCCCCATGCCCATCGAGGAGCCCCCCCTCGGGGAGCAACCAGGCCAGGAGGCGGGACCATCCCTGCTGATCCCAGCGCTCATCGCGGCGGCACTCCTGGCGCTGGTGGTGATCGTCGCTCTCGCGGTACGACGCCGTCGACGACGCCGGGTGGAGCGCGAGGACCTCGAGTCGCTCGCGGAGCTGGGCGAGGACCCGCTCATCGGGCCCACGGCCCGCTAGGCCCACGATGCGCTGGACGGATCTGCTCGCCACAAGCCTCGCGAGCCTCAGGCAGCGGCTCTTCCGCACCTCGCTGACGGTGCTCGGCGTCCTCATCGGCACCACGTCGGTGATCGTGATGGTGTCGCTGGGCGTCGGGTTGTCCTCGAGCTTCACGAGCCAGTTCCAGCAGATCAGCCTGCGTCAGGTCAGCGTCAACTCCGTACCGACACCGGAGATGGCCGCTCCCGGCCAACCCGCCCAGCTGAGCGGGGACCTGATCCCCATCCTGGCAGCTGAGCCCGGTGTCCGAGCGGTGTGGCCGACCTACCTGGTGGACGTGGAGTTCACCGTTGGGGCCGCCACCCAGTACTTCCAGGTCGTCGGCCTGCCCGCCGAGGCGCTGCAGGAGATGAACCTGGACCTGGCCTGGGGCCAGCTACCGCAGCCGGGCGAAGCCCTCGGACTCGTGCTGGGAGACCTTCTTCACACACAGCTCTGGGACCCTGTCACCGGCATGCCTCTGGAGGTCGACTTCCGATCCGACACCATCTTCGGTGCCTTCGCCACCTTTGGCGAGTACGGACCGGTGCCGATCGGCGGGGGTGAGGACGGGGATGACCCAACACAGCCCGCCAAGCCGCCCAAGCGGATCATCATGCCCGCCGTGGCCCAGATCGCCAACCCGGGTAACGACCAGTGGGGGCCCTACTCATCGAGCGTGTTCGCCGACTTCGATGCGCTGCGCAAGGCCATGGAGAAGGCGATGCCGGGCAAGGCGCTCCCCAACCAGCCCGCCACCGCCGACGGGAAGCCGAAGGGGAAGGCGTTCATCTACACGGAGATCCGGCTCCTGACCGACAGCCCAGAAGACGCCGAGATGGTCCTCAACTCGCTGCGTGAACAGGGCTACGGGGCCTTCGCCGACGTGGAGTGGATCAGGCAGGCCCAATCACAGGCCCTGATGATCCAGGCGGTCTTCGGCGGCATCGGGTTCGTGTCACTGCTGGTGGCGGCCATCGGCATCGCCAACACCATGATGATGAGCGTCTACGAAAGGACCAAGGAGATCGGCATCATGAAGGTGATGGGCGCGGCGCTGGGGGACATCCGGAGGATGTTCCTCATCGAGTCGGCCTCCATCGGCTTCCTCGGCGGCGTGATCGGACTGGTGTTGAGCCTGGCGGCCTCGGCGCTGCTCAACGCCACCCTCGGCGCACAGGTGGCAGGTGAGGGCGGCTCGGGTGAGCTGTCGGTCGTCCCAGCATGGTTGATGGTCGGTGCGGTGGTGTTCGCGACGTTGATCGGCACGCTTGCAGGCCTCGTGCCGGCGCAGCGGGCGACGAACCTCAGCCCGCTGGCCGCCATGCGCGCCGAGTAGCCACCGTCACACGCCAGACCTGTCCGGACCTCAGGAAGCGCCGAAGACCGCCAGACCGATGGCGACGGCGTGCAGGAGCGCCGCGATGATGGTGCAGGCGTGGAACACCTCGTGGAACCCGAACCAGGTCGGCGACAGCTGGGGGCGCTTGGTGGCGTAGGCGATGGCGCCCAGCGAGTAGACCAGGCCCCCGGCCCCGATCAGCAGCACCACAGCCGGGCCGCCGGCCGCCCAGAACTGCGTGAGCCAGCCGACCGCCGCCCATCCCATGGCCAGGTAGAGGAAGGTGTACAGCCAGCGGGGGGCGCCGAGCCAGAGGACCCGGAACAGCACGCCGAGGACAGCGATGCTCCAGATGAGCACCAACAGCGTCACGCGCGAGGATCCCTCGAGCAGCGTGAGGGCGAGGGGGGTGTAGCTGCCGGCAATGAAGACGAAAATGTTGGAGTGGTCGATCCGTCGGAACATCGCGTTGGCGCGGGGTGACCAGGTGCCCCGGTGGTAGACGGCGCTGGTTCCGAACATCTGCACGGCGGCCAGGGTGTAGATGCCGCAGCCGATGCGACCCGTCAGGGTGGGGGCGAACACCGTGAACGCCAGCCCGATGATGAACGCCACCGGCGCCATGCCGAGGTGCAGCCAGCCGCGGAGCTTGGGTTTCGCGGGGCTGGCCGCAGCGGTGTCGGTGGAGGCGAAAGGGGGTTCTGCTATCTGGCTCATGCACATACCTACGGTTGAGTAACTTACGCTTCCGTAGGTTACTACTCCGGCCGCGGGAAGCCAACTGGGCGCTAGTGTATTTCGCATGTCAGCGGTGCAGCGCCTCATCGACCGCGTGTGGCCGCCCAGATGGCTGTATGCCAGCTACGAACGCCAGGTCCTCCGGCACGTGGACCGCGACAGCCTGCCCCGCCACGTGGCAGTCCTGGCAGACGGCAACCGGCGATGGGCCCGGATGAACGCGCCCGGCCAGCCCCTCGTCGCCGGCTACCGGGCGGGGGCCGCCAAACTGCGCGAGTTCGTCGAGTGGTGCGACGACGCGGGCATCCAGGTGATCACCCTGTGGGTGCTCAGCACGGACAACCTGGAGCGCGCCGAGGACGATGAACTGACCCCCCTGCTGGAGGTGATCAGCCAACTCGTCTCGGACCTTGCCGCCACCAGGCGCTGGCGGGTGCAGGCGGTCGGCGCGCTGGATCTCCTTCCGGAGGCGATGTCCGACACGCTTCGGGCCGCGTCTGACTCGACGGGCTGGGTCACCGGCATGCACGTCAATGTCGCGGTGGCCTACGGCGGCCGCCACGAACTCCTCGACGCCGTCAGGTCCCTGCTCGCGGCGCGGGCCGCAGAGGGTGCCACCTTGGCCGAGGTGGCCGAGACGCTCGAGATCGATCAGATCTCCGACCACCTCTACACCAAGGGCCAGCCGGACCCGGACCTCATCATCCGCACCTCCGGCGAGCAGCGCCTCTCCGGGTTCCTGCTGTGGCAGTCCGCGCACAGCGAGTTCTACTTCTGCGAGGCGCTCTGGCCGGACTTCCGCCGGGTCGACTTCGTCCGAGCGCTCCGGGCGTACTCACAGCGGGAGCGCCGTTTCGGTCGCTGATCCCCGGCCTTTGGGGCACCGCGGCAGGTCGTGGCACGATGGCGCGCATGGCCCGCCGCAACCCCAAGAACCGCTCGCGCGACATGGTGATCTCGATGACGGTGCTGCTGGTGCCCATCGCGCTCATCGTCTGGTGGTTCACCCTCAACCCGGAGCCCAAGCCGGAGGTGGTCGACGTCGACGCCACCCTCACCAGGGCCGAGGCGGAATCGCCCTACCCCGTGCTGCGTGCTGGCGACCTCGACGAGGGGTGGGTACCGGTGCGGGTGGCCTGGGCCAAGGAGGGCGACCCGTGGATCACCAGCGAGCCCGCGGCAGGCAACTGGTGGCAGGTGGGCTACCTCTCCCCGGAGGAGATCTACTACGGGGTGCAGCAGCGCGACGGCGGTGCCGGTGCGTTCGTCACCGACACGACCAGAGACGGGAGCCCGCTGGGCGGCGCCGTCGAGCTGGCGGGGCGCACCTGGGAGCGCTTCGAGAGCGACGACGGCCGGACCCGCAGCCTGGTGCACGAGGACGACCTGGTCACCTCCATCGTGACGGCCGACGCGGACTTCACGGCGCTGGAAGCGTTCGCGGCAACACTCACCGAGGGGTAGCAGGGGGAGCCGCGGCCGGTCACTCGACGGCGCGGCGCGCCTTGGCGACCTGCTCCTTGGCGCCGTCGAGGTAGCCCTGGCAGATCTCGGCCAACTTCTCGCCGCGCTGCCACAGCTCCATGGACTCGGCCAGTGACGCGCCGCCGGACTCCAGCCGGCGCACCACGTCGACCAGTTCGTCGCGGGCGGCCTCGTAGGTGGGCTTCTGATCGGTCACGGCCGGTCTCCTTCAGCTGTGGTGGCGACGACGTCGAGGTCGAGCTGACCGTCGAAGAGATAGGCGTGGATGCGGGCGCCGGGTGCGGTGTCGCCCACGGCCGACACAGACCGGTGGGCGTCGTCGACGAGGACGGCGTAGCCGCGCTCAAGGGTCCGTTTCGGGGAGAGCGCGCGGACTGAGCTGACGGCGGAGCGCAGGTGGGATTCCTCGTCGCGCAGCCGGCGGTCGACGGCGGTGTCGAGCTTGTGGCGCAGCAGGCTGAGCCTGTCGTAGTGGGCGGCGAATGCGCTGGTGGGGTCGATCATGACGGGGCGGGAGCGGAGCTGGTCCAGCTGGCGTTGCGCCTCCTGGAGCCGCGCGTCGACCCCCCGCTCCAGCCGCGCCCTCGCGTCCGCCAGCGACGCGGACTCGTCGGCGTGATCCGGCACCACGCGCCTGGCGGCATCCGTGGGCGTGGAGGCGCGGAGGTCGGCCACCAGGTCCACGATGGGGGCGTCGCGCTCGTGCCCGATGGCGGTGACGACGGGGGTGCGAGCGGCGGCCACGGCGCGCACGAGGCCCTCGTCGGAGAACGAGAGCAGGTCCTCCAGCGACCCGCCGCCGCGGGCGATGATGATGACGTCCACCTCGGGGTCCTCGTCCAGCGCGGCGAGGGCGAGCATGACCGACTCCGCCGACGTGGGGCCCTGGACCACCGCGTGCCGGGTACGGATGCCGGCGGCGGGCCAGCGGCGGCCGACGTTGGTCACCACGTCACGCTCGGCGTCCGAGTCCCGGCCCGTGATCAGCCCGATCATCCGGGGGAGGAGGGGGAGGCGGCGCTTGCGGGCCGGGTCGAACAGGCCTTCGGCCTGCAGCTTGCGCTTGAGCTGCTCCAGCTGGGCCAGCAGCCGGCCCTCGCCCGCCACCTGGATCTCCAGGCACTCCAGGCTGAGCGATGTGTTGCGCTCCCACACCCGCGGCTTGACCCGTGCGGTCACCCGGGATCCCTCGGGAAGGGGCCCGGCGGCGTCGAGCACCATGGTGGAGACCGTGACCTGAACCGACATGTCGGCCACCCTGTCGCGGAACGTGAGGAACTGCGTGGGAGCGTTGCGACGCTTGATCTCCACCACCTGGGCGTCCACCCACACCTCTCCCAGGCGCCCCACCCACTCCTTGGTTGCCATGATCACCCGGCCGAGCGGCTGCGGCTTCTCCGAGGAACTCTCCAACCCCATGCGGAGACTCGTCAGTCCCAGAGGCCCGAGGAGCAGGTGGCGAACCAGGTGCCGTGCACCACGTTGCCCACCGACACTGGGACCTCCGCCGGGATCGCGCAGGAGATCTCGATCGCGCTGCGCCCCACCACGTATTGAAACTCCACGCCGGTGAGGGTGTTGCGCCTGGGCTCGACGCTCAGTACCTCCACGCCCATCAGGAGCGCGGGGGAGGCCTCGGCCGGCGGGATCGCGGCGGCCTGGAGGGCGATCAGACTGGGGGAGA
Source organism: Tessaracoccus luoxuelianae (assembly GCF_055326245.1). NCBI lineage: Bacteria > Bacillati > Actinomycetota > Actinomycetes > Propionibacteriales > Propionibacteriaceae > Tessaracoccus > Tessaracoccus luoxuelianae. Next base: position 237,362 of record NZ_JBUZNO010000006.1, read on the forward strand.
TCAGCGCGTCGGCGGGGATCCGGAGGTCGCCTCCGGGAGCAGCCTCCGGGGAGGCCTCGAACGCGGCAGCATCCTCGTAGACCGTGACCTCGATCGCCAGCGCCGCGACGCGCAACGACTCGATCACGGTGTACTGGCCGCCGGCGCGCAGCTCGTGCTGCGGATAGGCGACGGGGTCGTCGACCAGCGCCACGAACTGGGCCAGCAGCGGCCCAGGCGCGTGGGTCCCGTACAGCGCCACCCGCGCCAGCAGGTCCGAGAACCGAACCACCTGGGCGCGGTAGCGCGATTCCGAGGCAAGCGCCCCCGTCGTGCTGACCCCCTGCCCCTCCCGCTTGACGAAGCACAGGCGGGCACCGCTCGGGTCCGTGTACGTCCCTACCAGGTCGAAGCCCGGCGCGGTGTCCACTCCGCGCACGCCCGCGCTGAACGCGGACGCGACGAGCTGGTCCAGGGATGGGGCATCGAAGCCGACGGCGTGGAGCTGGGGGGAATCCATGCCGCTAGGGTACCGGCGGAGCACCACCTAGACTGGTTGGCATGTCTAGCGTTGCCCCGGCCATCAAGCGCGTCGTCGTCGCAGCCCCCCGCGGGTACTGCGCCGGTGTGGATCGCGCCGTCATCACCGTCGAGAAGGCGCTTGATCTGTACGGGCCGCCCGTCTACGTGCGCAAACAGATCGTGCACAACAAGCATGTGGTCGAGACCCTGGAAGCCAGAGGCGCGATCTTCGTGGAGGAGCTCGACGAGGTGCCCACCGGCGCCACCGTCGTCTTCTCCGCCCACGGCGTGTCTCCCGCGGTGCACACCGAAGCCGCGGACCGGGGCCTGAAGACCATCGACGCCACCTGCCCGCTGGTCACGAAGGTGCACCACGAGGCCCGGCGTTTCGCGTCCGAGGGTACCCAGATCCTCCTCATCGGCCACGCCGGCCACGAGGAGGTCGAAGGCACCATGGGTGAGGCGCCGGAGCAGACCATCCTCGTTCAGTCGCCTGAGGACGTGGCCTCCGTGGAGCTTCCCCAGCACGGATCTGTGGCGTGGCTGAGCCAGACCACCTTGTCCGTGGACGAGACCATGGAGACAGTGGGCAAGCTGCGCGAAAAGTTCCCGCTGCTCATGGACCCGCCGTCGGATGACATCTGCTACGCCACGCAGAACCGGCAGCTGGCGGTCAAGCAGATCTCGCGCGGGTGTGACCTGATGATCGTGGTGGGTTCGCAGAACTCGTCGAACTCCGTGCGGCTGGTCGAGGTGGCGCTCGAGGCCGGCGCCAAGGCCTCCTACCGCGTGGACAACGCCTCGGAGATCGATCCCGCCTGGCTGGAGGGCGTCCACTCGGTGGGCGTCACCTCGGGTGCCTCCGTGCCGGAGCTGCTCGTCGACGGGGTGCTGGAGTACCTCGAGTCCATGGGCTTCCCGCCCGCGGTGGAGGAGCGCCTGACCGAGGAGACGCTTCAGTTCGCGCTGCCGCCGGAGCTCCGCAAGGACCTGAAGCGCGCCGTCAAGCACTGACGCAGGACGCTCAGGTGAGGAAGCGGAAGAACGGGCTGTCGTAGGCCACTTCCTCCGCGGTCATGCCGCATTCGTCGATCCGCTGCACCAGGAAGCGGTAGTCGCCGGGGTTTCCCAGCTCCACGCCCACCAGGGCCGGCCCGGTGTCGCGGTTGTTGCGTTTGACGTACTCGAAGTAGGTGATGTCGTCGTCTGGGCCGAGCACCGAATCCAGGAACATGCGCAGCGCGCCAGGTTGCTGGGGGAAGTCGACGAGGAAGTAGCGCTTGCGACCCTCGTGGATGAGGGACCGCTCGACCACCTCGGCGTAGCGGGACACGTCGTTGTTGCCCCCGGACAGCAGCACCAGCACGCGCGAGCCGCTGGGGATCTGCACCCTGGGACCCACGCCGCCACTGGGCAGGGCCGCGGCGGCCAGCGCCCCGGCCGGCTCGGCGATGATGCCGTCGACCTGGTAGAACTCCAGCATCTCGGAGCACACCTGTCCCTCGGGCACCCGCACCAACTCGACGCGCGCCTCCTGGATCACCTCGAACGTGAAGTCGCCGACCCGCTTGACGGCCGCGCCGTCGACGAAGGTGTCGATGTCGTGGAGTGTCACCGGGCGCCCGGCCGAGATGGCGGCGGCCACACACGGTGCCCCCTCAGGCTCGACCCCGATGATCCGCACCTCGGGATGGTGCGTGCGCAGCCACGCGGCCGCGCCGGCGAGGAGACCGCCGCCGCCCACCGGCAGCACCACCACCCCCGGCACGAACCCCAACTGCTCGAAGGCCTCCACCACCACCGTGGCCTGCCCGGCGGCCGTGCGCTGGTCGTTGAAGGCGGGCACCAGGACCTTCCCGTCCCCGGCAAGGCGGGCGGCCTCGTCTGAGGCGTCGTCGTAGCTGGCGCCGTGGAGCACCAGCTCGACGAACCCGTGCCCGATCTCGAGGATGCGCTGGCGCTTCTGCCTCGGGGTGGTGTGCGGGACCACGACGGTGGCCTTGATGCCCAGAGCCGCTGCCGAGAACGCCACGCCCTGGCCGTGATTGCCCGCCGAGGCGCACACCACGCCGGCACGCTTCTCGGCCTCGCTTAGCTGGGCCATGAGGTTGTAGGCGCCGCGCAGCTTGTAGGAGCGGACCGGCTGCAGGTCCTCACGCTTGACCCAGATCTCGGATCCGGTGGCCCTCGACAGGCGCGCGTTGAGCTGCACCGGGGTGCGGTGCGCGATCCGGCCAAGCCTGTCCACGGCGGCAGGGATCTGGACGGCGAGGTCTGACAGGGCGCTCATCTGTTCATTGTCGCGGTCTGGGGCCGGATGGGCCAACAGGATGGCAGCATGGATGGATGGCGGCAGCGCAGGTGCCCCCGGAGCCCATCGAGCCGGAGGTGGCGGAGCAGGGGCCCGATTGGACCCTCATCCTCACCCGCGCGCTGGCCCTGGTGGCGTTGGGGCTGGTGGCCGGGGTCCTGCTGGCCAGGCCGTGGGCACCTCGAGACGACCCGGCTCCCAGCCCCACGGTCAGCGTGGCGCCCAGCCCTTCGCCCACGCTGCGGTGAGGCTCACGAATCTGCGGTGCCGGTGCGTCGACGCAGCTGGCGCACGGCGGATCCGTCCAGCAGATCCGCGTCGTCTGCGACGGTGCTGCGCTCGAGGCTGCGCAGCTCGTCGAACTCCAGCATCTCCGGCACCGCGATCTGGCGCGGGGTCTCGATCACCGGCGCGAGATCCGCGATCTCCTCCGATGTGACCCCCAGCTCGCGGAAGCGGCGAGCCGACACCATGACCCGGGTCTCCACGGCGCCGACCGCCTTGTTGTAGTGCTGGACGGCGCTGCCGAGGGACCGTCCCAGCTTGTCGAAGTGCTGGCCCAGCGTGGCAAGCCTGTCGTAGAGCTCGCGCCCCAGCTTGGAGACCTGACCGGCCGTCTCCGCGAGCGACACCTGCTGCCACCCGTTGGCGACGATCTGCAGCTGCGGGATGAGCAGCCCGGGCGAGGCCAGGACGATCTGGCGGCGCGTGGCGTAGTCATGCAGGGCCGGCTCCTGTTCCAGCGCCAGGCGGTAGAACTCGTCGGAGGGCAGATAGAGGACCACGAACTCCGGCGAGCCGAGATCCAGCTGCCAGTAGTGCCTCCCCGAGAGGTCGTCGATGTGCTTGCGGACGTGGGCGGAGAACGTCTTGAAGTGCGCCTTCTGCGCCTCCTCGTCCTCGGTGTTATAGGCCTCCAGGGCTGCGCTCAGCGGCACCTTGGAATCCACGAAGATCACCTTGCCCGCGGGGAGATTGATCCGCATGTCCGGCCGGAAGCGGCCGTCGTCCGAGGTATAGGTGGCCTGGGAGTCGAAGTCACAGCGCTCGGTGAGACCCGAGATCTCGACGATGCGCTTCAGGCTGCGCTCTCCCCAGGCCCCGCGCACCTGAGGCGTGCGCAGCGCGTTGCTCAGGCTGACGGTCTCGCGGCGGATGGCGTCCCCGGAGAGCCGCACCGCCTGCACCTGCTCACCCAGCTCCGCCGCCATCCGGACGCGGTCCTTCTCCACGGACTGCAGCCGCTCCTGCAGCTGGCGCAGACCATCGGTCAATGGGGTGATCAGCTGCTCGGTCGCCTTGAGCCGGGCATCGGCCACCACATCGGCCTGCCTGCCCTGACGCTCCAGGGACTCCGCCGAGAGCACCTTGAAGCGGTCCAGGAGCGACTCCCGGTCTGCCGCGAGCTGCTCAGCGCGCGCCATCGCAGCGTCCCGCTGGGCCGAGAGCGCCGCCACACGGGCCTCGACAGCCGCGGTCTCCCCGCGGACTTCTGCCAGAAGGCGTTGCGCGTCCACGGCAGCGGTGCGCAGGTCCGCCTTCTCGGCCAGGTGCTGAGCCACCTCCGCCTTCACCACGGCCGACTCCTCCCGCGCACGGCTGGCCTCGGCCCACGCCCGCGACACCTCCTGCCGCGCGTCAGAGAGGGCCAGCTGTTCGTCCGCGCGGGCCCGCCTGCCCGAGTCCGAGGCGGCGTGACGGCGCCCGACGACGTACCCGAGGGCGGCGCCCGCGACGAGGGTGAGGAGGCTCAGAAGGAGAGCGATCAGGTCCATGCGTCCACTCAATCAGGGGCCACCGACAATTTCCGTCAGCCACTCCGGCCGGGGGCCCGGAACCGGCCTCCGATTCCGCGGCTACCGTAGGGCCATGCTCGCTTCAGCCCAGGACCACGTTGATCAGCTGACCGATTTCGTCGTCGCCTCGCCCACCTCCTTCCATGCCGCGGATCAGATCGCAGCGCAGCTGAGGCTGGCCGGGTTCGTGGAGGTCGACGCCCGCCGCCCATGGTCGGACGTCGGTGGCCGGCGGTTCCTGGTACGCGACGGCGCCGTCGTGGCGTGGGTGTCCCCGGACACGCTGGGGCACGAGGCCGAGTTCCGGATCGTCGGCACACACACGGACTCACCGGGATTCAAGCTGAAGCCCGGCGCGCACCTGTCCAGCGCTGGATGGACTCAGCTTGGCGTCGAGGTCTACGGCGGCCCCCTGCTGAACTCGTGGCTGGACCGTGACCTCGGCATCGCGGGCCGCCTGACCACACTCGACGGTGCCGTGCACCTCGTGCGCACAGGTCCCGTCGCCCGCATCCCTCAGCTCGCGATCCATCTGGACCGCGGGGCAAACGAGTCGCTGACCCTGGACAAGCAGACCGGGACGCAGCCCATCGTGGCCGTGGAGCTGAAGCAGTCGCTGATCGAGCACCTCTGCGCCTTGGCGGGCATCGCGCCCGGTGACGTGGCGCTGCACGATCTCTTCGTCTTCGACACGCAACGCCCGGCCGTCATCGGCGTCGAGCGCGAGTTCCTCGCCTCGGGCCGGCTGGACAACCTGGCCTGCACGCATGCCGCTCTCACAGCGATCAGCTCGGCCGAGGCCGGCGCAGACGTCGCGGTCTTCGTCGCCTTCGACCACGAGGAGGTGGGCTCGGCCACCACCAGCGGAGCCGGCGGGCCCGTGCTGCAGGACGTGCTGGAGCGGATCGCTGCCGGCTTCGGCCTTGGCCTTGACCAGACGCGTGCCATGTTCGCCCGCTCCAGTTGTGTCTCGGCCGACACCGGGCATCTCGTGCACCCCAACTATCCGAACCACCACGACCCGGTGAACCGGCCGCTGCCCAACCGCGGTCCGCTTCTGAAGATCAACGCCAACCAGCGCTACGCCACTGATGCCGTCGGTGCCGCCATCTGGCTGCGGGCCTGCGCCGCCGCGGGTGTGCCCACCCAGCCGTTCGTGTCCAACAACGCCGTGCCGTGCGGCTCCACCATCGGCCCCATCACCGCCACCAGGCTGGGTATCACCACCGTCGACGTGGGCGTGGGCCTGCTGAGCATGCATTCGGCCCGGGAGCTGTGCGGAGTGGAGGACCCGTGGTTCCTGGCCCGCGCTGTCGCGGCGTACTGGGCCGGCGCCTAGTCAGGCTGCGCCGGAACGGGCGCCGAGGGTCAGGGAGACGGGTCTGGTTGGGGCGCCATCGAGGCAGCAGCCGTCCCGCGAGGAACGGTGGCACGACGTGCACAGCGGAACCGGCAGGTAGAAGTGCGCGATCGGGCGTCCCCGGAACTGCGTCACCTCGATCTCCAGGTCGAAGACGTCTCGGAGCACGTCCGGGCGCACCAGTTCCTGCGGGGAGCCGACGGCCATCACCCGGCCGTCCTTCATCGCGACGATCTGGTCCGCCCAGCAGGCCGCGTAGTTGATGTCGTGGACCACGATCACCACTGTCTTGCCCAGTTCGTCGGCGGCCCGCCGCAGCGTCTGCAGCATGGCGTGGGCGTGGGCCACATCGAGATTGTTGAGGGGCTCATCGAGCAGCACATACTGCGTGTCCTGGGCCAGTACCATGGCCACGAAGGCGCGTTGGCGCTGGCCGCCGCTCATCTCGTCGAGGAAACGGTCCCGCAGATCATCAAGATCCATCCAGGCGATCGCCTCGTCGATCCTGAGCCGGTCGTCAGCCGTCAGACGCCCGCCTGAGTGGGGGTAGCGCCCGAAGCCCACGAGGTCGGCGACGGTGAGGCGGCTCTGAAGATCGTTGGACTGGCGCAGCACCGCGAGGCGCTTGGCGAGCTCTCGTGAGTCCGCCGTCGCCACGTCCAGGTCACCCACCGAGATCGATCCGCCGTCGGCCTCGAGGAGACGCGCGATCATCGAGAGAAGCGTGGACTTGCCAGCGCCGTTGGCCCCCACAATCGCGGTCAGACCGCCATCGCGCAGTTCCAGCGTCACGTCGTTGACCACGAGGCTGCGGCCGTAGCGCTTGGAGAGGTTCCTGACGTTGATCATGTGCGTACCTTTCGGATCACGAGCCAGATGAAGGCGATACCGCCGACGAATTCGATGACCACCGACAACACGGTGGCCTGGCCGAGGAGTTGTTCGAGGACGGTCTGGCCGCCCAGTAGCACGCCGACGCCCAGCAGCCCTGCCATTGGCATCACGATGCTGTGGCGCCCGGTGCCGCTGATCTGGTAGGCGATGGCCGCCACGATCAGGCCGAGGAAGGTAATGGGGCCGACGAGCGCGGTGGAGACGCAGACCAGGAGGGTTGCCACGAGGAGCACGCCCCGGACGGTGCGCTGGTAGGGGACGCCGAGGCTGACGGCGGCGTCCCTGCCGAGGGAGAGGACATCGAGGTCCGCGCGCCGTCGCCACAGCCACAAGCTTGCGGCGGTGACGATGGCTGCGCCCAGCCAGATCAGCTCCGGGTTGACCGCGGTGAAACTGGCGAAGAGGTTGTCCTGCAGAACGGTGAAGGCGCTGGGGTCCAGGACGCGAGCAATCAGCGATGACAGTGAACGAAGGACGGAGCCGAGCACCAGGCCCGCCAGCACCACCACGTAGATCGAGCGGCTCCTCCGTCCGAACAGGACCTCAGTGAGGAGGGTTGCCACCCCCAGCATGAGCGCCACGTTGAGTGCGAACATCGGGTAGGCGCCGATCTGCCCCACGACCGCCACGCCCATCGTCAGGACCAGGAGCGACTGCAGGAACACGTACAGGGCATCCAGCCCCATGATCGACGGCGTGAGAAGGCGGTTGTTGGTCACGGTCTGGAACGCCACCGTCGCTACCCCGGTGGCCCACCCGACCACGATCATCGATGCCACCTTGCGGCTGCGGAGCTCGAGAATGAAGCCGAGGTCGCCGCTGAGGTTGAGGGTCATGAACGCGACGGCGGCGACCGCGCACAGCGCCAGCGCGAGCAGCAGCCGGAATGACGGTGCGATCGAGGTTCGGGGGGTGGTCAAGGCGGTCATCGGGTGCGCATCCGTCCGGTGAGGAGGAGCACGAGAAACACGACGCCGCCGAGTACCCCCGAGACCGTCCCCACGGGGATCTCGTAGGGCGGGTTGAGGGTGCGGGCGAGGAGATCGCAGACCAGCACGAATCCGGCGCCCGCGAGGGCGGTCCAGCCGATGTTGCGCCGCAGGTTGTCCCCGCGCCAGAGCACGATGAGGTTGGGGATCACGAGGCCGACGAAGCCGATCCCTCCCACTACCACCAGCGTGATGGCGCTCGACGTGGCGACCAGGCCCAGCCCCAGATTGAGTGTGGCCTTGTAGGACAGGCCGAGAGCCTTCGAATGCTCCTCGCCGAGGGATGCGAGGGTGAAGCGGTCCGCGAAGAACCACAGCAGGGCGCCCAGCACCGCGAGCAGCCACAGCAGTTCGTAGCGGCCGCGGAGTACGCCGGAGAAGTCACCCTGCATCCAGATTCCGATGGTCTGCATGAGCTCCAGCCGGTAGGCGACGAAGGTGGTGCCGGCTGCGATCACCCCGGCCAGCATGATCCCCACCAACGGCACGGCAACGACGGGGACCGTCGGCGGTAGCGATCTGACCAGCCGCAGGAACAGGGCGGTGCCCGCCAAGGCGGTCAGAATCGCAAGGACCATCTTGACCACGAGCGGCGCCTCTGGGAACAGGAGGATCGCGATCAGGATGCCCACGCCCGCGGACTCGGACGTGCCGACGGTGCCTGGCTCGACGAAACGGTTGCGCACGAGCAGCTGCATGAGGAGGCCCGACAGGGCCAGGGATGCGCCCGCCAACAGCACTGCGAGAGTTCGTGGCACCCGGGAAACGGTGAAGGTGAGCCAGTCGTCGGGCGTGGCGCGCCCGGTGAGGAAATCCCAGGGGGAGAGATCGGCGGCGCCGACGAACAGCGACAGCACCGACAAGCCCAGAAGCGCGCCGAGCCCGCCGAGCCACCCCCAGGACAGGGGGCGGCCGGCGGGCAGAGTGCGCCGGGTGGCGTCGGTGGTGGCAGTCACGGCGTCACGATCAGTTGGTGGCCGTGGCGTCGCTCAGCATCTCCACAGCGTTGTCCACGCCGTGGATCATGATGTACCAGCGTCCACCGTCGAGGTAGGTGACGTCGCCGTTGCTCCAGGCCGTGGTGTTGGCCATCAACTCGTTGTCCAGCACCTGTGCGGCTGCCTGGCCCTCCTGGCCGATGGCCGCGTCGCGGTCCACGACGAACAGCACGTCGGGGTTCGCCTCGGCGATGGCCTCGAAGGAGATGGCGTCGCCGTGGGCCTCGGCGTCGACGTCGGAGATGGCGGGCTCGAAGCCCAGCTCATTGTGGAGGACTCGGTAGCGCGACTCGGTGCCTTGAGCCGACACCTTGCCGCCGCTGGTCATGAGAATGAGGGCAGTCTGGCCCCCGGGCGTCTTGCCCTGTGCGGCCGCGAGGGCCTCCTCAACCTCCGCGAGCTGTTCGGCGGCCTCGTCCTCGGCGCCCACAGCCTTGGCGATGATGTTCGTCGAATACTCGATACCTTCGTAGAACGACTTCTCCGCGTCGAAGGTGATGTCGATCGTCGGGAAGTTCTTCGACAGCTCCTCCACGAGGGCGGCGGTGCGGAAGCCGGCGATGATGAGATCGGGATCCAGTGCGGCGATGGCCTCGAGGTCAGGCTCGACGACGGAGCCGAGGTCCGCATACTTCTCGTCTGCGAACTCGCTGAGCGGCTCGGGGAGCGCTGCGCCCTTGGTGAGTCCCACGACGTTGTCGGAGGCCCCGAGCGCGCGGACGGTGTCCAGGGAACCGAGATCGAGGACGACGATGCGCTCGGCCGGCCCGTCGAGCGTGGTCTCGCCCTGAGTGTGCGTGACGGTGATGGGTTCGCCCGCCGCGGGTTCCTCGGCTGCGGACTGGCCGCCGCACGCGGCGAGGGGGAGGAAGAGGAGGGCGGAGAGGGCGCCGGGGATGCGGGTGCGATTCATATCAGTCCTTCTTGGCAGAGTTTCATGGGGAGTCGACTAAGGGAACCCTAACCTGTTTGAATTTCAGTACGCAAAGATGCCCAATTTGGTGAGAATGGCTTCGGCTAGGGCGGTGGGTCGGGTGGGGTGGCTCGTTCGGTCGGGGGCCACGGGCCCGGTAAGCTCGTCCCTCGTGGCACTCACCATCGGGATCGTCGGTCTCCCCAATGCCGGCAAGTCGACTCTCTTCAACGCGTTGACGCGCAACGACGTGCTCGCCGCGAACTACCCGTTCGCGACGATCGAGCCCAACGTCGGGGTGGTCGGCGTGCCGGACCCTCGGCTGGCGCAGCTGGCCAAGCTCTACGGCTCCGAGCGGATCATTCCCGCGACCGTCAGCTTCGTCGACATCGCCGGCATCGTGAAGGGGGCCTCGCAGGGCGAGGGCATGGGCAACGCCTTCCTGGCCAATATCCGTGAGGCCGACGCCATCTGCCAGGTCACCCGCGTCTTCGACGACGAGGACGTCACGCACGTCGACGGCAAGGTGGACCCGGCCAACGACATCGACACCATCGCCACCGAGCTCATCCTGGCCGACCTCGCCACCGTCGAGAAGGCCCTCCCCAGGGTGGAGAAGGAGGCGCGGATCAAGAAGGAGACACTGCCGAAGCTCGCCGCCTACCAGGCCGCCAAGGACGCGCTGGAATCGGGCAAGGGTGTCCGCGCCGCCGGCCTCGACATCGACGAGCTCCGGGACCTTTTCCTCCTCACTGCCAAGCCCTACCTCTACGTCTTCAACTGCGACCAGGACGAGCTGGGCGACGAGGACCTCAAGGGCCGCATGAGTGAGCTGGTGGCCCCGTCGGAGGCGATCTTCCTGGACGCGAAGTTCGAGTCGGAAGTGGTCGAGATGGACGAGGACGAGGCGCGCGAGTTCCTCGCCGAGATGGGCGTCGAGGAGCCCGGCCTCGATGTCCTGGCGCGCGTCGGCTTCGACACGCTGGGCCTGCAGACCTACCTCACCGCCGGCCCCAAGGAGTCGCGGGCCTGGACCATCCCGAAGGGAGCGACGGCGCCCGAGGCAGCCGGTGTGATCCACACGGACTTCCAGAAGGGCTTCATCAAGGCCCAGGTGATCGGATTCGACGACCTCATGGCGGCCGGCTCCGAGGCCGCGGCCAAGGCGGCGGGCAAGATGCGCCTCGAGGGCAAGGACTACGTGATGGCCGACGGCGACGTCGTCGAGTTCCGGTTTAACGTCTAGGCACTGGGACGGATCCGGGAGGGGTGTAGCGGCGGTGCTCAGGCGAGTTGGGCACGCCATCTTCTACTTGATCATGACTGCGTGTGCCGTGTTGATGGCGATCACGGGAGTTGAATCCGCGCTGGACGCGGCTGAGGGGCAACCAGTCTTATGGGGGACCTTCACCGCGACCGACTGCGAGCCAGCCCGGCGTGGGTGTCGCAGCGTGGGGACGTGGATCAGTGATGACGGCTCCCTTGTCAAGGAGCAGATCTACCTCGATGGAAGTCCTGACGGCGACGGCACTGCCCGTGCGAGCTTCCAGCCGTCGGGTAGACGCAGCGACGAACTCAACAACATCGTCCACGCCGATACCTGGAGCGGGGCGGGCATCTGGATGCCATGGGTTGGCGTGGCGATCACCACCGCGGTCACCATTGACTATGCGAGACGGTGGCGGGCGGGGCGACCCTAGGGGTGGTCAAGAAACGCCGCTTGCACCCTAAGTTCACGTGCTGCCGGGCCTGAACGTAGCACGGGTGCTACGATGGCGACATGAGCGCGTCGGAACCTGTCGTGGAGAGTCTGTCCCAGCGCGAGCTGCGGAATGAGTCCGGACGGGTGCTGCGCGCAGTGGGGGAGGGCCACTCCTTCATCCTGACCAACAGCGGAGTGCCCGTTGGCCGGATCGTGCCCATAGAGGCCCCCCGGGCAGGCCTGGCGATCACCAGGCCTGCTCGGCGGGTCGGAGGCTGGTCGGCACTGGGCATTAAGCGGAAGGCCGCGACGCGGTCTCTGGGGGAGACGCTCGATGACCTGCGCGGGGATCGGCCGCGACGGTGAGCTACATCGTCTACGTGGATACGTCTGCTCTGGGTGCGCTGCTCATCGAGCAGCCGGAGAGCACTGTGCTGGCAGACTGGCTCGATCACACGGCGAGCGCGCTGGTGTCGTGCGACCTACTGGAGACCGAGTTGCGCAGATTAGCCGTCCGGGAAGGCCTTGACCAGGGGGACGTGACTCGTGTACTCGATGGTGTGGCGCTCGCGGCCCTCGACAGGGCCCTCTATCGGAGCGCTGGGTTCCTCCCGATGGCGTACCTTCGCACCCTCGACGCGCTTCACCTTGAGGCCGCGTTGCGGATGGATGCCGACGCCATGCTGACCTATGACCACAGGCTCGGCGAAGCGGCCCGGTCCATCGGACTCGCGGTGATCTCACCTGGCTTCACCAGTGCGGACCCAGCGGAGACTGCTGATCATGGCTGACATCACGCCCTGTCCACCGCGAAGTTGTGCCCTGCGGGGGTCCGTGAGGGCCGAGCCGTGAGGTTCGAGCGGACTCATCCGATGAGATAGACCAAACCCCATCCGCGCGCCTGCATCCGGGCGGTGAAAGCCTGGGCAGAGCGCAAATGCTCCTTGATGTAGCTGCGGTCCTCTTCAAGGCGGGTCGTGTAGAAATCATCCCGGGCGAGCAGTGCGTCGACATCGTCACCGTCGAGCAGTGACAGGTCTCGGGAGATCTCGCTCACCGCGTCGGGTGTGAGGACCTTGATCCATGGGATCCAGCCGCGTGATGTGTGCGTGACGTCGCCCTCGAACAGGTCATACGCGATGCGCGGGCACGCGACACCAGGGGTAGTCAACCGCTGCAGGTATCTCCAGCACTTGTCGAGATACAACATGTCGGGAGCAGATTCCTTCGGTCCCCACGCATCGGCGAGCGGGTCGTCAGACATGAAGGCCCACGGATCCTCGGTTGCCCTGTCGACGAACTCGGGTGCAAGCGGATAGGCGTAGTAGCGAATTCCCATGCCTGCAGCCTGCTACAAGCAGAGTCCCGCAGGGACTCCACAGAGCTCACTGTGGAGAAGGGCTGCCTCCGTGGATTTCGCCTGTGGACAACGGGAGAAGCTGGTCCTGCCAGTCGCGTGACCTTGACTCCTTGACTGGGATAGCTGGCGTCGACGTCGTCGCGCCACGGGGTCTGGGTCGGGCACGGCAGCGTCCGGACGCTGGTTCACCCTCAGTACACTCGTGGGCGCCGCCTGGGAGGAGAATCGCGTGGCCGAGATCCTGACCAAGGCGCTGTCCCTGGTGCTGATCGTCGCCATCGGGTACGGCATCAAGCGGCTCGGCTGGGTGAAGGCGTCCGACTTCGGGATCTTCTCCAAGCTCGTCCTGCGGGTCACGTTGCCCTGCGCGCTGGCGACAAGTTTCAACAGCTACGACCTCGTTCCTGCGCTCGCGTCGCTGGTCGTGATCGGATTCGTCGTCAACCTCGGGCAGCAGGTCGTGGGCTACTGGCTCAACCGTCGCAACGGTCCCCGGGCCAAGGCCTTCGGCGTATTCCACTCCGGGACCTACAACATCGGCGCCTTCTCGATGCCCTACATCTCGGGCTTCATGGGTGCGCCCGCGATGGTCCACACAGCCATGTTCGACGTCGGCAACTCGCTCGCCTCCGCCGGCGTGGGATACGGCTGGGGCATGAGCATGGTCGACCAGTCGAAGAGAACCACGGTCGTGTCGTTCCTCAGGATCGTGTTCAGCTCGCCCATCTTCGTGACCTACCTCGTCCTCGTGGCGATGAGGTCGGCCAACCTGACGCTACCGGACCCGGTCATCGTCTTCACCAGCACCGTCGGGGCCGCCAACCCCTTCCTCGCGATGCTGATGATCGGCATCGGCCTGGAGATCAGGCTGCACCGCAGCAAGCTCACGCGCGCCGCCAAATACCTCGCGCTGCGCTACACCTTCGCGATCGTCCTGGCCCTGGGAATCTGGTTCACGCTGCCGCTGTCCCCCGACATCAAGCTGGTGCTGGTGATGCTGCTCTTCGCCCCGGTGGCGTCCATGGTGGCGGGATTCTCGGAAGAGGCCGGGTTGGACGTGGAGACGAGCGCGTTCATCACCAGCGTGACCATTCTGGTCGCGATCGTCGTGATGCCGGCCATCCTGCTCACACTGGGATGACCGGCAGCCACGTCCGGCCGACTATCGGGAGGACAACACCTCGGCGACGTAATCGACGTCCTTGTCGCCGCGACCTGACAGGTTGATCAGCACGATCGCGTCCTTCGGCATCGACGGAGCCATCCGCATGGCGTGCGCCACGGCGTGCGAGCTCTCCAGGGCAGGGATGATGCCCTCGGTGCGGCACAGCAGCTGGAACGCGTCGAGGCACTCCGCATCCGTGGCCGACACGTAGGTGACGCGCCCGATCTCGTTCAGGAAGGCGTGCTGGGGACCGACGCCGGGGTAGTCCAGGCCGGAGGCGATGGAGTGCACGGGGGCGGGCTCGCCCTCGGGCGTCTGGATCACCTTGGTGGCCATCCCGTGCAGGACGCCGTCGGTGCCCGTGGTCATGGTGGCGGCGTGCTCGCCCAGGACCTCGACACCGCGACCCGCCGGTTCGACGCCGTAGAGGCGCACCTCCTCGTCGTCGAGGAAGGCGGTGAACAGGCCCAGCGCGTTCGACCCGCCGCCCACGCAGGCGGCGACCGCATCGGGCAGCCGGCCCTCGGCCTCCAGCATCTGGGCCCGCGCCTCACGGCCGACGATGGCCTGGAAGTCGCGCACCATCGACGGGTACGGGTCCGGGCCCACGACGGAACCGATGCCGAAGAACGTGTCCTCGAAGTCGCGCGCATAGGTGGAGAAGGCGGAGTCGACGGCCTCCTTCAGAGAAGCGCCGCCCTCGGTGACCTCGACGACCTTCGCGCCGAGCAGCTGCATCCGCACCACGTTCGGGTGCTGCTTCGCCACATCGATGGCACCCATGTGGATCTCGCACTCCAGGCCCAGAAGCGCGGCAGCGGTGGCGAGCGCGACCCCGTGCTGACCTGCCCCGGTCTCGGCGATCAGCTTCTTCTTGCCCATGCGACGGGCCAGCAGGCCTTCGCCGAGGCAGTGGTTGATCTTGTGCGAACCGGTGTGGTTGAGGTCCTCGCGCTTGAGGTAGATCTTCGCGCCGCCCAGGTGCTCAGTGAGGTTCTCGGCGAAGTGCAGCAGCGACGGGCGCCCGACGTAGGCCTTGAGAAGGTGGGCGTACTCCTCCATGAACGCGGGATCGTTGCGGGCCTC
Source organism: Tessaracoccus luoxuelianae (assembly GCF_055326245.1). Lineage (NCBI taxonomy): Bacteria > Bacillati > Actinomycetota > Actinomycetes > Propionibacteriales > Propionibacteriaceae > Tessaracoccus > Tessaracoccus luoxuelianae. Next base: position 252,437 of record NZ_JBUZNO010000006.1, read on the forward strand.
GGCATAGGCGGCCTTCACCTCGGCGATGGGCTGCACCAGGTGCGGCGGGAGATAGGCACCGCCGAATCGCCCGAAGTAGCCTGCTTCGTCCGCCTGAGAATAGTTCGTCACGCCGCAGAACCTACTGCCTCGCTGCGCGGCGCGTGACCCGGTCCCGGAAACGAGCCGGCTGAATCGGCGACGTCGCTTCGGTGGACCCCCTCGGTCATCGGGCGCCGACGCTGCGAGACTTGGCCCGTGCGCGTCTACAACTTCTCTGCCGGCCCTGCCATGCTCCCGCTCGCCGTCCTCGAGCGGGCCCAATCCGAACTCACCGACTGGCTCGGCTCAGGGATGTCGGTGCTCGAGGTCAGCCACCGCGGCAAGGACTTCGTCGCCTGCGCGGCCGAGGCGGAGGCCCGGATGCGCCAGGTCATGGGGGTGCCGGACCACTACCGCGTCCTCTTCCTCCAGGGTGGGGCATACGGGCAGTTCGCCGGCATCCCGATGAACCTGACCGCACCCGGTGACCTGATCAACGTCCTCCACACGGGGCAGTGGACGAAGAAGGCGATCTCCGAGGCGAAGAAGCAGGACCTCGTCGTCGACGTCATCGCCGACGAGGCAGCGTCGAGCTACACGACCACCCCGGCGCCGGGGAGCTTCGCGGTCAACCCTGAGGCGAAGTACCTCTACTACACACCCAACGAGACCATCGGTGGCGTCGAGTACTCCTACGTGCCGGACGCCGGTGCAGTGCCGCTCGTGGCGGACCTGAGCTCCACCATCCTGTCGCGCCCGGTCGAGGTCGAAAAGTTCGGCCTGATCTTCGGTGGCGCGCAGAAGAACATGGGGCCGGCCGGGCTGTGCGTCGTCATCGTCCGCGACGACCTCGTCGGCCACGCCCGCCCCACCACCCCGTCGATCTGGGACTACGCGCAGATGGCCGCCAGCGACTCCATGCTCAACACCCCGCCCACCTTCAGCGTCTACCTGCTCGGCCTCATCCTCGAGTGGGTCCAGTCCCTCGGTGGCCTCGAGGCCATGGCCGCGCGCAACTCCGCCAAGGCTACGAAGCTCTACTCCTTCATCGACGAGTCCGAGTTCTACTCCAACCCCGTCGCCCCTGACTCCCGCTCCTGGATGAACGTCCCGTTCGTCACCGCGAAGCCCGAGCGTGACAAGGCGTTCGTTGCCGAGGCAGCCGCGGCGGGGCTGACGAATCTCGCGGGTCACCGAAGCGTGGGCGGCATGCGTGCCTCCATCTACAACGCCATGCCGCCAGAGGGCGTCGACGCGCTGATCGGCTTCATGGCCGACTTCGAGCGCCGGAACGCCTGACCGTGGCCTACCGGGTCCAGACGCTCAACGCCATCAGCGCGCACGGGCTGGCGCAACTACCTCCGGAGTCCTACGTCGTCGCGGCAGACATGCCCAACCCGGACGCGCTGCTCGTGCGGTCCGCCAACCTCTTCAGCCGGGAGATCCCGGCGTCGGTGATCGCGGTGGCGCGAGCCGGCGCCGGGACCAACAACGTGCCAGTTGCAGACCTGAGCGCCCGCGGCGTGCCGGTCTTCAACACCCCCGGTGCGAACGCGAACGCGGTCAAGGAACTCGTCCTGGCCGGTCTGCTGGCGGGGGCGCGCAACATCGTGCAGTCCGTGGAGTTCAGCCGTTCCCTCACGGGGACCCCGGAGGAGGTCGAGGACGCCGTCGAGAGGGGCAAGAAGGCGTTCGTCGGCTTCGAGCTCCCCGGGCGCGTTCTCGGCGTGATCGGACTCGGCGCGATCGGCGTCCAGGTGGCCAACGCCGCCGCGGCGCTGGGAATGCGCGTGCTGGGGTACGACCCCCAGATCACGGTGGGCCACGCCTGGAAGCTGTCAGCCACCGTTGAGCAGGCAACCTCGCTCGAGGAGGTCCTCAAGCGCTCGGACGCCGTCTCGCTCCACATCCCCCTCGTCGCCGGGACGCGTGGCCTACTCGGCGCCGACCGGCTGGCCCTCATGAAGCCCAAGGCGCTACTGCTCAACTTCTCGCGCGCGGCCATCGTCGACGAGGAGGCCGTCGTCGATGCCCTGGACCGGCACAAGCTGCGCGGCTACATCTGCGACTTCCCCTCGCCGCGGCTCAACGGTCATCCCGCGGTCGTCGCGACGCCGCATCTCGGCGCGTCGACGGGAGAGGCTGAGGACAACTGCGCTGTGATGGCCGCCGCACAGCTGCGCGCCTTCCTGGAAAACGGCGACATCAGCAACTCCGTGAATTTCCCCGACGCGGTGCTCGCCCGATACGAGAGGACACGTCGTCTGGCGATCGCCAACGCCAACGTCCCCAACATGGTTGGACGCATCTCGACGCTCCTGGCCGACGCCGGGCTCAACATCGCGGACCTGCTCAACAAGTCCCGTGGGGAGCTCGCCTACACGCTGATCGACGTCGAGGGAACGGTCCCGGACACCTTGGCGGCTGAGATCGGTGCCATCGAGGGCGTCCTCTCGGTGCGCGTGATCTGACGGGGCCGCCCGTGCGCGGTGGCTAGCCGGCCATCGCGAAGAACATGGGGCTGAAGTAGGGGATGAGCCAGACGGCCCACACGAGAATGCTGAACTTGTGGAAGCTCCTGATGGCGTCCTCGTCCTTGCGGAGCAGCACAACCAGCGCCCAGGCGGCGTGGACGAACATGAGCAGGATCGCGATGAGCCCGGAGATCCCGTGGACATCAAACGTCATGCCCCCGACGAAGTCGAACATCATGCTGGTGCCGATCGTGTCGAAGATCAGGCCGAGGATGAAGAACGCCAGATTCCACCACTTGAGCCGTCCGCTGAGACGCTCCCCCCACACGCCGATCGAGTAGAAGATCAGCGCCGAGGTGATGACGATGCTGGCACTTGGGTCCACTATGACTCCTCGGGTTGGGGCGTCTCATGCTAGTGTCCTGCGCCAGAAATTCACTGCGATTGACGGCCCCCAGCGGCGCCTCGCCGCGTTCTCCTCACTCGACGAACAACCAAGTGCTACTTCGCTCGTCGGCCTTGCGATCCATCCCCTGGGACATCGCCACCCATCAACGAACTTCTGGCGCAGGACACTAGTGACGCCGCGAATCGGTGCCTACAGTGGGGGCACACACGGAGGTGAGCCAGTGTCCGACTTCATGTCGATATTCCAGCCAGGATTGGAGTACGTCCGTCAGCAGCGCGACCTTGACAAGATCCTCATCGTCGAGGCCGACAAGGGGGCCCCGGGGCCGGAACCGTTGGACCTCGAATCGGGCTCGGTCACGATCACCCTGCCACCCGAGAGCGTCCCTCAACCCTCCAGGAGCCCCGGAGGTTCGCCGTCAGCGGACTGATCCCTGCCAAAGGCGCGGGGTGGGTAACGTTGGCAGACGTCCGACCACACAAGGAGTTCCCCATGGATCCGACCCGCATCGTCTCCGACGACCAGATCTGGGAGTCGATCAAGGCCGAGTGCGCCGAGGCGGCCGCCCACGAGCCGCTGCTCGCCGGATTCCTGCACACCGTGGTTCTCAGCCAGCCGGACCTGGAGGACGCGCTCAGCCTGATTCTGGCCGCCAAACTGGACAACACGACGCTGCCGGCACTCAGCCTGCGCGACATCATCCACGACGTGATCCTCGACGACGAGTGCATTCAGCGTGCCATCCGCGCGGACCTGCAGGCCGTCGTGAGCCGGGACCCCGCGTGCCCCGGCTACGCCAACCCGCTGCTCTACTTCAAGGGCTTCCAGTCCATCCAGGCCTACCGGGTGGCGCACTTCTACTGGATGCATGACAGGAAGCCGCTCGCGCTCTATCTGCAGAGCCGCATCTCAGAGGTGTTCGCCGTCGACATCCACCCCGGTGCCCGGATCGGGAAGGGCATCATGTTCGACCACGCCACCAGCGTCGTGATCGGCGAGACGGCCGTGGTGGAGGACGACTTCTCGATGCTGCACGAGGTCACCCTCGGCGGTTCGGGCAAGGAGGGCGGCGACCGTCACCCCAAGATCGGCCGAGGGGTGATGATCGGCGCCGGCGCGAAGGTGCTGGGCAACATCCGCGTGGGGGAAGGGGCGAAGATCGGCGCAGGCTCCGTGGTGCTCCACGATGTGCCTCCGCACACCACGGTGGCGGGTGTCCCGGCCAAGATCGTCAACATCCCGGCCTCCGCTCTGCCTGCATTCGAGATGGATCAGAGCATCGACGACCTTGAGGAGTCCGGCCGCGAAGCCGTTCCGCAAGGGTGGTAGCCGAGCCGGAACTTTCGGTGGAATTGCTACCGCCGGCCCCTCCGGCGGCGATACCGTGAGCCATGCGCATCAACGACGTCATCGCCAGCAAGGGCTCCACTGTCATCACCGCCCGCTCTGACCAGAGCGTCGCGGACCTCGTGAAACTCATGACCCAGCACCGGATCGGAGCCGTCGTCATCACCGACGACGACCAGACGGTCACCGGCATCGCCGGCGAGCGGGACGTGGTGCGGGCGCTTGGGGAGCGCGGCGCCGCGGCCCTGGAGGCCACCATCGGCGAGATCCTCGACCGCGACGTGCACGTGTGCGTCCCGGATGACGACATCGCCAGCGTGGCGGCGGCCATGACCGAGTTCCGAACCCGCCACATGCCTGTGGTGCAGGAGGGGCACTTCGTGGCCATCGTCAGCATCGGCGACATCGTCAAGAGCCGGATCGACCAGCTGCAGACGGAGCAGGAGTACCTCATCAAGTACGTCCAGAGCTGATCGGGGCGACCTCAGCCCACCCAGGCCACGCGCTCGTCGGCCAGCTCGTCGACGACGCGGGCCACTCTCTCCGCGTGCACGGCTGCCACCAACCCGCCGAGGACCATGGTGTCGAACCCCTCGCGCGCCGCGTCGATGGCGGTGGCCCGCACGCAGTAGTCGGTTGCGATGCCGCACACGTCGACCGCAGTGATGCCGTGCAGGCCCAGCCACCGCGCCAGTCCGATCCCGTCGTCCTCGCCCCCGATGGTGCCCTCGAAGCCGGAGTACGCGGCCGCGAAGGAGCCCTTATCGAACACCGCATCGAAGGCCAACCCCCGCAGCACCGGATGAAGCTCCTGTCCGGGGGTGCCGACCACGCAGTGGGGCGGCCAACTGTCGACGAAATCAGGGCTGTCGGAGAAGTGCGCTCCCGGGTCGATGTGGTGATCCCGCGTCGCCACCACCCGGCGGTAGCCGTGATCGCCGTTCAGCAGCTCTGCTGTCTTCTCGGCCACGGCGTTGCCGCCGTCGACCCCGAGGGCTCCGCCCTCGCAGAAGTCCACCTGGACGTCCACCACGATCAGTGCCTTGGCCACGTCGGCCCCCTCTCGGCTCGGTCCGTCCAGCCTAACGCGGTAGCCTCGGCCGCATGGAGCGATGCATCCACGTGACGGCCGTGGTGCTGCGCGATCCCACCGGCGCGGTGCTGCTGGTGCGCAAGCGCGGCACGTCGATGTGGATGAACCCGGGAGGCAAGCCTGACCCGGGGGAGTCTCCTGAGCAGTGCGGCGCCCGGGAGGTCCGGGAGGAGCTCGGCCTGGTTCTGGATCCCCTCCGGCTGGAGCCCCTGGGACTGTTCGAGGCGGCCGCCGCCAACGAACCGGACCACACCGTCGTCGCGCACGTATTCAGCTGGCCTGATCCGGTCCTCGGCCGGGTGCAGCCGGCCGCGGAGATCGACGCCGTGCGCTGGTCGGATCCCGTCGTCGCGCTCGACGGGTCTGATCCCACCCTGGCGCCGCTCTACACCACGGTGATCGCGCCGCTCCTGGCTCGGGCGGGTGACCGGTCTTAAGTAGGGGATGAGTCCTCCTGCCGCGGCGGCGGCGCCCAGTTCGCGCCTGCTCGGGTGCTGGTGTCAAGGGATGGCTGTGCGGTTTCACGGTCATGCCGAGAGTCGGATGTCGAGACACAATCGGGCATCGGTAGTCTCTGAGCGTGAATCGAAGGTGGGGGCTGTACTTGTCCGCGGCGAGGGCGGTGCTGGGTGTGATACCGGCCCAGATGGGGCTGTGATCGCTTCGGTGGCGCGCAAGGATCAATGTCCATGACAAGACGAAAAGGACATAGACGTGGCTAGGGCAGGGAGTCGACAAGCTCGGAGGAAGGTCGGTGGTTCACGATTTGCTCGGAGCCGTCCATGGCTCACTCTTGCAGTAGTTGGCGTTCATGCACTCGTGACTCGCCCCCGAGAGGTAGCCGACGTCCTTCGGCAACACCGCCTCCTTGGCGTGGATGTAGTCGAGGCCACGCTGGCCTGGATCGTCGTTGCGACGGGCATCACGTTACTCACGGCACTCGGCGCCGCTGGGTTGTTCTTCTACTTCGGGGCGGATGTGCCGTGGCTAATCCTGGCAAGCGTCATTTCAACACTTGCCTTGTTTACCGTCCTCGTAATCAACGGGCTTTCGTACCTGCTTGGTATAGAGGAAGTCAGCTTGTGGCATGACGTTCTCGTTGTCTCAATAGGGATGTTGGGGTACTTACTGATCGTGTGATCGGGTTGAGCGTGGGGGGGGGGGGCGGCACTGAGAGACTTTTCCGCGCGCTGGAGGCTCGGGTCGGTCGGAGCCCGCGTCTACGGCGGAGCGACCCTTGAGCTCGATGAGGCCTGTCCCATCAGCCAACTGGCTGAGACAGTGGTTGAGCCCCGTACCGCCTGAACGCGCGCAATTGCCGCGTCTCGGGCATACGAGACGGTCCGCGACAAGGCCTGCCGGTAGAGTTCCGATGCACGATGGATCGGCATCAGCAGAAGGGTGTCGTTGATGGTCAGTGGCGGAGCAGGGTCTCGGGCAGCGTTGCTCAGGTGGGTCCGCTGGTTGTGGATGGTGCCGGTGGTGCTCTGGCTTGTTCTGACGTGGGTGACCTTCTCGCCTGGAGCCAGCGTGTCTAGCGTCGCGCTCTGGCTGGCCGTTGCCAGCCCGGCCCTGATCGTCGGCTACCGGGCGCTCTTCATCGCGGGATTGTCGGTGTCGCAGTCGGGGCCGCAGGTCATTTACCGCGGTCTGGTCGCTGCGAGGAGCATTGATGTCTCCTCGATCGAGGAGTTCGAGATCTGGGACGTGAACTTCTTCTCGGGGGTTTCGGCGGGGTTCGTCCAGGTGCGTCGGACGGGCAAGCGCCCCGTGGTGTTGTGGGCGTTGGGGTACGCGACGCCGGACACCCATGACATTTTGCTGCGGGAGATCGAGGGGACATGTGCCGATCTCTGGGGATGGGCAGCGCGGGACTCGGGCCAGCCGCGGAGGGCTGAGTCCCTGGCCCCAACGCGGATCAGGCCAAGTGCCATCGAGGTCGTTTCTACGGACATTCTCGGCCGCCGAACCCTTTGGTCGGGGTCGATCAGATCGAAATGACACACCCCACGGCGGGGATCCCACCGGTCGCCCACTTCTCGAGCGGTAGCGACTTACTGTGTGGTCCTGAGTGACGCGACCTACATCCGCACATGCCGCGGGTTGCGCGAGGGTCGTGTGTCGGCTCCGCTTGCCGCAGCGCGGTATGCCTTCGTGTTGAACGCTGTCCGCAACGAGCGGGTGGCCCCGTTCCCGCACATCAGGAGTGGGGCGCTACGGCCTTACCCTTGCGGTATGGCCCTGCCTCGCCACACGACGGACGCCGCCCTGTCGGCTTGGCTCGCGCCCCGGCTGCTGCCGTGGGGACCGGCTGGGGTTCCGGTGGGTGCCATGGTGCCGACGGGCTTCGCGGCGTATGTGCGGGTCCTGCACCCCCTGCCGGACGGACGCCGCTGGCGGGAGATCGCGGCGTCCAATGGACGCGTCCTGCATCCCCTGGCGCAGTGGAGCCACATGTTCGACACCCTGCGCCACCCGAACCTGTGGCCGCCGGATGGCCATCTCCCGCGCCCCGACCACGACGCGCTGGTCGCGCACCTGCAGGCGTCTGGGGACGTGACCTACGCGGTGTGGGAGGGCTACGGGTTCTGGGGAGGCGGCGCGGTCGAGGCGCACCACCCCGATCTGATGACCTACGAGGTCCCGGTGCCGAGCCGGGTCCCGGGGGGTGCCGAGCCGGTGTTGGCCCTGCCGCACCGGCGCTACCACCTGTTCCGGGCGCCCCTGGCCGCGCACGAGACGTGGGTCGAGGACGAGAGCTTCGGGCAGTCGGCGAACCTCGTATGGCCGGACGACCACGTCTGGTGTCTGGCCACCGAGATCGACTTCGGCTTCACGCTGCTCGGCTGCGAGCGCGCGGTCGCGGACGTCGTTCTCGCCGATCCCGCTCTTGAGGCGTTCGAGGTTGGTGTGGACGACAACATGAGCTGGTCCGGGGACGCCATCAATCCGGCGCCCCGGCGGGCCTGACAGCCGCCTCCGACCCGCCGACCGGCCCGTTCGACCCGGCCGATCCAGCTCGCCCCGCCTGCTGAACCGCCGCACGACGCGTGAACCGGGCACCAGACGATTCCACCTGAGCTGGAGTT